>DASQBB010000066.1:0-12561 GCA_035635435.1 Chthoniobacterales bacterium | reverse complement strand
AAGGAGATCGCGATAATTCCAAAGCTCGCGAAGATTCAACGCGGCCCAGCCTTTGGTCGGGCGAATACGAAGGGTCGGTGCCAAATTTCGTCGCGCCGCGACAGCGGTGGGCGCTGGCGGTTCCGCGAACGTGACGGCGGGCGAAGATTCTGGGCTCACGGGCTCCAATGTCGAGAAACTGGTCATTCCGCGCAAGTGAAGTGCGCGGCAGCTGAAAAGGCCATTTGCTTGCGCTTTGCAATGTGGGTTCTAGTTTGGGCGCGGTGAAAAAAATTGAGGCGATCATCAAACCATTTAAAACGGAAGCGGTGAAGGACGCGCTTGCCGCTGTGGGAATTGAAGGGATGACTCTGAGTGAAGTCCGCGGTTTCGGCCGGCAAAAAGGTCATAGCGAGATTTATCGAGGCAGCGAATACACCGTGGATTTTTTGCCGAAGGTGAAATTTGAAATAGTGGTGGACGACGACCGCGCGCAGCGCGTGGTCGAGGCGATCCTGCAGTCGGCCAAGACCGGAAAGATCGGCGACGGAAAAGTTTTTGTCACGGAAGTGGAAGAAGCGATCCGGATCCGAACAGACGAGCGCGGAGGAGAAGCGGTTTCATGAGTCCGAGCCGGACTGGCACTTAACAGAAAGCAAAACAGTGATGAACGATTTTTTATTATCGGTCCTTCTCGGTATTATCGAAGGACTGACGGAATTTTTGCCGGTGAGCTCGACCGGGCATCTCCGCATCGTCGAGGCATTGTTCAATCTGAATCTGCACGACAGCTTTTGGAAGATGTACACGATCGTGATTCAACTCGGCGCGATCCTGGCCTTGCCGGTTTATTTTTGGAAACGGATCCTGGAATTTCTGAGCACTTTTCCAAAAGGCGAACGGGGCGATCGCAATTTCGTGACGCATCCGCTCAGCCTGACGATGATCGCGTTCGTCGTGACCGCGCTGCCATCATGGGCGTTGACCAAAGTGATCGGCAAAAATCTCGAAAGCCTCTGGGTGATCAGCATTGCGCTGCTTGTCGGTGGAATCGTGATGTGGATTGTCGATGCAACTTGCACGCGAGTGCGGGTGACGCACATGGAAGAGATGAGCTTGCCGCAAGCAATTTGGATCGGTGCGTGCCAAATTCTTTCTGCGGTTTTCCCGGGCACTTCGCGTTCGATGTCCACCATCGCGGCCGGACAGATTGCGGGAATGTCGCGCCCGGCGGCGCTGGAGTTTTCATTTTTTCTTTCGATGCCGACGATGGTCGTGGCGACCGGCTACGATTTGTTCAAAACACTCAAGCCGAGCCGCAACACAATCGGCGAAGGGAATATCGCGCCGCTCGCGGTGGACGGTCATCAATGGATTGTACTCGGCATCGGTTTCGTGGTTTCGTTCATCGTCGCGCTCGTCGTGGTCGCGTGGTTCATACGCTGGGTGCGGACGAAGGGGTTTGCGCCGTTCGCGATTTACCGGATCGCATTGGCAATCGTTTTGATCATTCTATTGATGCGCGGTTCGATCTGATCCTCTGAATCGATGGAAACCTCGGAAGCAATTCTGCCTGACCTGCAAAGCTGCGTGCTCTGCGAGGACGTCCGTTGCGAGTTTAACGGCATGAATACGCTGGTCGGCGTGCTCAACGTCATCGCCGCGCCGGCGTTGCCGATCAATTATTTGCGGTTATGCATTTGGACGCGCTGGTGCAGTGGCGCCGGCAAATTCAAGCAACGGTCGCGCATCCTCGGAGTGGACGAACAAAATGTGCTCGCCCAGGCGGAGGTTGAATTCGAGCTCAAGGAAATGGAAGGCCACGCCACCAATGTTCATTATTTCGGCGGCGTTCAGTTCCAACAATTCGGGCTGCATCACGTTGAGATTTTTCTGCAGGGCGAATTGCGGTTGCGTTTTCCGCTGCCGGTGGTGCGGATTCAGCGAAAATAGCGGGGCGCGACTTTTTCACCGCGGCCTGTGAATAACTGCTTGCCTCCCGCGCACGCTTTGTTTATCACAAACGCTTCCATGGTCGGGAAGTTCGTCATTGTCGCGTTGGTCTTTGTCTTGGTCCTAGTCGGGACGACTTATGCCCAACAAGTCGAGGTGCCCCGCGAGAAAGCTGGCAAAGTTGTTCAGCAAATAAAACATCCAAGCGCGCAGCCGGTGGTGGAGGTCCGGCCGCAAACTGTTGCCGTTGCTTCGACGTTGAATTTGTTCGCGCCCAAACTGAGCATCGAGCAGATGCGGCAGGCTGGAGCGTTAGCCGCGCAGAAAGTGAAGGAAGAGAATCACGACATCGAAACAGATTCGGACACGTCGGATGAGGCGGCTTTGAAGCCGAAGAAACAAATCAGCGCAAACGCGGTGCGCCCCTTAGATCGACAATCGCACCAAAGCGAGCCTCCTCCTCCTGCGCAGTCAATCAGCTTTTCCTCGCAAACGGCGTTTACCAGATTGGCGGACGGTTTCGATCTGCCGGTTGGGAAGCCTGACGGCCGCGGATATTACAAAGCTCGCGGAGTGCGGGCGCACGGCCATCTCGGAGAAGATTGGGACGGAGTGGGCGGCGGTGATACAGATCTCGGCGATCCGGTTTATTCCATTGGCGATGGTATCGTTGTTTTCGCGCGCGATTGTCATCAAGGCTGGGGAAACGTGATTATTGTCCGGCACGCCTATCGGGAAGGTGGAAGCGTGCGCAACGTCGATTCGCTTTACGGACATCTCGACAAAATCCTTGTTCGTCGTGGCCAGGCTGTGAGACGCGGGCAGCACATTGCCGCGATTGGCAATGCCCACGGTCTCTACGATGCGCATCTGCATCTTGAAATCCGCAAGAACATCGCGATCGGAATGAGCCGCGACAAATTCGCGCAAGACTTCAGCAATTATTACGACCCATCGGATTTCATTGTGTCGCATCGACATGTGCAAAGCAGTGGCGCCAGTTACCGGGTGGCGATGAACACATTTACTTACGATTCCAGAATTCACTGGGACAAGCTGCGCAATTACTCGCACGCACGGAGCGGCGGAGGATCGAGCGAGTCCGCCTACGCATTGAAGAAGGCGCTCGCTTCGCAGAGCTCAAGCGCTCACTAGCCTCGCCCCTGAAAACCGCTTGCGCGAAGACGCGCGGTTCTTATCATTCGTGGGCAAGTCCCGACTGCGTCTTGCCAGATGCGTCGGGAAAATTTTTTGCCTGAGTTTGAATTGAAATGGCAAACACGATTCTAGTTGGCGCGCAATGGGGCGACGAAGGAAAGGGCAAGATCATCGATGTGCTCACGAACAAGGCCGATGTGATTGTCCGCAGCCAGGGCGGTAATAACGCGGGCCACACCATCGTTCACGGCGGCTCGACCTATATTCTGCATCTCATTCCTTCGGGAATTTTGCGCCGCGGAAAAGTCTGCGTCATCGGTAATGGCGTGGTGGTCGATCCAATCGCGCTCGTGGCCGAGATCGAACACTTGCGCGGAGTTGGGGTGAAAATCGGAAAGAACCTCCTGGTCAGCAATTGCGCCCATTTGGTTTTGCCTTATCACCGATTGCTCGACGAACAGCGCGAATTACGAAAAGGCCGGGCGAAAATTGGAACGACCAAACGCGGTATCGGCCCGGCATACGGCGATAAGGCGGCGCGGACCGGTCTCCGGATTTCCGATTTGATGCAGCCGATTTTGTTCGCAAAAAAACTGCAGGCCAAGATTCGCGAGAACAACAACATTCTCCAGGCGCTCGGTGCGAAGCCGATCAATTATCGCGAAGTCTACGCGAGTTATCTCGCGGCGGGGGAAAAGTTGCGGCCGTTTGTCACCAACACGGTTGTCTATTTGCATCGCGCGATTGAGCGCGGAAAAGGAATCTTGTTCGAGGGCGCGCAGGGCACATTTCTCGACATTGATCACGGCACGTATCCATATGTGACCTCGTCCAACACCACGGCCGGCGGCGCATGCACTGGAACCGGTGTGCCTCCGCATCGAATGGATCGCGTGGTCGGCGTGATGAAGGCTTACACGACGCGCGTGGGCGAGGGGCCGTTGCCAACCGAAGATCGACATCTTGCCCAGATGCTTCATTCGCTCGGCCGCGAGTTTGGCTCCACCACTGGTCGGGCGCGGCGCTGCGGATGGTTCGACGCTGTAGCCACCCGATACGCTACGATGATCAACGGCATCGATGAGCTGGCGATTACGAATTTGGACGGCTTGGACGGTGTCGATCTGATCCGGATTTGTGTCGGATATCGGCTAAACGGGAAACGTCTGGAAGTTCCTCCTTGTGACGCGGTCCAGCTCGACAATTGCGAGCCGATTTATGAAGAGATGCCCGGGTGGAATAAATCCACGAGTTCTGCGAAAAAACTTTCGCAACTTCCCTTAAACGCAAGAAATTACGTGAAGCGACTAGCCCAGCTCACTGGCGCGGCAGTTTCGATCATCAGTGTCGGGCCGACTCGCGCACAGACGATCTTTTTATAGCGATGCCTCCTGGCGCCAAGTCCGTCCCGCGGCACATCGCGATCATCATGGATGGGAATGGTCGCTGGGCCAAGGCGCAGGGCCTGCCGCGAATCAAAGGCCACGAGGAAGGCGCCAGAGCGGCGCGCGAATGCGTCGAAGCCTGCGCCGAGCTGAAGGTGGATTATCTGACGCTCTACGCTTTTTCGGCGGAGAACTGGCAGCGGCCGAAAAGCGAGGTTTTCGCGCTGATGCGCCTTTTGGAAAAATTTCTCAAAGAGAAAACGCCGGAGCTGATCGAGAAAAATGTTCGCTTGCAAGCCATTGGCCGGCTCACCGATTTACCGGAGGCCTGCCAGCAACAACTGCACAAGTCGGTCGAAGCGACTGCCAATAACACGGGCGTCACTTTGGTCCTGGCGCTGAGTTACGGGGGCCGGCTCGAGATCATCGACGGCATCAAAAGTTTGCTCCGCGCCATTGAGCTCGGCCACATCGACAAGGGGATGATCGACGTCGAAATGTTCAGCAAACATCTTTACACCCGGTATTATCCCGATCCCGACCTGCTCGTTCGCACTTCAGGCGAGATGCGTTTGTCGAATTTTCTTCTCTGGCAGCTTTCCTATACCGAAATGTACGTGACCCAGAAGATGTGGCCTGAGTTCACGAAAAAAGATTTGTATGCCGCGGTCGAAGAATACGGGCGACGTCAGCGGCGTTACGGCGCGGTGGAGTAAATTAAACGAACGCCTCAGCCACGGAATCCGCGAGCGATTTCCCGGCGCGCGTTAAAACAAAACTGTCGCGCGCTCTTTGGAGCAGACCGAGTCTGACAAATTCGCGGATTTCGTTTGGAAACGGTTCCAATAATTTCGTCGGAGCGCCATCAAGCGTTCTCAACGAGAGCGCGATTTTTTCGGCGCGTTTCATTTCTGGCGTCAAATGTTCGACCGACCCAATCGCAGATTCTCCAGCGAGAACGGCCTCGGCGTAGCGCCGAAAGTCCGCGATGTTTTGCGATCGCGTCATATCAACGGTCGAAAAAGCACTCGGGCCAATGCCCAAATAATCTGCGCCCGACCAATAGGCGCGATTGTGCGCCGACCGAAAACCAGGTCGCGCATAATTCGAGATCTCGTAGTGATCGTAACCGGCCGCTTCCAGGATCGACATCGTCATTTCGAAAAATTCCGCATCGGCGTCGGAATCTTGCCGAAACTCGCCGCGCGCGTGCCGGACAAAAAATTCCGTGTCTTCTTCGTAGGTCAGACAATAAGTCGAAATATGCTCGGGCGTGAGCGACACCGTTCGCTCCAATGTGCTTCGCCATTGATGAATCGTTTGTCCCGGCAGTCCAAACATCAGATCGACATTGATGTTTGAAAATCCGGCGTCGCGAAAAATCCGGAACGATTCCTCACCTTGTTTCGCGTTGTGTTCACGTCCGAGCAATTTCAGCAAATCATCGTCCCAGGATTGAACGCCGAGACTGATTCGGTTGATGCCGAGCCGTTGCAGCAATGCGGCTTTATGGGCCGACACGCTTCCCGGATTTGCTTCCGAGGTCCACTCGACGAGCTCCGACAAGTCGAGCTGGTCGCGGAAACCGCCCAGCAAAAATTCCAACTGCGCTGTCGTCAGTGCCGTCGGCGTGCCGCCCCCGAAATAAATTGTCGATGGGAGGAGATGTCGATCTTGTGCCTGCTGGCGGAGTTCGCTCAGAAGCGCTTCGCAAAAGCGCGGCGTTTGGGAACGATCCAGGAGCTCTTTGTAAAATGCGCAGTACGGGCAAATCCGTGCGCAGAATGGAATGTGAACGTAGAGATGGCGGATTGCGTCTGACAGCGCGCCGCTCGTTGAGTTGTGATTCACGTTGTTACTTTATAGAGTCGCTTAGTCTTTGTTGTCATTCCGAGCGAAAATGCCAGTCCGGCTCGGACCGAGGAATCTGTAAATGTTTCTGACTGCACTTCAGCAACAGAAATAGTAAGAGATGTCTCGACGTTGCTCGACATGACAAACTTCCGAAATGTAGCTCTGGTTTACTTCTGCGCCATTGGCAGCGTGTTGGCGCAAGCCCCACCGGCGGAACAATCGGTTGTTTATACGACGCATGATCCGGACGCGATTGTGAGTTACAAAACTGATCGCCGTGCCGTCCGGGCAATGGTCGATCGATTGATTTTGGCGGTGACGGGTCAGCCGGACCTGGCCAAAGCGTGGGGCTCGCTAGTTGCGCCTAACGATAAGATCGGAATCAAAATTTCCGCTGCCGGTGGCGAATTGTTCACGACTCATCACGACGTCGTGACCGCGATCGTGGATGGGTTGGTCGCGGCCGGACATCCGCGCAGCAGCATTATTGTTTGGGACCGCTCGCTGCAAGGAACGAAAGAGGCCGGTTACAAGAAAGCGGACGGGTTTGAGTTGAAGTCGATCGCGCCGCGGAGCGGCTACGATTCGAAAGCGATTTTCACCGCGCCTCTCCTCGGAAAACTTGTTTGGGGCGACGTCGATTACATCGGCGACAGAGGGAAAAGCGAGCCTTTGTCGGACACAGAAAACACGAGCGACGTCAGCCACTTCTCGCGGATCGTTTCGAGTGAAGTGACAAAAATCATCAACGTCCCAGTAATGAGCAACAGCACTACGAACGGCATCGCCGGCTGTCTTTACAACATGACGATTCCCAACATCGACAACTGGCGGCGGTTCGCGCAGGGCACCGGTTTCGGCGTGGAAAGTATTGCCATCATCTACAGCAATCCCATCATTTCGCAGAAAGTGGTTCTCAACATAATGGACGGCCTCACTGCCCAATACGGCGGCGGTCCGCAATCGCAGCCGAACTTTGCCTTCCACCATGCGACTCTTTACGCGAGTAAGGATCCGGTGGCGCTGGACACGGTTGCGATGAAGCGACTCGACGATTGGCGCTCAAAATCGAATTTCCCTCCCATCGGCCGATTGGCGAGTTACGTGCAAACGGCCACCACCGTTGGCCTCGGCAATTCCGATATGAGCCGGATCGAGGTGAAAAATGCCGGCCACTGACGATTCATTAGGCCAGGAGACAGGTTCGGCGATTTCTCTTTCGAAATTGCGCGGATCGATTTTGGCGCGCGTCTCACGGTCGTTTTATCTGTCGATCCGGATGTTGCCGAAAAAACTGCGCGATCCTGTGTCGCTTGGTTATTTGCTCGCGCGCGCGTCGGACACGATCGCCGACACCGCCGAAGTGCCGGTTGAGCTGCGCACGGAAAAACTGCGATTGCTCGCGCGCGGAATCCAGGGCGAACTGCTTGGCGATGCAATTGTCGATCTAAGCGCCGAACTCGGACCGTTGCAAAAAAACGAAGCGGAGCGCGCGCTGATTGAATCACTCCAATCGGTGGTCGATTGGCTCGATCAAAGTGAAGTTGAAGACCGCGAAGATGTTCGCGCGGTCCTGGAGCAAATCAATCGCGGCCAACTTCTCGATCTCGCACGATTTCCAAATCCCAAACAGATCGTCGCTCTCAAAACTGCGGCCGAGCTCGATGAATACACTTATCTTGTTGCCGGCAGCGCCGGAGAATTTTGGACGCGCCTCTGTTTTCGTCATTTGCCGAAATTCACAACCCGAAGTGAAACGGAAATGCTCGACTTGGCAAAACGCTACGGCATGGGTTTGCAACTCATCAACATTTTGCGCGATGCCGGTGCCGATCTTCGCGCGGGTCGATGTTATTTTCCAGACGACGAGCTCCATGTGGCTGCAATGGGCCCCTCACAAATTTTGCGCGAGCCCGAACGGTTTCTTCCGATTTATCGAAAGTGGCGCGAGAAAGCGGAGCGGGGGATTGCTGCCGGAATCAAATACGCCGATGCGATTCGCAATCGCCGCGTGCGCATCGCCACTGTTCTTCCCGCGCTCATTGGCGCGCGCACGCTCACGCTCCTGCGCGGCGCCGGCGCGACCGCCCTTCGCCGGCACATCAAAGTGCCGCGAAAAGAAGTTCGCGGGATCATGTTGTCGCTCATCGCGAGCTTAGGTTCGCGCTCGCGCATCAATTCGCTCTACCGCGAATTGTCGAGGTAATGACGATTGAAAATCCGCGTGCATTTACAAGTTTATGGCCTAATTCTCGTTAGATCGTATCATGCGTACCCCCAAATTTAGATGGGCCGTTGTGACCGGAGCCGCAGCCGGCGCTGCGGTACCGCTAGTGTTCTTCACAGTCCCTCCCTTCCAGTACTTCGTCACCTCAGGTCGAGGCATATTCCTTTGGCCGAGCGGCATCTGGCTCATGATGACCGATGGACACGAGCACGAGATCGGCTCTTACGAGGTCATCGCCATCAGCATTCTCGCAAACATTCTTTTGTATGTCATCGCCTTCAGTTTCGTTTGGTGTCTCGGTTGGGTTTTCCGCGCCTGGCGCGGATCGTTGCGCGATGGCACAACGATCTAACCAGACGATGAAGCCAGCGGCTCCGATTGCGAGATAAGTAATTGCGATCTACAGAAAATAATTTCGCTGCTTCTCGCTGATCGGTTTCTCGAGGCGCTCCAGAACTAGCATCATGTCTTCCCAAACCTTGCGTTTCTCGGAGGGAGATTGGTTGCGCAGCAAATACGCCGGGTGATACGTGATCATTAGCGGCCTGTCGTTGAATGAATCCCAGCGTCCGCGCAATTCGCGCATCGGCGCGCGCGTGCCGAGAAGTCCTTCCACCGCCACTGCGCCTAGGGCGACGAGCACCTTCGGTTTGATGATGTCGATCTGTTCCATCAAATACGGCCGGCACGTTTGCATTTCTTTCGGCGTCGGCGGGCGATTTCCAAATTTACTTCCGGGCGTGTCCGGCCGGCATTTCAAAATGTTGGCGATATAGACTTCTTCGCGCGCGAATCCCATCGCCTTGATGATTTTTGTGAGCAACTGACCGGCGCGGCCGACGAACGGTTCGCCTTGCGCGTCTTCATCCGCACCCGGCGCTTCGCCCACAAACATGATCTCGGCATCAGGATTACCGACGCCGAAAACGGTTTGGGTGCGCGAGCTTGCGAGATTCGGACATTTTGTGCAGACGGAGACGCGCTCTTGAACGGCCGCTAATTGTTCGAGCTTGTCGTTGCTTGCCCGCCGTAGGCCCGGCGAAGGCGGGTCGATCTTCGATTCCGGAACACGTTCGGAAGCGCGAATGGGCGCAGCGCGATCCAACGTTTTTAGCGCACCGCGTGACGCGCACGGTCGATGCGCGCTCTCGTCGCGAATGCGCTCGAGCGTTTGCAAAACGGTTTCGAGCGCCTGCGGAAATTGCATCAACCGCATAATGTGAAGTTTTGCATGAATCGGCAAATGATTTTGACTCGCGAAAGCTTTCGGAGTTGATGATGCGCCGATGAGTTCGAAACTGAGCGACTACGATTATCCGTTGCCCGAAGCGCTGATCGCGAAGCGGCCATTGCCGCAACGGGACGAGTCACGCATGATGGTTCTGCATCGCGGTTCCGAGACGATCGAACATCGACAATTCCGCGATCTGAAATCTTTCTTGCGGTCCGGCGACCTGCTCGTTCTCAATAACACGCGCGTTCTTCCAGCGCGGAGGTTTTCCAACGATCACACGATCGAGTTTCTGTTTTTAGAGAAACTCGGGGCCGCGCGTTGGAAGTGTTTGGTCAAACCCGGCCGCAAAATGCGACTCGGCGCGACGTCAAAGATCGACAACGTCTCGTTGCACGTCGAAGAGATTTTGCCGGACGGCGAACGGATCGTCGCCCTCGATGAAGATGTCGATCTTTATTCGCACGGATCGATGCCGTTGCCGCCCTACATCGGCCGCGACAGCGATCGCGCGGACGACGAACGCTATCAAACGGTCTTCGCGCAAAAGCCGGGCGCGCTCGCTGCGCCCACGGCCGGTTTGCATTTCACTCCGGAAATTTTGTCCGAAATCCCGCACGCGTTCATCACCCTGCACGTCGGGCCGGGAACGTTTCGGCCGGTGCACTCCGAAAATATCGCCGAACATCGGATGCATTCGGAATCGTTTTCCATTTCCGCTGAAGCTGCGGCCAAGATCAACCACGCGCAGCGAATTGTGGCGGTCGGCACGACGACGGTCCGCGTCTTGGAATCTGCGCGACGTGAAAACGGAAAGCTCATCGCGCAAAACGAGTCGACTGATCTCTTCATTTATCCGCCGTATCGACTCGAACATGTCGATCTTGTCTTTACGAATTTTCATCTCCCGCGCTCGACCTTACTCATGCTGGTGAGCGCGTTCGCCGGCCGCGAGTTTTTGTTGCGCGCTTACGCGGAAGCGATCCGCGAAGGTTATCGCTTTTACAGTTATGGCGATTGCATGTTGATCCTATAATCTTCCTCTTCCGCTTCGTCTGGATCTTCTGCTATTTTGCCGCTCGATGCCCGACGTCGACCAGCCAAAAGGCGAGCTCGTCATTCAGACGATCGCCATGCCCAAGGACACAAATCGCGATGGTGACATTTTTGGCGGCTGGTTGGTTTCGCAAATGGATTTGGGCAGCGCGATCTTGGCCGGGAAAGTGGCAAAGTCGCGGGTGGTGACTGTGGCCATCGAAGCGATGTCTTTCCTTAATCCAGTGCGCGTTGGCGACACGGTCGCCTGTTATGCCTGGTTGGAGAAAACCGGCCGCACTTCGATGAGAATCTGCGTCGATGTTTGGGTGACTCGCTATCGCACCGGCGAGCGCGTGAAAGTTACCAGCGGCGTTTTCACTTATGTCGCGCTTGGGTCGGATGGAAAACCGACTCCGGTCAAACGCGATTGAATTACGGCGGCGACGGCTGATCCGGATTTTGCGTCGCCATGATTTCGTTCGACGCGGACACGGTTATCGGGACGACCGGTTCGGGTGACGTCGACGCTTCGGGCGGAGCGGCCGGGTGGAAGACTGACGGCATTCCCGATGAAGGATCTCCCACGGAAGTAGTCAGCGTCGGATCGCTCGGCTGAATATTTTTCATCTTCCGTTTCAACTCGCGATTGGCTTCTTTCTGCGCGCGGGCGGTCGCTTTCTGCCGCTGCTTCATCTGCTTTTGCACGTAATGGCGGTAAGCCCTTTCCCGGCGGGCTTGCGCGCTCATCGAGACGCAGCCGGTGAAATCGAAGAGGACGGCAGAGATGAGGAGGAGGAGCAGGGTTTTGCGGTGCACGCCTCTGAGAGAGCACAAGGCGTGCGAGGTCCGAGCCGGACTGGCCTCTAACAGATGGGTCTAGAGCAACTGGCGAACGGAATTCATCGCCCGCAGATAAACTCGGTGCGGCCCTCCGCGCAGCAGCTCTTGCGTCATCAAATCGACCGGATCGTTGCTTTGCGCCGGCATCATTTGCGGGAGGGCGGCTTCGTTGTCACCGCTTCGCGAGATCTCGAGCAGGTCCCCGCAATTTGCCGGCGCGATGCGGAACTTCACGTCCCGCGAATTCAAAACAACTTCGCCGATCGGTTCTCCCGACTGCTCGCGCAACTCGATGTCGATCTTCCGCCGGTTCGCATCCAAAAACCGGCAGCTTCCGTTCATCGCCTGCTGGTTCGTTTTCCATTTTAGTTGAGCGGCCAACCAGCCAATCAACAAAATCGCGGTTGATTTACAGCCCGGCGCAAAATTGACAGCCACATTATCCATTTCTGAAAAATGATGATGCGACGCGGGATGATCGAAAAATTGCGCGATCGCGTGCCGGACTTTGTCGAGGCGCGTCCAATTCAGGTCGCAAAGGACGATGCGTTGCTTCGCTTCCTGTTGCGCGGTTTCGACCAGACGCATTTGCTTGTCGAAGCTCTTCCAACTTTGGCTGTCGAAAATTAATCGATCGACCCAGGCCCAAAGCTGCGGGTCCATCGGCTCGGGAAAATCGTCCTGCCACCAAAGATAAAGAGGCAGATCGGAATCGAGATGGGAGAAAACAATGCTCGGGAGCAATTTCACGCACGGGCCTTCGATCAGAAAAGAAATTTGCTCGGAACAAATTTGTTTGCCGCCGGCGCGGCCGACGTGACAATGCGCGTTGATCCACGCTTCGACTCGGTTCTCTTTCGAATCTCGATTGGCGCCGATCACGAGCGCGCGGCAGG
>DASQBB010000065.1:0-19391 GCA_035635435.1 Chthoniobacterales bacterium | reverse complement strand
TCATTTCGCGATCGATTTCCTGGATCCGCGCCATCAACGCCTCTTTTCGTTCAGTCAGGCGGACAAGTTGTTTAAGGGTCGAGCTCGGGATGTCTCGTAGCATCCCTTAGTGTGAACGCTAAGATCGATAATGCAAATCTAAGTCGAATCTAAGATTCGAGATGAGCCGTCTTAGACATCGCGGCAAAGATGCCGCCGGCCATAACTAACATTCCGCTGGCCAAGGCAAACGCGACCACCCACAAGGTCGGGATGGTCGTCAGCTTGAACATCTCGACCAGCAGAAAACGGCCGCCATCGGACAAAACATACGTGAGCGCGCTGGCGAAGGCGCTCATTCCGACCAGAATTAGCGGGCGCAGAAATTGCCATCGCAATTGAGGCGTCGGCAATTGTTGGAGAACGCGCGCGGTGAAGCCGTCATCCTCGATATAAGGCGCCGCTTCCTGCAGCTTTCGGTCCAACCAATCTTGTTCGATCTGCTCGTTCATTTATTGCGCCCAGACCGCCAAAGTCTTCTTCAATTTCTCCCGCCCTCGCAACACATTTGTTTTGACCGTGCCCAGTGGAATCTCGAGCACCCGCGCAGCTTCGTCATGTGACAAGCCATTCTGGCAACAAAGCAAAATCGCCGATCGCTCATGCAATGGCAGTAAACTAAGTGCATGCATAAGATCATGTCTTAGACCTGGATCGACCGTCTGCGGATCCTGCTCCGCCTGCCATTGTTCCTCATTGATGCCGACCAGCTCCTTCCGGCGTCGTGCATCCTCGCGAAAACAGTTGTAGGCGATCCGGTAAAGCCAGGTTGAAAATTTCGCCTCGCCGCGGAAGCCGCGAATGTTTTTATAAGCGCGAACAAAGGCGTCCTGGGCCAGATCGTCCGCCAGCGCGAAGTCGCCGCGCGTGAGTTGGCGCAGCAAACCGCGAACGGTCGATTGATGCCGACGAACCAGCTCGCCAAAAGCATGCTGGTCGTCATCGACAAGGACTCGGGCAACAAGGCCTGCATCGGTTAGCTCCACGCCGCGATATTAGGTCACCGGTGGCGGCGACGAAACGTCCTTCTTCCCCTCCAACTTCCAGACGATCAGATAACCGGCGCCGATGAGAAGCGGAATAAGGCCGAGCGACCACGCGCCGCCTTCCCAATCGTTCACGGCACCGAGAAAGAGCATCAGGCCGATGCCGACCATGGTTAAAACCACTCCGCGGCGCATATCCGAGCGCTGGCGAATTGCCGGCGTAGGCGGAGCGAGCAACGCGGGCGGGATTGGTTGACCTTTCTCCGCCAGCATTCGAATCGTGCGATGTTGCATTCGAGACTTTGAAAATCCGAAATACAAAATGACGGCGACGATCATTACGGGCGCGCCGAAGATTGACATGAACACGATCGCGACAATTGGAACGGCCATTTTCTCGCCGAGATCCCAAGCTCGAGCATCATCGCCGCCTTCATCTTTATCTTTATCGCCGCCATCGATCACGATTCCGTGACGCCCATGCAGCTTCTTGTCCAGCTTCTGATGGAGCTTGTCGGCCAGGTTCGAACCAGGTGACACGCTCACCGACGCCGAAGCGGACGCCGCCGGTGAAGGCGCCGCCGGAGGCGGCGGGGGCGGCGGTTGGGCCGAAGCCGTGACCGCAAGCACAACTGAGCAAATGCAGAGAGCCAATGTTTTCATATTCATCCTTTGGTAGTGAGATGCTGCCAGCACCCTATTTGGATTCAATTAAATGTTGCGCCCCGGACGCCGCTGGCCATTATTTCTTCCCTTCGAAAAACGCGGGTGTAGCTCAGTGGTAGAGCACCTCCTTGCCAAGGAGGACGTCGCGAGTTCAAGTCTCGTCACCCGCTCCATGCCTTCCCTCGATATCACCCCCTCACGGGACGAATTTCGCGATCTCGCCAAACAGGGCAATCTCATCCCCTTGATTGTCGATCTTGTCGCCGACGTCGAGACGCCGGTGTCCGCTTTTGCAAAGATCGACAACGGCGGCCCGTGTTTTCTTTTTGAATCGGCGGAACGAAACGAAGAATCCGGCCGGTTTTCTTTTATCGGTTTCGATCCGCTCGTGCTTTTCAACAGCGCTGATTGCGAAGGCGATCCACTGACGCAACTCGAGCAAATCCTTTCGCGTTTTAAGTTTGTCGCGCCGCGCGACGTTCCCCATTTCCTTGGCGGCGCGATCGGTTACGTCGGCTATGACGTTGTCCGTTTCTTCGAACCAACGGTACCGATCCATTCGCGCGACGATCTGCAAATTCCGGAGATGATGTTCATGATTCCGCGAATGTTGCTCGTGTTCGATCATCGGTTTCGGAAGCTTCGGCTCATCTGCAACGCGCACATCGACGACCAGATCTTTGCGGACCAAGCCCACGAGCGCGCCGAAGCAAGTCTGAAGACGGCGTTGTCGAAGCTGAGCGAATCGCGAGCGCTGGAATCGGTTGACGCCAAGCCTGCTGCAACGCTTCCGTCCCCAGCCAGCAACACAACGCGCGCTGAATTCGAATCGATGGTTACGAAAGCTAAAGAGCTGATCGCGGCCGGCGATATTTTTCAGGTTGTTTTATCCCAGCGTTTCGAAACAGATTTTGATGGTGACCCGCTCGATCTTTATCGCGCGCTCCGGTTCGGGAATCCCTCGCCTTACATGTTTTGTTTGCGCTTCGGCCGCGATTTCGCGGTCCTCGGCAGTTCGCCGGAAGTTCATCTGCGAGTACGCGACCGCGTCGCCGAACTGCGACCCATCGCCGGTACTTATCCGCGCGGCAAAGATTTAGCCGAGGACGAGCAGCTCGCGCGCGCGTTGATTGTCGATCCAAAAGAACGCGCCGAGCACGTGATGCTGATCGATCTCGGTCGCAACGATCTTGGTCGCGTGGCGGAGTTCGGCAGCGTCCAAGTAACGGAACAAATGGCGATCGAGCGCTACAGTCACGTCATGCACATTGTCTCGCACATTGTTGCGCGGTTACGCGAGGACAAGAGCGCATTCGACGCCATTCGCGCAACGTTTCCCGCCGGGACCGTGTCCGGCGCGCCGAAAATTCGTGCGATGCAAATCATCGCCGATTTGGAGAAAGCGCGACGCGGCTTTTACGCCGGCATTGTCGGCTATTTCGGTTTCGACGGATCGCACGACAGCTGCATCGCGATCCGGTCAATCATTGTGAAGAACGGGCAAGCATTTTTCCAGACTGGCGCCGGAATCGTAGCCGATTCCAATCCCGCACGAGAATTTGATGAGTGCGTGAACAAGGCGAAAGCGATGCTTGCCGCTATCGCGCGCGCAACCAAGCCATGAAACTGCTGGTTATCGATAATTACGATTCGTTCACCTACAATCTCGTCCAGCTGTTCGGCGAGATGGATGTCGATCCTGTCGTGAAGCGGAACGACGAGATCTCAATCGATGAGATCAAAAAACTGAAGCCGGACCGTATTTGCATTTCACCGGGACCGGGTCGCCCGGAAAATGCCGGTATCAGTTCCGAGTTGATTCGTGAATTGGGACCGCGCGTTCCGATTCTGGGCGTTTGCCTGGGTCATCAATGCATTGCCCAGGTTTTCGGCGGCGAAATTGTGCGCGCAGAAAAGTTAATGCATGGCAAGACTTCACAAATTCATCACCAAGGCCGCGGCGTCTTTGCAGGTTTGGCCGAGCCGCTCGAAGCCACCCGGTATCACTCGCTCATTGTGAAAAATGAATCGTTGCCCGATTCGTTGGAGATCACGGCCAAGACCGATGACGGCGAGATTATGGGACTGCAACATCGACAATTCCAGATCCACGGCGTGCAATTTCATCCTGAGTCGATCCTGACCACCGAAGGACGCAAGTTACTCGCGAATTTCTTGCGGGTTTAAGCGCCGTTGCGCGAGATCACGTCGTGGATCTGGCGGACTTCGCGCACCATTTGTTCGTACTCGTCGAACATGAGCGATTGCGCGCCGTCTGAAAGCGCTTCATCCGGCCGGCCGTGCACTTCGACCATTAAACCATCTGCACCGACCGCGATTCCGGCGCGTGCGAGCGGCGTGACCATGTAGCTGCGACCGGTTCCGTGCGCAGCATCGACAATCACCGGCAAATGCGAAATCCGCCGCACCGCAGGAACGGCGGCGAGATCGAGCGTGTTGCGCGTGTGCTGAGCGAAGGTGCGAACGCCGCGCTCGCACAAAACGATGTTGTAGTTTCCCTCCGCCATCACGTATTCGGCAGCGAGCAACCATTCCTCTAGCGTCGCGGCCATTCCGCGTTTCAATAGTACCGGCAATTTCGAACGTCCTACTCGGCGAAGCAGCGTAAAATTCTGCATGTTCCGTGCGCCGATCTGAATCATGTCGGCATATTTTTCGACAAGATCGACATTCGCTTCATCGAGCGCTTCGCTGACGATCTTCAGACCGAACTCCTTCCGAATGTCGGCCAGAATTTTCAGTGCGGCTTCGCCGAGACCGGAAAATGCGTAGGGCGACGTTCGCGGTTTGAATGCGCCACCGCGGAAAAATTTCGCGCCGCTGCGCTGAACCACGTCCGCGATCGCAAACGCTTGCTTGCTGTTTTCAATGGCGCATGGCCCGGCGATAATCGCGAGCGATCCGTCACCGATTCTGGCACCGTCGCCAAGATCGACAATCGTGCGTTCGGGCCGCAGATCGAGGGTGATCAATTTGTAAGGCTTGGTGACGCGGATCGCTTCCGAAACGCCGGGAAGATTTTCAAAATGCGAAAGATCGACCGCGCCCTGATTGCCGGTAACGCCGATCGCGGCGCGGTTCGCGCCCGGCATCACATGCGCGCGGAAACCAAGCGATTCGACCACGCGAACGACGTTGTCGATCTCGGCCTTGCCGGCGCTGGCGTTCATTACGATGAGCATGGCGTGAAAGGCGTTTACTTACCGGGAATTATACCCTTCGGTCAAATTTAACCCACTCCTTTTGCTTTCGGTTCGAACATAATCGGCAGCAGCACGCGATCGATTTCAGCCCGATGCTCCTCGTGTTGCGGCGGTAATTTCAAATTTTCGCCAAGATGCTCGACCGGCTCGTCTACTGTGAAGCCGGGACCTTCAGTGGCGATTTCGAACAAAATGCCGCCGGGCTCACGAAAGTAGATTGAGTGAAAATAAAAACGATCGATCACGGGCGTGACGTTCAGACCAAGTTCATCCAGTCGTTTGCGCCAGCGTAATTGCTCCCTTTCGTCCGCACAGCGAAACGCGATGTGATGCACGGTGCCGGCGGAATTAACTCCGAATTGTCCATCGGCGCGTTCGACCAGGTCCACCTGCGCGCTGGTCGATTTCGAATTTAACGAAAACCGCCGTCGCGATTTTTCTTCAGCGGTCAATTCGAAGCCGAGATTCTTAAGGAGCTCCTCGGTTGGCTTGGCTTGCTGCACTTCAAGCGTCGGCGCGTGAAATCCATGAATGGCAAATTTATTCGGCGCTTCGCTTTCGTACTTAAGATCGACATCGTCCAGTTGCGCCGATTCGATCAGCTCCAGCAACAGTCCGTCGGGATCGTTTAAGCGAAGGACCGGCGCGTCGAAACGCGTTGGAATTTCTTCACAAAAAACGCGGTGCTCGGCGAAACGCGATTTCCAGTAATCGATTGATCCCGGCGGAATGGCAAAGCTCGCTGCAATTACTTGTCCTGTACCGCGCGACCCGCGGCGGGCACCGGGCCAGGCAAAAAACGTGATCGCAGTTCCCGGCCGGCCGGTCCGATCGCCGAAATAAAGATGATAGGTCGATGGATCGTCGAAATTCACAGTGCGCTTGGCAAAACGCAGTCCAAGGATTTGGGCATAAAAATCGACATTGCGCTGCGGATCGCTCGCAATGGCGGTGATATGATGAATGCCACGAAGTTTCATCGAAGAAGGCAAAGACTAACAAGTTTCCCTGCACTAACTCAACGCATGTATTTGTGGCGACGACTGGTGAGTCAGAAGTGGTGGAGCGATAGCGAAAAGGAATTGCGCGCGATCGCCAGCGATCGATTGGCGATTATCGAAAGAGCCGATCGCAAACGATTGCAGCTCGAAGTGGCGTCACGCTCTCGAACAGAGTTGCAGAACCTGACGACACAATTCGGTGGACGAGTTGAAAAACTCCCAGGCGATTGGCTGAGACGATCTTCGCGGAAAACTAAACCGCTCAAAGTCGGAAAGCGACTAGTGATCACCAATGTGGGAGGGACCTCAGCGTCCCGAATCCGAGCTCGACGGGCATGGTCGCCGCCGAAAGGCGCCTCCCACATTTTTATTCCTGCCGGCAGAGCCTTTGGTACCGGCGAGCACGCGACGACCGCGATGTCGCTGCGATTACTCGAGAAACTGACGCGAAGCTGGAAACCCGGCTGGTCGATGGTCGATCTCGGAACAGGCAGCGGAATTCTCGCGCTGGCCGCGAAATGTTTTGGAGCAACGCGCGTAATTGGAATTGATAGCGATCCGATTGCAATCTCGACTGCGAAAGAGAACGCACGACTAAACAAGATTAGTAGCGTGCAATTTTGTGTCGGCGATGTGCGACGCTGGAAATCTCCGCGAAACGTCGACATCGTCACCGCGAATCTGTTCAGCGAGTTGCTGATCGAGATTTTGCCGAAACTAAAAGCTGCGCGCTGGCTGATTCTTTCTGGGATTTTGCGCGGACAAGAACGCGATGTAACGCGCGCATTTAAGCGCCACAAGATCGACATCTTGCAGCTGCGCCGACGCGGAAAGTGGGTTGCGATTCTGGCGGCGGTCAGGTAGGTTCGGCGACCCTTAGCGGCTACGGTTTTCTGCATAAAACGCGGTTTAATCTTAAGCCGCGGGCAAAACGTACATGCAGACCGAGGACCTTTCCTACGCCATCATCACGCCGTATTCGATGCGCAAATCGCGCACCGGCGGGATTATTGCGCGCCTGATTTCGCGGACCGGTCTGGATTTGGTCGCCCCGCGTATGTTCGCGCCGAGCAAGGAGCTGGTTCGCCGCTACGCCGAGACGATCGTGAGTGAAACGGAGCCGGGCCATCGCGCAACGCAGGAATTAATTCGCGATTACATCCTGAAAAATTTCGGTGGAACCAAAGACGGCCAGCCGGCACGTATCTTGTTTCTCGTTTTTCGCGGACCGGATGCGGTCGAGAAAATGCGCAGCACTGTCGGCCACATCTCTCACGAAGAGACGAGCGGTGAAACCATTCGCGACACCTTCGGTGATTACATCACGGACGAGTCAGGCAAAGTCACTTACTTCGAGCCGGCGGTCGTCGCGGCGTTCGATCCCAAGGCGATCGAGCGCGACTTAAGACTCTGGGCGGAATTTTCCGACCGCGACGGCGGCGTTCTCGATCAAGCGGTCCAATTTCCCAAGGACGCGAAGATCGAGAAGACCCTCGTTTTGATTAAACCGGACAATTTCAAATTTCCAAACATCCGGCCCGGCGGAGTGATCGAAGTTTTTTCGCGGACCGGTCTCTATATCGTCGGCTTCAAGGTGCACCGGATGAGCGTGGCGCAAGCCGAAGATTTCTACGGCCCGGTGCTGCCGGTGTTGCAGGAGAAACTTGGACACAACAAAGGACGCGATGCGTGGGAAGACATCGTGGAGTTCATGGCCGGCGCACGCCCAAGCGACACGCTTCCGGAAAAGCGTGAGGCGCCGGGCACGGAAAAATGCATCGCGCTTGTTTACCAAGGCGAAGACGCAGTCCGTAAAATTCGCGAAGTGCTGGGCCCGACCGATCCGGCAAAAGCGCCGCCCGGGTCGATTCGAAAAGAATTTGGCCAGACTATCATGATTAACGCCGCACACGCGTCCGACTCAGTTGAGAATGCGAAACGCGAAATGGCGATCGTGCGCGTGGAGGAGAATAATTTTAAAGCTTTGATTGAAAACTTTTACGGCCGCCAATAGTGTGCGCTCCCTGAATTAAGACGAACAAAATCAACATGGAAATTTCCGAACGCGCTGCCCAACTGACTCCGTCGCTCACGCTCTCGATCGACAGCAAAGCGAAGGCGATGAAGGCCGAGGGCATCGATGTTTGCGGCTTCGGCGCAGGCGAGCCGGATTTCGATACGCCGGAGCACATCAAAGCCGCGGCGATCGAAGCATTGCAGGCGGGTTTCACCAAATATACTCCGAGCGCGGGCATTCCGGAATTGCGGCAGGCGATCGCGGAAAAATTCGCGGCGGACAATGGACTGACGTATCGCGCTGGTCAGGTGATCGTGAGTAACGGCGCCAAGCATTCCTGTTACAACGCAATTCTGGCGACGTGTCAGCCGGGCGATGAAGTGATCATTCCCGCGCCGTATTGGGTCAGTTATCCCGATATGGTGCGGCTGGTCGGCGCCGAACCCGTCATCGTGCCGACGATGGAGCGCAACAATTGGAAGATGCGCACGGAAGATTTTGCAAACGCGATGACGCCACGGACAAAAATGTTGATCATGAACAGCCCGTGCAATCCGACCGGCTCGGTTTACACCCGCGAAGAACTGGAAGCGATTGTTGAGGTCGCCAGCGGAGAAGACATTTACATTTTGTCGGACGAGATTTACGAGAAACTTGTTTACGACGACGCCAAGCACGTCAGTATCGCGTCGCTCTCGAAAGAGGCTTACGATCTGACTATTACCGTCAACGGCTTCAGCAAATCCTACGCGATGACGGGGTGGCGACTCGGTTATCTGGCGGCGCCGGAGGCGGTGGCGAAGGCAGTCGACTCGATTCAAAGCCACACCACGGCCAATCCATCTTCGTTCTCGCAGCGGGGCGCTCTCGCCGCGTTGAAGGGCGACCAGCAGCCGGTCGCGGACATGCGCGAGGAATTTGACATGCGGCGCAATTACATGATTGACCGGCTCTCGAAAATTCCAAACGTGACCGCGGTGAAACCGCAGGGCGCGTTCTATGTGCTGGTTAACGTCAGCCAGCTCGGGCTGACCTCGCAAAATTTCGCCGACCGATTGCTCAGCAAGGCGAACGTGGCGGTAGTTCCGGGCGCGGCGTTTGGTGATGACCGCACGATCCGGTTGAGCTACGCCACCAGCATCGACATCATCAAGAAAGGTCTCGATCGGTTCCAGGATTTCTGCCGGACGCTCTGAGTGCCGCTCACTTTACGGCGATGAAACTCGCCACCGTTTCGCTGGATAAAACCGCAGTTGTCGCTCGAATCAAAGCCGAACGCGCGATCGCGGTCATTCGCACGGATTCAACTGAACGAGCGCTGGGCGCTGCGCGGGCGGTCATCGCCGGCGGATTTCGAGCGATCGAAATTACTTACAGTTTTGCCGGCGCAACCGATGCAATCGCAAAACTAGCCGAGAGTAACGAGAGCGATTTGCTCATCGGCGCCGGAACGATTTTAAACCGCCAACAGGCGCACGAAGCCGTCGGCGCAGGCGCGCGTTTTCTTGTCAGCCCGTGCGTGCTGCCGGAAGTGATCGATGCTGCGCACGAACTTCAAGTCGCGGTCATTCCCGGTGCGTTCACGCCCACCGAAATTTATATCGCATATTCGTTAGGGGCTGACATCGTCAAAATTTTTCCTGCTGTTCGCTTCGGGCCGGAATATTTGAGAGCGGTGCGAGGTCCACTGCCGCACATTCCAATCATGCCGACGAGCGGGGTTGATGCGTCGAACGTCGCCGAGTGGTTTGGCGCCGGCGCAGTCGCGGTCGGCGCGGTCAGCAGTGTGCTCGATCCCGTCCTGATTCGAAATGGCGAATGGAATGAACTAACGAACCGCGCGCGCGAGTTCATGAATGCGGTGCGCGCTGCTCGCTAGGAGATTTGCGCGATGGGTAACGGCCATCTCGCGCTCATTCTTCACGCGCACTTGCCGTTCGTTCGGCATCCGGAGCACGAGCATTTTCTCGAGGAAGACTGGCTCTTCGAAGCCATCACCGAAACTTATATTCCGCTGCTGCAAATGATGCAGCGACTGGTGAACGACAAAGTGCCGTTCAAGCTCACGATGTCGCTCACGCCGACGCTGTGCGCGATGTTGCAAGACGATCTTTTGCGCGAACGCTATGTCCGGCATCTCGATCTTCTCATCGATCTCGCGGCGCGTGAGCGAGAACGAAATCGCAACCAGCCGGAGCTGGCCGAATTGGGCAAGTTCTACTTCGAATTGTTTTCGGAGAGCCGCCGGTTCTTCGTTGATGAATGGAAAGGCGATTTGCTCGCTGCATTTCGACAATTGCGCGACGCGGGTGCACTCGAAATCATCGGCTGCGCGGCGACCCATGGTTTGCTGCCGCTGATTCAACAGCAATCGCACGAAGCGGCTCGCGCCCAGGTCCTCATCGGTCGGGACGCGCATGTCGATGTTTTTCATTCAGAGCCAATCGGTTTTTGGCTGCCGGAATGTGCCTACGCGCTCGGGCTCGATACGATTTTACAGGAAGCGAATGTCCGCTGGTTTGTTCTCGACGCGCACGGGTTGTTGTTTGGAACTCCGCGACCGCAACGCGCGATTTATGCGCCGTGTTACACCCCGGCAGGTCCGGCTGCGTTCGCGCGCGATCGCGATTCGAGCCGCCAGGTTTGGAGTGCGGAGGAAGGTTATCCGGGCGATCCGGCATATCGCGAATTTTATCGCGATATCGGATTCGACCTTCCACTTGAGCATTTGGGACCGATCGCGCGCGGTGCGCGAAAATTTTCCGGTGTGAAATATCACCGCATCACGGGACGCAAAGCGGAAAAGGAGATTTACGATCGGGCTGGGGCCGAAAAGGCGGCCGACGCCCACGCCGCGCATTTTCTGGAACAACGGCGCGCTCAGTTCCGACAACTCGCCGATATCGATGTCGATCCAATCGTTGTCGTGCCGTTCGATGCCGAATTGTTCGGCCATTGGTGGTTTGAAGGCCCGCGCTTTCTCGAATTATTCATTCGCAAAACAGCGTTCGATCAAAAAGATTTTTGCCTAGCGACTCCGAGCGAATATTTGGCAACGCATCCGACTCAGCAAACGATCGAACCGGCAGCATCAAGCTGGGGCGAAAAAGGCCACCTCGAAGTCTGGATCGATAAAAACAATTCCTGGATTTACACGCACTTGCACGTGGCGGCGCAGCGCATGACGAAACTCGCGAGCGCACACAGAAACGATTCAAGCGAAGCGACCAACCGCGTTCTCAAACAACTGGCGCGCGAACTTTTGCTCGCGCAGTCGAGCGATTGGGCGTTTCTGATGCGAACAGGAACTGCACGCGAGTACGCGACCAAGCGCACGATCGATCACCTCACCCGTTTCAATAAATTGCACGACCAGTTCGCCGCCGGACAACTGGATGAAAAATTCCTGGCCGATTGCGAATGGCGCGACAACCTTTTCCCGAACCTGAATTGGCACTATTACTGTAACGGCGGTCTATGACCGTCGCTGAAATAGTGCGACGCTCGCAGAGCGCCGCTACCATGACAAAGAAACTTCGCCTCGCGATCTTAACCAGCCTTGGCGCGATTTGCTTCGCAGTTGCACAAGACTCACCCGCACCAGCTGAGACGACTTCCCCAACTCCGGAGCAAACTCCCTCGCCATCACCATCAGCATCGACGGTACGAACTGTTCAGTTGCGGTTCGTTCCGCCGCCGATGGAAGGAACGATCAGTCTCGGGATTTTTGATTCGAACGACAAACTGGTCCGCGTTCTCCACCGCGAAGCAAAGGTCGACAATTTCACGATTGATGAGAACGCGCTGAAGACGACCTGGGATGGCAAGAACGACGCGGGTGAAGATTTGCCGCCCGGAAAATATCGCGCGCGCGGGTATTTGGTCGGGAACTTGAAGGTCGAACATCTCGAGAAGCTCCAAACGATGCCGACCGACGTCTATCGGGAGCACATCTCGGTAAGGCTAGTGATCAATCCGCTGACGAGTGATACGCGAGCGATTATGGACATCGCAGTCACGTCCAACGGCAAAGGGTGCTTTCTAATAACGACTGATGGTTTGCCATTATTAACGATTAGTACGGCCGCAAATGTGCCTTGGGCTTCGATCGAGAAAAACGACGAAAAGAGCGCCGACATTTGGCTCGGGGCCGAGGGAAATATCGAGCATCTTCGCGTCTCGAACATCGACAAGATGATGGCGTTTGATTGCGGGTTTTTTGAGCTGAAGTAACGCCGCTGGTCAGAATCGGAAATCTTTGTTTAGTTAGGCATCATGGCTTCCGCGCCTGAATTTCAACACACGTTATCGAAAGCCGCCGGCTTCAGCGGCACGTCGCTGCACACCGGCGAGAAGGTTTCGTTAAAGTTGCATCCGGCGCCGGCCGACCACGGAATTAAATTCAAGCGCAAGGATTTGCCGGACGAGCCGACGATCGATGCCAAGATCGACAATCTCAAGATGGTCGAGCGCGCGACCACGATTGGCGAAGGCTCGATGCGCGTGCACACGGTCGAGCACGTGCTGGCGGCGCTGTCGGCGATGGGCGTGGACAACGCAATCGTGGAAATGGACGCGAACGAACCGCCCATCGGCGATGGGAGCGCGAAAGCATATGTCGATGCAATTAAACGTGGAGGAGTATCGGCGCAGGAGGCGCCACGAAAATTTTTTCATGTCCGCGAACCGATGCACGTAGAAACGAAAACCGGCGCGATGCTCATCCTCCTGCCGGACGACAACGGTTTCCGGGTCTCATGCACGCAAGCCGGGCCGAACAATCGTTTCACACAATTTTTGTCGACCGATATTGTGCCGGAACTTTTTGAGCGCGAGATCGCGCCGGCGCGGACGTTTGTTTACTACGAAGACGTCGAGCCGTTGATGGAAAAAAACCTGATCAAAGGCGGCAGTCTTGAGAACGCGGTCGTGGTGCGCGGCGATGCCGTCTTGAGCAAAGAGCCGCTGCGCTTCCAGGACGAATTCGTCAGGCATAAAATTCTCGACATCGTCGGCGACCTTGCGCTGGTCGGTTGCCGCATCCGAGGTCATCTCATCGCAGTCAAGCCCGGGCACGCTGCGAATGCAGAATTGGCGCGCGCGATCGCGAAAGAACAATCGAGGCGCGACGCGCTGGCGGTGCCGCGAGTCGTGCCGAAAGGCAGCGGCGGACTCGATAGCGAAGAGATCATGCAAATTTTGCCACATCGTTATCCGTTTTTGATGGTCGACCGAATCATCAGCTTCGATGAGAGCGGAACGAAATGCATCGGCGTCAAATCGGTCACGATCAATGAACCGTTTTTCCAGGGACATTTTCCGGGCCATCCGGTAATGCCGGGCGTGATGCAGGTGGAAGCGATGGCGCAGGTCGCGAGCGTGTTGCTGTTCAAGCTCGCAAAAACGACCAGCCGGATCGGTTATTTCATGAGCGCGGACGATGTTAAGTTTCGTAAACCGGTAATGCCGGGCGACACGATGCTCATTCATGCCGAGCTGACGAAAGCGCGCGGCGAACGGTTGGCGAAAGCGAAGTGCCATTGCGTGGTGAACGACGCGATCGTCTCCGAAGGCGAACTGATGTTCACGTTTCTCGATAGATGAGTGACGTGCAGATACATCCAACGGCGATTGTCGATCCTGGCGCGGAAGTTGGTGCGGGAACAATCGTCGGCCCGTACTGCGTGATCGCCGCGAATGTCGTAATCGGCGGGAATTGCTGGCTGCAACATCACGTCACGCTGCAAGGGCCGATGCGCGCCGGAGCGAAGAATAAATTTTACGCCTACTGCTCGATCGGTCAGCAAACGCAGGATCTGAAATACGCGGGCGAGCCGACCTATTTGGAAATCGGCGACGAAAATACGTTTCGCGAATTCGTTACCGTGAATCGGAGCACGACCAGCGACGGCAAAACGCGACTGGGCAGTCGCGGAAATTTTCTGGCCTACAGTCATGTCGGCCATGATTGCACGGTTGGAAACGAAGTTGTCTTTTCCAACAACGGAACCCTCGCCGGACACGTGCAGGTCGGAGACAACGCCGTGATGGGCGGTCTGACTGCGGTCCATCAATTTTGCCGGATCGGGCGCTACGCCATCACCGGCGGCTGCTCGAAAATCGTGCAAGACGTTCCGCCCTTCATGATCGCGGACGGAAATCCGGCCGAAATTCGCGGCGTCAATCTTGTTGGCTTGGAACGGAAAAATTTTCCAGCGGAAAACGTCAAATGGATCAAAGAGGCGTTCCGCCTGATCTACCGCTCTAAATGTAATACCGCCCAGGCGCTGGAGGCGGTCCGAAAGGAATTGCCCCAAAGCGAAGAGGTCCGCGAGATTGTTGAGTTCATCGAAAAGACCGAGCGTGGAATCATTCGCTAGGCCAAGTTAGAATCTCACCCGCACTCGCGGCGGCGGCTTCGCACTCGGGTTCGGTGTGGCGGCGATCCCGCGTAACTCCTGTTCCAGATTCCGGAGCAGTGGAGCAGCCGGAGCATCCCCGGCAACGCGCAACGCGCTGCGCAACAGGTCAATCCCGCGTTTCGGTTTCTTTAGCTTGTTCCAGGCATCCGCTTCTTCCATCACCACACGCAGAATGTCGTCCCGACTGGAATAGCAGGTGCGCGCTTGGCCAAAGTAGCTCGTGGCCGCAGCCAAATTCCCGTCGCCGACCTCCATTAGTCCGAGATCTTCAATCATCGGACAATTACGCGCCCGCGACCCAGCCTGTCGCGCTAAAGAACGATATTGCGCCGATGCGCTACCAAAATTCTGCACCGCGAAATCATGGTACATTTTCCAAGAGTCCTTTGCTGAAGAATCGGCCCCGGTATCGATCTGCAACCATGACGCGTACGGACGATATAACGGATCGCCCACCACCACCGACATCCAGGAGAGAACTGCGATCGATGAATACGCGCTCTCAGCAAAAGTGAAACCGTGGAGCAAGCGGTCGTTGAAAATATTCAGGTGCGCCGTGAATTGCAGGTAAGGCTCGTAAACATTACCGATACTGGCCGCGGCGCCGTGTGAAAGAAGAGGCGCGACCCAATTCGCATTCGGAGCGCGCAAAGTCATCGCGCTAAAAGAGTGGATGTGGACTGCGATTGCGCCGGGTGAAAAGCGAAACTCCGGTTGTGCAAAAGGTCCCGCGGCCTTCTCCGTCCGCCAGCCATAGTAAAGCGCGCAATCGGTCATCGGATAACCAGCCGGAAAAACGGCCGGCGAATTATCGTAAACGACGGGCACACCGACTTTGTGCAGCTGCACTGGAATTTCCGCGAGCCATTGGTCGCCAATGGCGTAACCGGCAGCCGTTTCGTGTGCGCCGTCGACATAGGCGCGACCCCATAGTCCTTTTTTTTCGGTGGCGATCGAATCGACAATCATTCGGCGCACCGTTTCGGCTTTGGGCGCATCAAGCCTGCAGACCAGCAACAGAACCGGGTTATCGACGTCGCCAATTGTCTTAAAGCTCTGAAAATATGGATTCCGCAGCGGACCGGAAATTTGCGGCGAAAACAAACCAAGAGTTGCCAGCTCCGAGTCGACTGACGCTTCGTTGTGGTCGCTGACAGGGCCGCCGGCCGACTGATCGCCCGGGTACGAACCCGCCGTTGGTTTGATTTTCAGCGGCACGCCTTTGATGAGCGCGACAAAACGAATCGAAGTCGTCATCACGGCCGTTTGTTGCTCAGGCGTTTCCCGTGTGGTCCACCACTTTCGTGTTTTAAAAGTGTCGCGCAGCGGTCCGGCGATGTTTGCGTCGTATTCCTCGCGGGTGATTTCTTCGTCGGCTGAGCAAGTCAGGCCGACAATGTGATCGGACGCGATGCCTCGTTTTTGCGCGTAGAACCTTGCCAGATCCGCCGAATCGAGGGCCACTTTGTTGTAAACAACAATGGTCGATGCAGCGAGCGGTTGCTCGGCGCGAAGATCGAGCATGAGCGCGAGTACGAGCGCGAAAGCGAGGATTGATCGAGGCGATCTCATCCAACACGCGAGCTTTCGGAGTTGAAACTTCGGTCGTGAGCGTCTGATATCTTCAAGAGCCGCAACTCTCAACTCTCAACCCTCAACTCTCAACCTCTGATGCCCGCTGTTCTGAATCTGCTTCGAATAAAAAACCTCGCGCTGGTGGAAGAGCTCGAGTGGCAGATTGCGCCCGGTTTCACCGCCGTCACCGGTGAAACTGGCGCGGGCAAATCGATCATCATTGGCGCGCTCCAGCTTTTGCTCGGCGAACGCGCGGACAAATCGCTCATCCGCACCGGCGCCGATACTTGCACGGCGGAAGCGGTTTTTACCGGCAAAGAATTACAGAAACTGAACCCGCAACTGGTCGAAGCGGGCGTCGAACCGTGCACCGACGATCTTATTATTAAGCGAACACTTTCCGCCGCGGGCAACAATCGTCAGTTTATCAATGGCTCGCCC
The DNA here is from genome assembly GCA_035635435.1 of Chthoniobacterales bacterium. Lineage (GTDB taxonomy): Bacteria > Verrucomicrobiota > Verrucomicrobiia > Chthoniobacterales > UBA10450 > AV40. The sequence continues at coordinate 3,020 of DASQBB010000065.1, read as the reverse complement.
ACGACGTTATCGATCCTGAAAAACATTGGCGATGCTTTGGTCGATCTTCACGGCCCGCACGATCACCAGTCGTTGCTCTCGCCGGAAAAACAGCTCGATCTGCTCGATTCGTTCGCGCGCGCGGAAGAGCCGCTTGAGGAATATCAAAAACATTTTCGGGAATTGCAGGTCCTCACCGCCGAACACACCGCCCTCAACACCGTTGAAACCGCGCGCGAACAGGAGCTGGACCTCCTTCGTCACCAAATCACTGAAATCAATTCCGCCAATCTCGTCGCCGATGAAGAAGACGAAATTGAGAAGCGCTACAAACTCACCAGTAGCAGCAAACGGCTAATCGAACTGGCGAGCGCGGCGGCAAACAAACTTTCGGAAGCAGACGAATCGGTTCTGTCGCAGCTCGCGGAAACGCAGCGCCTGTTGCGCGAGTTGGAAAAGATCGACATCTCCACCGCACCGCTTGCTTCCGAACACGCTGCAACGGTCGTGCAGCTTTCCGAAATTGCGCGCTCACTCTCCGACTATGCCGAGAAACTCGATCTCGATCCGGAACAGCTCGCGGCACTGGAGGAGCGCGTTTCACTTTTCGAAACATTGAAACGGAAATACGGTGGCTCGATTGCGGAGGTGATGGAGTTCGGTCGGCGTGCCGCCGAACGAATGCAGAAAATCGAAGGACGCGACGCGGAACTGGAGCGGCTCGCGAAAGAAATCGAAAAACTTCGCGGTCAAATGAATCGCGCCGGTGACGCGCTACGTAAACTGCGCGCAAAAGGGGCGCCGAAACTTTCCGACACGATTCGCAAGAACCTTGTGGACCTTGGATTTCGCCAATCCGAGTTCGAGGCAAAGCTCAGCGCGCTGGACGAACCTGGCGCAAGCGGTTTCGACTCGGTTGAGCTGGTTTTCTCGCCCAATCCTGGCGAACCGCTGAAGCCGTTACGCACAATCGCCTCGAGCGGCGAAATTTCGCGGCTCATGCTCGCGATCAAATCCGCGCTTGCCGCGCACGACGCGATTCCGCTTCTCGTGTTTGACGAAATCGACACTAACGTCGGTGGCGAAATCGCGCACGCAGTCGGAGCAAAGATGCAAACGCTCGGCAACGAGCATCAGCTGATTTGCATCACCCACCTCGCACCGGTCGCAGCGTCGGCATCGTCTCACTTTGTCGTGACTAAAGACGTTGTCCGCGGCCGCACGTTCTCGAATTTACAAGAAGTCACCGGCAAAGCGCGGCAGGAAGAAATCGCGCGCATGCTCGGCGGCAAAAGCGAGTCCGCGCTCCAACTCGCGGCGAGTTTGTTGAAGGAACGTGCTTAATTTACCACGAAGATCACGAAGGACACGAAGATGGAGTTTGATGAACTGTCGCGGAACGTGATCGGATGCGCGATTGAAGTTCATCGAAATCTCGGCCCCGGCTTGCTTGAATCGACATACCGCCAATGTCTCGCGTGCGAATTGTTACATGCGAACATCCCATTTCAGATGGAAGTGCCTCTTCCGGTTCGTTACAAGGAGATGTTCCTGGATTGCGGTTACCGAATCGACTTGGTTGTGAGTGGCGATCTAATCGTTGAGATCAAGTGCGTTGAGGCGCTCTTACCAATTCATCAGGCGCAAATCCTCACCTACATGAAGTTGGCGAAGATTCCGACTGGCTTACTGATCAACTTCAACGTGACAAAGCTTCAAAGCGGCATCAAACGCTTCGTCCTTTGAAATCCTTCGTGCTCTTCGTGTCCTTCGTGGTGGAAAAATAATTATTTCGCTACCGGGCCGAGCGGCAGAATGACTTTGCCATACAACTCGTTCAGAACTTGCGCGAGGCCGGTGTAGATCGCGGAGAAGCCGCAGAAAATTCCTTCGTAGCCGGTGAAATGTTTGAAGCCTGGACTGGCATTGGCAAAATCGCCGTAGGCGAGGAGGAAAAACAAAAGCGCGAGCGAAGCGAACACGAATTGGAGCGCGCGATTGAGTCGCAGCGTCCCGATGAACATCACCAGCGTGAACAATCCCCACATGAACAGATAGGCCGCCATCGCCTTGTCGTTCGAGGCCGCGCCCCAACCGAGCTTCGTCATGACGATCATCGCTACGAGCGAAAGCCAAAATAGCCCGTAGGAAATGAACGCGGTGGTGGCGAAGGTGTTGCCTTTTCGCCATTCCATCATGCCGGCAATGACTTGCGCGATGCCGCCGTAACAAATGCCCATCGCCAGAATCATTGCATTGAGCTCGTAAAATCCGGCGTTGTGCAGATTGAGCAAAACGGTGGTCATGCCGAAACCGAGGAGACCCAGCGGAGCGGGATTGCCAGTAATGTCGCGGGATTCGTTCATGGCATCAGTCTGTCGAAGACAAGATCGACAATGCAATCACAAATCGGCTGGTAGCGGCGAGTCGCTGCCGTTAAAACATTCGTGTGCTTAATTACATCTGGCTTGCGCTGGTGTTGCTCGCGGTCGCGATTGGCGGCTGGAACGATCGGCTCAAGGATGTAACCGGCGGCGCGCTCGATGGCGCGAAGACCGCGGTGACGATCGCGCTCGGATTGATTGGGATCATGGCTCTATGGCTGGGAGTGATGCGTTTGGCTGAGCGCGCCGGGCTCGTCCAACGGATCGCCTACGGATTGCGCCCGTTGATGCAACGATTGTTTCCCGAAGTTCCATCGGATCATCCAGCGATGGGCTCGATGCTGATGAACATGGCGGCGAACATGCTCGGGCTCGGCAATGCGGCCACGCCGCTTGGTTTGCGCGCGATGCGCGATCTCGAACGGCTCAATCCCCGGCCCGGTGTCGCTTCCAACGCCATGTGCACTTTCCTCGCGATCAACACTGCATCCGTCCAGTTGATTCCCACGACCGCGATCGCGCTGTTGGCGGCGGCAGGGTCGGCGCGGCCGACAGCCATCGTGGGCACCGCCCTTCTCGCCACATTGTGCGCCGCGACGGTAGCGATTACCTCGGCCAAACTTCTGGAGAAGCTGCCGTTCTTCCGGTTGCCCGAAA
>DASQBB010000064.1:0-54652 GCA_035635435.1 Chthoniobacterales bacterium | reverse complement strand
AGGCTCATGCGCAACGGCGCTTCCAATTGCACGCCTTTGCCGTCGCCTTGTGATCTCATGTTCGTGAGTCGCTTCGCGCGGCACGGATTAACGGGCAAATCGTCCGGACGCGCATTTTCACCGACGATCATCCCGGCGTAGACATCCTCCTGTGGGCCGATGAAAAGCCGGCCGCGGTCCTGAGTGGTGTTTAGCGCGTAGGCCGTGCTCGTGCCGTTTTCCATCGAAACCATTACTCCACGATTGCGTCCTTCGATCTCGCCTTTGAACGGCGCGTATTCAGCAAACAAATGACTCATTAGGCCTTCGCCTCGCGTGAGGTTGACCAGGTCGGTCTCGAAACCGATCAGACCCCGCGTAGGAATGATCGCTTCGACTGAAACGCGATTTGCATGATGATCCATGTGCACGACCTCGCCTTTGCGAGCAGCGAGCGATTGTAAAACGTCGCCCAAATTTTCGTTTGGAAGATCGATATAAAGATTCTCGAGCGGCTCAAGCAACTCGCCGTCGTCGTTCCGATGAAAAATGACTTCGGGTCGCGAGACCATCACTTCGTAGCCCTCGCGTCGCATTTGCTCGACCAGGATGGCGATTTGCATTTCGCCACGAGCATGAATTTCAAATGCCCCCGCCGTGTCCGTGTCGTTGAACTGAAGCGAAACGTTACCGCGGGTTTCCCGGACGAGCCGATCGCGAATATGTCGCGCCGTCACGAATTTCCCCTCGCGTCCGGCAAACGGGGAATCATTCACCAGAATGCGCATTCGAATCGTCGGCGGATCGATATCGACAAATTGAAGTGCGGCGCCCTCTTCTCGACCGGTCAGTGTTTCACCGATATAAGCGTTTTCAAATCCGGCCAGGCCCACGATTTCGCCAGCGCTCGCCTCCTTGGTTTCGATTTGTTGGAGACCGGAATGAGTAAAGAGCGCCGTGACGGTAGCGCGTTCGCGATTTCCATCGCGATGAAGACAGACAATCGAATCGCCAACGCTCACGCGGCCGCTAACGATGCGACCAAGAGCGATGCGCCCGATATAATCACTGTACTCAAGATTCGAGACCAGCATTTGAAAAAAGGGATCGGAAGAAACTTTCGGCGGCGGCACGTGCTGAACAATAGTCTCGAAGAGCGGAGTCATGTCTTCGTGCTTATCGTTCAATTCGCGCACGGCAAAACCGTCCCTGGCGCTCGCGTAGATGATAGGAAAATCGAGCTGCTCATCGTTCGCCTTTAGTTCGACGAAGAGATCGAAGACCAGGTCGACCGCTTTGCGCGGTTCCGCGTTCTCTCTGTCGACCTTGTTAATGACGACGATGGCCTTAAGACGATTTTGCAGCGCTTTGCGCAAAACGAAGCGGGTCTGCGCTTGCGGTCCGTCGTGCGCGTCGACCACTAGCAAGACGCCATCGACCATCTTCATGATCCGCTCCACTTCGCCGCCAAAATCCGCATGGCCCGGCGTGTCGACAATGTTGATGCGGTAGCCGTTCCACTGGAACGCCGCGTTCTTCGCCCGAATAGTGATTCCTTTTTCGCGTTCGAGATCCATTGAATCCATCATCCGCTCTTCGATCTTCTGATTGGCGCGGAACGTACCCGATTGACGCAGCAGTTGATCCACGAGCGTGGTCTTGCCGTGATCGACGTGCGCAATGATGGCGATGTTGCGAATCTTTTGCATGAAATCTTCTTCGTTTTATAGGGCAGGCGCATCGCCTGCCGAAATAGATCACGGCAACCGGAGCGGTCGCCCTACAATAAAATGAGGGCGCGCAATATCGCCGTATTCGCGGGAAAATCAATCGCTTCCCGATGTCGAACAGAAGCAGCCGTTGAATCTAACCCAAACTTAACGCGACGGGCGACGGGCGACGGGCTAAAACCCGCTTGCGTTTTATTTCTCTGTTACAAAAAGCGGCGAAAATCAGCGCGCCACGTAATGGCCGTGGATCCACACCGTGTGGTGGCGGTTCCAGTGTCCCGGAACCCAAACCCAATAAACACCGTTGACCCAGTATCCGGGGCCGTGAATGTAATAAGGTTGATCGCCGATGCCGATACTGATCGAGAGCGCATTCGCGATGCTGCTTACGCCAAGCAATACTGCAAAAACTAACGCCAATTTCTTCATGGTTGTCTCCTCCGTATCTAACTTAGACGCTTTTAAGCCTGCGCTATTTAACCGTTAGTGCGCAAGCGAAAACGCCAGCCGACGAACCGGCCTTCGGCTCCGCCAATTCAAACAGTATACGCGCCGGCAAATGAGGCCGCGCAACGAATCAATTTCTCGGACTGCGGAATTTATTAATCGCAATTTTAGCGAACCCCGGGAATCCCAGTATCGACTGCCAGGTAGACTCGAACGGTCTGATTCGATTCGATCTTGAACGATTGCGGGTTCGCGCGGAGACGTTTCTGCGCGCGGTCCTGCAGATCGAGAATGTAGGCGCCGGGCGGGAGCGCGACGCGATACGCCCCGTTGCCGTCCGGCGTAACCCGGGCGATTTCTCTATGTCCATCCTGACTCAGGATGACGAGCGGATATTCCTTATAGAATTCGGCTAGTCCGGTCGAAGGCCCGGCCTCCGCAAGCTCAACCTCCCTCAGCGAAATGATTTTCAAACGCCCTTCCAGGAAGCCCGGCGGCACAGCTTTGAGCATGCCGCCGCTGGCCAGCACTAGAAAACAAGCAGCAAGCACTGGCGTATCTTAAGAAGCATGACATCGCTGAAAAAAAATGGGCGGGATAGAATTCCTATCCCGCCCATTATGAGGAGATCAAGACCTTACGGAAGGATTAGCCTCCAGATACCCAGTCCGTGGGTTGCAGCATAGAGCACCCGCGAACCTGGGATGATCGTCAGCCCCGCCGTTTCCACCATCGGCATGTTCAAGCCAGCGACGAACCATTGCCCAGCCGGGTTGGTTGTTGGATTGGCACCCAAACGGAAGACCACGAAGTCCGAAGAGGCGTAGAGATCGCCCGTCACACTGTCGAATGCGACACCGGTGATCGGAATATCCCAGATGTTACGCGAGATATCCGTGAACGTGGCAGTGCCAGCGCCGGGCCAGGTCACGCTAAAGACGTGTCCCTTTTGAGAGGGCGTGTTGAAGTTGTAACCTGAGTACGTGATCCACGCATGATGCACGTTAAACGGATCGATAGCTATACCTGTCGGGACCCGACTCGGATCGCCGTTAGCCCCATTATTATCGACCCGATTCCAGACCACGGACGCCGCCGCCGCATTGATGTTATCGGAGACGAAAATGCGCCCTGCGTTAGTCGCGGCCCAAGCCGTGTTGCCGTTGCTCGTTGTTCTGGAGATTTGTTCAACAACACCCCCAAAGCGCGTGACGCCATAGAAGGTACCTCCCAAGTCGCCGGGATCGCTACCCGAACAAAGTGCGGCTCCGACGGACGACGTGCCGAGCGGGACGAAGTCGCCGCAGAACGGAAAGTAGGGACCGAACTCAGGGCAGAAGAACTCGAGGAACCCCTGGGTCCCGCCGTTGTCTTGTGTTCTCCATACGTGGAACGAACCTTGGAAGACTGTTCCGGCCACGGCTGGATCAGCACCAAATGGCGGATAGAATTGAGCCGACTCGCAACTGAAGAGGATTGGTCCACTGATTTCCACCCACCAGGTCGGGGCCCCGGCCCGGAAGTTTCCGTCGTTCGCTTGTCCGGTGAACGTGTTGTACCGGATATTGGAATTGCCGACGTTGAATCCAGACTGGCCGCCATCGCCGTAGATCTCCTGGTTCCAGTTCACTGAGCTGTTGACATTGTTCCAGGTTCCGTTGTCCTGCGTCCCGCCTTGGATGTTAAAGACGTTATTGGACGCGACCGAAACGCTCTGGAACTGCAAAGTGTCCAGCCCAACGTTGAGGCTGAAGATGTTGACCGGCACAAAACGCAGGAGCTGAGTGCACTGAGCCAACGTCCCTTGACCAGGCCCGTAGGTGCGCGCGGCGCATTGCCCACTGATGTTAGTTACAGCGTTTACATCGCCGTCTGATCGCACCACTCCGCCGTCAGATCCTTCGAAGAAGAGTTCAACGGCAGTCTGACTGTCCCGTCCCTGGACAAAGACGATCGCGTGCTGATCCGGATGGATCCCGTTTGGCGCAATCGCATTCGGTTGGCAACAGCTTCCGGGCGGGGTCACATTGTTTTGCGCATCCGACGTCCAGTCGTACCAAGTCAAATCCGCGCCCGCGCCGTTTGAAGCCAGAACGCCGCGACCGTCGGAGCCATGATTAAACGTCGCGTAATCATATGAACCGCCGAGATAGACGAAGTCCGGATTGCCGAGCGGCGTATAGACAAAGTTGTCGTACCAGCATTGCGCAGTGCAGTAACCGCTGGTTTGCGGGACTGTTTCTAACGCGGTCAGGTCGGTGAAGGCCGGCACGCCGGACTGCACCAGATCGCTGCGGAAGAAGTGCGCCGTGTTCGAGCCGGCATTGCCGCAGCCCACGTACATGCGGGTGTTAAATGGAGGGACGAGCAATGTGGTCACGTCGAACGCACACCGATCAACGTTAGTTGTATTTAGCGGCGCCTTGATCTGCGTAAAAGTCGAGCCTCCATTGGTGGAACGCCAGACGCCTCCGCCTCCACCAGTTCCCGGAAAATTGGTCTCGTAAACGATAAGGTGGTTCGTCGGGTCAAGCTTGACGTCGGTGGCGCCGCGAATGGACGACAACACACCGCCTCCAAGACATGTCCCCGAGCCGCAGCTAGGGTCGCCGTCGAAGATGAAGGTGAAGGTTTGACCGGCATCGACTGACTTAAACAATCCGAACGGCGGCCGAGGCGTGGTCGGGGTGCTTGTCACACCGCCACTTGAGACCGAGCTGACACCGCGGACGTCCCTAATCGTCGAAACGTAGAGAATGTTCGCGTTGGTCGGATCGACCACAACCGATGTGATCCCGCGGCCGAGGAATGCATTTCCGGTGTAAGTGCCATTTGACCCCTGGGTTGGCGTAGTCGTCGTAATGGGCCCGACTATGGCCGGGAGCAGTGTCCAGGTGTTGCCGCCATCGGTCGATTTGTAAACGCCAACGCCCGCTTCAGAGTCGACGGAAGGGCTACCCTCGCCAGTCCCGACGTAAAGAACACCGTGCGCATTATCATAAGTAAGCGCGCCAATTGCATTGGTCACGAACCCGCCGGGACCACCGGAAACGAATGTCCAACTCGGCGTCGCGGCGAGTGCGTTGGTCGTTCTCCAGATGCCGCCGCCCGCAGCACCAACCCAGAGTCGGCAGAAGGCGGCGCTGCAGCCCGACGCGCTATCGATCGCCATCGCTCTGACACGACCGGATACCCTTTGGGTCGAGCCGGTGAAGGTCAAAGAGTTCGGATCAGTTGCAGTGAATCCTGTGCCATCGCCCACCTGTTGCCATATCGGCAACGGCGGTGGCTCAGGCGGGGGGACCTTGGAGTCTATAATGTTCGCCACTGGAGTAGGCGTTGGAGTCGGTGTTGCCTTCCCTTTCTTGCCGCCTTTTTTCTTCTTAGGAGTAGCGGTAGGAGTAGCGGTAGGCGCCGGCGTATCCGTCGGAGCAGGTGTAACCGTAGGCAGCGGCGGAGGCGTAGCGTGCGCCAAAAAGTCTTGCAACCCCGCATGCGCATTGATCAGCGCACCGAGATCAATTTCATCCGGGCCGGGATAGGCGCGTTTCGCGTATTCTGCTGCAGCAGCTGCGTCCGGATCTCCCACAGCGTTCGGATCGGCTAATGCGTCCTTCTCCGAGACCTCGTAGTTTGAATAGGGGCTGTCGTGCGAGCTTTGGTTTACGACCCGCTTTTTTGAGATCGGGTCGGACGAATTGTTATTGGCGGTCGCGACGAAAGCGAGCGCAGCAGCTGTGAGCACACAGGCGCCAGCAACCACGATGCGCAAGGACGCGAAGGCACGGGTGGGGTTAAATAGACGGGGTATTTTCATATTGTTTCAACCTGCAGGGTTAAGAGTTTCACTTCGGCGCGAGCATGCCGGAAATGGCCATCGAGCGTCAACAACATTCTTTCGAAATCTTAAAAAGAAATCGGGGAATCCCTTAACCGTTACTTAACCGCCGTTGCGCAAGCGAAAAATGTTGCAGCAAAACCGATTTGGCCGCGCGCGGCGCAAATCATTTGCGATGTGCGCGGATTTAGTCCTTTAATTCGACCGCGTGGCCGTCGGTACTATTTGGAAATCAGCATGTCGACTCGAACAGTCTGATTCGATTCGATCTTGAACGATTGCGGCTTCGCGCGGAGACGTTTCTCCACGCGGTCTTTCACATCGAGAATGTAGCTGCCCGGCGGAAGCTCGACATGGTACACCCCTTCGTCGTCCGCGGTAACGTCCGCTGTAAACCGCGCGATTTCTTTGCTTCCATCCTGACTTAGGACGACCAGCGGATATTCCTTATAGGCTTCGGCAGCGCGATTCGATTGTCCATCCTCGGCAAGCTCGACGCCTGCGGACTCTTTCAGTCCAATGATTGCCAAATGCCCTTCCAAGAAACCTGGCGGCGCAGCTTCGAGCATGCTGCTCGTGGCCAGCATTAGAAACAGGCAGCAAGCCCTGGCATGTTTTAAAAAGGGTGACATCGCAAAAAAAATGGGCGGGATAGAATTTACTATCCCGCCCATTATCTGGAGATCAAGACCTTACGGAAGGTTCAGCTTCCAGATGCCGAGTCCATGGGTTGCGGCGTAGAGCACCCGCGAACCCGGGATAATCGTCAGCCCCGCGGTTTCGACCATCGGCATATTCAATCCGGCAACGAACCATTGCTGCGCCGGGTTGTTGCTGGCCGCCAATCGAAAGACGACGAAGTCCGAAGAGGCGTAGAGATCACCCGTCAGGTGGTCGAATGCGACCGAGGTGATCGGAATATCCCAGATGTTAAAGGATATATCCGTCCACGTCGCCGTGTGACCGGCGACGCCGTCCCAAAACACGCTGAAGACGTGCCCCTTTTGTGACGGCGTGTTGAAGTTGTAACCCGAGTACGAGATGTAGGCACGATGCGGGTCGAACGGATCGATCGCTATCTCGGTCGGGAACCGACCGGGATCGCCGTTCGCGCCATTATTATCGACACGATTCCACACGACCGAACCTGCCGCTGCATTGATGTTATCCGAGATGAAGACCCGGCCGGTACCGGTTGCGGCCCAGCCCGTGGTAGTATTGACGAATGTTCTGGAGATTACCGCAACATTGCTTCCCGCACGGCTGCCCCAGAACGCGCAGGTCAAACAGCCCTGATCGTTAGCGTTGGCCGCCCCGCCCAGTGGGGCGAAGTCGCCGCACGAGCCAGTTGGGGCGATTTGGAAAAACACGTTGCAGTTCGCGTCGAGGAACGCCTGGCTTCCATCAGCACCCCAAGTTTGGGTTCTCCAAACGTGTTTAGAACCTTGGAAAATAGTTTCCCCTAACGCCGGATCGGAAATAACCGGCGGATAGAAGAAAGCGCTCTCACCACTTACGAGTATCGGTCCGCTGATCAAATCCCAGGTGTACGGGTTGCCGTTCGCGAAGCTTGCAGCGTTCGCCCGACCGGTGAAGGTGTTGAACCGGTGATTGGAATTCGTGGTGCTGAAGCCACCCTGACCACCGTCGCCGAAGATAACTTGGTTCCAGGCCGACGAATTGTTCAGATTGTCCCAGGTTCCGTTGTCCTGCGTGCCGCCCTGGATGTGGTTGACGTTGTTGGCTGCAACCCGAATGCTCTGGAACTGCAAAGTGTCCAGCCCAGTGTTGATGTTGCTGAGGAGCGTCGGCACGCCACCGCCGAAAAACCCAAGCAGTTCCTTGCACTGAAGAAGCTGAGCAGGGTTCGTAATACTGCCATCTATGAGGCGCGGGAAGACGCATTGGGAAACGATACTGGTAAGCGTGCCGTCCGAGCGCACTACGCCTCCATCCGATCCTTCAAAGAAGAGAAGCGGATTGGACGGACTCACGACCAAGGTGTGCTGGTCCGGATGGATCCCGTTTGGCGCTGGTCCTTCGATTGGGAACTGATTCGGGTTGCAGCAGTTTCCGAAGACAGCCGGCGGCCCCACCAGTCCCGGCATCCCGTTGTCTTGCGCATCCCACGTCATGTCGTTCCATACCGGCGGATTGTCCTGGCCGTCTTGCGTCATGACAACCCCGCGACAGTCGGATGGGCCACCGCACTCGCCGTAACTGTACGAGCCGCCCAGATAGACAATGTTCGGAAACCCGGGCGGCGTAAAGACGAAGTTGTCGTACCAGCATTGCCCAGTGCAGTAACCGGCGGTGAACGAAGTTCCCGCCGGTTCTAACGCGGTCAGGTTGGTGAAGGCCGCGGCACCCTGCGCGTTATCGCTTCGATAAAACTGCGCCACGTCCGCTCCGTCATTGCCGCAGCCCGCGTACATGCGCGTGACAGGTGCACCCAAGCTGGTGACATCGAACGCGCAGCGGTCAACGTTGTCTGCCGAATTCAGCGCCGGCAAGATCTGCGCCCAACTCGCGCCTCCATTGAGCGAACGCCAGATGCCGCCGCCAGTACCAAAATTTGGATTCGGAAAATCGGACGCGTAAACGATGTTATGATTATTGGGGTCAAGCTTTGTTTGGGTGACTCCGCGACCGGACGATAACGCACCGCCTCCAAGACATGTCCCCGAGCCGCAACTAGGGTCGCCGTCGAAGATGAAACTGAAGGTTTGACCGCCATCGACTGACTTAAACAATCCGTACGGCGGCCGAGGTGTGGTTGGGCTCGATGTCGCAGCGCCCGTTACCGAACTGACACCGCGCACACCGCGCGCCGACGAAACGTAAAGAATGCTCGCGTTGGTCGGATCGACAACAATTGAACTGATCGAGCGGCCGAGGAATGCATTGCCGGTGTAAGTGCCATTTGACCCAGTGCCCGGCTGATTCGTGGTAATGGGCCCGATGTTTGCCGGTAGCAGTGTCCAGGTATTACCGCCATCGGTCGATTTGTAAATGCCAACGCCGGCCTCAGAGTCGCCAGATGCGTTAGGTTCGCCAGTTCCGGCATAGAGAACGCCGCGCGCATTATCGTAAGTGAGCGCGCCAATTGCATTGGTCACGAAACCGCCGGGACCACCGGAAATGTATGTCCAAGTCGGCGTGCCAGCGAGCCCGTTGGTGGTTCTCCAAATGCCGCCACCGGCAGCACCAACCCAAAGTCGGCAGAAGCTGCTGGTGCATACCGAAGCCTGATCGAGCGCGAGCGCAGTGATACGACCGGACACGCGTTGGGTTGAGCCAGTGAAGGTCAAGACATTCGGATCGGTTGCAGTGAATGAACTGGTATCACCAACCTGTTGCCATATCGGCAACTGCGGCGGCTCAGGCGGGGGGACCTTGGAGTCTATAATGATCGCCACTGGAGTAGGCGTTGGAGTCGGTGTCGCCTTCCCTTTCTTGCCACCCTTTTTCTTCTTAGGAGTAGCGGTAGGCGTAGCGGTAGGCGGCGGCGTATCCGTCGGACCAGGTGTAACCGCAGGCGGCGGCGTCGGCGTCGCGTGCGCCAAAAATTGTTGGTACCCTGCCTGTGCGTTAATCAGCGCACTCAGATCTATGTCGTCAGCGGGATAAGCGCGGTGCGCGTATTCTTCGTCCGCAGCTTGGGTCGGATCTTGGGCTGATCCGTCATCCGCGGTCTCGTATGCCGAAGAGAGGGCGTCGTGGGCCAACGGGCTCATGACCACCCGATTCTTTGAGACCGGGCCGGACGAATTGTTATGAGCGGTCGCGACGAAAGCAAGTGCAGCGGCTGCGAGCACGCAGCTGCCCGCGACCATCAGGCGCAGACATGTGAAAGCATGAGTGGGGTTAAATAGACGGGGTATTTTCATATGGTTTGAACCTGCAGGGTTAAGGGTTCACTTCGCGCGCGAGAGTGCCCGAAATCGCCGTCAAAGGTCAACGATATTCTTTTCCCGAAACCTTAAGAAAAAATCGGAAAAATCCCTAGCGATTCGAGACGCGACACTTAACGCCGCGAAAAAATTAGACCAAAACAGCTTTTTCCGGTGCCGGCTCAACCCATTTTCCGTGTTCGCGAATCAAATCTTTGAGCCGATCCACTGCTTCGGTTTCCGGAATATTAAATTTCACCGCGGTCTTGCCCACATAGAGATTCACCTTGCCCGGCGCGCCGCCGACGTAACCGAAATCCGCATCCGCCATTTCGCCCGGACCGTTCACGATGCAACCCATGATCGCGATCTTCACGCCTTTGAGGTGCGAGGTGGCCGCTTTAATTTTCGCAGTCGTAGTTTGCAGATTGAACAACGTTCGTCCACATGACGGACAGGCCACGTAATCAGTCTTGAAGATTCGTGAACCCGCCGCCTGCAAAATGTTGTAGCTCAAACGTAACGCCTGCCCCGGCGCTTCTTCTCCTTGAACCAGAACCGCGTCGCCGATTCCATCGCACAAAAGCGAGCCGATGTCGGTCGCCGCGATCAGCAATGTCTTGAGAAAATCTTCATGTCGATGTTGTGAGACCGTATCTTTCAAAAGAATCGGATGCCGCGACTGCAATTTCGCTGCCAATAACCGGAACGCCGCGATCATCGCAAGATCGACATCGTCTCTCACGGTAACGAACCGCGGTTCAGAGCTTCGATTCAATCTCGCAATCGCGTCAGCATCGCGGGGATCGACTTCCTGGATTCGCGCATTTTCGTAAACGATCTCCGGCTTGTAATCGCCCATCTTGTCGATCTTGTGCGCGATCTTGTCGTAATTTTCCTGCCGAACGACGACGCGAATCAGCTCCTCGCCGCCTAATCGAAACCCGTCCCGTTCGATCGTTTCACTCGCCCGCCGCTGATACGAAAATGGATCGAAGGAAAGATCGACATCTTCAATCTTTCCGGTTTCCGATTTGCGGTTTCCGGTTTCAATCAGTGCTTTCGCCACCGGAATCTCGTGCGGACTGTCTTCGGTCAGCGAAACGCGGATGGTGTCGCCGATTCCATCGGCCAGCAGCGAACCGATTCCGATCGCGCTCTTGATCCGCGCGTCTTCGCCTTCCCCCGCTTCGGTGACACCGAGATGGACCGGGTAATTCCAATCCGGGCCGAGCTCGTTCAGTCGCGCGACCAGCAACCGATACGCTGCGATCATGATTTTCGGATTGCTCGCCTTCATCGAAAAGACGAACGCGTGATAATCCAAATCGCGCGCGATCCGGGCGAACTCGAGCGCGCTCTCCACCATCCCGAGCGGGGTGTCGCCGTATCTATTTAGAATGCGGTCGGACAACGAGCCGTGGTTCGTCCCAATCCGCATGGCGATGCCGCGTTTTTTACAAAGCTCGACCAGGGGCGTGAATCGCTCGCCGATCCGATTCAGCTCGCCGGCGTATTGTTCGTCCGAGTATTCACGAATAACGAATTTTTTCGAATCGGCGTAATTGCCGGGATTGATCCGGACCTTGTCGACCCATTTGGCCGCTTCCATCGCGGCTTCGGGTTTGAAATGGATATCGGCCACGATCGGCACATCGCAGCCGCGCTCGCGCAACCCCTTCGCGATATTTTCGAGATTGCGCGAGTCCTTCACCGTCGGCGCAGTGATTCGCACGATCTCGCAACCGACGTTCGCCAGCTCGATCGTCTGCTGGATCGACATCTCCGTATCCATCGTGTCGCAAGTGATCATCGATTGGACGCGAATCGGATTGTTCCCGCCGATGCCGACGTTGCCTACCCGAACCTCGCGCGAGGCGCGGCGGCGAAACGAGAATGGTGACGCGCAGTACTTCACAACCGGGAATCTAAAAGCGGCGCGCGACCGGCGCAATCCGCTCAGGGCACGTCCCGATCTTTGGCTTGCGATTGCGGAGCGTATTTATCGAGCGCGTGCTTAACGAAAGGCAAATCCTGCACGTCGAAGAAAGTGATATAAATAATCAGGCCAACGATCAGAACGGTGCAGGCGCCTTGCACAACTTCGAGCACGCGCATATTCAGAGGCTTGCGTCGGATCGATTCGATAATCCCAAACAAAATGTGCCCGCCATCCAGCACTGGAATCGGCAGCATATTCAAAATCGCGAGATTAACGTTCAGAACCACGCTCAGCCAAAGAGCCAGCTGCCATCCGCGCTCGCTCACGAAGAACAAATAGTAAATTCGTCCGATCCCGATCGGGCCGCTTAGGTGCTGCAGTTTCACGTCCGACTTGGGCGAAGCGACCGCGCCAAGCGTATTCAAAGTGCTCGTTACGCTGTTGTGAACTAGTTCGATCGGATTGGGATGCGCGATCGACATTTGTCCACTCGTGTCCCATTGAATTCCGATCCGTGGCAGCATTTTTCCGTCGGTCAGCAGCGGCACCGGCTTTACCGGCACTTCGAACCTCGAACCACTGCGTTCTACTTCGAGCGTCAAAGTTTCGTCGGGATGCTTCTTAATATATTCAAGCAGCGCGATCGGATTGTAGATTGGCGTGTGATTGAAGCCGCGGATGATGTCGCGCGGGCGCAATCCCGCCGCTGCCGCGGGCGTGTTCGGCTCCACTTTGTCGATGATCGCCGTTTCCGCCGGAAGGATGAGTAATTGGCGAACACTTTTTCTGCGCCATCCGCGCGTTTCGGCTTTGTAGGGCTCTACTTGGACCGTTTGTGCCTGTCCGTTCCGCTCGAATTTTACGGGGACGGTCTCGCCTTCACTCCGGACAACGGCCCAGCTCACGCTGTCGTTCATCCCGAGGAATCGCACCACGCGTTTTCCGTCCACTTCCAAAATCTTGTCGCCCGGCCGCAGGCCCGCTTTTTCCGCTGGCGAATCGGGCATGATGTAACCGATGACCGTCGTGGTGTCGGATTCGCTCACCGGATAACCGACGATCCACACCATCGCCGCGAACATGAACGCCAGCAGCAGACTGAAAAATGGACCCGCCACTGCCACGATAATTTTATCCAGCGCTGAAATAGGCGGAAGCTGCTCGCGATCGACGTCCGCTTTTCCCTCGATGATGTCCATCGGCGCGAGCTGCGGCAGCGCCACGAAACCGCCGAACGGCAGCGAGCCTAACGAATACTCAACGCCGTTGATTTTCTTTTTCCAAAGCGGTTTGCCAAACCAGACGCCAAACTTCTCGATATAAAGACCGCGCCAGCGCGCCGCCAGAAAATGCCCGATCTCGTGCACCACGATGAGCAAATTGAAAATGATCAGGACCTCGAAGATGACGAGGATGACGCGACCGATGTGAAGAATCATTGCGCTAGCCGATTATTTTTTCCGATGGCGGCGGTCGCTTCCGCGCGCGCCCACTGATCGGCGGCCAATATCGCATCGAGATCGGGATGTGCAACGGTACGATGTCGATCCATTACTTGCGCGACCGTTTCCCAGATTTGCGGGAAACGCAGATGTCGATTTAAGAACGCCGCCACCGCCACTTCGTTGGCAGCGTTCATGACGGCGGGCAAGGTTCCGCCGGTCTCGCCCGCGCGGCGAGCGAGGTTGAGCGCGGGAAAATCTTCGTAACGCGGCGGAAAAAATTCCAACTTCGACAGCGTTGAAAAATCGAGCGGCGGCAGCGTATTCGGCACCCGGTCCGGCCAGGTGACCGCGTATTGGATTGGAAAGCACATGTTCGAGTAGCTCAACTGCGCCAGGGTTGAGCCGTCCGCGAATTCCACCATCGAATGGACGATGCTCTGCGGATGAATCACGACTTCGACGCGATTCATTTCGACGCCGAAAAGCCAGTGGGCCTCGATCATCTCCAGCCCTTTATTGAACAGCGTCGCCGAATCGATCGTGATCTTCGGGCCCATGTTCCAGGTCGGATGCTTGAGCGCTTCCTCGACCGTGACGTGCGCCAGATGTTCCGCCGTCGTTTCGCGAAACGGTCCACCGGACGCTGTCAAAATAATCCGCCGAACTTCCGATGGCCGGCCATCAAGACATTGAAAGATTGCGTTGTGCTCGGAATCGACCGGCAGAATTTTCACGCCGCGTTTCTGGGCCGCGTCCGTGACCGCCTCACCCGCCATCACCAGAATTTCCTTGCTCGCGACCGCCAGGTCTTTGCCGGATTCAATCGCATCCAGCGCTGGATGCAATCCGGCTGTGCCAACAATCGCGATCAGAACCATGTCCGCGCCATCAAGCCGCGCGATTTCGCGCAAACCATTCTGACCCACGAAAATTTTTGGCTCGTATTCCAGTTTCGCTCGCAAGATGCCGATCTTGCGCTCGTCTACCAGACAGACTGCTTTCGCGCGCGTCTTGTTTGCCGCGGTTGCCAGCTTTTCCACGTTGCTGTTCGCGGCCAGCCCGACAATCTCCATCCGCTCCGGAATGTCGTGCGCGACTTTGAGCGTGCTGTCGCCGATCGATCCAGTCGCGCCCAAGACCACGACGCGTTTACGTTTCATTTCCATTCTCCCCAGTTACGACACCCGAATAACAAGGCGCAGATAGAAAAACAAAAGCGGGGCCGTAAACAGAAGACTGTCGATCAAATCGAGCGCGCCGCCAATTCCGGGCAGCAGATTTCCAGAATCCTTCACCCCGGTGCTGCGTTTGATGATCGACTCGGCCAGGTCGCCAATGACCGCGGCAAACCCGAGCAGCAACCCGAGGATAATTGCGTGGCTCAAAGTTATTTTCGCGAGATTTCCCGGCATCAATTTGACCAGAGCAAGACTACAGAAGACCGCGAAAGCGAGCGCGCCGAAAAATCCTTCCCAGGTTTTTCTCGCGCTGATTTGCGGCACCATCAGATGCCGGCCAAACGCGCTCCCGGTAAGGTACGCGCCCATATCGCTGAACTTGGTGACCGCGATCAAATAGAGACAGTAAAACTGTCCGCTCACGATACCGCTGCTCGATCGCGGAGTGAGATAAAGAATTTTCGTCGTGAAATTGAAAAGCCACAGCACGTAAAGCAAACCGAACAATGTGTAAGCCATCGTTTGGAGCGGCTCGTCGTGTCGCAATCCCGCGAACATTTGGCGCGCAAACACCGTCAGCAAAAAAAACAGTATTACCGTGACTTCAAAATCGTAGGAACCGGCCGGGCCGATGGTTGAAAAATAATGAAAACTTCCCGCCAGCATGATCGCGCCACAGATCAATCCGATGATTTTGAAGTTCGGCAGATGCGCGTGGTCGAGCATTCGATAAAATTCGAGCAGCGCAATCAGTCCGAAGGCACTGATTAAGAGCCAAAAGAAAATCTCGTGCCCGGAAAACGCGATCAGGAGTGCGATCGACCAAAGCACGACTGTGCTCACGAACCGCAGAATGAAAACGGAGCGCGGCGTCGCTGTCTCCGACGCGGGTTGCTCAAGCGTCACGGGCATGGCGTTCCATCATCTCGAAGGATGACGCGCCGCGCAAGAAGAACGGCGCAGGATCGACAACCACATTGCACGACTATTTCCCGCGCTTACTTTGGTTCGTGCGAAAAACGATGCAGGCCGTCGTGAAGGCGAAAGCCGAGCCCGGTTTGTGGCTTGAGCAGGTTTCCGTTCCCGAAGTTGCGGGCGACGACGTCCTCATCCGCGTCCTCAAAACGTCCATCTGCGGCACCGACGTACATATATATAACTGGGACGCGTGGGCGCAGAAGACGATCCCAGTGCCGATGACGATCGGCCACGAGTTCGTCGGAGTAGTCGATCGCGTCGGGGATCATGTGAAAGGTTTTGCCAAAGGCGATCTCGTTGTCGGCGAAGGTCACATCACCTGCGGGCATTGCCGCAATTGTCTCGCCGGTCGCCGTCATCTTTGTCCGAACACCCAAGGCGTCGGCGTGAATCGCAACGGCGCGTGGGCCGAGTTCGTCGCCATCCCGCAATCGAATTGCTGGCATGCCGACCCATCCATCCCGCTCGATGTTCTTTCCTGTTTCGATCCGTTAGGCAACGCCGTTCACACCGCGCTCTCGTTCGATCTCGTCGGCGAAGATGTGCTCATCACCGGCGCGGGACCGATTGGTTGCATGGCGATTCCGATTTGCAAACACGCCGGCGCGCGTCACGTCGTCATCACCGATGTGAATCCGTATCGCCTCGATCTCGCACGCAAGATGGATGTCGATCTTGCGCTCGATGTGCGCGCCGAAAAGCTCACCGAGGCGATGAAGAAGCTCGGGATGAAAGAAGGATTCGACGTCGCGCTCGAAATGTCCGGCAACCCGAAAGCGTTCGACGACATTTTGCCGAACATGTTTCACGGCGGAAAGATCGCATTGTTAGGGATCATGCCCGGCAGCGCCGCGATCGATTGGAATCAGGTGGTGTTCGAACAACTCACCATCAAAGGAATTTACGGCCGCGAAATGTACGAAACCTGGTACAAAATGACTGCGCTCATTCAAAGCGGCGTCGATATTTCGCCGGTCATCACTCACCATTTCCCTTACACGCAGTTCAAGGAAGGGATCGAGCTAATGAAATCCGGCAACTCCGGCAAAATCATCCTGAACTGGAGCGAGCGCTGATCCAACGCCGACGCGATCTTGGCGTTAACGTGCTACCGCCAATTTGCAGGACGGTTGCAATTCGATCGCGCCTAAAAGGTATTCCTGACCTGCTTGGTGCTCGACTCCATCAAGAAATTGTGAGATTGCGCGCTTCTCGAGAATTGCCCTTAACGCTAAGACTGGCTTTCGGAGGTACACCATGAATATCGCCTCCGAAATGGCCGGTATTAGCATCAACACAATGACCACCCAAAGTAAGAATGAGGAAGTCAGAAGGTAACGCTGAAGCGATCTTTTTTGACGAATGTCAACGAACTTGAGTAACTCAAGTTCTTCATTTGTTAATTGTTCTCGAGTCTCTTGAGATCGCTTCACAGCGGCATGAATTGATTGGTTATCTAATAAAAGCGCGACCAGGACATTTAGAGGCTTTGCTTCATGTGCAAAACGAATCATTTTGTTCAGGTCTTCTCTCGTGCGGCAGTAGATCTTGGAATTAAAAGTGAAGGGATAGCGCTTTTCGACAACGGAATCGAACAACTGATCCCGTAGATCGAACAAATCCTGGCGAAACCGAGCGAGTGCGTATGGTTTCCAGCAGTAGTACCAGAACCACCAAAGGCATATCAGACCCACAAAACTTGCAATTATGTCCAATTCTTGCGTGTTCATACAACATCCTCCGGATTGGTCTCATACCCTTCACGAAGACCGCTGCTCGATCGATTAGAATCGAGCATCCTTTCATATTTTTCCAATCTCTTCAGTTTACCTGTGGTTTTGCGATATAGTCGCCTCTGATAATGACCATAGACGACACCGCCTGTACCAAACATAAAAAATAAGGCATCAGCAAAGTAGCGATTGGCATATAGTTTGACCGCCGCACTGCCCTGAATGTTTATGTCGGCGGTTGTCGCTTTGCCGGACATCGCCTTAATGCTGAGGTACGCGTAGAAGAAGCAGCCGAAAACAAAGCCGTATTTTATGAGTGTACTGAGTACACTTGTGATAGCACGCGCGATCTCGACCGTCTTCGAGCTTTGAATTTCTAACGTTCTTATCTTGTCGTCCGCCATGGGGGGTCCAGCTCGTTAGGCCGAACATAAGTCTATGGTACAGTCTCTGCGTCGGCAAGCGCCGTAGTTGAGGTGACGACCTTAGTCACAATATCATTGCAGCGCGGCGGCTTCTTCGTTCCGGCCTTGAAGCTCAAGCACCATTCGTTTGATGTGCTTGTAGTCGCTGTGCGATTGCAGAATTTGTAAACTTTGTTGCGGATCGCCCCAGCGCAGAACCTGGATCGGTTCCTGGCGCGCGCCCCACGTGTTCATGTCGCGCCGGTTGGACATGTAGAGATCGATCGTGTTCCGGCCGCTCAACGCCCAACCATAATCTTCAACGCGATAAGTTTGTCCGGTCGATAACAACCGAAACGTCGTTCCCATCGGCCAACGCGACCAATCCGCAGCGGCGCTTCCGATTTTCGGCGGTTTGCTCACGGCAACCGCGCGCTTCGCGCCGCGCACCGTCGCCGTTTTCGTTACGCGAGCTGTTGTCGTCGTCGTAACGCGCGTTGCTTTCTTCGTTTCCTGCATTGAGAACGGCTGCAGTTTTGCGTCCTTACTCGAAATGTTGATTACATCGACATCGTCACTGTCGGAGATGGCGCCGGCACGCCTCACGTTTTCGGCCCGATGAATCGCCGGCCCGGCTGCATGCAATTCGCCACCCAGCGCGTTACGAGCGCCGTACTGGGTGTGATCGGACTCGCTATGGGTGTAGGCAGTTGTTCGGATATTTTGGAAATCCTTTTTTGCCAGAGGCGATTCGTAAGCCGGAAGCGCGCGAGTCGAGGTCGTTGTCTCGCAAGCGCTGAGGAGAATTATTGCGATGAAGGCCGCGAGAACGGCCAGGGCGAGGCTGCGAAGTTCAGCGTGGGTCAAAATGGATCGCCGGCGGACTTATTAACACTTATTCACAGTCGCGCAAGCCGATTTTTTCCACTACAAACTCCGCGGCAATCATTGCAATCGGCAAACCGAACCGCCAAGTGAATCCAAAACTCATCAAATCCGCCGAATGGATCGTTGCGATTCTACTTTCGGCAACGGTCCTATTTGTTTTTTTCATCCGTGCCACCCACGCGGGCGGACTCTGGCGGGACGAATGCGATTCGGTGGAACTCGCGCGACTGCCGACCTTCGCCGACGTCCTCCACAATCTAAGATTCACTTCGTTCCCGATTCTTTTCCCGACAACGATCCGCATCTTCACGAATTTATTTGGAACGAGCGACGCGAGCTTGCGTTGTTTTGGGTTTCTAGTCGGAGCGGCGTTTCTGGTTGTGGCGTGGTTCAACGCGCGAACCAACCGCTTCGAAGTCCCGTTGATTTTGCCCGCGCTTGCCGGGTTGAATATCACTTTTCTCACAGACGGAACCTGGATCCGCGGTTACGGGCTTGGCTCCGTCCTTCTCGTCCTCGCCTTTGGATTAACGGCACTGTTCGTCGCGCGGCCAACGTTCGTCCGACTGGTCGCATTGTTCCTTTGCTACGTCGCATGCATGCAATGCTTGTACTTCACTGCTGCGCTTATTCCGGCGCTCCTTTTGGCCGCGTTCGCCGTCTGCGTCCTTCGTCGAGAAACCAAATGGGCGTTCGCGCTTTGTCTGGTCGCGGCGGTCTGCGCCATTTCCTACCTGCCGCAGTTTCAAACTTACCGCGAGATCAAGCTCTGGACGATTTTATTGCGATATCCAACGTCGCCGGGATTGATTTGGCACGAATTTCAGCTCGCGTGCGGTCAACCGGTTCCGCTCATGGCTATCGTCTGGTTGACGGTTGCCTTGATGTCGATCTTGGGCGGCGCCGCAACTTTAGGCCGCAGAAGTTGGCGGACCGATACCGGCCCGGTGCTTTTTGGATTACTCACCATTGCGATTGCGGCCACGACTTACTTTACGTTTCTCGCAATCACTCACACCGCGCCGCAAACGCGTTATCATCTCGCGTTCCTCTGTCTGTTGGCCGCGGTTGTCGAATTAATCATTGCGGATCTTTGCCGATTTAGTTGGGTGAGGATCGCGCGGCTGATCCTTGTCGTCGCCCTTGGGATTGCACTGCCATTTATTCTCTGGCCGAGAATCACTCAACGCGAAACAACGGTCGATCTGCTCGCAAAAAATTTACAACGCTACGCCGGGCCGGATGATTTGATCATCGTCAATCCATGGTTTCTGGGGCCGTCGTTCAGTTGGTACTATCAAGGACAAACTCGCTGGATGACTCTGCCCGAGCTGACTGAGAAACGCATTCATCGCTACGATTTGATCAAAGCGAAAATGGAAGAAACAGACGCGATCTCGGACCTGAAATTGGCGATTGCCAAAACCCTGCAATCTGGCAACCGCGTCTGGCTCTTGGGCGGCGCGCAGCCGTCGGAAGAAACCGGGCCCCTTTCGCTTGCGCTCGCGCCCGATCCGGTCTTCGGCTGGAGCAGCCAGGCTTACACTTATGCGTGGTCGATGCAGCTCGGCGCGTTTGTTCAGCAACACGTCGTCGACGGCGAAGTCGTGCTCTCTCCTTCAAAGGGTGTCAGCATCAACGAAAATATTCCGCTCGTGATTGGGCGCGGCTGGCGCGACTGATGGCCGCCGCAACTTGACACTACGATGCGAACTTCTTATTTCCGCCCCGGCATGCGCCGCTGCTTTTTCGTTTTTTGTTTCGCTCTTTCAACGATCGATTGTCGATCTTCGGTGGACGAGCTGCGAATTCAGGCGGCGTTTGCAATTCAAAACGGTCTAGATTTCGTCGCCGCGAGCCAAACCGCGCCCGGAGGTTTCATCACCGATTGCTGGCGATCGGACGGAAACGAGCAACGCACCCAGGTGGATGCGATCTTCACCGCCGCGCAGGTCCTTTACTCGTTGTCGTTCTGTCCTGATTCGGCGAGCGCGCGCGGAACTCAGGAACGCGCGGCGAAATATTTGATGGCGCAGCAAAAGACGCCCGGTGTTTGGTCTTACTACGGACAGGGAACCGACATCGTGATCTCGCCTGACGTCGACGATACGTCCGTCAGTTGGGCGGCGTTGCAACGTTTCGGAGCAAAGATTTCTCCGGCCGCGCTCGATGCGGTGCGCGCCAGCCGAAACGAGCGCGGTTTGTTTACGACCTGGGTCGGCGATCCATCCCGCTGGGTCAATATCGACAGCCGCAACATCGACACCGTCGTGAATCTCAACGCGCTCCTCCTTTTTGGTCTCGTGCACGAAAAGATCGACAGCGTGTGCAAATTCGAGATCGAACAAGTTGAGAGCGACGGATTTCGTCGCGGCACCGTTTATTATTCGTCGCCTTTGATGTTCGCGCACGCGTTCTCGCGCGCGTATCGCGAAGGTGACGTGACCTGTTTGCAAAGCGCGGTCCCGAAAATCCGTGAGGCTGTGTTGTCGATGCAAAACAAGGACGGTTCTTGGGGCAACGATCTCGAGACCGCATTCGGCGCGGTGACGCTTTTGAATCTTGGTTATCATGGCGAAGCGCTCGAGCGCGCAATTAAGGCAATTCTCGCCCGCCAATCGAGCGATGGCGGTTGGGCGCTGGCGCCGGCCTATCGGGGCGCAGTCGCGCCTTTGAATTACGGCTCGCGCGCGGTCACGACCGCAGTCTGCATCGAAGCGCTCGCCAAATATCGCGCGCAGAAATGAACACGCCTTTGCACAGCCGCGCTCTGTTGCGTCACATTCGTTTCGACGAAGTTTTCGTTCTGCAAGGAACGCCGCTGATGGGCGCCGCGTTTTCAATTGGGACGATCAGCCCTGCCAACCTTGAACCGCTCTCGGTTTTTTTAATCGGCAGCATTCTGCTGGTCGCGCACGTTTTCGCTTTGAACGACTGGGCCGACATCGCACACGGCCTAAAAGCGCCGGACCCGCTAGTTTCATCGCGACGTTTGTTCTGGTTCTCGCTCTTTCTTCTCATCGCCAGCTTGCTTGTTTTCGCGCTGATTAGTTCTCGCGTCGTCGTCCTCGGCGCCATCGTTGCCGCGCTCGGATTTTTTTATTCGCACCCGAAGCTCAATTTCAAAGGCACGCCCATCGCGTCCTCATTTCCACATCTGGTCGGCGGCCTGTTTCATTTCCTGCTCGGTTACGCCGTCTTTTCGCCGATCGATTCTCGCGGCGCTCTAATCGCGCTCTTCTTCGCGCTCACCTTCACTGCCGGGCATCTCAATCACGAAGTGCGCGATTTCGAGCTGGATTCCAAAACGAACGCGCGCACCAACGCGGTCGCCTTCGGGAAGCGGCCAACTTTTATCGCCGGACTGATCGTGTTTACGCTCGCTTATCTTTGTCTGGTTCTGCTCACCGGTTTCTATTTGATTTTCGCGCCATTGATTTTTTGGTCGGCAATTCTGTTTTACGTGCTTCATCTTTTTTGGTCGGTGCGCGCTTTACAAGCTGGTTTGGATCCTAAAGTGCTCGATCGATTCCAAATTCAATATCGCGCGCTCTACGCGGTAATCGGGATCCTCATGTTGCTGGCAGCGTACGGCAGAGCAACAGGACCTGTCCTGTTGCAATAGCGAAAATCTGGCTTTTGCATCGGACACGGTTTCACTGAAACTGTTTCATGCTCGCCGAATTCGAAAAGCAGCTTTCGCAAACGCTCGAGGAAATAAAGTCACAGGGACTTTACAAAACCGAGCGCATCATCACTTCGCCGCAAGACGCGCACATCGCCGTGGCCGGCGGCAAACGCGTCCTCAACATGTGCGCGAATAATTACCTCGGCCTCGCGGATCATCCCGAATTAATCAAGGCCGCCAAGGAAGCGCTCGACACTCATGGGCTCGGCATGGCGAGTGTGCGATTTATTTGTGGGACCCAGGACCTCCACAAACAACTCGAAGCGGCGCTCACAAAATTTCTCGGAACCGAGGAGACCATTCTTTATCCGTCGTGCTTCGACGCCAACGGCGGCTTGTTCGAAACACTGCTGACTGAGAAAGACGCCATCATTAGCGACGAATTGAATCACGCATCGATCATCGACGGCGTCCGACTCTGCAAAGCGCAACGGTTCCGTTACAAACACAACGACATGGCCGATCTCGAGGCCAAATTAAAAGAAGCGAGCGGCGCGCGCTTTCGTTTAATTGCGACCGACGGCTGTTTCTCGATGGACGGAACAATCGCCGATTTGAAATCGATCGTCGATCTGGCCGAAAAATATGACGCGCTCACGATGATCGACGACGCGCACGCAACCGGATTTCTTGGGAAAACCGGGCGCGGCACTCACGAATATCGCGGGGTGATGGACGAGATCGATATCATCACCGGCACGCTCGGCAAAGCGCTCGGCGGCGCGAGCGGCGGATTCACCAGCGGCCGCAAAGCGATTGTCGATCTTCTGCGACAGCGCTCCCGCCCTTATCTATTTTCCAATACAGTCGCGCCGCCGATTGTGGCGGCGTGCTTGAAAGCGCTCGAAATGCTAACTGCATCGACCGAATTGCGCGACAAACTCGAAGAGAACACAAAATATTTTCGCGCGGCCGTGACTGAGCGCGGCCTCACGATCAAGCCCGGCGTCCACCCGATCGTTCCGATCATGATCGGCGACGCCGCCAAATCGCAGAAGTTCGCCGCGCGCATGCTCGAGAAAGGCGTTTACGTGATCGGCTTTTTTTATCCGGTCGTGCCGCACGGAACCGCGCGCGTTCGCACCCAAGTCAGCGCCGCGCATTCGCGCAAAGATTTGGAATTCGCCGTCAAGGCGTTCGCAGAAACCAATGAAGAATTAAAATGACTGTGGAGGCAGCCGTCTCGGCTGCGAAAGAAACATGCGCTACATGGTGATCGAGCGGTTCAAGGACGCGCCCGCGATTTACAAACGGCTCAGCGAAAAAGGTCGAATGATGCCGGAAGGTTTGAGTTACATTTCGAGTTGGATCGATCACAATCTCAAAACCTGCTGGCAAGTGATGGAGACAGAAGACTTCGTTCTGCTCGAGCGTTGGATCGACAATTGGAAAGATCTGATGGATTTCGAAATCACTCCGGTCCGGACTTCGGCCGAAGTGGCAGAACTCATGAAACGCGAGGAGTGTTAACCTATGGCAACATCTGAACAAACCGAACCAGGCCACGTAATTGTTCACGGCACAGCAGCAGGCTTCGCCCAAGAAGTGGCGATCGGTTCTCACGAGGTCTATGCAGACGAACCTGTCTCGTACGGCGGCACCGACACGGGCGCATCGCCTTATGATCTCTTGCTCGCCGCGCTCGGCTCGTGCACATCGATGACGATTGGCTTTTATGCGCGAAAACGGCGCTGGCCGCTGGAAAATATCACCGTTGCGCTCCGACACTCAAAGATCCATGCGATCGACTGCGAGGAATGCGAGACCAAAGAGGGAAAGATTGATCGGATCGAGCTCGACATTCAGATGACCGGCTCGCTGACCGACGAACAGCGCGCCAAACTGATCGAAATCGCGGGCAAGTGCCCGGTTCATCAGACGCTGACTTCCGAGATCAACATCAAGACGCGCGCGATCTAGAGCGGCGCAGTTGCGCGTTATCGGTCGTGCAACGCGATGCTGGAGCCGACCCAGGTTTTGTCTTTGTTGAAATCGACCCCCATCATTTTCCCCTGACTCATTCGGACAAGATTATTGAGCAGCACGGGTTCGCCCTTTTCCGACCAAACGAACATCATCCGCAGCTCGGCTTTCGATTGCGAACCATCGACCGTCGGCACGAACGACGCGTACTCGACTTTCTTTTGCAGGATCCAGTGATGCGGATTTTTCAACGCCCCGAGTTTTTCCCGAGTCGGTTCCATGTCAACACCGAGACCGGCGAACGAATAGAGCGGCTTTAAGACATAATCGCCGATCTCTTCATCCGTGGGCAATTCGTCGGCAAAGAATGCCGGCGACGTATGCGCTGTCTTGATGAACGGCAGCGAGTGTTTGCTGATCCGATAATACCAATTCGGATGCGGGACCCAGGCGACATCGAGATCGTCCTGAAAGCTGAATTGGAGTTTCACATCGGAACGCCGTTCGAGTTCGTCGAAGATAACTCGATTATAGATCCGTTCGATCGGCGTCTCGGTTCCGTTGCGATCGTAAAATAAATGTCGCTCGCGTTTCTTGATTTTCGTTACGCAAACAGACTGAATTCCCAGGAGCGCTTCGGTGGCAGAGAAATCGATCCGCGTTTTTTGTTTCTCGGGCTCGATCTCGAGCAAAATGACATTCTCCGGTTTCGAACTCGCCAAGATCGTTCGACGCAGGATGTCGATGTACTGCTCGTCTTTGATTCCGCCGAATGACGAAGTCCAGCTTTCGGGAATCGCCGGATAAGCCTTCCGCATGCAACCGAGCAACAAGAACTGAAATGCGAACAAGCTCGGAAACGCCTGGAGCTCGATCAGCCGCGGGACAAGTCGATGGCCGTCGTCACAAACGGCAAGATCGACAATCAGAAACTCGGGGTGCTCGGATTCGTTAGGCACTTCCAAACCCGGCGGAATCGCGGATACTGAATGCATATTGAACTCCGGCGTTTGGGTTTGGGCCGCGATCTCGTTCGCCGCGTAAACGGCTTCATCCGTAAATTCGCGCGTTAGAAAAATCGGCGTCTCCGAGATGCGAAAGTCGGCCGGCCATTTCGTCGCCTCATTTACGCAGCGCAACAGCGCCGCGTACTTTTCCGCCGTGAAATCAGCGTTGAACTGCGCGCGGAGCCCGGGCTCCATCGCCTAGACCAGGAATTTTCCGGCGCGCATCACCGGTTCGCCGTCGAACCAGATGTCGAAATCGCGGCCGACGCAATCGATGTGCGTTTTCGATTTCCAATCAGCGCCGGTGTGCTCGGAATAGGGATGGCCAAAGGCGACGTGGACGCCGGGAATTTTTTCATCCTGCAAAATGTTTCCAATCACGTGGGTGCAGGCGGTGTTGGTGCCGATGGCGAATTCGCCGACGCGATTGCTGTTCTCGTCGGTCGAAGTGTAAGCGCGAAATTCTTCCAGCAACTCTTTGTTCTGGCAGGCAAGATCGACAATTCGATTGTCGCGCACGTGGATCGTGATCGGCGTGCTGTGTAAATCGCCGTATTTGCGACAGAGGTAATCGCCGACTACGCCATCAACTACGAAAGTTCCGTTGGTGTTTGCCGGCGCGGTGAAAATTTCGCCGCCAGGCAAATTTCCCCATTTCTCCGGCGAAATAATTCCGCTCGTTTTCAACCATTTCAGTTTCGGCGAAAACTCGCCTTCGAATTCCGTGCCGTGCGGAGTACGACATTTGATTCGCGATGCGCGTCGCGCCCGGTCGATCAACCGCTGACTCAACGCGTCGATCTCGCGAAAATCGGCGCGCATGCCTTCGAGCATGATCTGGCGCGTAATATTCACCATGTGGCCGTGCCGAATGTGCTGACGATCGACAATTGCCGTCATGTCGCGCCGGGCTGTCAGTTCCCCCGGCAGACTTTGCGCGGCGAAAATCGAAACCTGTGACTGGGCAAGATCGTCCAGAATCGCCCGAGGCATTTTTGTCAGCGGCCGGGAATCGTAATTTTCCAAAACGAAAACGGCGTGCTCCGATCCGATCTCCTCGACTTCCGCTTGCAACGCGGCCGCGATGTCGCGGGTGGCTTCGTCAGTGATGATCGTGATCCGCTCATTCGGTTTCAATTGGAGACAAACCCGAAGGGCGTTGCGCGCTCCGGGACCCAGCTCGGGGTCGATGTCGATCTTTTCAGGCGCGATTTGCCGAGTCATTGGAAGAGTGATCAGAATTATCCGGAAGTATTCGCCGGGCAAACCATTTTGTCGCAGCGAAATTGAGCAACTGCTTGTAAGAACACGCCGCGGACGCGACTATTAATGTAGCTCTGAGGCAGGTGAAAACGTGGCGGCGCCGTTTGTGGCAGTCGCTTTATCGATTACTCGAAAGAATTCGGAGACGTCGAGCGGCTTGGTCAGATAGGTCGTTGCCCCCGCTGACAGCAAATGCTCGATTTGACTAGCGGTCGCGTCGGCACTGATAACGACAACGGGAAGGGCGCGAGTCGCATCAGACGATTTTAGCTCACGAAGCACTTCGCGGCCATGAATGTCGGGCAAATGAAGATCGAGCAGAACGAGATCGGGCAAGTGCTGGCGCGCCAATTCCAAGCCGAGCTTGCCCTGCATCGCGGTTAACAGCTCGATGTCCGGCCGCTCGTGCAACAGTTCTTCGATTAGGGTGAGATTGGAAAGGTTGTCCTCTATGTAGAGAACTTTGCGGTTTGCGCCGATGCCGCGCGGGTCGCACGCGCCGACTTTCTTCTGCAAGGCGGCTTTCGGTAGCGGCGAAGCCGTGCGCGGCAGCTCGATCCAAAACTTACTGCCTCTTTCAGCCGTGGAGTCCACCCCGATCGAACCACCCATTGCCTGCATCAGGCGCTGCGATAAAGCCAAACCGAGGCCGGTGCCTTCGACATTCGATTGTTCAGCGCCCAGCCTTTCAAAGGGCATGAACAGCCGCTCTCGCTTATTGGCGGGAATGCCCGGTCCGGTATCGCTCACGGTAATTCTAATGTTGTTATCGCTTTCGTAGTACGAAACTGCGACCTGGCCGAACTGCGGCGTGTATTTGACGCCGTTACTCAGTAGATTTAGCAACACCTGTTTGAAACGCTGTCGATCTGCTAGCACGTAAACGGTCGCATCCATGTCGGTATTGGCGGAGAGTTCAATTTTGTGTCCCGCCGCAAGCGGCCGCATCAAATCGAACGCTTCTGCCAATGCATCAGCCACGCACACCGGTTCAAGGGAAAGCTGCAGCTTGCCCGATTCGATGCGGCTGATATCGAGCACTTCGTTGATGAGCCCGAGAAGATGCTTACCGGCGCTTAGGATGTGATGGAGCCGCGCGCGCTGCGTTTCGGTAGGATTCTGCCGTTCCAACAATTGTCCGAATCCCAGGATCGCGTTTAGCGGCGTCCGTAGCTCGTGGCTGACGCGGGAAAGAAATTCGGTTTTGGCTTTGCTGGCCCGCTCAACTTCTTCGACCCGCTTTCGCTGCGTGACATCCTGCACCGTGCCCTCGTAATAAAGAATCGTTCCGGTAGCGTCGCGGACGGCACGAGCGTTTTCGCATACCCATGCTTTGGCGCCGTCCTTGCGGTAAACCTCATACTCAAACAACTCCACATAACCTTGCGTCTCCATCAGGCGCTTAAATTCGTCGCGCTGCGCAGGATCGACATACACCATGCTTGCGAGGTCACCTACACTTGTGACCAGCTCCTCCGGTGAATCGTACCCGAACATTTGCGCAAACGCCGGGTTTACGCTGAGACACTTTCCAGACGGCGAAGTTTGAAACATTCCTTCGATCGCATTTTCGAAGATGAGCCGGTATTTCTCCTCTGCTTTGCGCAGCGCGCCGTCCTGCGCCTGGATCTGGCTCAACATTTGGTTGAAGGCGTCGGTCAGCACACCCACTTCATCGTTGCACATCTTCGTCGCGCGCGCCGAATAGTCGTTGTGATCAGCGACCGTTCGGGCAGTGTCGGCCAGACGCAGAATCGGGTCGGTAACAAACCGGAGAAATTGTCCGGAAAGGACGAATGCGACCAGGAGCGAGGCGAGAAGAACTAAACCAAAGATGCTGCCGTAAAGTTTCACTAACTGCGAGGTCGTTGCATGTAAGTCTGCCAAAAGGTAGAGAGTCGCCTCTTGTGTTCCGCCAAGTTTGACCAGCTGGGCGAGGATGATTCGGTCCCCGTTGATTCTAAAACCCGATTTCAACCGCGCTGCCTTGATTTCATTTTCGTCGCGTAGTGTCCCAAAAAACGCCAGCCGCTGCTGGTTCATCAGCTCGAGCCGGGCGCTGACCACTTGCGGCATTGTCTTGAGGCCACTCAAAATTTGATTGGCGGCATCTTCGTCTTTGAACCTGACGGCCGGGCCGCACTCCCGCGCCGTGATCTCACCCACGACCGCAAGTTCGTGGACAGCATGCTGTTTTAGGATGCATGCCTGAAAGTAAAAGAGCGCACCAAAAGCCAGCAATAGCACCACGGCTGTGATCGCCATGATCACAAACGTGATTTTTTGCGGGATAGCTCGATCGCGTAGGCTGGGCATTGTCTCGGACTGCCGAGTTGGCTGGTTGCCAGGAGCTACTTTCACGCCGGGTTGCGAAATTTTGTCGTTTCGAACTAGCCCCGATGAATCTTGGAGTTGTTGGCGCTGGACCGGCTTGCTGCCCCAATGCTGGAACATATTCTGCTTTGGCACACATCATGGAGCACTCCTGCCACAACGACGCCTCAGCAGCTCGTTAGCAGACAACCGCCTCGATAATGGATCTTTCCACCCCTGATGTGCCTCAATCCACAGTTCCGAGGCCGCTTAATCGATCCCACCGATCTCCAGACGTAATCGTCAGATCGGAACGAAAGAGCCGGCTTCTGACCGCCGGTTGTTTGGCCGCGATCGCGGTCGCTTTGGGCTTCGGTTTCTGGAGCGTATCCCGCCAGTTAGCTCCTCAGATAGTCACTGCGTCCGCCCCGGCTGAGGACACAAATGCCGCGCTCATCCCGCAAAAGAGCATCGCGGTGCTTCCGTTCGAGAACCTCAGCGAAGACAAACAGAACGCGTTTTTAGCAGATGGCGTGCAGGATGACATTCTGAGCGCCTTGTCCAAAATTGCCGATCTAAAAGTAATTAGCAGCACCTCGGTGAGCAGTTACGCTGCGCGGAGTTCTCGAAACTTGCCCGAAATCGCTGAGGCGCTCGGCGTGGCTTACGTAGTCGAGGGAAGCGTCCGCGAAACCGGCACACGGCTGCACATCACCGCCCAACTCAGCGACGCCCGCACCAACACGCGACTCTGGTCGCAAAGTTACGAGCGCGATTTGGCAGAAGTATTCGCGACCCAAACCGAAATCGTGCAGCACATTGTCTCACAGCTTCAAGCCGCGGTTTCGCCGCAGGAAAAAGCGGCGATTGCGGAGCGGCCGACCAAGAATCTCGTCGCCTACGGTCTGTATGTTCGAGCGAAGGCACTCATCGTTACGATCGCTCTTAATGGCCAAATCGAAGATCGCCTGCGCGAAGCCATTAAGTTGCTCGAGCAAGCGGTCGCCCACGATGCCGATTTTTATCTCGCCTATTTCCAGTTGTCCGCCGCCCACGATTACATGTACTTCTTTGGCTTGGATCGCACGCCGGCCCGGCTGGCAGCCGGCGATGCTGCGTTGCAAGCAGTCGTGCGATTGCGTCCAGACGACGGCGAGACGCACCTCGCGCGCGCCAACTTTTTCTACCGCTGCTATCTCGATTACAATCGCGCGCGTGCAGAGCTGGCGCTGGCCCAGCGGAGCTTGCCTAACAATTCGCAAATTTTCGAGTTGGCCGGCTACATCGATCGCCGGCAGGGCTTATGGAACGAATCGGCGCGCAATCTTGAGCGAGCGATCGAACTCGATCCGCGCAATTTTTTCATGCTTCAGCAGATCTCGCTCAGTTATCAGGAATTCCGGCAGTTCGGGGCAATGGCTACGGCTCTGGATCGCGCTCTGGCGCTGACACCTCACGATGTCGATACCCGCGTCACGCGCGCGCTGGTCGAGCTCGAATGGAAAGCTGATCCGCGGCCATTGCGCAACACCATCACTACTGTTTTGGCCGAGAAGCCCGCGCGCGCACCTGATGTGGCCGCGCAATGGTTTTACCTCGCCTTGTGCGAACGTGATCAGGCCGCACTCGCGAAAGCGTTGGCGGCGATGCCTTCCACTGGCATATCTTTGGACGTGAATTTTCCCCGCTCCTTGTGCCAAGGCTTAGCGGCGCGGATCAAAGGCGATGAAGCTGCTGCTCGCACCGCGTTTCTTGAAGCGCGCAATGAATTGCAAAAAACCGTCAAGGAACAACCCGACTACGGGCCTGGACTTTCGGTCCTCGCGCTGGTCGATGCTGCCCTCAGTCGCAAGGAAGACGCACTTCGTGAAGGCCGGCACGCTCTCGAGTTACTGCCCGTTACCAAAGATTCGATCGACGGCGCTGAGGTGATGAAGTATCTGGCGGTGATTTACGCCTGGTGCGGCGAGAAGGATCTCGCCATTCAGCAAATCCAGGCGACGCTGCGAATTCCAAGCACGTTAAGCTACGGAAACTTGAAGCTCCATCCCTACTGGGATTCGCTCCGCGACGACGCGCGCTTTGAAAAAATCGTAGCCGATCTCGCGCCGAAAAATCTGAAGACCGAGCAAAACTAGCCGGCGCGTGTTTGTTCCTGTAGCGACAGCGCCTCGTAGGTCTCAGCGACAATTTGGTCGACGACCGCTTTCATGTCTTGCGTCCGCGCGAAGGCGGCGAGTTGTCGATCCGCGCCGGTGCCTTCGCGCATGATCCGTTCGATGTGCGCCATCTCACGTTGACTGCCGAGTTCGCTTACCTCCGTGGAAACGAATTCGAGCAACTCGTTCAATAAACTGCGCGTATCAACTTCGGCTTCGCGACCGAAATCGATCAACTTTCCGTCGATGCCGTAACGCGTCGCGCGCCAGCGATTTTCGTCGAGCAAGCGACGGCGATAAACGCGAAAGGTCGTGTTCTTCCGAAGAAGCTTGAACAACTTGGAAATGATCGCCTGAAGCAAGGCTGCGATCGCGAGGGTGTCGTCCACGCGCGATTGGGCATCGCACACGCGAACTTCGAGGGTGTCGAAAAACGGATGCAACCGAATGTCCCACCAGATCTTCTTGGGATTGTCGATGCAACCGGTTTTGACCAGGAGTTTGCAGTAATCCTCGTACTCCGAGAGCGATTCAAACGCGTCCGGAATGCCGGTCCGCGGAAAACGCTCGAACACTTTCAGCCGATAACCTTTTAATCCGGTGTCTCGCCCGACCCAGAACGGCGAGTTGACCGAGAGCGCGTAAACGTGCGGCAGAAAATAGCGCGTCTGATTCATCACGTGAATCGCGGCCTCACGGTTCGGAATCCCAACGTGGACGTGCAATCCGAAAATCAGGTTCGCCCGTGCGAGCGATTGCATGTCCCGCACAATTTCCTGGTAGCGTTCGCCTTCAGTGATCAGCTGGTCGCGCCAATGCGAAAACGGATGCGTCCCGACCGAAGCGATCTTTAAACCGGCTTTGCCGGCGAGGTTGGCCAGTTTGCTCCGAAGATCGACTACGTGCGCTCGCGCGTGCTCAATCGAATCGCAAATCTCGGTCCCGAGCTCGACGACCGATTGATGCATTTCCGGTTTGATCTGCTCCTTGAGCAAGACTTTGCCGCCCTCGAGAATTTCCTGAATGTGCGAACGCAGCTCGCGCGTCTCCGGATCGACAATCGCGAATTCCTCTTCGATCCCGAGGGTGTAAATGTGCTCCTTCTTGGCCATGGGAGTTACAAATCTCTCTCAAAAACCCGGCGATGTCATCCAATGTGGGAGCGGCCTCAGTGCCGCGAAGAATCGGGACGTTCAGGTCCCTTCCACGTTACGCGAGCTCGGCTAACGAGCGCTTGGTCACAGCAGCTTGGAGATATTTCCCCCAGCTGAGGTTGTCGCGCCCCGGCACGTGTTCGCGCGCTTTGCGAATCGCCATTTCGGAAACGGCTTCCACCACCCACTCGAAATTCGCCTGTCCGACCGACGCGGCTTCCGCATCCGGCGCCGGGTTGCAAAAATCGATTGCCACCGGCACGCCGTCGCGAATCGCAAACTCGACCGTGTTCAGATCGTAGCCGAGAAATTCGTTCAACGTCCGAACGCCCTGTTCGACTTTTTCGAGGACATCAGGCGGCGTGCTCCATTCCGTTTGATAACGCAAATGATACGGATGCCGCGGTTCGTAGGGCATGATGCGAACATGGCGCTGATCGATGCAGTAGCAGCGGAAATAGATGTCGAACTTCACTTCTTCCTGCAACATCATCACTAGCTGACCGGTCTCGTTGTAAGCGCGGAAAAATTCTTCCGAGTTGTGCAGTCGATAAACATTTTTCCAGCCCCCGCCGGCAAACGGTTTGAAAAACGCCGGCCAACCGACGTAAGCGAAAATGGCCTCCCAATTCAGTGGATATTCCAAATTGCGAAACGATTTTTCGTTCGTGTCCTCGGGCGGTTGATTGGATGGCAATAAAACAGTTCGGGGAACAGCTACGTCAATCTTGGTCGCGAGCGCGTTGTTAAAGAATTTTTCGTCAGCGCTCCACCAAAATGGATTATTCACCACCGCCGTGCCGGTCAGCGCGGCGTTTTTGAGATACGCGCGATAAAACGGCACGTCCTGCGAAATCCGATCGATCACCACGTCGTAACCACACGGCTCGCCTTGAACCACTTTGTCGATCTTGACGAACTCCGCGACGATGTCCTCGCCGCCAGTTTTCTGATTGACCCGCTCGACAAACGCCGGTGGAAAACTGTGTTCCTGGCCAAAAAGGATTCCGATTTTTTTCATACGTAGATGTCGGCGCGCTGCGCCGACCGGACGCCAAACGTGACCTAAAAACCTTTCGGATGCCAATCCGGATTTTTCAGACTGCCTTCGCCTTTGTATTCAAAAAGTTTGTAAACCGGCGCCAGCAGCAAGCCGGCGCCTTTCGGTGAGATCCGAACATTGAAATCGAGTTTGTCATCCAGGAAGTAAATGTCCCCGTCGCCGAGCATCGAGAACCATCCGCCGGCGACTTCGAAATCGTCGGTGTGCAGGATTCCGCTCTTGGCCGTGAAGCTCGCCTTCGCCTCGCGAGCAATGCTGTAGCCGACCACTTTGCCCGGCAGAAGCGAGCCCAAGATTCCGGAAAGCGGACCAAACACCGGGATCGCGAACACGTCGCCGTTCGACACGGTCAGCTTGCCGGTGCCTTGCATTAATCGCGCGTTATCGCCGAGACCGGTAAAATCGTAGCTGCCGCTCAACCGCCCCTGCGCAGTCTTGAAGTTGTAATAGAGATCGGTCAGGCGCGGAAAATCAATGCCTTCAAGCGCGAGTTTCGCGTGATAACTCTGATTCCCGCGCGCGAGCGAAATGTCCGCGCTCCCGCGCACGTTCCCGGCGAACAATCCACCGCGAAGATCGACAATCTGGAGACGATCGTTTGTGAAAAGAAGGCGGCCGTTAATTCTGTGGAATGGCAGCGTCTTGCCGAGAAATACGTAATCCATGCCGCTCGGGCCATCGACGTTGATCTCGAGTTTTGTCCCTTTTTGTCCGCGAAATTGATAAACCCCGTTCGCCGTAATCGTCGGCGGCTGACGAAATTTATAAGGCGTGACCGTTTTCGGCAGGTCGGGATCGATCCACCAGGCGACTTCAACCGGACGAACGGTCGCTTTGATGTTCGAGACGCGGACTTCGTGCTTCGCGAAGTCGTAAACAAAATCTCCGGTGCCGACGCCTTCATCGCGCGTCACCCGGAAATCCTGATACGCGACCGCGCCGTCGGCAAAATGCACCTTCGCAGTCGCGCTGTTCATCCATTGGCCGCGGAACCGCGTCTTATCGAGAGAAATGTTTCCGTCGCCCTGCCAGCTTTCCGGATGTCGATCTTTTCCACGGATGGCGAGTTGAATTACCGGCGGTCGCGAACATTCCCACTCGTTGAGGAACTCCTGAATCTCGGGCGAGACGAACGGCCGCATCTCATCCGGCGCAATCGGTCCGTCGATGTTCAAACGGAATTCGTTGGGCGCTTCGAACACTTCCGCGCGCAAGTCGCCGGTGGGATGTCGAATGCGAATATCGCGTAGCCAGGTGCGCTCGCCGTCCCAGGAAAATTCCGCACTGCAATTCGAGAGCGGCAGATTTTTGTAGGCGAGATTCTCGACCGCCCCGTGGCCGATCAGTTTTATCTGCGGTTTCTCGCCGGCAAAATTCGCCGAACCCGAAACGTCGATCACTGCCGGCGAATTGAACGTCGCGTCAGCCAGCGCGCCGCCGGCGTCGGCAGCGTCGAGCAATGTTTTGAGATCGAGGCTGCTGCGAGCTTGAAAGTTTGCACCGTTGGTTCGCCGGCTCCAATTCGCGGTCGCGGCAAAGCCGCCCAGGCGATCGTTCCATTCGCATCGCGAAATGTTCAGCGTCTGATTACTCCACTCCGCCGACGCAACGAACTCACGCATCTCGTAGTCTTTTCGCTTCAGCAAATTGCCCTGAAGGGTTGCCTCCGCGTGCGCGTCTTCGAGTTGAGCGAGATCGCCGCTAAATTTCACCTGCAATGAAGGCGGGCCGTTCGGAAAATTAAATTCCTGCAGCTCAGCTACGATCCGGCGGAGGATCGACAATCGTTTTTGCCGTTCCTCTTCCGATAACGGTGGCGACGGTTTGTAATCCGCCCGCTTGATCAATTGGCCGGTGGCGGAGACGCGCACACCGCAAAAAATTCCTTCTGCCTGACTGACGTAGATCTGTTCCGGCGGAAAATAAATGTGAGCGTGAAATTTTCGCAGCTGCGGCTGCTCGTTTTTACCCTGGGGTCCTTTTAGCGGAAGCGTGACCTCGGCATTGCGAATGTCGAGGGCGTTGAGAAACGGCTGGTGATGAAAAAAAGCGGCGTAATTGATATCGAGCACGATTTCGCTAATGAACGCGAGCGTGTTGCTGCGCTCTCTATAACTAAAGATGCGCACGTTCCGCGCGACCAGGCCGCGAAATGGATTGAGGGTGAGATGGCCAATCGACGCTTCCACGCCGCGGCGGTGCAATTCTTCCACAATCCGCGCGCGGGTGCGTCCGCCAAAACCCTTGCGCGCCATATACCACCCGCCGCCAATCGCGGCCGCGATCAGGAGAACAATCGCAAAGCGCAAACTGGAAATCGCCAACCGGCGCGCGAAGGTCGATTGTCGATCTTGTGCGGCCGTTTCGGTTTGCGGCTCTTCGATCAACTGCGGCATGTTTTCACCGCTACGACCTGCTTTGCAGATTTCAAGCTGTAGCGGCGCTCTGTGAGCGCCGAAATCAAAATGCGGCGGTCATAGACCGCCGCTACAGTAGCAGCCGATGAAAATCGCCGATCTTCCCGCTATCAATGCGTCCCTTAACGCAGTAAGCACGATTTTCATTTCGGCCGGCTGGTTCTGGATCCGTCGCAACCTTTGGCAACGACATGTGCCGTGCATGATCATCGCCCTGATCGCATCGACCGGTTTTCTCGTCGGTTACATCGTCTATCACCTGCACGCCGGCGAGAAATCCTCCGGCTACACCGGCTTAATCGCGTGGATTTATTTCCCGATTCTCATCACACACGTTCTGCTCGCTTTCGTCACTTTACCCTTGGTGATCGTAACCCTCGTGCCGGTTTTTCAACGCCGCTGGGACCGACACCGCCGGATCGGCCGCTGGACAATGCCGATCTGGCTCTATGTTTCGGTCACCGGCGTGCTCGTTTATTTCACGCTCTACCATTGGTTCCCGCCGCCATAATGCCAGTCCGGCTCGGACTCTTGCACTTGGCCAGTAGTTGATGTTTGCTCAAGGACGCAATGGCACTGCAAAATAAAAAGCCATGGTGACGATCGCGACATTCAACGAGCCGGACAAGGCGAAGCGTCTGAAGCAGCGCTTTCAACAGGCCGGCATCAATGCCGACATTCATAATGAGGGTCATCTTCAGGCAGTCGCGTTCATGTCGCGCCCGAAGGCCAACGCCAAGATCATGGTGGACGACGCCGATTTCGAGCGCGCGCAAAATTTAATGATCGAATGGGAAACAACCGACCCCGACGTCGCCGCCGCCATCATTCGCTGCCCGCAATGCGGCTCCTCGAACATTGAGTATCCGCAAATGACGCGGAAGTTCCTGACGCCAGCTTTAGTCGGCTTGCTTTGCGCGATAAAAGTCATTCCCAAGGAATTTTATTGCCAGGATTGTCATTACACTTGGAGCAACGAGGAAGAACGCACCATCGGCCGGCTCTGGCACCGGTTCTTCCCCGGCCGCGAGGAAGCGACCTAGGTTTTCGGCGCATCGCGGCTGGAAATTGGCCGCGTCCGCGACGAAATTACCGCCGGCGCTATTTGAACCATGAAGTGGCTCTTCGTTTTGTTTCTCGCAATCATCATCTTCGGCGGCGCCGCCTGGTTTGGGTACAACTTTGTTTTCAAGGAAGACATCCAGGTCCGGAAAGAGCAGCGCGGCGAAGTCACTGCCGAACCGAGACTCGACCTGACCCTGCCAGACTATGAGGCGGCGGCGAAATTGCGACAGGAAGGAAAGATTCCGGAAGCGCGCGCCGCCCTGACCGCGTTTATCCAAAAGTATCCGACCAGTCCGCACGCCGACGAAGCCAAGGACTTGTTAGGCGAAGTCAACGTCGACATTCTCCTTTCGCGCACACCGTCGCCCGAAAAAGAAGAATACATCGTCAAACCCGGCGACGTTTTACAAAAAGTCGCGCACAAGGTGAAATCGACACCGGAGCTGATCATGCGGATGAACAACATGAGCAGCACGATGCTTCACATCGGAGAACGCTTGCTCGTCTCTCATCCCGATTTCGCCATCGTCGTTCAGCGCAAACCGAAACTGCTCGTAGTTCTCAATCACGGCGGCTTTTTCAAGCAATATCATTTGCTCGAGGAAAAATTGCCGGCCAAGGTCCCGTCCAAAGTCACGACCAAGGTCGCCGAAGTGATGGCATGGAATGGCGGTAAACGTGTTGGCTTCGGCACCAAAGAATTCATCGGCAGCACGCGCTGGATCCGGCTCAGCTCGCAGGCTTACACGATTTATTCCATGACCGATTCGGCGCATCCGGCGTTGTCCCAGCCGCCGCCCCCGCAGGGACTTGGCTTGGCCGCGGCCGATGTGGAAGAGTTAAGCAGCCTCGTTAACAACAAGACCCCGGTCACGATTACCAATTAGCGCGATGGATTTGCAACCGCTCGATTTTGAAAAGCCGATCCTGGAACTGGAACGGCGTTTGCAGGAGTTGAAGGCGCATTCGCGCGAGCACGATGTCGATCTTGATTCGGAAGTGGAAGCAATCGAAGCCAAGTTGCGCGACACCCGCCGCCAGGTTTACGGCAACCTGAGCGCGTGGCAGCGCGTCCAAATTGCGCGGCACGTGCAACGGCCGTTCGCGCTCGATTATGTGGAGCGTTGTTTCACCGGTTGGACTGAGCTGCACGGTGACCGGCATTTCGCCGATGACAAAGCGATGCCGAGTGGACTCGCCATGCTCGATTCGCAACGCTGCGTCGTCATTACCCACCAGAAAGGCCGCAACACCAAAGAAAATGTGATGCGCAATTTCGGTTGCGCCCATCCCGAAGGTTATCGTAAAGCGCTCCGCTTGATGCAGCTCGCGCAAAAATTCAACATGCCGGTCATTTCGTTGATCGACACCCCGGGCGCGTTTCCCGGAATCGGTTCCGAAGAACGCCACATTTCGGAAGCGATCGCGGTCAATCTGCGCGAGATGATGAACTTGCGAATACCGATTATTGCCGCCGTCATCGGCGAGGGCGGCTCGGGCGGCGCGCTCGGGATCGGCGTGGCCGATCGCGTTCTGATTTTGGAAAATGCTTACTATTCAGTGATTAGCCCGGAAGCTTGCTCCGCCATCCTGTGGCGTGATCGCAAGCATGCGCCGGAAGCCGCGGAAGCGCTCAAACTGACGGGGCAAGATCTGTTAAAACTTAACGTCGTCGATGAAGTCGTGGACGAGCCCGAAGGCGGCGCGCACCGCGATTATGAAACGGCGGCAACAAACCTCGGGACTGCGCTGCGGCGAAACCTGGAGCATCTCAACGCGACGCCAGTCGACGAGTTGCTGAAAAAGCGCTACAAAAAATTTCGAAAACTCGGCAATTTCGCCGAGTCAAAGACGAGTTCGGCACGTTCCTAACTTGTGATGCGACTTAGGGATTGTCGATTCTGCGGATGCTTTGCCGCCATTTTGTTAGCGGCTGTCTGTACGGCAAAAGCCGGGTCGGCGGCAGGTTTCAGTTATTACCGCGACACGCTCGCGTTCGCGAACACGACCGTGTTCGCCTACCAACAGGGAAAAATCGTTTCCCACCGCAATTTCTTTGAAAGGAAAAAACCGGACCGCTACACGCGCCGCTGTTTTGTCATGACCCGGGCGGTCGAGCAGTTTTATAAGTTCGCGCGGTTCGATCCGAAATCGCCGGCCTTGGATGAGAGCGAGCTTCATAAGCGCATTCGAGCGGTCACGCGGAAGCCGCCATGGCACGACCCGTTGCCGCCGGAAAAACAGATCGTCATTCCCGGCTATCGCAATTTGCGCGAAATGAGTCAGGCGCAGACCAGGCTCATGCAGAGAAACATCGGACTTGGCTGGGTCGCCTATTTGCGGCTCGGCAATGCGCGCATGTTTTATCTGCACGACAAAAATTATCAGAAGAAAACGCACGAAGAGCTCGAGAAAACACTCGCCCGTGGCGAATTCTTCATCGCCTATCTCTCTGACTATCCAATCCTTCACATCAATCACTCGGTTCTCGTTTACAAACACGACCGTCCGCGCTCCGCCGACGGGACCGATCACTATCTGGTTTACGATCCCAATCATCCCGACGCGCCGCGGCATTTGGAATGGCTGCCGGCGAAACGCGAATTCAGTTACGAGAAGGACCAGGAATTTGTCGGCGGCTTTACTCGAGTCTTCCAGGTTTACGGAAAGTTTTTGCAGTAACGGCCGTCACGCGGCTGGCGGAAATAAAAATCGCAACGCTGGCTCAACCCGCGCCGCCCATGCACCTTCGCTGTGATCGCCGCCTTCGATTTCGTGGTAATGCAAATCTTCAAACGGGTGCCAGTCTTTCTCGATTAAGGCCGCGCATAAAGTGCGCGCGCGTTCCCAGCCCGGTTCGTTTGTTCCCGTATCCAGCCAGATTTTGAGCGGCAGTTTTCCAGCAAGCTCGTTCACCATTTTCACAATCACTTCATCGTCCCACCAAACCGATGGCGACATAACGATCAGGCGCGTGAAAACATTCGGAAACCACAAGCCTAACGAAAGCGTCAGCAGTGCGCCGAGTGACGATCCACCCAGTCCGGTGAACTCGGCTTCCGGCTTCGTCCGATATTGTTTGTCGATGTACGGCTTGAGCTCTTCAATCAAGAATTGCCCATATTTTCGCGCCCAACCTTTGCTCCGTTTTTTGCGCTTCGCGCTTGCATCAATCACGCCCGGAGTCGGCGCATACTCGTGAATGCGATCCTCGCCGGTGTTCGCAATCGCGACGATGATCAACGGCTCAATCAGGTTTTGCCGGATCAATCGCTGGGCCGCTTCGTCCATGCCCCACTCGACTCCCGCAAACGAAGTGGCCGCGTCGAAAACGTTCTGTCCGTCCTGCAAATACAAAACCGGATGACGTTTTCGCGAGAAACGCGAATAACCGCGCGGCAACCAAACAAGAACGTCGCGACGATTACCAAGGATTTTCGATGGAAATCCGCGGTGTCGCCTGATTGTTCCGGTAAGTGTGTGTTTGGGCATGAAACCGAGACGCTTCGTTTAAGATGTCGATCTTGTCCAACTTCGGAATGGTAGGGACGCACCTCCGGGGCGTCCGACGATTTCTCTTGTGGAGAGAAACAACTCGCAATAAGTCGGACGGCTCGGAGAACCATCCCTACCTCAAATGAACGAACGTCACATCAAATGGCACACGCCTTGGCTCAACCGCGAGTTTGAAATGCTCGCCTTCGGAAACGGCGGCGGTCTGCCATTGATTTTATTTCCAACTTCGTTCGGCCGTTATTATCAAAACAAAGATTTCGGTCTGGTCGACTCAGTCGCGAGCTACGTCGACGCTGGCAAGGTCACCGTTTATTGTCCGGACGCGATCGATCTCGAAAGTTTTTACAACAAAGGAATTCACCCGGCCGATCGGATCAAGACGCATAACGCTTACGAAAACGTGATTATTCACGACGTATTCGATCTCGCACGGCGCGAATGCGGTGCTCATCGAGTTGCTCTTTGCGGAGCGAGCCTCGGCGCGTATCACGCCGCCAACATCGCGTTTCGCCATCCGGATGCGGTTGGTTATCTCATTAGTTTGAGCGGCTCATTCGAGATCAGCGATTTTTTCGATGGCTATTACGACGACAACATTTATTTCAACAGCCCGTTTCATTATCTGCCGAACACGACCGACCCATGGAGATACAACCACATGGACATTATCATTGGCACGGGCGAATGGGACAATACCCGCCACGAATCATATCGGCTCTCGGAAATTCTGAACTCCAAAGGCGTTCAGCACTGGCTCGATGATGGCAAATGGCGCGGCCACGATTGGAATTACTGGCGCGACATGCTGCCCTATTATTTGTCGAAGATTTAACTGTAGCGGCCGCCGTCTCGGCGGCGATATCCAACGTGCCGCTGGGGACAGCGGCCCCTACAATTAACTAATCAGCCTTATCGCCAGCGGATACCGGTAAAGTTTGCCTTCGCTCGCCTGAATCGAAGCGACGATGACAAAAATAATATTAAGAATGTGCAGCAGAATCAGAATCGGAATTCCGATCAGCACCAGACAAAGAATCAGGGCGATGGCGTTCCAGATCAGCATCGAAATCTGAAAATTCATCGACTCCTTGCCGTGGGCATCGATCTCGGGTGAATCCTGACGCTTAGCCAACCAAACA
This sequence comes from Chthoniobacterales bacterium, assembly GCA_035635435.1. Taxonomy (GTDB): domain Bacteria; phylum Verrucomicrobiota; class Verrucomicrobiia; order Chthoniobacterales; family UBA10450; genus AV40. Next base: position 13,490 of record DASQBB010000064.1, on the reverse strand, counting down.
ATGAGCGGTCCAACAACGTGACCGGCCACCGGCACCAAGAATCCGACTAAAGCGGTGGCGTGCGCGAGCACGCACCAGGTCCGCACGCTGGTAGATATCGATGTTGACGTCGTCTCCATAAGTTATCCTTTCACTCGCTCGATGTGAGCGCCGAGCTCGCTGAGTTTTTCATCCAAATGTTCGTAGCCGCGGTCGATGTGATAAACGCGGCTGACTTCGGTAATTCCATCCGCTTTCAATCCGGCAAGCACGAGCGCAGCCGACGCCCGCAGATCGCTCGCCATCACCGGCGCGCCAAAAAGATGATCGACGCCTTGGATCACGGCAGTCGGTCCCTCAAGATCGACATGCGCGCCCATGCGTTTCAGCTCAGCCACGTGCATGTAGCGTTGCGGAAAAATGTTTTCTGTGATCACGCTGATCCCGCCAGTGGTGGAAAGAAGCGCACACATTTGTGCCTGCATATCGGTCGGAAAACCGGGATACGGTTCGGTCGCGAGCTCAAGCGGTGTAGCCACGCCGTTGGGCGAAACGGTAATGGAATTGCCGGACGATTCGATTTTGAATCCGCAACTGCTCAGCGCCTTGGTCACGGCCTGAATGTGTTCCGGTTCGACGCGCTTGATCGTAATTCCCTTTCCACAAATTGCCCCCGCCACCAGAAATGTTCCGGCCTCGATCCGGTCCGGGATGATGTCGTGTTCAGCGCCGTGCAATTCCTTGACGCCTTCAACGATGATGCGGCGAGTGCCGGCGCCTTCGATCTTGGCGCCCATCTTGTTCAGAAAATTCGCGAGATCGACAACTTCCGGTTCCTGAGCGGCGCCTTCAATCACGGTTGTACCATCGGCCAACACTGCCGCCATCATTATGTTGTCGGTGCCGAGAACGGTCGGTCCAAATTTCCCGCGCAAATTGATCACCGCGCCGGTGAGTTTCGGCGCAAACACCTTGATGTTGCCGGCCTCCACCCGGACCGCAGAACCGAGCGCTTCAAATCCTTTCAAATGCAAATCAATCGGACGATCGCCGATGACGCAGCCGCCCGGCAGCGAGACCGTCGCCTCTTTGCACCGGCCGAGCAGCGGACCAATCACACAAACTGACGCCCGCATTTTGCGGACGACGTCGTAAGGCGCGATCGAATCTATTTTCACGGCCGCGACTGTGACCGTGCCGCTGGCGCGTTCCACCTCCGCGCCGAGGTGCTTCAAAATTTGCAACATGTAATGCGTGTCGCTCAGATCGGGCACGCGCCGAATCGTGCACGGTTCGCGAGTGAGCAGCGTCGCCGCCAGAATTGGCAGCGCAGAATTTTTTGAGCCGCTGATTTTGATCGAACCGCTCAGCGGATGCCCACCGTGGATGCGGATTTTATCCATACCTGGCTAAAATAAAACGCGGGATACCTGAATAATCCCTTTTCGACTCAATGTCGTGATAATTTTTTTGACGAAGGAAGTCGGAAAGTCCTTCAGCCTGATCAAGCCCAATTTCGAGCGCAAGCAGACCGCCCGGATTCAAATGCGAAGGCGCTTGCTCGATTAATCTTCGCACCAACTCATCGCCAGCCGGTCCGCCAAAAAGCGCGACGTCCGGATCGTGCAAAACTTCGCGCGAAAGCAGATGTCGATCTTGCATGGAGATATATGGAAGGTTCGCGACGATGAGGTCGAATCTTTCAGACAAATTTTCGAGAAGATCGCTTTTTTGAAAGTGGACCCCTTCGCTTAACCCGACTCGCGCCGCGCTTTCCCGAGATAGCGCGAGGGCGTCCTCAGAAATGTCGACCGCAGAAACTTCCGCTTCTGGAAACTGTTTCGCCAGACTCAACGCGATTACACCGCTGCCGGTTCCAACATCGATGACTCTGACCTCTGACTTGTGATCGCTGATCTCTAGCACGAGCAACTCAACGAGTTGCTCGGTCTCTGGTCGCGGCACCATCGCGCGTTTGTCGATTGCAAATGTGTGACCGCAAAATTCGACCGTGCCCAACAAATGCTGGAGCGGTTCGCCTTGGCCGCGACGTTTCACTAGATCGCGCAACGGCGCCAATTCCTTGTCCGAAAGATTGCGCTCGAACTCTAGATAAAGCTCCATTCGCGTGCGCCCGAGTGCGTGCGCGAGCAAGTGCTCCGCATTCAACCGCGGGTTTTCGACGTTGTGCTTTTGGAAATAGGTAGTCGTCGATTGCAGGACTTCGAGGAGGCTTTTCGTTTTTGTCATGTCGAGCGAAGTCGAGACATCTCCAGATATTTCAGAAATAGTAAGAGATTCCTCCACTTCGGTCGGAATGACAGAAGAAGGATGCTCACGTCGAAATCGACGACTCGTTCAATCGCTCGGCCATGTCGGCCGTTTGCAGCGATCGAATCATCTCGTCGAGGTTGCCATCAATCACGCGATCTAAATTATAGAGCGTTAGTCCGATACGGTGATCGGTCAGACGGTTCTGGGGAAAATTGTAGGTGCGGATTTTTTCTTCGCGCCCGCCGGTCCCGATCTGGCCGCGGCGCTGTGCGCTATATTTCGCGGCCTCCTCCTGCTGTTGTCGTTCGAGCAATCGCGCCCGCAAGATCGACAATGCCTTTTCCTTGTTCTTGAGCTGACTGCGACCGTCCTGGCAACGAACAATCGTGCCGGTGGGAATGTGCATTACTTGGACGGCCGAGTCGGTGGTGTTGACGCCTTGTCCGCCCGGTCCGCCGGAGCGGGAAACTTCAATCCGCAAATCTTCCGGCTTTAATTCAACATCGACATCTTCCGCTTCCGGCAACACCGCGACCGTGGCGGTGGAAGTGTGGATGCGTCCCTGCGCTTCCGTCGCCGGCACCCGTTGCACCCGATGCACGCCGCTCTCGTAGCGCAGTTTTCGGAAAACTGATTCGCCCGAAACTTTGAAGATAACTTCTTTTAGCCCGCCCATCTCCGACGGACTTGATTCGAGGTCTTCGGTTTTCAGTCCGGCCGACTCGGCGTAGCGGTGATACATCCGATAAAGATCGGCGGCGAAAATTGCGGCTTCGCTTCCACCGGTGCCGGCGCGAATTTCAACAATCGCGTCGCGATTCTCATTTTCATCCGGCGGCAACAACGCGATTTGCAATTCGCGCTCCAGTTCGGCCACGCGCTTTTCCAAATCCGGAATCTCGTCGTCCGCCATCGCCGCGATCTCAACGTCGCGCGAGCTCGCCAGCTCACGATTGTCATCAAGTTGCTTGCGCGCGGTTTCCAATTCGTCCCATTTCGCGAGTACGCCCTTGGTGTTGGCGTGCTCGCGCATGATCTCGCCGGCGCGCTTGCGATTATCGAAAAGCTTCGGGTCAGCGATCTCGCGCTCGAGCTGCTCGAACCGTTCGCGTTTGCGTTGAATAAGAGGCTCAAAGTCCATGAGTGTGGCTCCGAAAATCTTCCGGAGCGTCAAACGGCGATCGCAGATCGCCGCTGCTGTTCAGCTAACCTTTTTTGCCCGCGCGCGCAGCTTTGGTGCTGCCGTAGCGCTTGGCGAATTTTTCCACGCGACCGGCCGTGTCCACGAATTTCTGTTCGCCGGTGAAAAATGGATGACAAGCGGCGCAGATACCGATTCTAATGTCGCGACGCGTCGAGCGGGTGTGATAGACCGCGCCGCACGCGCAAGCGATATCTGTCTCATGGTATTCTGGGTGAATGCCTGCTTTCATCGTCAAAAATGAGCGCCGAATGTAGCCGCGTGGGCGTCTTACGCAAGCGATGAAACCGAAAGACACACTATTGAAACGATGGGAGGCGAATCTCGCGAGAAAAGGCGACGCGCCGGCCGTTTTCAATACGCGTGGCGAAGTAGAACGAACGTTTCGGGAAATCGATAAACGCGCGCGCGATTTCGAATCGAAGATCGACGGCTTCGACGCCGGAAGTGTGATCGCCGTCCAAATCGGGAATCACGAAGATTGGCCGTCGATCTTGATCGCGTGTTTGCGCCGCGGAGTAGTCGTTCTCCCGCTCGAGCAATCGATCAGCGACCAACAGCGCGATGCGGCGCTGAAAATTTGCCGAGTCAGCGGGATCATTGAGAAGACCGCAACTGTTCGGATTATCGATAACAAGCGGCCGAACTGGCGGGGGAAAAATCCAGCGCTGTTGAAATTAACTTCCGGTACCACGGCTGCACCGCGCTCGGTTCGTTTTCGGAGTGAACAATTGCTGGCCGATTGCGATCAGATCTGCGACACGATGGGAATCTCCGATGTCGACCTTAACTTCGGCGTCATTCCTGTTTCCCATTCCTACGGATTCAGCAATTTGCTCACGCCATTGCTCGCGCGCGGGGTAGCGATGGTTTTGAGTCAGGACCGAACTCCACGCGCTGTCCTTGAGGACCTCACGAAGACGAACGCGACTGTCTTTCCCGGCATGCCGGTCTTCTATCAAGCGTTTTGCGAAATGAAAAATGTCCAACCGGTGCCGAAGCTTCGCCTTTGCATTTCGGCGGGTGCCCCGCTCCCGATTGCGACGGCAAAAAAATTTAGGGAAAGATTCGGATTGCCGATCCATTCCTTTTACGGCGCGTCAGAATGCGGCGGGATTTGTTACGACCGCGAAGCAAAGAACGAGATCGAAGGTTTCGTCGGGTCACCGATGAAGGATGTCGATCTTGAAATGATCGATCCAAGCGCAGAGGCGTGTCAGGTCCGCGTCCACAGCGCTGCTGCCGGCGATGGTTATTTTCCCGAAGTTGACGAAGAAAAATTGAGCAACGGTATTTTCGTTCCGGACGATCTGCTCGCGCGTGACGGCTCCGGATTCAAAATCGTCGGACGCGTTTCAGACGTGATCAATGTGGCCGGAAAAAAAGTGAACCCGGCCGAGATTGAAGAACGCTTACTTTGCTTTCCCGGTGTGCGTCAGGCGGTTGCATTTGGACGTCCCGCAGGCGCGGGATTGCGCAACGAAGAAGTGGCCGCCTGCGTGGTGCTGGAGGTCGATCCTTCGACTGGGCTCAGGACAAGCCTTCGCGAGAACGAGATCCTGGAATTCTGCCGAAACGCGTTGAGCGCGTGGCAAGTGCCGAAACAGATCTTCATCGTCGATGCGATTCCGACAAACGAGCGCGGAAAAATCAGCCGTCGGGAACTGGCGAAGCGGTTCAAGCTGTAGCTACGGCGCTCTGCCGCCGTGTTCTGACACGTCCCGACAGAGCGGGGCGGCTACAGAAAAATTCGTTGCATTTGCCGAGAAGCGGGCATTGCTACCGAGTTGAGCCGTAGGAAAATTGCAGGCCCTCCAGGTTCGAGATCGATGAAACAGAAAAAATCTAAACAAAGCGCGCGGATTCTGGTTTTGGAACCGGACGACCAATTGGGCTCCGCGATCTTAAATGTCCTGCAGGAAGCGGCGCCGGATGCGCTGGTCGAAATGACGCGCAGCCTGGAGGAAGCGCAACAACTTGTCCTGGGAGTGAAACCCGAACTTTTTGTTCTCGATGTCGATGCCATTCACGATCTTGGCCAAGATTTTCTTTACGATTTGCGAACGAGTCACCCGAACGCGCGCGCGATCATTTTGACCGGCGTTCATTTGCCCGAGCAGCGCGAACAAGTGGCCGGACTCGGCGCGATTCATTTCCTCGAAAAACCGGTGGCGCACTGGGATTTTGTCGAGCTCGCGCAGCGTTTGATGAAGCCAGCGGCGGAGACGGCAACTGAAAAATTCCAGGGGACGCTTCGCGATCTCCAATTCACCGACATTATCCAACTCAAATGCATGAGCGGCGCGACCGCGGTGGTGGAATTCACCGGACCAAACGGCGAAAAGGCACGCGTGTTCTTCGAGAAAGGTCAGGTAACGCACGCGACCGCGCCCGGCCGGCAGGGAATGACGGCGTTCAATGAGATTGTGCAATGGAAAGGTGGAACCGTTTCCGAAGTTGCCGACGCGTTTTCCAGTCCCCAGACGATCGAGATGGACTGGCAGCATTTACTGATGGAAGCAGTGCGGAGCGCAGATGAGGCCGCCGCGCCGCCGCCAAAAAAGTCGCGCAAAAAGAAGGGCAATCCAAAAATATTGGCGGTCGATGACAGCCTGATGCTGCTCAGTTTTGTGAAAGAAGTTTTGATCGAGGCGAATTACGAAGTGACGTCGGCCTCGAACGGCGAAGAAGCCGTGCGCGGGGCGCAGAGCAGTTTGCCCGATCTCATTCTGCTGGATTTCATTTTGCCGGACATGAGGGGCGACGAAGTTTGCCGCCGTTTATTAGAAAATCCGGGGACGGCCGGCGTTCCCGTCGTTTACATGTCCGGTTATGGCGCGGAGCTGCAGGCGAGCCGGAGCGAAAATTCAAATGTGATTGGGTTCTTGAATAAACCCTTCACTTCGGATTTGCTTATCAAAACCGTAGAGACCCATATGCCGAAGAAATCGGAAGAGCCGGAGCAAGCCAAGTCAAAACCCGCCGAAACAGAGCCTGCGGCCGAAGTAGATTTCCCGGTCGAACAGGAACCTGCCTACCGCGAAGTAAGCGAAGTAAGCGAAGCAAGCGAAGTAAGCGAAGTAAGCGAAGTAAGCGAAGTTGGACCCGAGATCACGCAAACGCCGGAAACTCCCTGGTGGACTCCAGCGCCCACGACCGATGCTCCAGCCCCAACACCGGCGGCGTTCGAACCGGCGGCCGAGCAATATTATATTCCCGACGAATCGGTCACTGGCGGCGCTTATTTTTGCGGCGACACCCGCTTTTTCTCGATCAACCGCGCTCTGCAAATCGTCGCAACCCAAAAACTCACCGGCACCCTGCGCTTCTTTTGGGACAAACAGCCGGTCGAGCTTCTCACTCAAAACGGACAGGTCCTGTTTGCGACGACCTACGATCCGGAGCTGTATTGCCCCGAGACACCGGTAACTTTGAGTCATATCGAGCCGGACAGGATCGCGGCTGCACGCGCGCAACAGCAGGAGACTGGATGCCCGATGTTCATCACGCTGGCGCAGGAAAATTTGATTTCGCAGGAACCGGCAGTGCAGTTTACGCAGGATCATGGGCAAAAACTCTTCGCGGAGCTTTGGAGTGCACCGTGTGTTCGCTTTTCCTTTCAACAAGGAACGCTTCCCGACTTCGCGACCGCGCTTCCGGGCGAGCTCGATGTCGATCAATGGGCGTTGGCGACGTTGCGCTTTGTCCAATTCCCGCAGCTCGGCGACCGCGCTTACTATGATCCCGCTTCCATTCCCGCTTACACCCGCGATGGATTTGAGAGAGTGCAGAATTTGCGGCTCACAGTCGCCGAAGCGCAATTCGCGTCCCAGTTCAACGGAGTTCGCTCGATCCAACAAATCGCAAAAAATCTGCGACTCGATTTGAAAATCGGCAGCGTCACGCTTTTCCGTTTCCTCGCCCTTGAGATTGTCGAATGCTGGTCGGCCGGGAGTGCGGCCGGACAGGAACGGAAAGGCATGTTCAAGCGTCTCGGTCAGGCCATCGGACTCGGCGAGTAGCAGCGCATATCCGCGAGTCGATGAACAAGACTCTGGTCGTCGACATCGGCGGCACCCACGTGAAGCTGATGGTCGAGGGCGCCGAACAACGGATGTTTGATTCCGGCGCGAAAATGCAGCCGAATGATTTCGTCGCGCAGCTGAAGGAGCAGACTCGCGACTGGAAATTCGACAACATCTCGATCGGCTTCCCGTCTCCGGTCCGTGGCGGCACAATCATTAGAGACCCGAAACATCTCGGCCAGGGCTGGGTCGGGTTTGATTTTGGCAAGTCGTTAGGCAAACCGGTCCAAGTGATCAACGACGCTGCGATGCAGGCATTGGGAAGTTATCACGGCGGGCGAATGCTTTTTCTTGGGCTTGGGACCGGACTCGGCTCGGCTCTCGCTTGGGAAAAAACCTTAATGCCGCTCGAACTAGGCGATCTGCCGTATCGCGACCGCGACATCATTGAGAATTTTCTCGGGATTCCCGGAATCGAACGACTGGGCGAAGAAGAATGGAAACGAGAAGTGATTTTCGCGGTCACGCAATTGAAGAAATCCTTTATCGCCGATTACGTCGTTCTCGGCGGCGGCAACGTCCATCGATTCGATCAATTGCCGGAAGGAATCGAGCGCGGCAAAAATGAAAACGCGTTTCTCGGCGGCCTGCGACTTTGGGAAACCGATGCACGTACTCGCAAAACGAAGTGGCGCGTCATTTAAGACCGCCATCCGTCCGGCGGTTACCTAACGAATTAAAAGGCCTGCCGTTTTGTGCGGAAGCAGGCAGCGAAGTAAGAGTCTGTTGCCGCGTAATGAAAACGTCTGTCGAATCAACACGACCGCTCTCGTCGATATCCTCTCGAAAATTTGATGCATTCGTGTCCTGGAGACTCTGCTGTCTCACCTGAAAAACGTCGGTCGAATCAACCCGGCCACTTCCGTCGACATCGCCAAGTAGCACACCCATTGTCGCCGAAACGGAGCTACTCGTGTTAGTGACGACGTCGGTCACGCTGGTTAAGGTAACGGTGATTATCTGCGCGTTGGCTACGCCAACAAGATTCACGACGTAATTGTGTGCATCGCTACTGTCGATCATGCCGCTGCTCACGCTTCCGATTCCCGCGGTAACGCTGCGGCCGCCGACACTGGAGAGCGGCAGCGCGAACCGGAAGATCATCGTGTAATCGCCGCTGCGACATTCAATTCCAGGAGAGCCAGTGAGCGGCAGATTAAGATCGAACGGGGTGATAGCGTGGATTTTCCTGGAAGCAGCGCTCACCAGCATGGGTGAAATTTTGTAAACGCGGCCGTTACCGATGTCGGTTATGTAAAGCTCGCCCGCCGCGTCTTCGCCAAACGAAGAGGTATTCGTAAGTGAGATGTTGCCGATCGTGGTTGGAATCGGGAAAAGCTGGCCGGTGATGTCTTGGAAATTCGAAGCCGTCGTGCCGTCGTAGTTCAGTGTGAAGATTCGCGCCGATCCGCCAGTCGGGCCGAGATAATCTCCAAAAACGTAAATGCCTTGCAGCGCGGGAAACCGGGAACCGCGATAGACGTAACCGCCAACTACCGTCCGCCCGGTGGTGCGCGGATAATCGAAAATCGGATCGACCCGTGGCGGATTCGGTGTCGGTGTCGGCGTGGACGTGGCGTAAGCTGGATTTTGAACGAAGCCTTCGCGATCCCGCCACCCGTAATTCTCGCCGCCTCCGGGATTGGTTGCGTGCTGAACATCAACTTCCTCGCGCGTGCTTTGCCCAACGTCACCGATAAACATGCGGCCGGTTGATCGATCGAAGCTATCGCGGAACGGATTGCGCAGGCCCAACGCCCAGATTTCCTGCCGCATCGTTGCCGACCCAAAGAACGGATTGTTCGCCGGAATCGTGTAGGTCCCGGTCGACGGATCGACATGGATCCGAAGCATTTTGCCGAGCAGCGTCGTGTTATTTTGCGCGTTGCCGCCGGGCTCGATGTGGCCGGGGCCCTGGTCATCGAAGTTGCCGCCATCCCCAGTCGCGATGTAAAGATTGTGATCGTCGCCCGCGCGTGGACTAAATCCGATCCAACCGCCGTTGTGATTAGTTTGCGGCTGATCAAATGCCAACACTATCTTGACGTTCGCCGGCGTCGTATCGGCGATGTCTGGATTGGATGAAACCTGATATTGGCGAATTTGCGTAATGCCTGCGTTGAACGCGCCGCCCGGCGCAATGCAGTTCACATAAAATTTCCCATTCGTCGCGTAATCCGGATCGAACGCGAGTCCGAGCAAACCTTCTTCGCCGCCGACCACGATGTCCGAGAGCGTCAGAAACGGGGTTACGTTCACGACTCCGGTGTTCAGGTTCAAGATGTGGACGCCTCCGCCCTGCCGAACAATGAACAGGCGATTGAAGTCACCGGGTGGCGCCGTGACGAAAAGCGGTGAGCTCAGCCCGGACGCGACCTGGATCGCGTCGAGTCCCTGGACAGCTTGGGCATGAAGGCGGCGCGCGGTTCCTGAACAAACGATGATTGAACAAACAAGCCCCAGGCTGATTTTCCCGGCCCGCATGCGCATGATTTTCCTTAGACCTCCCATTCCACAATCGCAAATCACCACGCAACGCGATGTCAATTGTGCCAGGGAGGGGACTCGAACCCCTAAGGATTGCTCCACCAGATCCTAAGTCTGGCGCGTCTGCCAATTTCGCCACCCTGGCTTGGGAATTTTAGATCTTAGATTTTCGATTGCCGATTGCAAACCAGCCGCGGAGACGGGCATGCCCGGTATTGCCTGCTCCTTACTCTTGCTCGTGTTCTTGCGGCGAAGCGGAAGGCGATGGAGCGGCGGCGGGGATCCCGCGTTGCGTTGTGAGATAAACCGCGAAACTGCCGAGCCAGTGTCCGCCTTCATAATGTTCGCCCGTCACCGCCGCGAGACCGGCGTGACGATGCGCATCAGCCGCAGCTTGCAACGCCGGCCGGCGGGGATCGTCATCAGGCAGCGCCGAAAGAATTCCTTCCAACATCCACGCGCGGCTCAAATTCAATCCATCAAGATGCGCCAGCTTCGGATCACTTGGATCCGGCGATATCGCGACCTTTAACCAATCGGCATTCTCGCTGCCTTCTCTACCGACCGGGATCTGCGGCATGAATCCCTTCAACCAGCTGGCGAATTCTTTTTGGGGAAGGACTCGCCGCATCACGTCCGCTTCGCCGAGACAGGGCGAGAGAAAATCTTCGCCCGAAGGTTCGTAGTTGAGCGGACAATTTTTGTCCGCCAGAAAAAACTTCTTGGCCGAGTCCCGGACCAGTTTTGCAAAAGCATCATTCTTCGTCGTCCGCGCGTAATCGAACATCAGCCCAAGTCCGAACGCGGTTTGATCGTGCTCGCCGATCCGCACCGGATGCGAAAGTTTCGGTAACCATTTCGTGAGCCGCTCCACCGCCGCGTCTTCCAGCGGCTTTAGGTTTGCCGACCATTCGTGCGCTTGCGGATCGTCCCACTCGCGCAGCTCGGCGCAGAGTTGGAGCAACCACGACAACCCGTACGGCCGCTCAAAACTCGAGCGACCTTCGCCGCGAACGTAGGCCGCTTCCTGTTTCAAATTTTCCGCGGTCAGACTTTGTTTGAGCGCGTCGCGCGCAGCGCTCGCGAACGACGCATCCGGAAATGTGCGGACCAGGCGGACCAGCAACCAGTGTCCGTGCACCGACGAGTGCCAGTCGTAACAGCCGCAAAACGCCGGGGTCAATTTTCGCGGCGGCGCCACATCAGCGTCGCTGTTGAGCACATGCGCAATCTTGTTCGGATATTCCTTGTGCACGCACGCGAGCGCGAGTTTGGCGAAGCGTTCCGCCGCCGCGGCATCGAACTGTGCTGGCTCTCCTGTGGTGGCAGGTGTCTCGCCTGCAATAACAAGCGTCGGAAATAACAACAAGGGAATCAGTCGCAACATCGACAACGACTGTAGCGGCGGTCTATGACCGCCGCATTATCATTTGGCTCAAATTGAACATTGAATGTTGGACGTTGAGCGTTGGACGTTTTCTGATAAATCACAAGTCCCTATGCGAGCCTTCTATTCCCTAATCACTTGCGTTTTCGCCCTCACTGCGCAAATCACCGCCGTGTCCGCCGCCGCTCCAGTCGATAATCCGCTGCTCAAGGAAAGCGCGCTGCCTTATCACTACCCGCCGTTCGACAAGATCAAGGACGAACATTTCACCCCGGCGATGGAAGCCGGCATGCGCGAGCAGCTCAAGGAGATCGGGCCGATCGCGAACAATTCGGAAAAGCCAACGTTTGAGAACACGGTGGTCGCGCTCGAGCGCACCGGACGCTTGCTCGACCGCGCCGAAACCACGTTCTCAAATCTCAACTCCTGCAACACGAATCCGGCGCTGCAGAAGATTGAGACCGAGATCGCGCCCAAGCTCGCCGCGCATCACGACGCGATTCATCTCAACGGCAAACTTTTCGCCCGCATCCAGCAGCTTTACGACAATCGCGATAAACTCGGCCTCGATCCCGAATCGGCCTATTTGCTGGAGCGCTATTACAAAGATTTCGTCCGCGCCGGCGCAAAGCTTTCCGATTCAGACAAGGAAAAACTGAAAAAGATCAACGCCGAGCTGGCGACGTTGCAGACCCAGTTCGAACAAAAAGTTTTGAAAGAAAAGAACGCTTCATCGGTCGTGGTCGATAAAAAGGAAGATCTCGCCGGCTTGTCTGACAGCCAAATGGCAACGTTGAGCAACGCGGCCAAGGCCGAGCACAAGGAAGGCAAGTTCGTCATTCAAATGCAGAACACAACCGGGCAGCCGTTGCTCAAGTCGTTGCAAAATCGACAATTGCGCGAGCGGATCATGCAAACATCGCTCAAGCGCGGCAGTCACGGCGGCGAGTTCGACACGCGTCAGGTTGTCATTCGCACCGCCCAACTTCGGGCCGAGAAAGCAAAGCTGCTCGGATACGACAACTGGGCTGCGTATCAGCTCGAAGACCAGACCGCCAAAAATGTTCCCACCGTGAACAAACTCCTCAGCGATCTCGCGCCGCCGGCAGTCGCGAACGCCAAACGCGAAGCCGCCGAGCAACAGAAGATCGTCGATCAAGAAAAGGGCGGATTTCAGATCGCGGCCTGTGATTGGGACTCCTATTCGGAGAAAGTCCGCAAAGCGAAATACGATTTCGATGAATCGCAGCTTCGTCCCTATTACGAATTGAATCACGTGCTGCTCGACGGCGTTTTCTTTGCCGCGGGAAAACTTTACGGGCTCACCTTTAAGGAACGCCACGATTTGCCGGTTTATCTGCCGGAGGTCCGCGTGTTTGATGTGTTCGATAAAGATGGCAAACAGCTCGCCATTTTTATCGGGGATTATTATGCGCGCCCCTCAAAGCGCGGTGGCGCGTGGATGAACGCTTACGTCGAGCAAAGCGAATTGTTCGGCTTCAAACCGGTGGTCGCGAACCATCTCAACATTCCGAAACCGCCGGGCGGCGAGCCGACGTTGCTCACTCACGATGAAGTGCGCACCGCGTTCCACGAATTCGGGCACGCGCTTCACGGGATGTTTTCGAACGTGAAATATCCGCGCTTCAGCGGAACGAGTGTGCCGCGCGACTTCGTCGAATATCCGTCGCAGGTCAATGAAATGTGGATGGATTGGCCGGAAGTGCTGAAAAATTACGCCAAGCATTACAAGACCGGCGAAGCGATTCCGCAGGCGCTGCTCGATAAGGTCGAAGCCGCCGAAAAATTTAATCAGGGTTACAAGACAACCGAATACCTCGCGGCGTCGCTGCTCGACCAGACCTGGCATCAACTCGATCCATCTAAAATTCCAACGGATGCCATCGTGTTTGAAAAGGAAGCGTTGCATAAAGCGGGCGTCGATTTTCCGCCGGTCCCGCCGCGTTATCGCAGCTGTTATTTTTCGCACGCTTTCGCCGGCGGCTATTCGGCCGGTTATTATTCGTATCTTTGGAGCGAAGTGCTCGATGCCGACAGCGTCGAGTGGATGAAGGAA
>DASQBB010000063.1:0-13390 GCA_035635435.1 Chthoniobacterales bacterium | reverse complement strand
ACACCCTGAAGCCGTGGAACTTCTTGTTCAACTTACGGATGGCGGCGATTTGCGCGCGCAGCTTCACCGCATCGATACCGTGCGCCTGAATCGAGCTTTTGCTGTGTTCGGCGATTCCAAGATATTCCAGGCCGAGCTCCTGCGCGGCCGCCGCCATTTCTTCTAGGGTGTTATGGCCGTCGCTCGCGACGGTGTGACAGTGAAACGTGCCGCGCAAATTATCCCGCTCGAGTAACTGCGGCAGCAAATGTTTTTCCGCGGCTTCGAATTCGCCGCAATTCTCGCGCAATTCCGGTGGAATAAAATCAAGTCCGAGCGCGCGATATAGATCCGATTCCTCATTCACTTTCGGCGTCTTCGCCGCCGGCGTCTTTTTCTTGGACTTGGGATTCGGCGGCAACAGCGCGAGCCGGTATTCGTTCAAAGTCCAACCCCGCTGCAGCGCACGGCTGCGCATCTCGATATTATGTTCCTTGCTGCCGGTAAAATAATTGAGCGCAAATGGATATTCGGCCGAGCTCACTACTCGCAGATCGCATTGGATGCCTGAACGGAGGCGCACACTAGTTTTGGTCGGGCCTTGGGCAATGATCGATTCCACCAGCGCGTGTTTGACGAAGGATTCCGTAATCGCAGCAGGCTTTTTTGTCGCCACCACAAGATCGACATCGCGCACAATTTCCCTTCGCCGCCGGTAACTTCCAGCGACATCGACCTGGAGCGCATTGGGATGTCCCGCCAAATCTCGCCGGAGCGATTCCGCGTCCGCCGCAATCTGGCCAAATTGAAAATACCCGGAGTGTTTCGCGCGTTGCTCGATCGCCGTGCAAATCTTTGTCTGCGTCGTTTCCCCGAATCCCGGTAATTCCGCGACCCGGCCAGACTCGCACGCCTGGCGCAGTTGCTCGATCGACGTGATGTGAAGCTGCTCGTAGAGCGCTTTGATTTTCTTGGCTCCGAGACCGGAGATGGAAAACAACTCAAGGATCGCCGCCGGGAATTCCGCCCGTAATTCCTCGAGATATTTGAGTTTTCCAGTGCCCGCCAATTCCTTGACCTTGGCCGCGATCGCTTTGCCGATGCCCGGGATTTTCGCGAGTGCTTCTTCGTCCTGAAGATCGCCGAGATTGCCGCCAAACGTTTCCAGCGACCGCGCGGCATTGGCGTAAGCTCGGATCTTGAACGGGTTCTCGTCCTTCAATTCGAGCAACGTCGCAATTTCCTCCAAGACCCCGGCGATTTGCGATTTCGTCATTCCCTTGAACCGTTACCGAAGATTCCGAGCATGGCGAACCAACCGGTAAAATTAATCGAGTGTCCGCGCGACGCCTGGCAGGGCTTGCCGCGCCAGATCCCGACCAAGCTGAAGGTTCAATATCTCCGCGCGCTCATCAACGCCGGCTTCAAGCACATCGACGCCGTGAGTTTTGTTTCACCGAAAGCTGTTCCACAAATGGCCGATAGCGAGCAAGTGCTCGAGCAACTTGAAATCCCGAGCGGCGTCGAAATCATCGGCATCGTGGTCAATGAAAAGGGCGCGGAGCGCGCGATTGCGACAAAGCGCGTGGCAACGCTTGGCTATCCGTGCTCGATTTCGCCCACATTTCTGCGGCGAAACCAAAACCAATCGCCCGAAGAAAATCTCGAGACGTTGAAAGCAATTAAAAAGCGCGCCGAAGCGGCCGATGTCGATCTTATCGTTTATGTTTCGATGGCGTTCGGAAATCCGTACGGCGACCCCTGGAACGAAGACGGGCTTCACGCGGCGATTGAGCGCATCGCCGAGCTTGGTATTCGATCAATCTCACTCGCCGACACGGTTGGAATGGCGGATGCAAAACGGATTCACCAAGTCGTCGCCACCGCAATGAAATCGACCGGCGCGCGCGAGATGGGCGTCCACTTGCACAGCACACCCGCCGACGCAGTCGGGAAGATCCTCACCGCTTACGATGCTGGCTGTCGAAGATTTGATTCCGCGATTGGCGGACTCGGCGGCTGCCCGTTCGCGCAAAACACGCTCGTTGGAAATATCCCGACCGAAAGCGTGATCGCGGCATTGAAGCAACGCGGCGTCGATCTGCCCATCAAGATCGACAACGTCATTCCGCTCAACGCAAAGATTGGCAGTGAATTCGTCTGACGGATGCAATCAGCTCACATTCGGCCGCGCCGTTTGTAGAAGGCGTAGCGATCGAGAATCGATTGGACGTATTTGCGCGTAGCTGGGAAATCAATGTTGCCGAGAAATTGGCTGGTCGTGATTCCACCGGCTCCAACCCAGCGCTGAACGCGACTCGCGCCCGCATTGTATTCGGCGAGAGCAAGCGGCAATGGTTCGGGTTCGTTCTGCCAGCGCTCGAGGGCGCGTCGCAAATACCACGAGCCCGCTTCAAGATTCGTCTTGGGATCGAAGAGTTGTTCGAAATTGAAATTCTCGATCTTGTGTTCGCGCGCCCATTCATTGGCGGCTTTCTCACTTACTTGCATCAAGCCTCGTTCACCCGCGGTTCCATATTTTTGACGATCGAACCGGCTCTCGCGCCAGACCACGGCTTTGACCAGCATCGGATCGAGTTGATGTTCCGCAGCGACTGACAGAATGAGTTTGTCGTATTGTTGAAATCGCGCCGGACTGACCCATTCGTAGAAACTGTAAAGCGCGTCGCCGGATCGCAACGCGAGATAACCGAACCCCGCCGCCAAAGCGACTAGCAGGCACAGAATCAATTTTAGAACAAACCGGGCCATCTTATTTCCTGCTCATGCTCGTGATCGACCTAAACTTCAATTAAATTGTCGGCCAGCAAGAATGATGAAGCCTAATTACGTTCGCGTGATCATCGACCGCGCCATTCAACGCGAGCTCGATTACTCCGTGCCGGAGACACTGGCCGACCGCATCGGCATCGGCTCACGCGTGCGAGTTCCGTTTCGCGACAAATCCGCCCTCGCCACGGTTCTGGCAACGCTCGATCAAAGCGATGCGAAGGGAATTCGACCAATCGAAGCGCTGGTCGGAGAAGCTCCAGTCATCAGCGAGCCGCTTCTGGAATTGGCGAAATGGATGAGCGCCTATTATTGCTGCCCGCTCGAAACGGTCATGCGCAGTTTGCTGCCACAGGTGATCCGGCGCGCAGAGGTCAGTTGGAAAAAACAACTGTTCGTCCAGCCGCTGCCAAAGATCGACACCGATAAGATCGACAACTTGCGGAAGCGCGCGCCGCGACAGGCCGAGCTTCTCGAAGCGATTGCGAAACTGGAGAAGCCGATGCCAGCCGCGGAATTGCTCCGCAAAACATCGTTCGACAACCAAACGCTGCGCGCGCTCGCCAAGCGCGACCTGATCCAACTGAGCGAAGAGGCGGTCGAGCGCGATCCACACGCGGACGAGCAATTCATCGCGACCGCAAATCTCGAGCTGAACGCGGAACAAGCTCTCGCGCTGACAAAAATCACAGACGCCCTGGCGGCACCCGAGAATGCAAAACCGATTTTGTTGTACGGCGTGACCGGTAGCGGGAAAACGGAAATTTATCTGCAAGCGATTCGGACTGCGCTCGAGCGCGGCCGCAGCGCGATCGTGCTCGTCCCGGAAATTTCGCTCACGCCTCAGACGGTTGAGCGTTTCAAAAGTCGCTTTGCTGAAACGCACGAAATCGTCGCGGTGCTGCACAGTCATTTGTCGCAAGGCGAGCGCCATGACGAATGGCACAAAATTCATTCCGGCCGCGCCCGGATCGTAATCGGCGCGCGGAGCGCGGTCTTCGCGCCGCTCAAGCACCTCGGTCTCATCATTGTCGATGAAGAACACGAGACGACGTACAAACAGGAGGACGCGCCGCGTTACCACGCGCGCGATGTCGCGGTCGTCCGCGCCAAGATCGAGAAATGCGCCGTGGTTCTCGGCAGCGCCACGCCGTCACTCGAAAGCTATCACAACGCGACCACCGCCAAATATGAACTCCTGACGCTGACCCAGCGCGTCGACGACCAACGGATGCCGCTGATGCGGATTGTCGACCTTCGCCAGGAGCGGCGAAAAGAAAAGATCGCACCGATTCTTTCCGAGAAATTGTCGCGGGCGATCGCGCTTCGGCTCGAGAAACGCGAGCAGACGATTCTGTTTTTGAATCGGCGCGGATTTTCCACGTCGCTGCTCTGCAGCAATTGCGGCGAAGCACGAAATTGTCCGAACTGCAGCGTGGCTTTGACGTTCCATCGGCACATGGCGCGCTTGAGTTGCCATCTTTGCGGACATACCGCCGCTGTGCCGAAGAAATGCCCGGCCTGCGGAAAAGATGCGCTGATCTACGCGGGATTCGGGACGGAGAAGGTTGAGTCGACCGTTTCCCACCTTTTCCCAAAAGCGAACGTGCGCCGGATGGACGCGGACTCGATGACGCGCAAGGACGCTTATCGCGAAACTTTAAGAAATTTCCGCACCGGGAAGATCGACATCCTGGTCGGAACACAAATGATCGCCAAGGGTCTGCATTTTCCAAACGTGACCTTGGTCGGAATCATCAACGCCGATTTGGCGCTGCATCTTCCCGATTTCCGGGCGGGCGAACGAACTTTTCAGTTGCTCACCCAAGTGGCGGGGCGGGCCGGTCGCGGCGAAACGCTGGGTGAAGTTTTCGTGCAAACCTACACGCCCTTTAGTCCGTCGATCCAGTTTGCGCGGCATCACGATTTCGCCGGTTACTTTCAGCAGGAGCTGGAGTTTCGGGAACGCTGCGACTTTCCGCCGTTCAAACACGCCATTTTGATCACAGTCCGCTCCGCGCATGAAGGCCGGGCCAAATTGTCTGCCGAAACTTTGGCGCGCCGATTAAAAGAATCGCTCGGTTCGGAATTCACACTCGGCGACGCCACACCGGCGCCGTTGGAAAAGCTGCAGGGGCAATTTCGGTTTCACATTTTGCTCCGCGGCGGAGCGATCATGCGTCTGAGCCGGCTCGTGCGCGAGACGCTCGACAAATTGCCGCTCCCCGAGGATGTCGTCGCCACCGTGGATGTCGATCCATATCAGTTGCTCTGAGGCATCCGAATTGCCTCGCGATTCCGAACTGAACCATAAACGGTCATGAAAACGTCTCTCCTTGGATTCGCAATCGCCGCAATTTGTTGGCTGCCAATGTTGAGCGGCCACGCCGCTGCCCCAGCACCTGCCGCCCTGAAAACATTTTTCGAGCACGAAGGTTTCGGCGGCGCGCCAATGCAACGCCGTTTTGCCAATCATCTGTTCGTTAACACAATGATGAACGGCCGAAAAACCGCCCTCATGATCGACAGTGGATGTCCGCAGACATTGATTGATCGCGACAGTGCCAGGCGAATTGGTCTGCGCGTGCAAGATAGCAAGGGTTACGTAGTTGGCGTTTCTGGAAATGCCGAACGCGCCGGCATCAGCAAGCTCTCCACACTCGCAATGGGCAATTGCACGTTCCAAAACGTTCCAGTGGAAGTCGCGGCTGAGCAGCAAATCAATTTCATCGCGCGGCCGCACCTCGACGGCTTGTTCGGCGCGCACGAGATGTCGCGGTTTGGAATGGTGATCGATTGCGCGCGACAGATGATTTACGTCAATCCGAAAGGAGCATCGGCGGCGACCAGCCAAAAGCTCGCGCAACTTCTCGCCGGTCGCGGGTTCGTGCGGATTCCGATGCACTTTAATCCCGAGCATCACCTGGAAGTGGATGCCGCGCTCAATGGACACCCGGCCAAACTGATCGTTGATACCGGCAGCGCGCTCACGCTGATCTCTTCGCCGATCGCGGCCGCGTCTGGAGCATCAATGTCGCCGAACATGTCGTATCACGGAGAAGGCATCGGCTACTTCAAACAACTGACGCTTGGCAATCTGGTGGTAAACAACGCGGAGGTCGGCGTCGCGCACGTGGCGAAGTTCGTAGGCGCCGGTTTGCTCGGCGAAGAATATCTATCCTGGAATTTTGCGGTGATCGACGTCGGCGGGATGAATCTTTTCATGCGCCCGCCGGAGTCCGGCCCTGCCAAAAAACGTTGACGCGATTCACCGCTCCAGAATACTTCCGCTGCGTTTATGTCGATGCGGAAGATACTAATCGTGATCGCGATTGCGTGGCTGATTGCGATCACGCTGGTCCACGCCTGGCTCAATCTGCATCTTTTCGATTCAAAGCGCGCCGGCATTAATGAGCAAAAAAAATTCCGGATCGGATTTCTGCCGGTAACGTGTCATCTGACCTGTCCGGTCACTGATTTCATTAACAAACAGATGACCGGCGACAGTTTTTTCGAGCCGGTGCGATTCAACGGCTGGCCGGAACTGAAGGAAGCCTATCTTTCCGGTTACACGCCGGCCACATTCATTCTCGCGCCGATGGCGATGGCGCTGCGCGAACAAGGCGTGCCGATCAAGATTGTTTATCTCGGCCATCGCGACGGTTCGGCGGTGATGGTGCACAAAGATTCGCAGATTTACCGGATGCAGGATTTGCGCGGCAAAAAAATCGCGGTTCCCAATCGGTTCTCTAATCAACGCCTTCTGATTTTTCGCGCGCTGAAAAGCGCGGGCATGACGCCGCAAGATGTCGATCTTGTCGAAATGCCGCCGCCGGACATGCCGGCCGCACTTTACGCCAAAGCCGTAGACGCGATTTCGAGCGGCGAACCGTTCATGGCTCAAACCGAGCTCGATGGTTACGGACGCGTGCTTTGGCTCACGAAAGATGTCTGGCCGAATTTCATTTCGTGTGTGCTCGCGGTCCACGAAGACATGATCAAGAACGATCGCGAGACGGTGCAGCGGTTGGTCGACGGGATCGCCAGGAGCGGCAAATGGATTGATAAGAACATGGAGCATCGAATGGAGACGGCGCAATTTGTCAGCAAGTTCTACTACAACCAGAACCCACGCCTGCTCACATTCGTCCTGAGCAAGCCGCCTGATCGCGTGACATACACTAATCTCATGTTGCGAAAGCCGGACTTTGAGGAGATCGAAGCCCTTGGTCGAGAAGCCGGAATCCTCAATGGCCGCGCCCATTTCGAAGATTACACCGATGCGTCATTCGTGACCGACGATACCAAGGTCCAGCCGCACGCTTGGGAGCCCAGTGAAGATGAAGAGCACGGCCGCTGAAATTACAACCGCGCAAAGATCGACATCTACCGTCGATTCGGCACGTGTTCGCGAAAGCACACGTGTTGGCGATGCCGATTCATTGTTTTGGCGAATCGTGCGTCCGGTTGGAATGGCGGCGCTCTTCTTGACGCTCTGGGGTCTGGCCGTTCGTTGGTCCCACAGCGATCTGTTTCCAACCCCGGGCAATGTCGCCCGCGGAATCGTCGAGCTGATCCAAAAAGGTTTGCTCTTAAAATACATTGTCGCGTCCGTATTCCGGGTTTCGTGGGGATTTACGCTCGCCGTTCTCGTGGGCGTTCCGTTGGGACTTGTTCTCGGCTGGTACTCGCGCGCGTTCCAGGCGTTCAATCCTTTCATTCAAATTTTGCGCCCAATCTCACCGATCGCATGGATTCCGGTCGCGATCCTCTGGTTCGGTGTGAGCGATGCCGCGCCGATCTTCCTGATCTTTCTCGCCAGCGTCTTTCCGATCACGGTCGCGACAATCGCCGCTGTCCAAAACATGCAGCTCGTTTATCTGCGCGCGGCGCAAAACTTCGGGCTCAGTACCGGTGAGCTTTTTCGACAGGTGATCTTGCGCGCGTGTTTGCCACAAATCATCACCGGAATCCGAATCGCCCTTGGCGTGGCCTGGCTCGTCGTCGTCGCCGCTGAAATGATCGCGGTCAACAGCGGCCTGGGCTACCTGATCATCGACGCGCGCAACGCGGGCAAACGTTACGATCTCGTCGTCGCCGGAATGGTCATGATCGGACTGATCGGACTCATTCTCGATCTACTCGTTCGGCAGTTGGAAAAATTCGACGAAGTCCGCTGGGGTTACATCGGGAGACGCAAATGAAAGAGGCCGTCATTTCAATTCGCAATCTGTCGATGCGTTTTCTTGGCAAACGCGCGGGCGAAGAAATCGCGGTCCTGGAAAATGTGCATGCCGACGTCGCGCAAGGTGAATTCGTTTGCATCGTTGGGCCAAGCGGTTGTGGAAAATCAACCTTGCTCAACATTGTCGCCGGATTTTTGAAAGCCACGTCCGGTGAAGTCACGGTCGAGGGCCAACCGGTGCATGAACCGGATCCGCGGCGGATTTTTGTTTTCCAGGAGAACGGCGTTTTTCCGTGGTTGAACGTGCACGAGAACGTCGGCTTCGGTTTACGCAAACAAACGCGCAGCGAGCGGGACCGCATCATCGCGCGTTACATCGACATGGTGGGCCTGGGCGGATTTGAGAATGCCTATCCGCACGAACTTTCTGGCGGCATGCGCCAACGGGTCGAGATTGCGCGCGCGCTCGCCGCAAATCCCGACATCATTTACATGGACGAGCCGTTTGGCGCGCTCGATTTTCTCACGCGCCTGAAAATGCGCACCGATCTTGTTCGCATCTGGCAAAGCGAAAAGAAAACGATCCTCTTCGTCACGCACGACATCGAGGAAGCGGTGCAGCTCGCCGATCGCGTTCTGATCATGACTGCGCGGCCGGCCACGATTCAGGAAGTCGTCGATGTCGATCTTCCACGGCCGCGTCACCTCGATTCGCCCGGTTATCTCGAAAAACGCGATCGCATTTTTCAGTTGATGGGCATGAGCCTGCGGGTCGGCGAAACCGCCGCCTGATAAGCCGGCCTGCCCAGCCGTAGCCTTGGAGCGCATTCGGCATAAAGGGAATTTGAAGGGGCCCGCCTACGTGAAACTCCGGCGTGGCAGCCTTCGCTTCCGGTTGCGCTCCAAGCGAAAGCTGGAGCCGGCAGTCGGATTCGAACCGACGACCTGCTGATTACAAATCAGCTGCTCTACCAACTGAGCTATGCCGGCAAAAAAAGTGCCCGTCCGGCTCGGACCCACTCCGGCTCGGAGCGCCGGAAAGTAGCGCAGACTCCCATGTCTAACAACCGGCAGAATCGTTGCGATTTCAGCTACGGAGCGCTTGTTTTTCTCACCAAGATCGCGCCCAGCAAATGGTGCGGTGGCGGTAAATCCGGTCGAGCCGGCACGACCGCTGCCGCGGTTTCCGTTTCTTTGATCAACCATGTGTCCGGAGAAAAGTTTTTCTGGAAGTAGGACAAGCTCCAGTCGGTAAAGTATTGGTCGCTCGCCGGGCTGAAAAAGAGATCGTTCGGTACATAAACAGCCGTTGCCGGCGCAGCGCGTTGGATTTCCTCGGCCGCAGCGATTTGTTTTTCGCGGACGTTTCGGTAGGGGCCGTACAAAGGAAAGAGAAAAATGTAGCGCGTGGCCGAGACGCGCTGCGCATAGAATAGCAATTCCGGCTCGGCGCCAAAAACGAACACGCGTTGTTCGGGCGTTGTGACTTGCGCGATCCGCGCCGCGAACTTCGGCATTTCCGCAAAGAAATTCCCCGGATAGATCTTTCTCACTGCGTCGGCGGGAGTGTAGTTGAACCAAAACGGCCAAAGCGTTTTCAGTGGGAGAATCACAAGCAGAAGACTGAACAGGGCGCGCGGAACGCACGAATTTCTCCAGGGCCGAAGTTCGCTCAGCCATTTCGCGCCGACCGCCGCGGTCAATGCAAGCGGCGGCAGCAATTGCTGGAAATAATGCGGAAAGAAATATCCACTCGCGCTCACGCCGATCATGCTCGCAATCAACCAGCCGGCGAGAAAAGCGAGCCATTTGCCTTTTCGAACAATGACCAAGGCGATCAAGCCCGCCGCGGAGAAAATCCAGACCAGCGTTTCTGCCCGGGCGAGTCTGGTCAACGATTCTGAGCAAAACTGGAGCCGGTCAGACCAGGTCATCGCCCCGATGTATTCCAAGTTGTGCGTGAACACATTGTCGACCAGTTGGCTCAGTCCATGGCGCGTCCAGAAGTAGAGTGCAATGGATCCGAGGACCGCCATTAAACCCGCAGTCGACCAAGCGACGAATGCGAGGGAGTTGCGCCACCGTCTTTCCGATGCCGCAAAAACCGGATAAAGCGCGACCAATAAAAGCCAATTCACGGCCGCGACTTGTTTGAACGCGATTGCGACCCCGCTCAGCGCGCCGCATGCGAGCATCAACCACACGTTGCGCGGCTTGTCGATCGATCTCAGAAACGCGATTTGAGAAAGGATGATCGGGAGCAGCATGAAGATTTCCGTGTTGGCCGCCGTCCCCTGCGCGAATGGATCGGCCGAAAGCAACGCGAACAGCGCTGCGGCCGAAACTGCCCAGAATCGATTCATGAATCGCAGCGCGAGAAAAAACAGCGCGCCGGTCGAGGCCGCCGAAAACAAGAGTGCGGCCAAGTGCACCGCCCGAATCGGGTCGACCGGTAAAGTCAGCGCCGCGCGATAAACCCAGAAAATCGCGGGCGGCTTTTGATCGACCCAGTCGCGATATGGCAATTCGTTGTGGCCGAGCCGCCACGCGATGTAAGCGTATTCGCCTTCATCCCGCTCGAATGGAACGCCGAGCAGCGGAATTCTCACCGCCGCCGTAATCAGAACGAGGCCGGCAATGAGCAAAACCGTTTGCCGAACGGATGACCGCTCTCGCAATCCGCTTGCGCTTTCGATCACCGCGAGCGCGAAGTCACACTCAATGGCTCAGCCGTTTCCAGATTCTTGATCACGGTGCTGAGATAAACCGATTGCGGATAAAACCTTTTGTATTTGGTAATCTCGGCGCGGTTCAAAACTTTGAATCCATAACGCTCGAACATTTTTTCGCCGCGCCTGCTTTCAAAGGTCACGATCTGTCCGTAAACGCGTTTTTCGCCACAGCGATAAAGATAACTCAGATACGCGCTCATCAGCGCCCGGGTGGTCGACATTTTGCGAGCGTCGGGAAGGAGATTGATGTGAAAATGCGGAACGCGCCGCGGCGCCGCCGGCACTTCCCGCCAACCGTAGGTCAGCGTCCATCGAACAAATCGCCTCGAGGCCTGGTGATAGCGGAAATAGCGGGTGAGCGCTTTGAGAAAAAGAGAAATGTTTTGCCAAAAAGAATAGAGCTGGTTGAGCAACGGTTTGCGCGACCCGAGCAAATAACCGCGGATCTCGCCGTCGATCTCAATCACGAACGACGATTCCGGTTCCCAATCGGTATAGTAGGTCGTCAGAAAATCGGCGAACAATTGTCGATCTTCATAAACGGGATCAATCGGCGTGCCGAGAAACCCCGTCTGACAACACAACCGCCGCACGGCGTCGCGGTCCGTTTTTCGATAACTGCGGATCGTATATGGCTTCTCGTGGCTCATCCGGCGGGGTTTCCTTTGTAGTTTGCACAGACCTCGCGGTAAATGCAAAAAAGGCGTTCGAAGACCCGCGGCCAGGCATGCAATCGAGCCGCACGCTCGGCCGCTTCTTTCCCCAAGGTCGGCAAGTCCTTGGCGGCAAATCGCTCAATCGCATCGGCCAGCGCCTCCGCCTTATTTTCGAGCGCCCAATCGTCCTGCTCGTGAAAGATCAGGTCATCCATCGCGCTACCGCGAATGCCGACGACCGGCGTCCCACAGGCCTGACTCTCTAGCGCAACCAAACCGAAAGTTTCCTGCACGCCCGGATGAACAAAAAGATCGGCCGCCCGATAATAGCGGGCCAGTTCGTTCGGCTCGGCACAATAGCGGATCCAGGAAACGTTCTTGCATCGCGTTTGCAATTTGCGCAGCTGACTGCGCTGCGTTCCATCGCCTATCACCAGCAAATGAAACTCATCCGGACGTCGCCGCTGCAAAATCTCGAACGCGCGAAACAATGTTGCGGTGTTTTTCTCTTTGGCCAGCCGTCCGACGTAGAGCAGGAGTTTCCGATCGATACCAACACCGAGCGCCGCTCGCGTTGCCCGCTCATCGGACAGGCCCGGGCGGAAGATGTCGATGTTAACACCAAGGCTTAAGACCCGAACGTTTCGCACGCCCCAATCGCGGAGCACCCGCGCCAATCGCTCGGACGCGACCAATGTTGCCGCATGTTGGTTGTAAAGCTTGCGCACGTAAGCGCGGGAAAGTTTCATCACGCGTCGCGTGGCGGTCTTGCCGAACAACTTTGCACTCCTTCGAAGATAGGCTTCCGGAAAATGCGAATGGTAAAAGCCGATCACGGGAATTTTTGACGCGCGCCCGATTCGAACCGCTTTCCAGCCCAACTGATAAGGATCACCCGATTCAATAACGTCCGGTCGCTCGCGCTTCAGAATTTCTTCGACTGCGCGCAAATTCAGCAGGGCCCGATATTTTGCGGCGCGCGAAACCAGCGGCGATCGAATCGTGTAAATGCGCGAGCGGCCATTTACTTGGACGTCGCTTTTTGGGCCCGGAACAATCAGCACATGTTTGTCGCCGCCGGTGCGGTTTTGAACGTAGTCGATCTTTTCGTGGAGATACCGTTTCACGCCGCCGCTCACCGGCGAATAAAACTGGGTTATGTCACAAATCTTCATGCGCTTTTGTCATTCCGAGCGAAGTCGAGGAATGGAGCGAGTGGGACGAGCGACATGGACGGTCACGCCGCGAGGGTAGCGGCGAGAGAGCCGGGAGGCGAACGAGTTCAATCTCTTACTGTTTCCGTTTTCAGCCGCTCGCAAATTGCACAGAAATATTGAGAGATGCTTCGACTCCGCTCAGCATGACAGACAAGGAATCAGCTCTCGAGTTCGCCGAGGTACTTCTCCGCTTCCATTGCGGCGGCGCAGCCGGACCCGGCCGCGGTGACCGCTTGTTTGTAAACGCGATCGGCCACATCGCCGGCGATGAAAACCCCGGGATGTTTACTTTCGGCCATGTGTCTTGCAATCAGGTAGCCGTCCGGATCGGTTTCGAGTTTTCCCTGATACGCTTTCGTGTTTGGATCGTGACCGATCGCCACGAACACGGCCGCGACCGGCAGCTCGCGTTCTTCATTCGTTTTCACGTTGCGCAAGCGAACCGCGCGCATTTCGCCTTTTTCGTCGGGAATGTATTTGGTCACAACCGTGTTCCAGATCGGCTCGATCTTTTTGTTCGCGAAGACGCGGCCCTGCATGATCTTCGATGCTCGCATCTTGTCGCGCCGGTGAATCAAATAAACTTTCGAGGCGAATCGCGTCAGGAACAGCGATTCCTCCGCCGCGGAATCGCCGCCGCCAACCACGCAGACCGGCACGTTTTTGTAAAACGCGCCGTCGCACGTGGCACAGCTTGTCAGACCGTGTCCGATCAGTTTCTCCTCGTTCTCAAGGCCGAGATAGCGTGCCGATGCGCCACTCGCAATGATCAGCGCCTTCGTCTCAAGCCATTCGTCATCGGCTTTTACTCGAATGTGATTGTTGCGCGGT
>DASQBB010000062.1:0-127626 GCA_035635435.1 Chthoniobacterales bacterium | reverse complement strand
CTCAGGTTATCCCATTCGGAAATCTACGGGTCAAAGCGTGTTTGCCGCTCTCCGTAGCTTATCGCAGCTTACCACGTCCTTCATCGCCTATTGGCACCAAGGCATCCATGATGCGCTCTTTGTAGCTTGATCAATCTGTTCAGCCCCGCATACGCGGGACCGAGATTTGTATGATAACTGAAACTCTCCGGCTGAAGATCTTAACCTTCAGCCGCTTTGATTTCAGACTCAGCTCTTAAAGTTGTACTTTCTTACTACCCTGTATGTAGATGTCAAAGAACCAGCATTCACGTACATTTCAGACCACAAAAAAACTCAATCTCGCGCCGCTCTGTGTGCCCCGCCTTCGCACAACGCTACGGCGGGCAGGCGGGACAAAATTGAGTTCAATTTGCAGTCCCAAATGTACGTAGAACACACTCCTTGATTAGAGGAGTCCCGCTGTCCAGCGGGATTACCAAATTAGCCCAGATTGAGCCGGCGTCAACGCTCGTTTTGTTAAATTCTGGCGGGAAATGTTTGCTCCACATGTAGGGATTTTCAAGGGACTTACGCTGGCAGCTGTCCGGGAAACGACTTCATCCCCAAGAGGAATGGTCTCGAATGGCTAGACCGACACAAAATCTTCGCCTTCTTTGGCGAAACATTTAGCGTTGCGGCATGCAACGCAGCGACGGCCGTGCACTGGATCAAATTCGCTCGATCAGTTTTGATCTAAACATCGCGCCGCACGCCAGCGGCTCAGCGCTGGTCGCGATGGGCAACACGCGCGTGATCTGCGGCGTGATGATCGAAGAAGCAGTGCCGCGCTGGATGAAAGAGCAAAGTGTGACCGGCGGCTGGCTCACGGCGGAGTATTCGATGTTACCGTACTCGACGACGACGCGTAAGCCGCGCGACATCATGAAAGGCCGGCTCGACGGTCGAAGCACAGAAATTCAACGGCTCATCGGGCGATCGCTGCGCGCGGTTGTCGATCTTGAGAAACTTGGACCGCGTACGATGTGGGTCGACTGCGACGTAATCCAAGCCGACGGCGGGACACGCACAGCCGCGATCACAGGCGCGAGTCTCGCGGTTGCGCTCGCGTGCCGAAAATTGGCGAAGGACAAAAAGGTTGATGCGCCACCGATCAGGAAATTAGTGGCCGCGGTGAGCGCCGGGATGCTCGACGGAAACGCGATTGTCGATCTTAACTATGATGAAGACAAAGCCGTTACGGTCGATTTCAATCTCGTCGCGACCGAAGACGGCGACTTTGTCGAAGTACAAGGCTCGGGCGAGGAAGCGACTTTCGCGCAATCGCAGCTCGACGAAATGCTCACGCTCGCGCGCAAAGGAATTGCGGACTTGATCGCAGCCCAGCGCGTCGTGCTCGCGCGTATCATGGTCACGCCGCCGGAAAACTAAATCATTTGCCCGCGCACACGGTTTGCTTTAAAGCGAGACGCCGCTCATGAAAAAAGCGCTCATCACCGGCATCACCGGCCAGGACGGAAGTTATCTCGCCGATCTTTTGCTTGAGAAAGAATACGAAGTCCACGGCATCATTCGCCGCGCGAGCACGTTTAACACTTCGCGGATCGATCATCTTTACGCCGATCCGCACATCAACGGTGTCCGAATGTTTCTGCACTACGGCGATCTGGCCGATTCGGTGAATCTGGTGAAGCTCCTCTATGAACTTAAGCCGGAGGAGATTTATCATCTCGGCGCGCAAAGCCACGTGCGCGTCAGTTTCGATATTCCGGAATACACATCGGACGTTACCGGCGTCGGCACGATTCGCATTCTGGAAGCGATTCGCGAAGCCGGATTGCGCTCGCGTTTTTATCAAGCATCGAGCAGCGAAATGTTTGGCAAAGCGCAGGCCGTTCCGCAAAACGAGAAGACGCCCTTCTGGCCGCGTAGTCCGTACGGCGTGGCAAAAGTTTTTTCGTATTGGGCGACCGTCAATTATCGCGAGAGTTACGGTCTCCAGGCGAGCAACGGAATCCTGTTCAATCACGAAAGTCCGCGTCGCGGCGAAACCTTTGTGACCCGCAAGATTTCTCGGGCGGTCGCGGCGATTAAGCAGGGACTGCAAAAGGAATTATTTCTCGGAAATCTGGAAGCGAAACGCGACTGGGGTTACGCGCCCGAGTACGTCGAAGCGATGTGGCGAATCTTACAGCAGGATGCCGGCGACGATTTTGTCATTGCCACTGGCGAAACGCATACCGTTCGCGAGTTCGCCGAAGCCGCATTCGCGCATGTCGATCTTGATTGGAAAAAGTATGTGAAACACGATTCCCGCTACGAGCGCCCGGCCGAAGTGGATTTGCTGATCGGCGATGCTTCGAAAGCGAAAAAAGTGCTCGGTTGGGAACCGAAAGTCCGATTCAAAGACCTTGTGCGTATCATGGTCGATGCCGATATGGAATTGCTCTCGCGCGAAACGCCGAGAAAACATCTCGGGAAACTGCCCTGAGATGCCGCCGAGACGGCGGCCGCGACCGGCCTAACGAATCACGCCCACAGCGTGATTGGTCTCCGCCATTTGGCTGGCGGAATTCAACTCGGGGATAACGGCGACCAATGGAGATTGAACAATCGAAACCTGCGCACCCGCGCCCACCTGACTGTAAAGATTGATGATGTCGAGTGACCGCATGCGGATGCAGCCGTAACTGGCCGGTCGGCCGATGTTCCGTTCTTCCGGTGTGCCGTGAATATAAATGTCGCGACGGAACGCGTTCGCGTTTTGACCTTCGCGTCCGCGCAGCCAGATAATCCGCGTCACAATCGGGTCGCGACCGGGCGCGTCCACCGAAATTACTTCGCCGGTGCGGCGTCGATCTTTGAAAACAGTTCCAGCCGGTGCGCCGTCCCCGATCTTGTCCGCAATTTCCAACTCGCCGAGCGGCGTGCCAAAACTTCCGGGACGATCGCTCAAACCGAATTTGGAAGTCGAAATCGGATAGGTGGCGACGAGATTGCCTTTTTGTAGGAGTGCCAGCTTTTGATCGCGGACACTGACTACGATGTGATGCTCGGTGTCGCGTGGTGCAGCGCAAGAAGCGAGAATAAGCGCGGAGCCGAACGCGAATGCATGCCGTCCGACGATCTTGAGTTTGCCGATGTCGATCTTACCCGCGTTCAAATCTGAAGAATTCTTCCGCAGTTGCGGTTGTTGCGCCAGCGATTTCTTCTAATGAAACACCACGTGCTTTCGCGATTTCTTCCGCGACCAATCGCGTATGCGCCGGCTCACACCGTTTTCCGCGAAAAGGGACCGGCGCCAGATAAGGACAATCCGTTTCGACCATGAATCGATCAATCGGCACCTGCGCGGCGACTTCGCGCACTTGTTTGCCGTTTTTAAACGTGACGATTCCGGTGAAGGAAACGAGATGGCCGAGATCGAGAACCTCGTTCGCCTGATCCAATGTCCCGCCAAAGCAATGAAAGACGCCGCTGACTTGCTGTCCGTAGTCGCGCAAAATTTCGAGAGTATCATCCCAGGCGTCGCGCTGATGAATGACGACATTGAGTCGTAACTCCACCGCGAGATCGAGCAGTTGCTCAAATAGCTCGGCCTGTTTCGATTTGTAAGCGCCGTCTTCGATCGTTGCTTCTATTTGTTCTCCGGTTGTGCTCTGGAGTGCGTTGAAAACTTGAACGTCCTTGCGCTTCGCGGCCTCCACGCTTGGCAGATGATGGTAATCGAGGCCGATTTCCCCGATCGCGACCACGCGCGGATTCTTTGCAAGCTCGCGTAACGGCGCGATCACGTCCTCCTCGGCTTGCAGCGCGTAAGTCGGATGAACGCCGATCACCGCGAAAATGTTAGGATATTTTTCGGCAAGATCGACCGCGCGGCGGCTGCTCTCGACCGAAGTGCCGATGGTGAGGATCCGCGTGACCCCGGCCTCAGTCGCGCGATGAAGCACATCGTCGAAATCGTTTGCGAAATCGGGATAATCGAGGTGCGCGTGAGTTTCGATCAGCATTGCGTGCGCGAAAGGAAGAAGAAATTCACCATTCGATGATGGTGCTCGCCCAGGTCAGGCCGCCCCCGAACACAACCATCAAAACATAATCGCCGTGTTTGATTCTACCGCTGCGATTTGCTTCGTCCAAGGCGATAGCAACAGCGGCCGCGGAAGTGTTCCCGTACTTGTCGAGATTCACGTAAAAGCGCTCGAGCGGAATTTTCAATCGGTTGGCGATCGCTTCGATGATGCGCAAGTTCGCCTGATGCGGAATGACGCACGCGATGTCGTCCGCTGTTAGACCCGCGTCCGCCAAAACTTTTTTAGACGCGTTGACCATCGCGGTGACGGCTTGTTTGTAAACTTCCTTCCCGTTCATGTGAATGGTGTTGAGATGCATGTGCGCATTTTCAGCCGTGATCGGGCAGCGCGAGCCGCCGCCGGGCATGAACAAAATATCGGTGAACTGTCCATCGCTGCCGATGTGGGTGCTGATGACGCCGTGGGCGCTGCCGCGATGACGCAAGACCGCCGCGCCCGCGCCGTCGCCGAACAACACGCAGGTGTTTCGATCGGTCCAGTTCGTGATCGACGTTAATTTTTCGGCGCCGATCACAAGCACGGTGTCGTGCGTATGGGAGGTGATGAATTGTTGCGCGATTTCGATTCCAAAAAGAAAGCCGGCGCAAGCGGCGGAAACATCGAGACATGCCGCCTTTTTCGCGCCGATTTTTTTCTGCACGAAACAGGCCGTCGCGGGGAAAAGCATGTCGGGCGTGGCAGTCGCGACCAAAATAAGATCGACATCTTCGGGTTTAACTTTGGCCTGCTCGAGCGCCTGCAACGCCGCTCTTGCCGCCATGTCGCTGGTGAGCTCGTCCTTCCCGGCGATGCGCCGTTCTTTGATGCCGGTGCGGGTGGTGATCCATTCGTCCGACGTATTGACCATGCGCGACAGGTCCGCGTTGGTCAGGCGTTTCTCCGGCACGTAACTGCCGGTGCCGATGATGGAAACGGTTCGGCGCGCCTTACCTGGCTGCGGTCGCGGGCTCGAGCGAGGGTGTCGTTTCATGATAACGGCGAATCTCCTCGACGATATGCGGGTTGAGTTGATGTTCAATCGACTCGGCCGCTACCCGGAGCGCGTTCTTGATCGCGAGTGGTGTGCTGGCACCGTGAGCGATGATGCAAATGCCGTTGACGCCGAGAAGCGGACTGCCGCCATAATATTCGTAGTTTGTTTTATCTTTGATCGCTAGAAACGCGTCCTTGGCAAGAAATGCGCCGGCCTTGCGTCTGGGCGAACGTGTTAATTCGTGTTTTAACCATTTGAAGATCGCGACCGCGATCGATTCACACGTTTTCAAGATCACGTTCCCGACGAATCCGTCGCAGACGACGACTTCAACCGGGTCTTCAAAAAGATGACGGCCTTCGATGTTGCCGCGGAAGTTGAGCGAAGTCTTCTTCAACATCTTGAAAACTTCCTTCGTCTTTTCAGTTCCTTTCACGTCCTCCTCGCCCAGCGAAATCAAACCGACCCTTGGACTTTTGTAACCAAGAACATGCCGCGAATAAACCGAGCCCATGATCGCGTACTGGACCAGATGCTCGGGGCGCGCATCGATATTGGCGCCGGCATCGACTAATACGAAGACGTTAAATTGCGTCGGAAGCACGGCCGCGATGCCCGGTCGATCGATTCCTTCGAGCGTACGCAATTTGATCATGCTCGCGGCAACTGCAGCGCCGGTGTGCCCCGCGCTGACGATTGCATCCGCTTCGCCGCGTTTCACCAAATCAACCGCGCGACTGACTGACGAATCTTTTTTTCGCCGCACCGCCGACCACGCTCTGTCGCTCATGTCGACGACCTGAGTCGCATGCACGATGTTGATCCGGCGGTCGTTGCACTTGTGTCTCTTTAACTCGGCCTCGATCTGGGCCGTGTCGCCCACCAGGAAAAGTTTTTCGATGTGAGGATAGTCGCGCAGCGCCATGACTGCGCCCGCAACAAGATTGAGCGGACCGAAATCGCCGCCCATCGCATCCAAGGCGATCTTCATCGGAAACAAATTTTGCGAGCTTTGGCCGCTCTTTGCAAAATTAAATTTGAGTCGCGTGCGAGACGCGCGTCCTATGCTTTGCCTTCGACCGTCAGGACCTGGCGGCCTTTGTAATAACCGCAGGACGGGCAAACGGTATGACCAGCGACCGTGCTGCCGCACTGCGGACATTTACTAAATTGCGGACGATGCCAGCGGTTCGCCGCTTTGCGCGTGCGCAGCCGCATCTTCGAAGTTTTGCGTTTGGGAACTCCCATACTGAGCTGGTTAGAAAAGCAGAGTTTGTGAAAAACACAAACGCGCTCTCATTTTTTTAACTTCAATTTGTCCAGCGCGCTCCAGTCGGACTTTCGTTTCGTTTCTGCTGCTGCCGCGACGGTGGCCGCCGCGGCCTTGCAAGCGCGCCCGCCTTCGCGGTCACAGCGCGGGTGCGCCGGCAGATTCAATAAAATATCCTCCCGCATGAACGGCGAGAGATCGACCGTCTCCGGACCGTGCAATTCGGTGTGAAGCGCGAATGCGGGGACCTTGATGTCGTAAACGAATTTCTCGAGGCAGGCGACGCAGGTCAGCTCGATCGGTTGTTTGAGCGAACCATTTGCCCAAAGCGAGCCTTCTGAAACTCCGATGTCGATCTTGTATTGCATCAGTCCGAGGCAGCGAACTCCTTCCGATGCGAGCTCCGGAATCAGGCAATCTTCCTCGCCTTCGAGGTGTAATCCCTCTGGCGGAATCTGTTTCAGATGAACTTTCACTCGCGAAACCTTTCGGAGTTTATTTTTTGAATTTGTCCCCGAGCGCGTTGGCGACCAGACTTGGAACAAATTTCGAAACGTCGCCGCCGAGTCGCGCGATTTCTTTCACCAGTCGCGAGCTCAAGTAGGTGTATTCCTCTTTCGGCATCAGGAAGATCGTTTCGACGGTGCCCTCGAGCTTTCGATTCATTAGCGCCATCTGAAATTCGAATTCGAAGTCCGAAACCGCGCGCAATCCGCGGATGACCGCGTTCGCTTTTTGTTTGAGCGCAAATTCAACCAACAAGCCCTCGAACTGCGCAATCCGGACGTTGTCGATCTTGCCAACGGTTTGTTGCAACAAATCGAGCCGTTCCTTGAGCGAGAAGAGCGGCTGCTTCTCATCGTTGTCGGCGACGGCCACGATCACTTCATCAAAAAGTTTTCGGGCACGCTCAACCACGTCGAGATGGCCGTTGGTGATTGGATCGAAGCTGCCCGGATAGATCGCACGTTTCATTTCAGCCGAAATTCAATCATCAAAGCGCAAACATCAAACATCTGATGCAATCATTTGCCGAACGGTGCGCGAAGCGGGAGATTGCTGTCCCGGCTCGATGATGAATCCATCAACTTATAAGAATATCGGGGTGGCGAGCACGTTTTCTCCCCGATTCGAACAAGTGCTCTCGGAAGCGGGACGAATTCGCGAACGATTCGGATCGATCTTGAATTTGATTTACATCGGGGAGCGCAACGATGAGACCACAAAACGGTTCCAAGACATACTTGGGCGCCTGCAGTTGCCGAGCGATTCGCCAGTTCATTATGGTCAGGGAGATCCGGCCGATGGAATTTTGCGTGCCATCGCGGACAACAATGTCGATCTTATTGTTGCCGGCGCGCTGGAGAAAGAGACCGCGCTTCATCCATTTCTCGGAAACGTCGCCCGTCGACTTTTGCGTGAAGCGAGCTGCTCCGTTCTCCTCTTCACAAATCCGGAGCTCAAGCCGAAGCCACTGCGCCGGATCGTTTTTGTCGTGAATTATTCCGATCATGCTCAACGCGGCTTTCGGCAAGCGCTGAAGCTCGCGGTGGCCGAATCGTGCGAGCGGCTCTACGCGATCCGGGTTTACACCACGTTCGATGAGGTCCGCGCTGCCATGTTTGTCGACAATGGCGACGGCACACCGCGGCCGCGTACGTTTGAAGAAGAAGAGGCGGATTTGGAAAAGTTTGTGTTGGCCGCGGGCGACACGGAAGTTCCGATCGAAGCACGCTGCATTCGCGGCAACACCGGCTTCGCCGCGTCCGACTTCGTGAAATCGGTGGAAGCCGATTTGCTGGTGGTGCCGGTGCACAAAAGCGAAACGTCGGCCGAGCGGTTGCCGAACCATCTGGTGTGGATTGCGGACGTGATCCCGTGCAATTTGTGGCTCATTCGCTGAGCGCTCTTGAGCCGCATGCGACAAAGTTGTAGAGGCGCTCGCCGCGGCGAGCGCCTGTTTATTTAGTTCGGCGTTTGAGACAAACACCGCTACAACATCGTCGACCGTTCAATGAATTCTGCGCCCGAATTCCATCCCTGGAGCCCGTCGCACTTCACCGTCATTTTTTTGACGATCGTTCTGCCGTTCGTGCTCGCGTTCGTTGTTCGTCGAACAAAATCACGGCGACTTGAGCGTTCGATCTGTCTCACGCTCTCGGCGCTACTTTCAATTAACTACGTCGCGTACGTGATCGTGGCGCGGAACTTCGGTGTCGATCACTGGTACAAGCTACTTCCGCTGCAACTCTGCGATTGGGCGATGATTGTAATCATCGGCGCTCTCTGGACAGGCAATCGCCGCTGGCTTGAAGTGGCGTATTTTTGGGGAATCGGTGGAACGTTGCAGGCGATCATTACTCCGAATTTGCGTTACGGTTTCCCCGATCTTCGTTTCATCAGCTTTTTTGTCGCGCATTCCGGGATCATTATCGGAATCGTGTTTCTGATGTTGATCTACGGATTCCGTCCGCGCGCGATCGGAATTGTTCGGACGTTTCTCTGGACGGAAGTTTATTTCGTCGTCGCATTCGCGTTCGATCTGCTGACGGGCGAGAATTACGGCTTTCTCCTTCACAAACCGGAAGCCGCATCGCTGCTGAATTTCCTGTCCGATTCACGTCCGCTTTATCTGCTCGAATTCCACGGCCTGGCGTTTCTTTTCTTCTGCGCGCTCTATGCGCCATTTGCGATTGTCGATCTTGCGCGCAAACTGCAAACTTCTCGAACGGCATGAAACCTTTTCGCGTAGGCAAAGTCACCATCGGCGGCAAGCGCCCGGTGTTCATTCTCGGACCGTGCGTGATTGAGTCGGAGAAGTTTGTTTGGCAGATGGCGAGAAGCATCGTCAAAATCTGCGCGGCGGAAGATGTCGATCTTATCTTCAAAGCGTCCTACGACAAAGCGAACCGGACTTCGGTAAAATCGTTTCGCGGGATGAGTCCACGTGCCGGTTGCGAAATTCTGGCGGCGATCGGACGCCAATTGAAAATTCCGGTAACAACGGACGTTCATTCGCCCGACGAGGCCAAGCTCGCCGGCGACATGGTCGATTTGTTGCAGGTCCCCGCGTTTCTTTGCCGCCAGACCGATCTTTTGAAAGCGGCGGCGGAAACCGGACGCGCGGTCAACGTGAAGAAGGGACAATTTCTTGCGCCGTGGGACATAAAAAATATTGCTCAGAAATTGACGGCGTTCGGTTGTAAGAAATTTTGTTTCACCGAGCGCGGCACAACTTTCGGCTACAACAATTTGGTCGCGGACATGCGCTCGCTCTACTGGATGCGCGAGGCCGGTTATCCCGTCATCTTCGACGCGACGCATTCAGTTCAACGGCCTGGCGGAGCAGGGGACAAAACTTCCGGCGACGGCGCGCTGGCGCCAGTGCTGGCGCGGGCTGCGATGGCGGCGGGTTGCGACGGCATTTTCATGGAGGTGCACGAAAATCCGGCGCGCGCGTTGTCGGATGCGGCCAACCAAATTCCGCTTAAGGATTTGCCGAAGCACCTGCGCATGTTAAAAGCTATTCATGCTGCCGTTTCGTAACGGTCGCTCCGGAAAATGGGGCCTCGCGGTTGGGTTATTGTCGATCTTGCTCGCAATCGAGCCGGCCATTGCAGCCAAACCGAAAGGGAAAAAGGGAAAAATTTTGAGCGCGACGCCGAGCGCGTCTGCGGGTCAGCAAAGCTTAACCAATATTCCGCTACCGATCGGGCACGAAGCCAAGGGTCTTGTTCTTCCGGACTTCGATTTGGAAGGCCACTTGCGGGGAAAATTTGAAGCGGAGTCTGCCAAGCGCCTCGATGAATATCACATCGGATTTCGCTCCCTAAAGATCACCACGTTCACGTCAGAGAATCGGCCGGACCTCACGCTCGAATTGAGCGAATCGGTTCTTAATTTGAATACGCGCATCCTCAGCTCAAACGAGCGCACCACGATCAAGCGAGCGGATTTCAACATCGCGGGCGATTCGGTGGAATTCGACACCAACACGCACACTGGCAAACTGGTTGGCAACGTGAAGATGGTGATCACGAGTCAATCGCAATTGTTAGGCAACCAAAACGAGTGAGCAGACTCGGCGTAATCCTTCTCGTCATTTCTTGGGTATCGGCTGCTCAGTTGCCGGGACAATCGGCGAGTTCGTCCAGTCCGTCGCCGGCCGCGGCGAAGAAAGAAGGAAAAAAAGAAAAACAATCTTCGGATAAAACACATCCACTGCTCAGTGGGATTAAGGGCGCGCCAACGAACGGTCCGGTCACCACTGAGATTTATGCAGACGACGCTTTTTTTGATTCTAATAAGAACGTCGGCATCTTCAGCGGCCACGTGAAAGTGGCCGATCCGCGCTTTACTTTGCAGTCCGAAAAATTGACCGTCTACATCACGAAAGGCCAAAATCAGGGATTGGAAAAAGCAATCGCGGAGGGAAATGTGGCGGTAGTGCGTGATCGGCCGGATCCGAACGGAGGCGCGCCCACGCGCGCGGTAGGCCGTTCCGACCAGGCGACTTATATTGCCGCCACGGGCAATGTTGAGCTGCGCGGAACGCCGCGAGTCCAAGAAGGCGTAAACACGCACATCGCCACCAGTCCGGAAACGACCATGGTCGTGAATCAAAACGGGCAATTGACGACCCACGGACCGAGCCGCACCGAGATTCGCCAGGAACCGAAGACCGACGATGGCGAAAAGAAAAACGAAACGAAGCCCGCACCTTCGCCAAAAGCGTCCGGCACACCATGATCGGCCAAACTGCAGCCCGTTCTGGTTCTCCAGTTGCGCCACCGCCTGAAGCGAAGATCGGCAATGTCCTTGCCACCGAGCAGCTCGTAAAAATTTATGGCGGCCGCGCGGTCGTTGATGGAATCAACATCAACGCACGCGCGGGAGAAATTGTCGGCTTGCTCGGACCGAACGGCGCCGGTAAGACGACGACCTTTTACATGATCGTCGGACTCGTTCGGCCAAATAGTGGTCGCGTTATGTTTTCGGGGACCGACGTCACTAACTTTCCGATGTACAAGCGCGCGCGGCTCGGGATGGGTTATTTGCCGCAGGAAGAATCCATTTTTCGCAAGATGACGGTCGAGCAAAACATCATGGCGATTTTGGAGACGCTGCCGGTGAGCAAGGCGGAGCGAAAGAACCGGTGCGAACAGTTGCTCCACCAGTTCGGTATCGAACGGATCGCGAAAAATCAGGCGCTGACGTTGAGCGGCGGCGAGAAACGCCGGCTGACGATTGCACGCTCACTCGTCACCAAACCGAAATTGCTCATGCTCGACGAGCCCTTCAGCGGCGTCGATCCAATCGCGGTTTACGATGTGCAGCAGATTATTGTAAATCTGCGAAAGCTCGGCCTCGCGATTTTGATCACCGACCACAATGTGCGCGAGACATTATCGATCGTCGACCGCGCCTATTTAATTTACGAAGGCCGGGTCGAGAGCGAAGGCACGAAAGATTTTCTCATCAACGATCCGATCAGCCGGCAACTTTATCTCGGCGAGCGGTTCAAGATGTAGATGTCGAACTTGTCGCGCGCTCCCAGCGCCAAACCGGTAGATTATTCTCTGGATCAACCGTGTCCGCAGTTTTCGTAAAGCCGCATTTTTCCAGGACGCGGGTGGATGCGTTGGTTTCGGCGAGGGTGTGTGCGCGAAGAAGTCGAACGGATTTGTCCCGAGATGCAAAATCGATGAGCGCGTTCGCAACTTCGGTTGCGTAACCT
This sequence comes from Chthoniobacterales bacterium, assembly GCA_035635435.1. Taxonomy (GTDB): domain Bacteria; phylum Verrucomicrobiota; class Verrucomicrobiia; order Chthoniobacterales; family UBA10450; genus AV40. The sequence goes on along the minus strand of DASQBB010000062.1, from coordinate 115,570 downwards.
TTCCCCTGATAACTCGGCGCGATCCCATAGCCGATCTCGGCAACGCCATCGGAATCCGGCGGCGCAGTAAAACCGCACATTCCGATCAAGACGTTGTCGATCTTATGGATAACGCCGAAGCCAAACCGCCATGGATCGGCTTCCCTGGCAGTCTTGATACTCTTCAGGAAGTCCGATGAAGCACTAAGAAGTTGTTCGCGGATTCCGTCCGCGACACGAAGTCCGGCGACATTTTCGAATTCTTGTTGCCCGCGCAACAGCGCGGACAGATAGCGCGGCAAATGCGGAGCCAGAATCAGATTTTCCGTTTGGATCGTCATCGGAAAAGTCGCGGGAGACTCGGCGACTTCGACTCAAATGACAACAGTTGATCGCCGACAAAGGCGGATTGGAAATCGCGCGGCATTCGCGTTAGAAGTTAGACCGTTCAATGAGCGAGAAGCCAGCGGCAGCAACAGTTCCATCGACGCGTAATCGGCGCGAAAAAACTGTGCCGGTGGTAACGGTGGAGAGCTTTTACAATTCGCATGCCGAGAAGCTGCAGATGAAATTGGAAGGGCCGCGCGTCGGTTTTCACCGAAAGATTCGCGAGCCCACCATCAATCGGCCCGGTCTGGCGCTTTCCGGGTTCTACACTTATTTCGCCGAGAAACGAGTCCAGGTCTTTGGCGCGGCCGAGCACTCGTATTTGAAAAGTCTGACGCCGAAAGTCCGGCTGCAACGTTTCCGCGATCTCTGCGCCCAAAAAATCCCGTGCATCGTCGTTTCCCGCGGGTTCCATCTCGATCCTGAGCTCCTGGCCGCGGCGGTGAAAGAAAAGGTCGCGATCTTTCGGACGCCAATGATCACGATGAAGTTCATCAACGCAGCGACGATCGCGCTCGAAGTCGATTTTTCGCCGACGATCACCGAGTTCGGCAGCATGGTCGACATTCTCGGCATTGGCGTGCTCATTCGCGGGGCGAGCGGGATTGGCAAAAGCGAGACCGCACTGGGCTTAATCGAGCGCGGATACAGTTTGGTGGCCGACGACGTTACCCGAATCACTTCGTTGGAAGGACGCGAATTGATGGCGACTGCGCCCGATCTCACGCGCAATCACATGGAGATACGCGGCATCGGGATCATCAACGTCGCTTCCGTTTTTGGCATCGGCAGTATTCGGATCGAAAAGCGGCTCGATTTGGTCGTGACGCTGCAGGAATGGGACAGCGTGATGGAAATCGAGCGCGTCGGGATCGAGCGCCAATCGTATGAAATTCTCGGATTAAAAGTGCCGCACGTAACAATTCCAGTGCGACCGGGGCGCGATATCGCTCGGTTGATCGAAGTGGCCGCGATGGATCAAAAATTAAAAGGCCTCGGCCACAACAGCGCCGTCGATTTTAACACGAAGTTGCTCAATTTAATGGAGCCAAGATCGACATAATGGGTTTGCTCAGCCGCCGAGCGAGCGATACCTCGCCTAGTCAAAAAATTGAAAAGGACGTGCCGGTTATTAATCGGCTAGGTTTGCATGCGCGCCCGGCTGCGATGTTCGTTCGCATCGCCAGTCGCTACCGCGCCGAAATTTGGGTGTCGAAGGAGGGCGAAGAAGTCAACGGCAAGAGCATCATGGGATTGATGATGCTCGCGGCCGGTCAGGGATCGAAGCTCCACATCCGCTGCGAAGGACCAGATGCCGCCAAGGCGATGGCCGATTTGGAGGAATTAATCAATGCGCGCTTTCACGAAGATTGATTTCTCTATAGAATCGCACGCGGATGAGCGGCGATAATAAAGAAATCCGGTTTCAAGGGGCGGGCGTCTCGCCCGGGCTGGCGCGCGGCGTCATTCATGTCGTGCGCGACGATCTCGATGACGTTCCTCGTTATCATATCGAGCCGTCCCAAATCGGAAACGAAATCGCGCGGTTCGAGGCCGCGCTCGTGCGAACGCGCGTGCAAATTCTCGAGATGCAGCAAAAAATCGCGGAAGCGATCGGCGCCAAGGACGCCGCCATTTTCGACGCGCATCTGCTCGTGGTCGAAGACCGGACTTTAATTGACGAAGTTTTGCGACGGCTCGAAACCGAGCGCTGCAACGTCGAATGGGCTTTTCAGGAAGTGGCCAGCAATTACGCCGAGACGCTGAGCAAAATCGATGACCCTTATTTGCGCGAGCGCGCCGTGGACATGCAGGACGTAACGCGCCGCATTGTTCGAAATCTGCAGGGCAAAGGGCCCAAACCAATGTTGTCCGCGGCCGAGCCGCACATTTTGGTCGCGCACAATCTGACGCCATCCGACACCGCAACAATGAATCGCCAACTCGTCCTCGGCATCGCAACCGATTTGGGCAGCCGCACGTCGCACACCGCGATCATCGCTCGCTCGCTCAATATTCCGGCCGTGGTCGGGTTGCATGACGCGACCGAGAAACTCGAGTCCGGTCAACATGTGTTGCTCGACGGCTACACCGGTGTCGTGATTGTCGATCCAACGCCGGAAACACTTTCCTACTACGGCGAGATCGAGATCAAAAAAGGTCAGGTCGTCAAGGAGCTCCGGCAACTTCGCGAGACCACATCGACCACCAGTGACGGCCGGCACATTGTTCTTTCTGCCAACATCGAGCTGCCAAGCGATGTCGAGGCCGTTGCCGAAAATGGCGCCGAAGGCATTGGACTTTATCGGACTGAGTTTCTTTTTGTGAATCGCGACACGCTCCCGAGCGAAGAGGAACAATACGAGACCTACCGAAAAGTGGCCGAACAGGTGAAGCCAAACCCGCTTATTATTCGCACGTTCGATCTCGGTGGCGACAAACTCGCCGTCGGGGCAGTCGATGTCGGCGATGAGTTGAATCCGTTCCTCGGTTGGCGCGCCATTCGTTTTTGTCTCGAGAACATCGACATCTTCAAAACGCAATTGCGCGCGATCTTGCGGGCGAGCGCGGTCGGCAACGTCAAGATCATGTTCCCGATGATTTCGGGGTTGGAAGAATTGCGCCAAGCCAAAGCAGTCTTGGACGAATGCAGACACGAAATTGGCGAGAAAAAAAGTGGCAAGATGGAAGTGGGCGCGATGATCGAAATTCCGAGCGCGGCGATTGCTGCCGACACCCTCGCACGTGAAGTTGATTTCTTCAGCATCGGGACAAATGACTTGATCCAATACACCATCGCGGTCGATCGCGTGAACGAACGCATCGCGCATCTCTACGAGCCGACGCACCCGGCGGTCTTGCGGCTGTTGAAAATGATCGCCGATGCCGCGCACGCCAACGACATCTGGGTTGGTGTTTGTGGAGAAATGGCGCGCGATGTTGCGCTGATTCCGATCTTGATCGGCCTTGGCATGGACGAACTAAGTGTGGGCGCCACGTCGGTCCCGCGAGTAAAAATGGCGGTGCAAAGTTTGGCTGTCCCGGAGTGCGAGGCCTTAGTCGATGAAGTCCTTCGGCTCCAAACGTCCTCGGAAATTCTCGCGCGCTGTCTCGAATTGGCCACCCAACGCTACGGCGATCTGCTCGGCTGAGCGGAGACTTGATCGGAATGACAGGTTGAACGCGCCGCTTTGGCAGATGTCGATCTTTGGTTAAGTTGCAATTCCTGCTCCATGAAATTTTTGGCCCGGTTCCGGTCGCGCGGGAAAAAGCGCAGTAAACTTTTCCGTTATGGTTGGAAGATCACGCTCTTCGTCCTAATCGCGGGGGCCGGTCTGGCGTTGCTTCTTTTTTACGGCGCGTGGGCGGCGAGCTTCGACATGAAAAAAGTTGGGGCCATGCCGGAGCGCAACACCGTCTTCGATGTCGATGGAAAAATTTACAGCCGTCTCGCCGGCGCGAATCGGTTGCGCGTTTCGCTCGATGAAGTTTCGCCGTTTTTCGTCGACGCGCTCCTGGCGCGGGAAGACACACGCTTCTATCAACATCCGGGAGTCGATTGGCGCGGAATTTTTCGCGCTCTGGTGCGCGACATTTTGACTGGCTCGGCCAAGGAAGGTGCGAGCAGTATTACGCAACAACTCGCGCGCAACAGTCTTCCACTCGGCGGCCGCAACATCAGTCGCAAATTGCTCGAAGCCATGGTCGCGTTTCGGATCGAGCATGAATTTACGAAAAAGCAGATTCTGGAACTGTATGTGAACCGCATTTATTTCGGAGCCGGTTGTTACGGCGTCGAAACAGCGTCGCAGGCGTATTTCGGCAAGAACGCGTCGAAGCTGAATCTTCCTGAAGCGGCGCTCCTCGCCGGATTAATTCGAAGTCCGAATCGATTTTCGCCGCTGAAAAATCCCGAAGGCGCGGCGAACGAGCGCAACGCTGTCTTGGATCGGATGGTTGACGTGAAGAAAATTCCCGCGGCGGACGCAGCCCAAGCCAAGCTGGCCAAAGTCTACGCTCATCCGCGGCGTTTGCTCCAGATCCAGGAAAATTACGCGATGGACGCGGTCCAGCGCGATTTGAATTTGATCCTCACCCAGGACCAGATCGACAACGGCGGTATGTTTATTTACACCACGCTCGATCCGACTGTGCAAAACGCGGCGCAACAGGCGCTCGAGACGCAGCTCACGAAAGTCGAGCATCAGGGAAATTTCAATCATCCGCTCAAGGCGAATTATCGTCCGCCCGAAAACGGCGAAGACTCCGCGATGCCGTATTTGGAAGGCGCGCTGGTCGCGATCGATAACAGCAGTGGGGGAATTCGTGCGCTTGTCGGTGGGCGCGATTATTCCCAAAGCAAATTCAATCGCGCGCTGCCACCTGCGAATCGACAAGTCGGTTCTGCTTTCAAACCTTTTGTTTACACCGTCGCATTTTCGGAGGGACTGCTTCCCGGCGCGTCCATCAGTGATGGTCAGATTCAACCCGGCGAAATCGACGGCGCCGGAACCTGGTCGCCGGCAAATTCCGATGGCACTTACGGCGGAATTCAAGCTTGCTCGGTCGGTCTGATCCATTCGCGCAATACGATGAGCGTGCGCGTTGGGCAATTCGCAGGGCTCGATGCCGTCCAAAAGGTCGCGACCACGCTCAATCTAAGCGACAACATTCCGCGCGGTCCCGCGATTTATATCGGCTCGTTCGAAACCAATCTGAAAGATCTGACCGCCGCTTACACCGTTTTTCCAAACGCCGGTGTGCGGAAGCAGGCCTACATCATCGAGCGGATCGACGATGCCGAGCATCAGCCGATTTATCGCGCATCGCACATCGCCGCGCCTGCGCTCGACGCGAGCGCCGCCTGGATGACTTCCCAATTGATGGAAGAAGTTCTCACGCGCGGCACAGCCGCGGCGGCGCGTTCGTTAGGCTTCAAATTGCCGGCCGCGGGAAAAACTGGAACGACCAACGATTACAAGGATGCATGGTTCGTCGGTTACACTTCGACGGTGACCTGCGGCGTGTGGGTCGGGTTCGATCAACCGGTCACGATTATTCCGCACGGTTACGGCGCAGCACTCGCTCTGCCGGTTTGGGTGCAAGTGATGAACAAAGCGGCCGAGCGTTATCCGCCACAAGATTTGCAACCGACCATGCCGATCCAACACGCGCTCGTCTGCTCACTTTCAAATCATCTCGCGACTACTGGCTGCGAAGCGGCTGGCACCGCCTACGAACTTGATCTGCCCGCGGACAAAGTTCCGACCGCCGCTTGTGAAATCCACGGCGGCGATCAAATGCAGTTCGCGCAAAAGCTGAACGACTTCGGAAAAAAAGCTGGAGAGCTCCCGAACAAACTTTTCCAATCCTTTAGGAAATTCTTCGGCGGAAAACCGTAACCTCGTTGTCGATCTTGCGCTGGGTCCTAGCCAAGGAATCCGAGATTAGGATTAGCGAAGCGGCCAATGTTCGGAAATACGGTCGGCATGTCGCTGGTCGAAACGCCAAACCAACGCGCAATCGTGGCTGAGAATTCGTCCACGCTCGTGGTCGGAATCCAGCGTCCGTCTTCAGTGTCGTCGGGACCGTTGACCGCCAAAGTCGGAAAAGTTCCGTAGAGCCGGTTGCCAACGACCGCGCCGCCCATGACGAATTGGTGACTGCCCCAGCCGTGATCACTACCATTACCATTGGTCGGCAGTGTGCGGCCAAAGTCGGACGCGGTGAATGTCGTAACCGATTGTTCAACGCCCAATTCTACAGTGGTCGAATAGAAGGCGTTCAAACCAGTGCTCAATTCTGAAAGGAGATTGGCCTGGGCGGCTAACTGATCGCCATGAGTATCGTAGCCGCCGACGGCAACGAAGAAAATCTGCCGCTGCATTCCCAAATTGGTGCGGGCAGCGATGAGCTTTGAAACCATCGCCAATTGGCGACCGAGATCGGTGTCAGGGAATGGGGTACTCAGCGGTCCGACTCCAGCAAGGGCACTGCTCAAGGCCTCATTTTCCGCGATGGAGCGGCTCATTGTGTCGGAGTAGGCGGCTTCAAAGAGTTTGTTGTGCGGCAAAGCCAGCAGTTTTTTGAATCCGTCAATTCGGATTTGATCGTTCGCGCTTCCTCCTACTCCGGTCAGGCCAAGACTGCCATCGGGTGAGATCAAGTAGGGGACAACAGTGTTTCCCACTTCAAATGTATTTGTCCCGGCAATCGAGAGCGCGAGCGAGACATTGGAAACGCCGTTCAACGACGCAACCAGGTCCGCCGCTCGTCCGCCCCATCCTGTCCGAATGTCGCCGCGATCGGGCACGCTTGTCATCCATTGAACCGCTTGGTCCTGGTGGGAAAATAAATTGATCGGCACCGCGGCCGTGCCGTTGATGTAATCGTTTCGGGTTGTCGGCGCGACCAAGGTTCCGACGTTGGTTACCAAGGTCAGTTTTCCCTGATTGAACAAGTTGGCCAACTCGGGAAGGCTCGGATGGACGCCGTAATTTCGTCCGTCTCCGGCGCTGATGGTCAACGGCAGAAGACTCTGCCGTGGGATCGCCAGATTTCCGCGCGCGTTGGCGTAAGTATTGTAGGCGGCGAGATCATTCGGTATCAGAACATTATTGGCGTCATTGCCGCCATACAGGAACAAACACACGAGTGCTTTGTAATCGCCGGTAGTGGTTGCCGCGCTGAGTTTGCGAAGATCCCAGATTGTGCTGAGCAGGCCGCTCGTTCCCAAAGCCGCGCAGGCGGCTTGGCGGATGAAAGTTCGACGGGTTGGTTGGTAGATCGTGTTCACTTCTTTATTTTTCAACTACGTACTCGGGTGAATTGAAGATGAGCCAAAGCGCGCTGAGTACTCTCTCTTGCGGATCGTCGGATGGGAGTTGCCCGATGGTGCCGATCAAAACAGTCCGCATCTCGCTCGACATCACGCCGTTCATCAAAGTGGCGTTGAAGTGATCGACTAATGCTGCCGGATCCGCGGCCAGAGCTTCTTCCTGGGTAAGATCGAGAGGGATGTTCTGCCAGAACAGCGCCGCGTAAATCGTGTTTGCCTGTTCAACCACCGTTGTTTCGGTGGTAATTTGAAACTCCGGGCTCAGTAATCCCGCCGACGCAATTGCTCCCGGTGCGACGTAGTCCGGTGTGAAGAAGTTAAAAACGGTCGGCGAATTGAAAGGTACCTCGCCAAATTCGTCGGCCAGGTAGAAGGAATAAATTCCATGCGCTGGGTTATTTGTGATGGATCGATACAAATTCGTTAGGCGAATGACCGGCTCCTTCTCTTTGCCCGCGCCTGGTCCGGTTTTGCTCGCGCCGCGCGCATCATAATCCAGCAGGACCGCTCTGATGACCGCTTGCATATCGCCGCGGACGCCGCTGCCGTTGTTGTCAAAGGCTTGCGCGACGCGATAGATGTAGCCCGGACTCGGATTGCTTGTGACCAGACGTTGAATCAATTCGCGCCCAATAAATTTCCCAACGTTTGGATGGTTGAAAATCGTATCCAGTGCCTGTTGCAAATCGCCTTGCGCCGTTTGACCGGCCGGAATGATTACGCCATTGAGAATCTTTTTGGCTTCCGGAGTATGGTGCTCCTGAAAACTAATCATCGGCGCCCGGTAATTGGGGTCGCCATTCCAGAAATCGGCTGAGCCGGCGAAAGTCCAGCCGTCCAATGCCGCGGCCAGCCCGCTCACCTCGCTCTGATCATACGTTGGAATCGGTAAACCATCCGCATCGAGCGCCAGACTGCCATCGATGTTGAGCCGGAAAAGACCGATCGAGAATAACTGCATCAGTTCTCGGGGATAATTTTCGTTGGGATGACTGCCGGTGCTCGGGTCGGCAATGTCACTGCGCAACATGTCCAGGTACACGCCCATCGTCGGACTGAGAGTCACGTCTTGCAGGATCTGTCGGTAATTGCCGAAGGCGTCGTTCGCCAAAATGTCGGCGTAAGCGGCGATCGAGACCGGGTCGTTGGCGAGCGCTCCGTTGTTGAACGACACCACCAGGATTTCACTCAAAGCAAACGCCACTCGTTGTCGCAATTGGTCAGGCGCCGTCATGGCAATGGTCCACCAGGAATTCATCACGTCGTCCCGGCCCGCTGGCTGCGGCTGATTATCGAAGAATGCCAGGTGCGAAGTTGCTGAAAGAAGGAATTGCTCACTTAGGAATGCGTTGAAGCCTTGCTGCTGCACTTTTTGGATCAATGCCGTGGTTGCTCCGAAAGTGCATTGATTTAGGAAACGCGACGCGTCTTCTGCCGTCGGAGTTCCACTCGAAAGGGGTGGCGGCGGTGTTGGCGTTGGTACGCTTTGGCTTCCGCCGGAAAGATTAAAGAATCCCAGGATCTCGCCGGTCGGATTGTTGGTCGTATGGACATTAAAATAAGTACGACCTGCTTTGATTGCCGCGACGATATCGGCGACCGAGTTCGTGCCGACGGGAACAAAGGTCCACAGGTAAGTTCCGTCTGCGCGTCGTGGCGCTGCATCGACATCGAACAAGATTCCAGCACTTTGTCCCAGATTAGCCGGTCCGTGAACGTGAACGCCCGTGACCGATGACGACAAATTTGAATAACTAAATGCAATAACAGCGGAAGCTTCGTCACCGGCGAGTTTTAGCGTAGCCGTCCCGCTTCCGATTGCGCCGACGCTTTGTGCTCTCAAGCGAGCAATGTACGTCGTCGCCGTTCCTGGAGACGGAGTGGGCGTTGGAGTCGCGGTTGCCGTTGGCGTTGGTGTTGGAGCCGGAGTCGCCGTTGGCGTTGGCGTAGGTATGGGGGTCGGAGTGGGTGTTGCGGTCGGCGCCGGAGTGGGCGTTGCAGTCGGAGTCGGAGTGGGTGTTGCAGTCGGAGTTGGCGTGGGCGTTGCAGTCGGAGTCGGCGTGGGTGTTGCAGTCGGCGTCGGAGTGGGCGTTGCAGTTGGAGTTGGAGTTGGGGCATCTACCGTGACTTGCACATTTGTGCTCGTTTGGCCGAACCACCTTCCCGATTGCGCCATCTGCCACTGGAAGTTGTAATTCCCGGGCGCCCCCGGAGCGGTGATGTTGAAACTGAAAGTGTTGCTGCCGCCTCGTGTGACGTTGGCGGACAAACTTACGCTCGTTAGGCCCCAGTTGCTGTTATTTGGCGGGTTCTGCGAACCGAGTTGGAACTGTGATGTAGTCCAACTCTTACTGCCGGTGTTCTGCATCGTGATTGACACGTTGTAGGTCTGGCCAGTCAACATGCTTGTCGGCACGGATTGACTCACAAACGTCGCGTCGAGTTTTGGAACTTTCGGTTTTTTGGCGAAGGCCGCGTTATTGCTTACGAGAAGAAGTATAACGATCGCGAATCGTGGGAGTTGAGCCAGTTTCACTGGCGCGTAATGGCAGCACCAACTACGCCAGTTTTATGGAAATTACAGTAAAGCTGAGAGTTCATGTTCGAACTTTTCCAACCCTTTAGGAAATTCTTCGGCGGGAACCCGTGACTGGAGTAGTGGCTGCCGTCTCGGGCTGAATTGAGTCCGCCTTCGTCCCCCAACCGCGGGACTACGGCGTGACGCTTTTCTTTTGCCGACGCAAAAGAAAAGCGGGTGAAGGGAATCGAACCCTCGTGTGCAGCTTGGGAAGCTGCCATTCTACCATTGAATTACACCCGCGACAGAACTCGAGATAGTAGATTTCAGATTTCGGATTGCAAGCTGGTTGGCGACTCTGGTATTCGTCGGGCGTCTCAATGACGCCTGATCGCTCCATTAGGACTGCGTGGGTTGGCATTCTGGTTTGCGCAATTGTTTTTCAGTTCGCGCAATCTGGCCGGGCAGAAACATCGCCGTGGGACCCGGGCATTCCCAAAGACCTTTTCAAAACCGGACCGCCTGGCCAGCTACGCGATGCCAAGTGCAAAGAGTGCGCCGACAAGATGGCCGCGCTTCAAGCCGCGTTGGACGACTGGTACGCGATGCGACTGGCTGAGATCGACAAATCTCTTAGTGATTCGATCAAGCCTCCGCCGAAGACGCAAGAGCGACTCGAAAAAGAGCGGACCGATTTATTGACCGGTCTCGGTAAACCAAAGGACGACGGCAAGGCGGCCAAGGAGAAGCAAAAGGAGAACACGGGCAAAGATGTCAAAGACCCGAAGAACAAGGGAAAAAAACCAAAGGACATACTCAAAGACAAGATCGCCCAGGCGTTAAAAGATCTGCAGGATTGCGAAGCAAATTGCCCGACGCCGGAGACAGAAACTCCCACGCCGACGCCTGAGGAAACTACGCCAACCCCAGAGACGCAAAAGCCGCCGGCTCTGCCAAACCCAATCACGCTTCCAACTCCACCACTGTGCTTCGATACCGAGGCGGATCGCGAGGCGTTCATCGATAAATGGGAAAAGGTCGTTAGCGAGCAACTTGATTTGGCGCGAAGGAGTCGAGTCAACGCAAACGGCAAACAGGGTAACAAGCAGGATCCCTGGTATATCTACTATTCAAAGTCAGCGGAGATTTATCAAAAAAGCGCTGATGACGTGCGAAAGATTATCGACGCCGCCGCCGACAAAACTAAGACCCCGGTTCCGTGTCCAAAGAAGACGACGACTGATGGCGGCGGTACCAGCAAGCCGACTCCAACCCCGAAGGGCAAACCGAAAAAGCAGCGAACCACTACCGGACACAACATTTCATTTGATGATGGCGGTGCTGGACTGAGCGAAGACTTCTGCGCTCTGATTTCCGAGAACAAGATTAGGATCGACGACACGTTCGGAACCGGTGAGACGATCGGGCATGTGGCCGATTTGGTGATCGAGAATCTGACCGATCAACCTATCGAGGTCACGATTCCGCCGATGGTTTTGGAGTCGCGCAGCAGAAAGAACCAGCATTACGGATCGCGTGGAGGCGATACCGTCGAGGTCCCGCCGCATTCGAAAAAGAAGGTGCCGCTGGATGGCATTTGCCTGGCCCGGAACAAGCCGCCGGTCGGCAAGGATGTGGGCGGTGATCTGGCGATCAATGACTGCGATCGGGATGTCCACATCTCCCACGATGACGCGCACCGGATGATGCGCATCGCCGAATCCAAGTACGAGGCGGCCGACAAACTGGAGGAGGAGGGCAAACTGAACGAGATGCCGTACCGCGACAAAAAGAAGCGCAAGGAAATCGTCGAGCAATGGAGCACGTGGATGGATCCGCGGATTTCGGAAATTACCGGGGCGCCACCGGCGACTAAGGATGACTTAAAGAAAGTCGTTTACAAACAGGTCGAGGAGCAGGGACCGGTCACACCGGACAAGAAGAAGAAACTCGACGACGGAATCGACACGCTTTGGGACAAGATCGAATTGACGACCGAGAAAGCTAAAGATCTGGAGAAGCGGCCACCCGAAGAGGAAACCACACCTGCGATGCCGTCCGGCACTGGTGAAAACGTTTCCAACGACACGCCCACTCCGGCGCCGCAGACGCAGGAAAAGAAGAAAAAGGAAAAGAAGAAAAAGAATTGGCCAAAGCCGATTCAGGACTGGGTCGATAAGAAAAATGCAGCCGATGACGCACACGACGCATTGTCCGCAGCGCGTATTAGCTATAAGAACAAGCTTTGGGATTACGGCAGGAAGGTCAGTCCGCATGCGAAAGACCTGGCAGACAAGTTGGAGGACGCCAACAAAAAGGCGAACGAACCGGGCGCGACCCAGGCCGACCGGGCCGCAGCCGACAAAGCGTTGAAGGAATTAGAGAAACAGATGGGAGAACTGGAGAAGGATTACCAAAAGACGCCTGAAGGTCAGAAGGAATTTGATAAAATGCGCGATGCCGAGAAAGCGGCTGACAAGGCGAACGCGGCGGAGAAAGAGGCCGAAAAAAAGTTACCTCCCGGGGTAGACAAAGACGCGGTGCAACGTGAAGAGGACCGGAAAAAGGATTAACGTTGACATCAATTTCTTGAGAGCGGTATCGCGACTCCCAACCCTACAATGAGAATTCATCGTTTCGTCATCACCTTAGTCCTATTTGGTTCAACCTTTAATGTTTTGGCCGCCTCGCACAAGAACGGTGCCCTGACCCCGATTCACAGCACAACCAAGCGCAGCGCGTACACGATCGAGACGATTGGCGATAGCTTGCATCAGGCGAAGCCGGATAACACGCGAATGATCATTCGCGTTTCCGGTGCGGACAAAAAACTGATCAAACCCGAGTCGATCGCGTTGATCGACAAGAGCGGGGCCGCGATCAAACCGGTGTTTCGCGAGGATCGCAAAGTAGGTCACGAAGAGAATACTGGATTGCCAGTTTCAATCGGCGGTTACGGCGATAGTTCCGGAGCTCACGTCAGCGGTGTCGGAATTAACTTGAACAAGATTTTCGGACCGAAGGGAGATTACGCTTACACCAAAGTCGATTGGCCGAAGGAAACGTTCACCGCGGACAAGCGGTTGCAGATCGTCATGCCGGGCGGACAATCTTTCGCGTTACCGCTGACCTCGCTTGCAAAATGAAAGCGCGCTTCCTGGTTGTTTCGTTTCTCGTTGTCGGCGGCCTCTTCTTCGCAATTCCGGCCGCGCAGGCTAAGACCGCATCGTGTCCTTGCAGTCCTTGTAAATGTTCGCCCTGCACTTGCGGCGGCAGCAAGGGAGCCAGCAAAGGCGGGGGCGGCAAACATCACGACAAAGAGCACGGGCACAGCGGAAGCAGTGCCGGCGTGGGTGTGAATGTCGATCTTGGCACCGTTGGTCACCGCCAGGCCGAGCCTGATCCTTTTACCGCGGGCGGCGGGCAACCGGTTGCTCACACACAGGAAAAACAAAAAACGAAACGGAAAGAGCCGGAGCCAACCACTTTTGACAAGATCAAACTAACTGGCGTTGAAGGTAAAGGCGACATCCCGCCGCCGAACACGTTCAACGTGAACAATGACGACTCGCCCAAGCCCGGATCGGATGCGGTCGGAGATTTGAAAAAAGCGCACGACGATTATCACAAGGCGTGTTCAGACTGGCTAACGAAGCAGCCAAACTGGAACAGTCTCGTCCACGATTGGACGCAATCGTCGAGCACGGAAGAAGGAAATAAAAAGAGCGCCAAGGCGAAAAAGAAGATCGACAAGCTGATGGATCAGTTTAACGCCGGCGACGGAAAGCAATTAGTGGATGATTGGAAGAAAGCGTTCGACAACGCGTTGAAATCAGGCGCCACCGTCGATGACAACTCTTTGATACCGCCGCCGAAGGACGATATTGAAAAAAAGAAGTACGCGGTGATCAAGGCCCAGAACGATCTCAAAGACGCGCAAAAAATTTACGATGATAAAAGAAAGAACGCCGCCAATCAGGACGATGAAGTAAAAAAAGCGTACGACGCGATCTCCAATTTGGGGGCCACGACCGCCAACGATCCTAAATACAAAGCGGCCGTGGCCGATTTGGAAAAGAAGATCAACGACGCAGGCGCAAAGTGGGCCGCGACCGACGAAGGCAAAGCGGAGATAAAGAAAGTCCACGAAGCGGAAAAGGACCTGGATAAAGCCAAAGACGCCTGGAAGCCGTTCGAGAAGTACGAGGAAAAAAAGGCAGCGTCGAATCCGTAATCACTGCCACGAAATCACGTCGTCGGAATCTGTGTACTTTCCGCCTTTGCCCAAGCTCTTATCTTTGCCGATGGACCAGGCGATAACTCCTTGGCGAATCGGATCTGCACCGGCGCCATTATTGTTTCCATACGGATTTGCGACGTGATTATCGTAATCGGCGTCAATTCGGGTCGCGTAAGCTGATCCCCAAGGATCATAAAATTGTGCGTCGCTGCCGATTTTTCCTTTCGGACTTGTTTGGCTAGTGTCCTCGGCGGGCGAAATAAAAACAATTTGCCGAGTATTCAAGGCCGTACTATTGCCCCGCAATTCATCGAGAACCGCTTTGCTCGAGGAAGCTCCTGCCCCGTACGTCGCCGCGGCATCAGTAATTTCGATTGTTGGGTAGCGACCATACTCGGTATAAAACGCATTCACTGCCGTCACGATTTGGGTGACATCATTTTTCGCCTGCACTTTCTTCGCGCGATCCAGGACACCTTGAAATACCGGAAAAGCGAGCCCGAGCAAAACGGCGATGATTGCAATGACGACGAGCAGCTCAATCAAAGTGAAACCATTTCGATTCCGATCTGTCACGATCGAGATTCAATCATGGCGCTCTCGACTTGTCACTTGGTCACTTGTCACTCGTCACCAGTTTTTCATTTGTTCGGGAAAGGGACAGTGCGCGCAATCGGAATTGTCCTGTAAACAAAAATCTTCGTAAATCTGCAAGAGCGCTTGCTGACGGGCGACCGTCTTGGTGAATTCGCGCCGGCGCGGATCGTCGCCGAACAAGCGCGTGGCCGCGGTTTCGAGCCGCCGATTGGTTAAACGCGCAGTAAGCTTCGCGTAATCGGCCCAAACGCTTGTCCCGAGCGAAGTCGAGGGATCGGCATCTTCCGCGCGCCAGAATGGAAACACGACATTGGCCAGAATGTCAGCTACGCGCGATTCACCGATGAGCGCCATTGGTTTCGGCGAAGCGTTTGCCGTCACAGTGTAATGCGATTTCCAAAATGGATGATCGAGCGCTTCGAAAAATTTTTCGACCGCGGAAACGCTTCGTTTACTTAACGCGCGACGAAGCGCCGTCCATTGGTGAACCAGGATCGATAACGCGGCCAGGCGCCGTTGCGGATGGTTGGCTGGTCGCGTGCTGCTCAGCTTCCAAATCTTCGCCGGGAGAATCAATCGCTGCAATTCGTCACGGTGCGGCCACCAACGGTCCCACAATTCCCGCACGTAATGTCGGGCGGATTTTTTGTAAGCCGCGAGATCGGGCGTTTCCAGAAAACTGGCGAGACCGAAAAGAATCGCTTCGGCGTCGCCCATGTTCTTGCGCAGGTTCTTGAGCGAGAATCTTTGGGCGATCAGCGTGAACGGAAGTTTGTTCTCTTTGTAACCGAGCGCGGCCGCGATTTCCTGGAAAAGCGCTTCGTCGGATCCCTGATTGTCGATCTTCGCCCGGAGCCGCGCCGTTTTTTTCTGGAGACGGAATTGCGCGGCAGCATCAAGCACGCTCCGCACGCGTTCTTCGGGCAAGTTTTTTAACGGCGCCTGACAACGCCCCGGCCGCGCGAGCGGAATATTCGCGCTGAACGCTTCCGGCAATGTGGCCGGATCGATCTGAATCTGCGGCACATTCCGGTTCGATTTCGTGCGCGTGAAAAACTCGCGATCACTCTTGTCGATGAAAACGTGGAGCACGGTTTCTTCGAACGCAGGATTCGCCGCGTGGCCATGCAGTTCCCAATTGCGATCGACCAGATCGATTTCGATGCTGCCCGGCATCGGTTGACCTCCGTTGACGCTGATTGCCGCATTGGAGAAATCTGGGCCTGCCTCGCGATTCCAACTTCCGAATTGAACGATGTCGATGTGGTTGCCTCGCGTCGAAACGAAACTGCGTCCGAAATCACCGGCGAACCAGCGGGCTTGAAGTTCGAGCTCGCTTGGCGTGCGCAGCGGAAGAAAGAGCGCGCGTTCACGAACGCGGCAGCCGGCGAGCATCTCGCCGTAACGATCGGCGCTGGGGGTCACGAGAGGATTATGAAAAGTGATCGGCAAAATGTCACGCGCGACCTGAATGAGATTTGTCATTCGTCATTCGTCATTCATACTGGCGCCATGCTCGACATTCGTCTGATTCGCGAGAAATCGGATTTTGTTCGCGAACGACTTGCGACTCGCGGCGGCGATGACGCGGCGAGAATCGACGAGTTGCTCAAGGTCGATGCGGAGCGTCGCAAAACCGAGACCGAACTGCAGCAATTGCAGGCCGATCGCAATCGTTTGAGCAAAGAAATCGGCGCCAAGAAATCGAAGGGCGATGCGACCAAAGATCTTGAAAGCCAGGTTAAAACAATCGGCGACAAGATTGTCGATCTTGAAAAGCAGGCGACGAGCTTTGACGAGCACCAAAGAACGCTGTTGCTCGAAATTCCGAACTTGCCACACGAAAGCGTTCCGCTCGGAAAAGACCCGAGCGCGAACAAAGTTGTTCGAGAGTGGGGGAAGAAGCCGAAGCTCGCCGGCAAAGTGCTCGATCATGTCGCGCTGGGTGAAAAACTGAAAATTCTCGATCTCGAGCGTGCGGCCAAGATAAGCGGCAGCGGTTTCATCTGTTTCACCGGCGCGGGCGCAAAACTGGAGCGGGCGCTGATCAATTTCATGCTCGACCTGCACACGCGGGATCACGGCTACCTTGAAGTCAGTCCGCCGTTTCTGGTGCGGCGGGAATGCATGGTCGGCACGACTCAACTGCCGAAGTTCGAACCGGACATGTACGGTTTGGAAAACGGGGAATTATTTCTCGCGCCGACGGCCGAAGTGCCGGTGACCAATCTTTATCGCGAAGAAATTCTGCCGGTTGTCGATCTTCCGAAAAAATTTGTCGCCTATACGTCCTGTTTTCGGCGCGAGGCGGGATCCGCCGGACACGAAACGCGGGGAATTCTTCGAGTTCATCAATTCGACAAAGTCGAGCTCGTGAAAATTACAGCGGCGGAAAAATCGTACGAAGAACTCGAGGCGCTCGTCGCCGACGCGGAGAAAATTTTGCAACTGCTCGGTCTGCAATATCGCGTGATCGAGCTTTGTACCGGCGATCTTGGATTCGGTTCGGCAAAAACTTACGACCTCGAAGTGTGGTCGCCCGGCCAAGACGCCCATTTGGAAGTCTCGAGCTGCTCGAACTTCGAAGATTATCAGGCGCGCCGGATGAACCTTCGCTGTAAAAGCGCGGACGGTAAAAACAAATTCTGTCACACGCTCAACGGCTCGGGGTTGGCGTTGCCGAGATTGTTTGCAGCACTGATCGAGAATTTCCAGCAACCAGACGGTTCGGTGCGCATTCCGGAAAAGCTGGAGCCTTACTTCGGCGCGACTGAAATCAGGTAGGGCGGTTCACCGAACCGCCCGCGGGCGATTGGGTCAATCGCCCCTACCTTCGGCAAAGAGATTCAATTGGTCGCGCTCCTGTTCCGACGAAATTTTTTCTTCCTCGGACGGTAACGGGAGTTCGTAGCCGAGACGTTGGGCGAGACGTTGCGCGGTCTCGGGCGCGAAGCCTTCGAAGTGATTGCTGACGAACGCCCAAACATTGCGAACTTCAGAAAGGTGGCGCTCGATTTTCAGCGCCCAGCTTTCCAGCGCGGCTTCACGTTTCCAAAGAAGCTTATCGTAGCGGTGAACGAATTTGCCGGCGCCGTCGTACTTGGTCGCGTAATCGCCGAGCAGCCGTAGATAAAGGAAATCGGTCGTCCGCGGCAGAAATTCGAACGGCGCGAGATTGCGTTCGTTGAGCGGACTAGTGTCGGCCCAAACCCAGCAAACGCGATGTTGTTCCAGCAGGCGGATAATTTGGGGCCGATGCCAGCCGGGATGACGAAATTCAATCGCGAACCGGAAACCTTTCGGGAGTTGCACCAGAAATTTACGCAAAATCTGCCGGCCATCCTTGGGCGTGAAAGATGGCGGCAATTGGATCAGCACTACCTGAAGTTTCGATTCGAGCGGCTCGATTGCGCGCAGGAACGCGTTTACCTCATTTGTGCAATCGCGCAGCTTGCAGACGTGCGTGATTTCGCGCGGAAGTTTACAACTAAAACGAAACGAAGCCGGAGTAAGTTCCACCCAGCGCCGGACAGCGTTCTCGCCCGGCGCGCCGTAAAAGGTCGAATCGATTTCAACCGCAGGCAGATAGCGCGCGTAAAACTCAAGCCATTCAGAATCGGGTAGTCCCGCGGAATAAAAACTTCCGCGCCACTCTGGAAAACTCCACGCACAGGCGCCGATCCGAATTTTTTGTTGGTCGGTGAGGTTCAAATCCAGTGGAAACCTAAGCTAAATCGCAACGCGCGGGAAGATGTCGATCTTATCACCCGAATGCGGGCAATTTGAGCTGCATTTTGGAATCGGCATAACTTGACGGAGTTCATAACTCAACTACCCTGCCAGTCCCGTGAAAAACCGCGTCTTCGCATGGTCATTCTCGCTCGTGCTGAGCGCATTTCTGGTGCAATTGACGGACGCCGCAGTCGTTTTTCGGCCGGGTGAAAAAGCAAAATATGTCGCGCCCGGTGAAGAAGAGCTGAGCGGAAACGCGGCCGAGCTTTTTGCAATCGGACAGAAGGCGGAAAAAGAGGGCAATCCAAAGAGAGCGATTCGTGCCTACCGAACGCTGGTTCGGAAATATACGCACGATGCATTGGCCGCTGGCGCGGCTTTTCGCGGCGCGGAGTTGCTCGAGCAAACGCATCAATATCTGGAAGCGGCCGGCACGTATCGAGTGGTGGTCATAAATTATCCGACCAATCCGCATTTTAATGAAGCGATCGAAGCGCAATTCCGGATCGGCGAGATGTATCTGGCGGGTAAGAAATTGAAATTGCTCGGAATTCCTTTCGCGACATCGATGGATCGCGCAGTGGAAATTTTCGCCGCGGTAATTCGCACTGCGCCTTACGGAAAGTACACGGCGCGTGCGCAGTTCGACATCGGATTGGCGCGCCAAAAACAAGGGGCCAACGACGCAGCGATACAGGCTTATCAGGCGGTCATTGATAAATTTCCAAACGATCCAATCGCGGCGGACGCGCAATATCAGATCGGTTACATCTGGTTTACCGCGACGAAGGGCGGCACCAAGGACATCGCCGCCACCAACAACGCGCGGACTGCGTTCCAGGATTTCTTGTTTCGTTATCCGAACAGCGAAAAAACCGCGCAAGCTCGCGCCAACGTTCAACAATTGGAGCATAAGACGACCACCAGTTCGTTTGATGTCGCGCGCTATTACGACAAACAAAAGGCCTACCGGGCGGCGGTGATTTATTACAACGAAGTGATCAGGCAGCAGCCGGGATCGACTGAAAGCCAAAGGGCGCAGAAACGGATCGACCAACTCCGGGCAAAGCTTGGAGATAAAGTGCTTCAACCTTTGCAGGAAAAAGAAGCTGAAAAGAAAAAAGCGACCGCTGACAAAGAGAAACCGACGGGCGCCGCTTCAGAAGCGCCCGCTCCAAATTCCGCGCCGATCTTACCACCGGATTTGGACAGTGCATTACCGCCGCCTCCTTCAACGTCATCGGATACGACTACGTCTGAGTCCTCCTCATCCGAGCCGAGTAGCAGCGCAAGACCGGAACCATCGAGCACGCCGGAGGAATCGCCCGAAGCGAGCACCACGCCTTCGCCGTCCGAAGATTCTGCTTCTTCTGAAGCGACGGCCGCGCCGACGCCGTGAAAAATCCAATTGTGGCAGCGCTGGCCTGCCTCAGTTTGAGCGGTTGCCTTGGCTATCACATCGGTCCCGCCAAGCCTTATTATCTGCGCGACGTCCACACGATTGCGGTTCCAACCTTTGTCAACAAAACCCTCATTCCACGCGTGGAAGTTCTCGTGACAGATACCGTGATTAAGCAATTTCAACAGGACGGGACTTTTCGAATCGCGAGTGGCGACAACGCCGACGCAACGCTCAAGGGCGAAATCATTCGCATCAGCCGATCGCCGGCGCGCTCGGTCCGCGGAAATGTCTTGGCGACGAGCGAGTTCAATCTGGCCATGCGATTGAAATACAAACTCGTCGGACCTGATGGCCAACCGCTCGGCCCGTCCGGCGAAGTCGTCGGCACTACCAGCTTTTTCGTCGGCACGGATGTCACGACCGATGAGCGACAAGCACTGCCTTTAGCGACGGAAGAGCTCGCCAACCGACTAGTCACTCAGCTAAGCGAAGGCTGGTGATGCGGCATGAAAGGCGAAGAGAAGCTCTGGAGTATTCTCAACGATAAACTCGAGACGCTCCGCGTAAGCGCACGTTTGCCGGAGGCAATTCGTGTTGCCGAAGCATTGCTCGAGCTCGCCAAACGTGCATTCGGCGAAGATGACAACGCGCTCGCCTTAAGTTACGAAAAACTTGGGACGCTTCTGGATCAAAGTGGCGACCGCGCGAAAGCGAAGCCTTATTTGCTTAAGGCGCACGGCGTTCTCGAAAAAGCCAAGCCGCTCGATCAACGCCTGCTTTACCGGTCGGCGCGCCGGCTGGCTTTTTTGTGCGATAACCTCGGGCAACAGGAAGAAGCGATCCGTTATTACGAAAAGGCGATCGCTGCTGGCACCCAGCTCGATGACCTGCCATACGCGGATTTGGGAACGATGCTCAACAATGTCGCGCTGATTTTCCGAAAATCGGGCCGACAAAAAGCGGCCGAGCCGTACTACTTGCACGCTCTTCAGATTTACGAAAAGCAACTTGGACCTCAGCATGCCGACGTCGCCTCGGTTCTGAACAACCTCGCGGTCTTTTACACCAATGAGAAGCGTTACGCTGAGGCGG
This sequence comes from Chthoniobacterales bacterium, assembly GCA_035635435.1. Taxonomy (GTDB): domain Bacteria; phylum Verrucomicrobiota; class Verrucomicrobiia; order Chthoniobacterales; family UBA10450; genus AV40. Next base: position 94,785 of record DASQBB010000062.1, on the reverse strand, counting down.
AGAAAACTCATCTTCGCGCGCTTGGCATTCGGGAAAAAGTGTTCCCACCAACGCATCCCGACATCGCGCAATCGAAATGCAATCTGGCTGTGGTCTATCATTCCCGCGGCGATTATCCAAAAGCAGCCGAGCTTTACCGCGCGTCGCTCAAGAGTTGGGAAGAAATGACCGATCATCCGCCGGAGGATTACGAAATCGTGGCCGCGAATTACGCGGACTTGCTGCGTTCGTTAGGCAAAGCTCGCAAAGCGCAACAACTAGAAGCGCGGGCGCGCAAACGCCGGCGCGGTTAAGTTCCACGCACAAGATCGACATCTTGTCATTTCGGCTTGCGTGCGTCATTTGGCCGCGCAATTTAACCGGCCCATTTTCGAGCTCACGTGGCGGAATTGGCAGACGCGTACGGCTCAGGACCGTATGGGGCAACCCGTGGAGGTTCGAGTCCTCTCGTGAGCAATTCTGCTCGACTCGATGCTCTCACCTCCACATGTCCCCCCGTTCCGGTTACGCACCCTGCTAGTGCATCCAATAATGATGCCCGATTGTTAGATTTACCTCCACGCCTGCGGCTTTGGAGGGTAGGGACTCGAGTCCTCTCGTGAGCAATTTTCTCGACGATTACGCTCGCTTGCGTTGTAACCATCAGCGGCAATCTAATCAAGATGCGCATCCGTTCTTATTTTCACGTCGGACTTTGGTGCGCACTATTTGCCGTGTTTCTGGTTAAGAGCATCCCGATTGTCGGACCCGCCTTGATGGAAAATCGCATCGGCCCGGTGGAAGCGAACCGGTCGATCGACGCTTACCTTCGAGCGCTAACCGGCATTGACCGCGGCTCGGAAAAGCTTCCCGATACCTTCCAGCGTCTCAGTAAGGAAGGACCGCTTGTTATTTTCGTGCAGGATGAAAACGCGCAGAGCGAGTTTCTCGGAATGATGATCGGTTACGTGTCCTGGCCGCGCGAAGTTCGAATGATCAAAGTTGCAGGGCCGACGGTCGAAAAGGAATTGGCGGAGATTAAACCCGATTCCGTGGCCGGGCTGGTTTTCTGTTCGGTCAATCCGCCGGAGTGGTTGGGGAAGCGCGTGCGCTTGGGCTCGAGCATTATTCTTGTTCCGGTTACGGAAGCCTCGCCATGATCGTTCTCGGATTATTCGCGGCTCTTTTCACCATCTTCGTCACCGGTCTCGGTGTGACGATGTCGATCTTCGCGCGCACCGGTCGGTTCAATCTAATTGAGAGCGTTTGTCTCGGATGGTTGTTGGGCGTCGGAATTGTTTCCCTGCTTTTGTGGGTCGGCGGGATGTTTTGCTCCGGCTTCGTTTTGCAAGCGATCGTCACGGTTGCGGGTTTGGCTTTAGGAATTCTCGGGTGGCGCGCAAAACAAAAAGCGGATGCGCAGTTCCATTTCCCGCGGCCGACGAACGTGACGGAATGGACTCTGGCCAGCATAGTTTTGATCGAAATCGCGGTCCTCTTTTTCGTTTCGTTCAAGCACACCCTTGGCTGGGATGGATTGCTCAACTGGGAGCTGAAAGCGCGTTACGCGTTTCTGAACGGCGGAGCAATCCCGGCGGTGTATTACTCAAGCGCTGGCCGCGCGTTCAGTCATCCCGAATATCCGCTGGGAATCCCGTTTACCGAGCTTTGGCTCTACTTGTGGATGGGCGAACCGCACCAGTTCTGGGTAAAGATAATTTTTCCGCTGTTTTATGCGGCATGCGCGCCGCTGCTCGCGTTGCTGGTGTCGCGGTTGTCCGGCAAACGCTGGGTAGGTTTGTTAACCGCGGCCCTGCTGCCATTTGTTCCGTCGATCAGCGCGAGTCCGGGCGGAATCGTTGTCGGATACGTCGATGTTCCGTTGAGCGTGTTTTATCTGGCGGCGCTCGGTTATCTGTTGTTGTGGTTCAAGACGAATAATGCGCATTTCATCATCGTCTTCGCGGCCTGCAGCGCGTTGCTGCCGTGGATCAAATCGGAGGGAATCATCTTATGGGCGGTGCTCGTTTTGCTCGGCCTCGGTCTGAGTTTTTCCAAACGTCGAGTCGCGCAGTTTTTGATTTCTATCGGGCCGGGATTACTCGTCATCCTCGGCTGGCGAATTTATCTGAAGCTGGTCCATCTCTGGCCGCATTCGGATTTTGCCCGGCCGAGTTTCAGTTTACTGCGCGAGAACGCCGGTAGAATTCACGACATCATCGGCATTCTATTCGCGGAACTAAGTGAAACTGTTCACTGGAGCATTTTTTGGCTACTCGCGGCTGTGGCTGTCGTCTATCTGATTGGATCCCGTAAATTGGAGAAGCTCGTTTTAGCGGCGGCGGTAGTTCTTCCGGTAATTCTCTATGCGCTGATCTATCTCTGTAGCACCTGGCCAAGTTACAGCGCGCACATGACTTCATCAGTTCCACGTCTGCTCTTACACGTGATGCCGGCGGGATGGCTTGCGATTGGATTGGCTTTAACTCAGCCCAAAGATCAAAATCGACATCTCTGAATGTTTTCGAGATCAGCCCTGATGCTCGCAGTCCCGAAGCGGTTCGCGCCATGTTCGGCAGCATCGCGCCGCGCTACGATCTCGCCAATCACGTTTTGAGTTGTGGTTGCGATTTCATTTGGCGCAAACGCGCCGCTCAGATTGTCGCCGATTGGAATCCAAACACGATTGTCGATCTTGCAGCCGGAACGGGAGACCTGACGCTCGCATTGGAAAAGGCGGTGCCGAGTTCGGAAGTTGTTGGCGCAGACTTCTCCGAAGAGATGCTGGCAGTAGCGCGAGGAAAAGGAGTTCGCCGAGTTATCGTCGCGGATGCGCTCGCGCTTCCGTTTGCGGATCAGTCATTCGATTGTCTAACAATTGCTTTTGGATTGCGGAACATCAAAGATTGGAGCGCGGCGCTGCGCGAAATGGCGCGGGTGCTGACCGCTAACGGCAACTTGCTCATTATGGAGTTCTCGCTCCCGCGGATGTCGATTCTGCGATCGCTTTATCGCTTTTACCTTCATCGGTTGCTTCCGATCTTTGGATCTTTCCTTACCCGAAAGAAAGCCGCTTACGATTATTTGGGAGAATCGATTGAGCAATTTCCTGGTGGCGAAGAATTATTGCGTTTGATCGATGCAAACGGGTTTCGCGACGCCGCAGCTGAACCGCTCAGCGGCGGAATCGTTACGATTTATACCGCGAAGAAAAACAGCTAAGGCGTGGCCGTTACTGTTGCGGTTGGCGTCGGTGATTCCGCGGCAACGAGCGTCAGTTTAAGCGCGTTCAGATCTGGATTGCTGATGGCGAAAGTTCCTTCGCGTTCGTCCACTTTTGCAAACCACATTCCATTGGGCGCCGCAGCGCCAATAGTCAGTTTGTGCGTCGCCTTGTCGTCCGGTGAAGTCGTGAACGTCACGACAAGTTGCGGCTTATCGAAACCATGCGCCGGAGTTGTCGATCCAATCCAGTGCACCGCGTGCAATGTCGCCAAGGTATTAAGAAGCGACTGCACGTTGGTTTGATTGATCAGCCCGGTTCCTTTCGCCCAGCTCCATTGATTGTTCGCGCCGCGCACCAACGCGAATTCTTTGTCCGTCGTCACAGTGACGCGATGAATCTGCTCCGGCTTGAAATTGAAGATCGACAATTCCTGCCACTGCAACGGGTCGGTGAAGATTTGATCGAGCAAGCCGCGGCGCACGGCGACGACGAACGGCTCATCGCCGACGCGCGCGTAGACGCTGTCGCCTTCGACTTTTCCAAACGCGACCGACGCAAACGGCTGCTCGCCGGCTTTGGTCTCGGCGGTGTTTTCCGAAGCGAACGAACTGAACGTGACAAGCAATTGCGGCTTATCGAGGCCATACTTTGGCAAGTTCGAAGCGACATCTTCGACAAATTTTGTGACCTGCTCGTTTTGCAAAGTGTCGATGAGTCGGCGGACCTCGCTCGAATTTGCGGGCGCGTTATTGCGGCTCGCAATCGTCCAGCTTTCGTCTTTGCGTCCCAAAACTGTTTTGCCCTTCCCCGGCGCGTCGATGGTTAGCCGGTCGAGAATTGTTGTGTCGATTCGAACAAGATGACGATCGCGAAGATCGTTTGGTTTATTGTTGAGGATTTCCTCAATTTTTTTCGGCAGCGTGTAAACGAAAGCACGCGGCGAGAAGCGCACGTAAACCTGGTCTTTCTCTTTTTCGGGAACGCCACCGATCTGAAGCGTCTGGCCTTGTTTGTCGTCCTGCGCAAAAAGCGTGAGCGAGCCGCGCGGTTCGGCCAATCCGTAAGGATGCAGATCGCCGCGATCGTCCGCCACAAATTGTTGTATGTGCGCCGTCGTCACTTGCGCGATTAAGTCGCTGACTTTCTGATCGTCGGCGCGGGTGTGTAACGGTTTTGCGATGTCCCAGTGATCGCCTTTCTTCTGCAGTTCCATTTCACCCGCCGGAGTTTTGAGCACGGCGCGGACAACCTGCGCCATAATCAAGTCGGTTAGTTTTCGATCGCGGAACTCTTCCGGCTTCTTGTCGATCGCTTTCTTGACCGATTGGTTAACGAGAAAGGTTTCTTTCGAGTTTCCGAATCGGACATACATTTTGCCTTCGAGCGCCGCGTCTTTGCCGAAAAAGATTTCCGCCGGCGCATCCGGGCCGAGGAGCTTCAAACGCGACTTTGGGTTTGCGAGCCCGTAATCGGCGAGCTTGTTCTTGTCCGCCTCCATTTCCTTTGCCGAAATGGCGGCGTCCTTCTGCCAGTTTTCGAGATCGAGAAGCAAATTGTTTACCAAGGAGGCGTCCGCCTGATCTTTGATCGGAGTTTCCAGCCGCCATTTATTGTCGCGGCGGCGGATGTCGATCTTATCGTCGCCGTTTTGGATAACGACGCCGTCAATTTTCTCCCGGCTGAAATTGAGAACGCTTTGCGATTGGCGCGCGGCTTCTTCAGTGCCGGGCCGGTTTCTTTCGATGAAATAGAGGTAGGCGAAAACGCCAGCCGTGATGACGGAAAGGATCAATGTCGTTTTCCACTTCATGACAATTGCGATTTCGTTAGGCGCGCCGTTTCCACCAGACGGCGGTGCCGAGAACGACAAAGACAAGCGGGATCAAGACCAGGACCATCCAACGTAAACTCCGCAAAGCGTCTTCATTCAGACTGAAGGTGAGCGTTTTCGGAACTTTCGGCGCGATGCCAATTAGTTGTTCGCGGCTCAGCAGCCAGTTCGCGCTCGCAGAAATGAAATCGAGGGCTTGTTGGTCCTGGGTCAGCGCGTTGTCCTGAATGAAGGTCGCATTGCTCACCACCACCATTCGCGACGAATTCATCTGCACCCGTTCGTCTGCGCTGCCGCCTTTCTCGATCGACACTCCGATTGTCAGAGGTGCTGGCCCGGCCTTTTTTGCGTCCGCCTGCAGTTTCGCCTGGTCGTTGGTGTTATAATCGGTTTCAGCGAAATAACCTTTCTCGGCTTCAATTAGCGACTGGAGTCGGATATTCGCCGCGCGACCGCGTTCCGGCTGGAGCGCGATTGACGATGTCCCGCCGAAAAACAAAGCGCGGACATTCGCCAGACGTTTCGTCACCGGACTGTCACCGAGAAAGCTCGCCTGGACATCGCGGATGAGCGCCAGCTCCTCAATTCCTGTGCGGACGAAAGCCATCAACCGGTCGTCGTTTACTTTCACGCCGAGTTCGTTGAGGAACGCGTTCAGCTTCGGTGTTTTCGCCGACGGATCGATCAATAGCAGGATTCGTCCCTGTTTGTCCCAGAAATCGTGCAGCAATTTTATTTCGCGGTCGGAGAGATCGTACTGCGGACCGGCAATCATTACCGTTTTAATCTCGGCCGGGATTTGCGGCTCGTTGAACAAATTCAGTTCCTGGAACTTGATGTTCTCGTTCTCAATAAATGTTTTCAGCACCGAAATCGGACTACCGGCTTGCGGCTGTTGATTCATCATCGCCAGCGGCGACGGTTCTGAGATCGACGGCTCTTTGTGGCCGGTGACATAGCCGATCGTGTTCTTCTTTCCTTCGACCAAATCGATCATCGCGCTGGTGACTGCCTGTTCGCCTTTAAACGCAGTAACCCGCGGCCCTTCGCCGGACGCCGCTCCGCTCTGATCGATCTCCGCCATCTCAGAAGCCTTCACCGTTTTATTTCGGCCTTCGTAATCGATCACGAGCAGGCTTTCGTCGCTGACCACTTTGTATTTGTCGAACATCTCCTTGGCCCGGGAGAGATTTCGCTGCGGATCGATATTCTCGATGTCGATCTTACCCTTGGCCGCGTATTGATACTCCGTGAGCAAACTCGAAACATCGCCACTGATCGGCGTGTTCGGCGAAAAGAAAACCGTGATCCGGACTTTCCCTTTGATTGAGTTCAGAAAGCGCTTCGTCTTGTCTGAGAGCGCGTACTTCTGATCGCGTGAGACGTCCCAGCGCTTGTAATGCCGGAAGCCGATCCAGTTCACCGCGCTTACCAAAAAGAAAATGAGAATGAGCTGGACCAAAAGATTCAGTCCAATTTGCAGGCGCTGAATTTTTTTTGGTCTCGTTGTAACTTCAGCCATTGGTCACAACCTCCATTTGCGCGATTGGAACGCCTGATAAGTCAGCGTCAGCATGAATGCGGTCATGCTCAAATAGAGAACGACAGGTCGCGTGTCGATGATGCCGCGCGAATAAGTGCCCATGTGCTCGATCGCCGAAACGTAACCGAGCCAATCGCGCGTCCCGCCACTGACATCGAGCATAACGATTTGAATCAAGCCGAGGAAAAACAAGAGCGTGATGGCGGAGAAGGAAATGATCGCCGCGATGATTTGATTCTTCGTCAGGACGGAGGCTAGACAGCCGACGGACAGATAAAACATTCCGAGCAGCAATAGCATCAGATACGACCCCCAATAAGCGCCGGCTGAATTCGCCGCTGGCTGGTGCGTAATCTTTTGAAAAATTGCGAAATAAAGCAGCGTCGGAATCCAGAGCACAATGTAGAACACAAGCGCTCCGACAAATTTCGCCAATACCACCTGCAGATCCCGCACTGGCGCGGTCATCAACGGCTCAATCGTGCCGAGTTTAAATTCCTCCGCGAAAAGTCTCATCGTGATCAGTGGAAAAATTAGGACGAATGCGAACCAGAAGAGAACATTGTTGAAAAACATCTCCTGCACCGAATAAGACGCAGGCCGCTGGTTCATGAATGAAACCTGGAAATAGAAAGCCATCCCGCTGACGAGCAGAAAAAACACCAGCACGATGTAAGCGATCGGCGAATGGAAATAACCGCGAACCTCGCGGACGAGCAGTGTGTAGAATTTTCTCATCGCTTAGATCGGCGTCTCCGTTTGATCTGAGTGGGTGATTTCGACGAACACGTCTTCGAGGGTCGCGCGACGTTGCGAGAGCTCGCGCAGTGTCCACTTTCGCGCGGCCGCGAGCCGGAAAATTTCTTCGCGCACGTCGAGACCGGATTCGACCCGCAACGAAAATATCTTCCAATCTTCGTCTTGATCGGTTGTCACCTCGCGGACGCCGGAAATTTTCTTCAACTCTTCCGCGCCATTGTCCTTGCCGGTTTTTGCTTCGACGACCACGCCGCCGGCCTGGCGAATCTGACCGAGAAGATTGTCCGGCGTGTCGCACGCTTCGATCCGGCCCTTATGAATAATGATAACCCGGCTGCAGGTCATCTCCACTTCCGGCAAAATGTGCGTCGAAAGCAAAATCGTGTGCTGTTTGCCGAGATTTTTGATCAGCTCGCGCACCTGCCGGATTTGGTTGGGATCGAGTCCAATGGTCGGCTCGTCGAGAATAAGAAGATCGGGCTCGCTTACGAGTGCGTCGGCCAGACCGACGCGTTGCCGATAACCTTTGGAAAGTGTGCCGATTAATTTTCTTTCCACTTCGCGCAAGCCGCACAGTTCTTTCACATCGCCGACCCGCTCGGCCACGCGACGGTGAGGCACGCCTTTAAGCGCGGCGCGATAATCGAGATATTCGGTTACGCGCATATCATTATAGAGCGGAACGTTCTCCGGCATGTAACCGAGCCGCGACCGCGCCTGGAGCGATTGCTCGAAAACATCGAAGCCCGCGATCGAGGCGCGGCCCGACGTAGCGGGCATGAATCCCGCCAGAATGCGCATAGTCGTGGTCTTGCCGGCGCCGTTCGGTCCGAGAAAACCCATGATCTCGCCCTGGCCGACCTCGAAGTTCAAATCCCGAATCGCGGTCTGCCCAGCGTAACGCTTGGTTAAATTTTCAACTTTAATCATTCCCAAATTATTTGATGAGACAACTTACGTCATAATGCGTTGCCAAAAATTTCTCGGCTATCAACGGGCAGCCAGCGTAACGGTCTCGACACGCTGTCCGGCGCCTCCCGCACGGACGACCCCGACTGAAAAGTCCACGCTTGTGCCGCTGCCGGCGCGGCCAAGCAGATTCTCAACGTCTTTGATCGAATTTACATCGTGCTTTCCGACACGATAAATAACCAGACCGCGCTCGACCCCGGCTTGGTCGGCCGGACTGTTTGGTTCCACTGCACTGATCAATACTCCGCGTCCCGGCTCGTAACCGAGCGCGTCAGTTAATTCCTCGTTCAAGTCCTGCAATTGTATTCCAAACATTTGCTCCGCGTTCGAGGTCGATGTTTCTTCCGATGCCAGCGACGTTTTTCCGCCCGGATGTTTTTCGGCGAACGTTTTGAAGTTTTTCACACTATCGCGGACGACGTCGGCCGGAATGGCGAACCCGAGTCCCTGTGTCGGCACGCCTTGCGGGGTGAACGCCATTTTCGCGGAGCTGATCCCGACCAATCGTCCCGAGATATCGATCACCGGCCCGCCGCTGTTGCCCGGATTAATCGCCGCGTCCGTTTGCACCAGATCTTTGTAATCTACGTTGTCGATGCTGATGTCGCGCTTGGTCGCGCTCAACACCCCGCGGCTAATCGAGCTGCCGTAGCCGACGGCGTTACCGACCACGAGAACGGTTTCGCCCAACAAGTTGGGCGAAATGTTGTCGAGGTTGATGAACGGGAACTTTTCCTTCGAATCGATTTTGATAAACGCGAGATCCTTTTTGTCGTCGCCGGTGATGTAATGCGCGCTGTAGGTTTTCCCATCGTTCGTCGTAACTTTGATTTTCAGATCGGCCGCGCGCGCGACTACGTGTTGATTGGTCACGATGTAACCGGCTGGATCGACAATGAACCCGGACCCGAGGCTTTGCAGCGTTTGGCGAACCTCGCGCGGACGCCCGCGGTAGTAACCAAAAAATTGCGCGTAAAAATCTTCGATCGGATCACGCACCGTGCGGCGAACCACGCGCTCGGTGTTGATGTTAACGACGGCCGGCAAAACTTTCGCGATCGCCAGGACCGCAGGCTCCGCCGCCGGATCGGTCTGGGCAAAGCACGATGTCGATCTTACCAGCGCAAACGCGCAGCCCGCGACTAAGGCGAGCCAAAATTTCCCGTGAGTTCCCATTTGTGCGGTGCAAGTAACAAAGCTGCCTCGGCACTGTCAACTTGCTGCTCCGCGTAACGGTTGCAGATTAAATGTACCATGCGCACTTCCATCGCCGCTCGAGCTAATCTGGAATTGATCGACCAGAATTATCAGCGCTGGGAGGAGGACCCGGCGTCGGTCGATCCAAGCTGGGCCGCGTTTTTTGAGGGATTCGAGTTAGGGAATTTGCCGCAGCGAAACGGCGCTGCCGCGACTGCGGCGCCGCGCGCTGTCACGCGGGAAAGTCCGCTGCAGACGCGGATCGACGGCCTCGTTTACGCTTATCGCACGCTCGGCCACACCATCGCGCGGGTGAACCCGTTGGCCGAGAAGCGCCCGGAAAATCCCTCGCTGACACTTCGCGAGCTCGGCTTCAGCGAAAAAGATCTCGATCTTCGAGTTTCCTCAAAGTTCTTTGCCGACAATGAAGAGATGACGTTGCGCGAAATGATCGCGCGTCTGCAAAAAATTTACGCGGACTCGATCGGCGCCGAGTTCATGCACATTCAAAACACGCGGATGCGGAACTGGGTGCTGCACCGGCTCGAATCGCGCCCGGACAAACATTCCACGCCGCGCCAGGTGAAGATCGCCTTGCTCCGCGCTTTGATGGAAGCCGAGTCGTTCGAGGTTTTCTTGCACTCGCGTTACGTCGGCCAAAAACGCTTCTCAATCCAAGGCGCGGAATCGTTGATGGTGATTCTCGACACGATCCTTCACAAATGTCCGCCCGCCGGGGTTGAGGAAATTTGCATGGGCATGTCGCACCGTGGGCGGCTGAACGTGCTCGCGAATTTTTTGAAGAAATCGCTCCGCGTTATTTTCACCGAGTTCAGCGAGAATTACATTCCTGAGCTCGTCGCCGGCGATGGCGACGTGAAATATCATCTTGGCTATCACACCGTGCGAAAACTCGCATCCGGCGCGGAGGTCGAAATTCGTCTTTCGGCAAATCCGAGCCATCTCGAAGCGGTCGATCCAGTTGTCGAAGGAACGGCGCGCGCGCGTCAACGGATTCGTGGTGACACCGAGCACCGGCGCAAAGTTTTGCCGCTTTTGCTTCACGGCGACGCGGCCTTCGCGGGACAGGGGATTGTGGCCGAAACACTGAACATGTCTCAGCTGCACGGTTACGGGACCGGCGGCACGGTGCACGTGGTCGTGAATAATCAGATCGGTTTCACCACCCTGCCGGAAGACGCGCGCTCGTCGATGTACGCCACCGACATCGCCAAAATGATTGAAGTGCCGATCTTCCATCTCAACGGCGACGACCCGCTCGCGTGCATGCAGGTCAGCCAACTTGCGCTCGAGTTCCGGCAGGAATTCGGACGCGACATCGTGATCGACATGTATTGTTACCGCCGCTACGGCCACAACGAAGGCGACGAGCCGGCCTTCACCCAGCCCGATCTTTACGCGAAGATCGACAAGCACCCGTCGGTCGCGCAGTTGTACAAACGCGAGCTGCTCGAATCTGGCGCGTTGGCCGAGGACGATGCCGCTTCGCTCGAGACCGAAATGGATCTGCGGCTTGAGATGACGCTCGATAACGTCAAGGCGATCGAAAAAGAGAAATCCGGCAAGCAGGCGAAGTTCAAGGAATCAACCGCGGTTTTTCAACCGGAGTACAAGAGTTCGCCGGTTGCCACGGCCATCAATGAGAAAACGCTCAAGACGATTGTCGATGCACTCACGCGCGTGCCCGACGATTTCAATATTCAACCGAAGATCAAACGAATCATCATCGAGCATCGGCGGAAAGTTTTTGAAAACGGTGGGCCGTTTGAATGGCATTACGCCGAACTGCTCGCATTTGGCGCGCTCCTTTTGGAAGGAACGCCGGTCAGGCTGTCCGGCCAGGACAGCGCGCGCGGAACGTTCAGCACGCGGCACGCGATTCTTTACGACGCGAAAACCGGGGCGCCATATGTGCCGTTGATGCACACGGCTGAAAAACAAGCGCGGATCTGCATTTACAACAGTTTGCTGTCCGAAGCGGCCGTCCTCGGATTCGATTACGGTTACTCGCTCGATTATCCGAACATGCTTTGCTTGTGGGAAGCGCAGTTCGGCGATTTCGCCAATGGCGCGCAGAGCATCATCGATCAATTCATCGTTTCCGCTGAATCGAAATGGCAGCGGCCGAGCGGGATCGTCTTGCTCCTACCTCACGGTTACGAAGGACAAGGTCCCGAACATTCGAGCGGACGGCTCGAACGTTTCCTGCAACTTTGCGCCGAGGACAACATCCAGGTCTGCAATCTCACAACGTCGGCGCAATACTTTCACGTGCTCCGTCGGCAGGTGAAACGCGATTTCATCAAACCGCTCGTGATCATGACTCCGAAAAGTTTGCTCCGCGCCGAGTTCGCATCTTCCTCGGCGAAAGACTTCACCAGCGGAAAGTTCGAAGAGATTCTCGGCTCCCCCGAAGTTGGGCCGGCCGACAAAATGAAACGCGTGATCCTTTGTTCGGGAAAAGTTTACTACGACCTCCTTAATTACCGCGCGGAAAAGAAGATCGATAATGCGGCCATCATTCGCGTCGAGCAGCTTTATCCGCTCCACGAAACGAAATTGAAATCCATGATGAAAGCATTTCCGAAAAGCGCGCAGCTCGTCTGGTGTCAGGAAGAACCGCAGAACATGGGCGCGTGGAGTTTTATCGAGCCGCGATTGCGCAAACTCTTCGATCGCGAAATCGCTTATGCCGGGCGCGACGCCAGCGCCAGTCCCGCGGTCGGTTCGCTCGCTTTGCACAAGCGCGAACAAGCTGCGCTCGTGTCCGACGCGTTCAAAGTCTGAGTTGTAGCAATATCGTTTTTTTGCGCTTAGTTAGGCGCAAGTGAGTGTCGAAGTAAAAATCCCAGCGGTTGGCGAATCGATTACGAGTGGAATCGTTTCCGTCTGGCACAAGAAATCCGGCGATTTCGTCAACGCCGGCGACGCGCTCTTTACTCTCGAGACTGACAAAGTTTCCACCGAGATCGCGGCCGAGACTGCCGGAGTGCTTGACACGATTGTTCCCGAAGGTCAGGAAGTAAAAATCGGCGAAGTCGTCGCCACGATCGACGATTCGAAGAAATCGTCCGACGGCGCACCGTCGGAAAAGAAGAAAGAGAAGGCCGAACCCTCACCTCAATCCTCTCCTGGAGGGAGAGGCGGATCAGACGCGAAGCCTAAAGAGAAATCTGCGGACGGCGAAGCGCTCTCGCCGGCAGTTCGCCGTATTGTCGATGAAGAACATCTCGATCCGTCGAAACTTTCTGGGACAGGTCCGGGCGGACGAATCACGAAAGCGGATGCGCTGGCGGCGGCGCAAAAAAAACCTGTAGGGGACGCTGTTAGCGTCCCGCCGGATGGAAAGCAGACTGCTTCCCCTACAGAAGATCGACAATCAGCCGACGGGCGCATCGTTCGGAAAAAGATGTCGCCGCTTCGTCGGAAGATCGCCGCGCAATTGGTAATGGCGCAACACACTGCTGCGATTCTAACGACGTTCAACGAGTGCGACATGAGTGCGGTTCAGGATTTGCGGACAAAATCTCAGGATGCTTTCACGAAAAAGAACGGGGTGAAGCTGGGGTTCATGTCGTTCTTCATCAAAGCGTCGGTGGAAGCGCTCAAGGCCGTGCCGGTCGTGAACGGCCGAATCGAAGACGAAGATTTCATCCAGAACAATTTCTACGACATCGGTGTGGCTGTTGGAACGGAGCGCGGACTGGTGGTTCCGATTGTGCGCGACGCCGATAAAAAATCTTTCGCCGATCTCGAGCGCGACATTGCCGGTTACGCAACCAAAGCGCGCGAAGGCAAATTGAAGATCGAAGATTTAACTGGCGGCACGTTTACGATTTCAAACGGCGGCGTTTACGGGTCGCTCTTGAGCACACCGATTTTGAATCCACCGCAAAGTGGAATTCTCGGGATGCACAAAATCATGCCGCGACCGGTGGCGGTCGACGGCAAAGTGGAAGTGCGTCCGATGATGTATCTCGCGATGAGCTACGATCACCGCGCGATTGATGGCAAAGAAGCGGTGACGTTCCTGATTAAAGTGAAAGAATGCATCGAGGATCCCAAGAAACTATCGCTCGATTTTTGAAATGGAAAAATTTGACGTCGTAATCATTGGTTCGGGGCCGGGCGGCTACGTCGCGGCGATCCGCGCGGGGCAACTCGGGTTAAAAACAGCGATCATCGAGAAGGACAAAGAGCTCGGCGGCACTTGTCTGAACGTTGGCTGCATCCCGAGCAAAGCACTCCTGACTTCGAGCGATCATTTTGTGTTCGCGAAAAAGGAAGCGGATAAGCACGGCATCGTCATCGAGAACGCGCATGTCGATCTTAATAAGATGCAGCAGCGCAAGGACAAGGTCGTGAAGACGCTGACGGGCGGCGTGCGCGCGCTGATGAAGACCAACAAGGTGACGACGTTCGAAGGTCTTGGCACCATCACCGCGCCCGGAAAAGTTTCGGTCAAATCGTCGGACGGAAAGACGCAGGAGATCGAAACCAAGAACATTATCATCGCGACTGGCAGCGCGGCGATCGAATTGCCGTTTGCGAAGTTTGACAGCAAAACAATCGTCAGCAGTACCGAAGCCCTTACTTTCACAGAACCGCCGCCCAAATTCCTCGTCATCGGCGCGGGCGCGATCGGACTCGAGCTTGGATCGGTTTGGGCCCGGCTTGGTTCCCAAGTAACGATTCTCGAATTCTTGCCGCGCATCGCCGTCGGCTTCGATCTTGAGTTATCGAACTTGCTCCAGCGCTCGCTTACCGCGCAGGGAATTACCTTTCACCTCGAAACCAAAGTCAGCGCGATCAAGATCGACAATGGCCGTGTTACTGCAACCGCCACCAAAGGAAACGAAGAGCTGAAATTCCAAGCCGACAAGGTGCTCGTCTCAGTCGGACGCAGACCGTTTAGCGAAGGTCTTGGCGCTGAAAAAGTCGGCGTCGAGTTCGATGACAAGAAGCGGATCAAGGTCGACGAGCATTTTAAAACCAAGGTCGACGGAATTTACGCGATCGGTGATGTGATTGCGGGGCCGATGCTGGCGCACAAGGCCGAGGATGAAGGAATTGCCTGCGTGGAACGGATCGCCGGGAAAGACGGCCATATTAACTATGATGCGATCGCCGGGATCATTTACACGAATCCGGAGCTGGCCGGCGTTGGGTTGACCGAGGACCAGGCGAAAGACAAGGGGATCGATTATCGGGTCGGCAGATTTCCGTTCCGTGCCAACGCCCGCGCAATTGCGAATGATGAACTCGATGGAATCGTCAAGTTCGTGGCCGACGCCAAGACCGACCGGATTCTGGGTGCGCACATTTTGCAGCACGCGGCGTCGGAATTGATCGCCGAAGCCGTTTCAGTGATTGAATTCGGCGGCAGCTCGGAAGATCTCGCGCGCACCTGTCATTCGCATCCGACGTTGAGCGAAGCGGTGAAAGAAGCGGCGATGAACGTAGAGAAGCGCGCGCTCCATATCCTGAACCGCTGAGAGTGTAGGGCAACGGCTCGGGTTGCCGAAAGAAGGCAGACGGCGATGCGTCTGCCCATCGCAGCGCAAAATGCGGCTGCGCTCGTGAAAAGGGCGGCAACGGTCCCGCTTTTCCCAGTAATGGTCATCTTGATCTGAATGCCGATCAGGCGGTGCTCAAGGTCAACGTTCTCATCGGCGCTTTCCTTCACTAAAAGCGCGCCCGCTGCGCTGATCGCGTGCTAAATTCGGGGCGTGCAAAGCACGGCCGCGATTCTTTTACGCAAACGCAAGTTTAGCGATACCAGTCTGATCGTTTCCTGGTGCACCGAGTCGTTAGGCTGCGTTCAAACCGTGGCCAAAGGCGCGCGCCGCGCCAAAACTCCGTTCGCCGGCAAGCTCGATCTTTTCTTTGAAGCCGAGATCTCGGTGGTGACAAGTCGCAAATCGACATTGCACACGCTGACCGAAGTCGTCGTTAGAAATCCGTTTCCCGGGATCCGCAAAAATTATCTGCGCACTCAAGCCGCCGCTTATTTTGTCGAGCTAATCGAGATTTGCACCGAGCGCGATCATCACGAGCCGGAGTTGTTCGCGCTCTTGCGCCGTGCGTTTGGTTACCTCGACGCCAATGATCCGAACTTGCGCGCGATTTCACATTTCGAAACCGAACTCGCGCGCATTGCCGGCGTGCATGATGCGAAAAAGCTCAAAGCGGATCCGGCATTTGCGCTTGGAGATTTGTTTGGCCGATTGCCGCTTTCGCGCACGCCGCTCTTGAAAACGCTCGCATCCGAGACGAAAAGCAAAGCAAAGGAGACTGTATGAGGTTACGAATTGTCGCTGTCGCAGTTGTCGTCGCCGCTTTGAGTTCGGCCGCGCTGGCGAGCGAAACTTACAAATTCGATCAAGCGCATTCGACGATTGGATTTTCGGTCCACCAGTTTCTCGGCGCCACCAACGGAAAGTTCAAAAAGTTTGACGGCAAGATCGACATCGACCGCGAGCACCCGGAAAATTCATCGGTTACGGCGCGCATTGATGTTCGGAGCATCGATACCGGAATCGTGAAACGCGACAATCATTTGCGCAGCGCCGAATTTTTCGCGGTCGACAAATATCCGGAGATCACATTCAAAAGCCGGAGCGTGAAGCAAACCGGCCCGCAGGACGGCGATGTTGTCGGCGACCTTACGATGCACGGAGTGACTAAGCCAATCACGCTGCATATGAAATTGCTCAGCTCGCCAAACGATGAGAAGCAAACGCGATGGGCGGTGACGACCGATCCGCTAAAACGCCGCGACTTCAATCTGATGTTCGCTCAGGCGGCGGAAGCGATGTCGGGGATCAGTCAAACCGTCACGGTCAACATCGAGATCCAGGCGACGCGCGCGCAGTGAGATGATTGAAATTTCGCCGCTCGGAGACTCCGTGCTGCTGATTCGGATCGCCGAAAA
The DNA here is from genome assembly GCA_035635435.1 of Chthoniobacterales bacterium. GTDB lineage: Bacteria > Verrucomicrobiota > Verrucomicrobiia > Chthoniobacterales > UBA10450 > AV40. Next base: position 78,323 of record DASQBB010000062.1, on the reverse strand, counting down.
TTTTGACGCCGCGCCCGAAGACGCGCTCAACAAAGTGTTGGGGGCGAAGCGCAGCCTTGAAGTTGCCAAAATTCCCGGCGTCATCGAGATCGCGCCCGCTTACGCAACCGCCGCGATTTTCTACGATCCAGTGCGCGCGATCGATGCCGGGGTGCCGGCAGAAGAGGTCGTTGGCTGGTTTGAGCGACGAATTCGCGAAGCGTTGTCGAAAGAAGACTTTGGTCGCGCGGATCGCGGTGAGAAAACGCCGATCGAAATTCCCGTCTGCTATGAAAGTGAATTCGCGTTCGATCTCGAGGACCTTGCGCGCCGCGCCGGTCTCGATTTGGAGGAGGTTGTCGATCTTCACTGCGGTGCTGAGTATCGCGTCCATTGCGTGGGATTCACCGCCGGTTTTCCATTTCTTGGCGGTATGCCGCGCAAACTCGCGACGCCGCGGCGAGATGTTCCGCGCAAAGCAATTCCTGCCGGTTCGGTCGCAATCGGCGGAGCGCAAACTGGAATTTACCCGGTCAAATCGCCCGGCGGCTGGAACGTAATTGGCCGGACGCCGCTGCGCTTGTTCGATCCGCAAAAAGACCCCCCTGCACTTTTGCGGGCCGGCGATCGCGTCCGCTTCCGCTCCATCACCCGCGAAGAATTCGAAAGATCGACAACGTGAAAGCGACGGCGATCCGCGCGGGTTTTTTGACAAGCGTCCAAGATTTAGGGCGGACTGGCTTTCGCCAATTCGGCGTTTCGTTAGGCGGCGCGCTCGACCCGCACGCCTTGCGGGTGGCGAATTTGCTCGCCGGCAACAATGAATCGGCCGCTGGCCTCGAGATTACTTTCGGCGGCTTGCGAATCCAGTTCGCTGACGAGCGACTCATTGTTTGGTGTGGCGGCGAATTTAAAGCGCGCATCGGTCCGACTTCGCTGGATGCCGGACATCCGGCGCTCGTGCGCGCCGGCGAAGAGTTTTCAATTGAATCGCGCGCGCTCGGATGTCGGGCATGGTTGGCGATCTCGGGCGGAGTCGATGTGCCGCTGGTTCTTGGAAGTCGCTCGGCAGATTTGCGAGCTGGATTCGGTGGCGTGAACGGGCGTCCATTGCGCGACAGCGAAGAGTTTCCACTCGGCGAAAATCCCCAGCGCGCAAAACTTTTGATCGACCAGTTGCGCGCCGAGAAAATCGCCCGCTGGAAACCACCACACGATTGGTCAAGCACGGCGCGGCGAACGCCGAGGTTGCGGTACATTCGCGGAGTGGACTGGACCCGATTCAACGATGTAGCGATTCAACGATTCGCGACTGAGCCGTTCATCGTTTCCCCCGATTCCGATCGAATGGGAATTCGCTTAGACGGTCCGCGTCTGGAGCGAAGGGAAGATGTCGATCTTCTCTCGGAAGCAGTGGCTCCGGGCACGGTCCAGGTTCCGCCGAGCGGCCAACCGATTCTGCTTCTCAATGATTGCCAAACGATCGGTGGCTATCCAAAGATCGCGCACGTGATCACGGTCGATCTTCCAATCGCCACTCAGTTGTGCCCGGGCGATCGAGTTCACTTTACTGAAGTTTCGACCGCTGATGCGCATACGCTCTTACTCGAACGCGAGCGAAACTTGGAGCAATTCCGGCGCGGACTCGAATCGCATTTCAAATGAGTTTGAGTGTCGATCTCAACGCCGATCTCGGCGAAGGCGCCGGCCACGACGACGAGCTGCTCGCGCTTGTCACATCGGCAAACATTGCCTGTGGCTTCCATGCGGGCGACGCCGAAACGATGCGCCGATCGATTGAAACCGCGCGCGACCGCAAAGTCGCGGTCGGCGCGCACCCGAGTCTATTCGATCGAGAAAACTTCGGGCGGAAAGAATTCGCGGTGAAGCCAGATGATGTTTTCGACGCAGTCGTCTATCAGCTTGGCATTTTTCAAGCGATCGCAGAGTCGGCCGGCGTGCGTCCAAATCACGTGAAACCGCACGGCGCACTTTACAACATGGCAGTGCGCGATCAGGAACTGGCGAATGCAATTGGCGGCGCCATTGCCAAGATCGACACCAAACTAATTCTTTTTGCGCCGCAGAACAGCGCCCTCGCGCGGGCCGGTAAAACGAATGGGCTGCAAATCGCGCATGAAGTTTTCGCTGATCGAAACTATTTGCGCGACGGCGCGCTTGTCCCGCGAACACGACCAGACGCTTTGCTGCACGACCCGGAGGAAGCCGCAGCGCGCGTCGTTCGAATGTTGCGTGAGAGCAAAGTCCAATCGGTCGACGGCGTAGATGTCGATGTTCGCGCGGAAACGATTTGTCTCCATGGCGATAATCCGGAAGCCGTCGATTTCGCGCGCGTTTTGGAATCGCGTCTCGAGAAAGAAGGCGTCAGCATTCGCGCGCCGAAGGTTCGGGAATGAGCGACGAGCGGCCACAGTCTGGCTTGGTCCGCGCGCTCGGACCGATCGACGCCACCATGATCGTGATCGGGTCGATGATCGGCTCGGGTATTTTCATTACTTCGGCGGAATCGGCGCGATTGAGCGGCGCACCCGGCTGGCTTTTGCTCGCGTGGGTGATTGCCGGTTTACTCACGATCACCGGCGCGCTGTGCTGTTCCGAACTTGCGACGATGATGCCGCGCGCGGGCGGCATTTACGTTTTCTTTCGCGAAGCCTACGGCCCGGCGATGGGATTTTTATACGGCTGGGCCTTGTTTCTGGTCGTTCAAACCGGAACGATTGCCGCTGTCGCGATCGCGTTTGCAAAATTTCTCGGTGTTTTTGTGAGCGCGATTTCGCAGGACAATTATCTTTTCACGAAACAACCGCTGTCATTGGGCGGTGGATATGCGGTCAGTCTTTCTACTCAACAGCTGGTTGCGATTATGATGGTCGCGCTGTTGAGCTGGACAAATACGCGCGGACTCAAGCTTGGCACGCTCGTGCAAAATACTTTTACATTTGCAAAAACGGCGGCGCTCACCGGCGTTGTTGTCGTCGGGCTGTTGCTCGGTTGGAGTGCGACTAGCGCCGCGCGAACGTCGGCGTGGTGGGATTCGTGGGCGAACGGTTGGAGTCCGCAGATTGCGCAACCTGGTTTCACCTTCGCCGGCGGATTAGCGATCGTTCTGCTTCTGGGCAAGTCGATGGTCGGTCCGATCTTTGCCCAAACGGCCTGGACGAACGTCACCTTTCTTGGCAGCGAAGTCCGCGATCCGGGACGCAATTTTGTCCGCGCGCTTTTGATTGGCTCGGGCATCGTCGTGATTTTATATGTGCTGGCGAACGTTTCTTATCTGGCGCTGTTGTCGTTTCCAGAAATCCAGCACGCGCCGCAGGATCGCGTCGCGGTCGCGGCGATGAAGTTCGCATTCGGAAACCCGGGCGCGATGTGCATGGCGGCGGCGATCATGATTTCGACGTTCGGTTGTAACAACGGACTGATTCTTGCTGGCGCCCGGGTCTATTTTGCGATGGCACGGGACGGTTTGTTCTTCAAAAAAGTTGCGACCACGAATCAATTTCATGTCCCGGCCGCGGCTTTGATCGCGCAGGGAATCTGGACCGCGCTCTTAACTTTGCCGCGAACAGCGACCACGAACGCAGCGACACATGAAATCGTCTACGGAAACGTTTACACCCAGTTGCTCGAATACATTGTTTCAGCCGATTTGATTTTTTATGTCCTGATGGTTCTGGCGCTGATTGTTCTGCGACGAAAGGCGCCAACGGCTGACAGACCGTATCGCACCTGGGGTTATCCAATCGTGCCGATTGTGTCGATGGTGTTGGCCGCTTTGCTGATTGTCGATCTCGCCTTTCTCGCACCGACAACTTCTGGTATTGGAATCTTGATCGTGTTGACGGGTGTACCTGTGTATTTCTTGTGGAGGATGCGGACGCAACGCTAAGTTTTTTATGCACCCGAAGTGCTTTCTGATTTTTGGAACAATACTGGGCTTGGTCGGACCGCTTCGGGGGCAACACGACAGCAAGCAGCGCAACCAGCTGGTCGCAGCACCAACCGCGATATCCAGTGCGTTTAAGCGCCAGGAGTACTCGCTAGTGATTAGCATTTGCTCAAAAGCATTGCCGAATATCTCTGACGCTCGCCAGCGGGCTCTCGTTTTGACATATCGTGCCGCTGCTTACAGGCATTTAGACCAACTTGAAAATGCGATGCGGGACGATGACCAAGCACTCCTCCTGAATCCTCGAACGCCGTTTGCACACGCGGGGCGTGCCGGCGTGCATGAGCTAAGGAGAGAAACGGACCAAGCGATCGCAGAATATAGCGCCGAGATTGCATTGAATCCGAAATACCTGCCCGCGTACACAAATCGTGGCCATTGGTACCGGAAAAGACGAGAATTCGATAAAGCGATCGCCGATTTCAATACGGCGGCACGATTGTACCCAAACGATCCGGCGGCATTCGACGAGCTTGCTATTCTTGCCTACTTAGGAGGCGAACCGGAGAAAGTTGCCGCCTATCTTCAGCGGGCGTCGGGGAAGATGCGTTGGTCTTCAGCGGAAGACGAAGGAGCAATGCATTTGCTTGGATGGTTTCGAGCGACTTGTCCTGATGCGCGTTTTCGTAGCTGCACGGAGGCCGTAAAGTGGGCGAAGCGAAGTTGCGAGTTAACGAATTGGAAGAGTTACGGCTCTATCGATGGACTTGCTGCGGCCTATGCAGAGTGCGGTGATTTTGATCGGGCCATCAAGTTCGAACAGCAAGCCTTGCAAATGAACCAGATTTCCAAAAGAGATCGCGTGGAAATGGAAAAACGACTGAGCCTTTACAAAAAACACAAACCTCACCGAGATAATTTTTTGGAACCCTAATTGCGCGCAGAGAACCGGCTGGGCTAGCAGCTGCGAAACATTTTTGTTATGCCTGCGAAATCAAAGAAACAACAAATGGCGGCCGGCGCGGCGCTCGCGGCCAAACGAGGGAAGCGTTCGACTTCATCACTGCGGGGCGCGTCGAGAAGCATGTATAAATCGATGAGCCGAAAAGAACTCCGAAGAGTGGCTAAGACCAAGCGCAAAAATTTGCCGACCCGAAAACGGAAACGCAAATGAAGCGCGGCGCCCACTAATAGCTTGGGCGGTGAAAGAAATTGTAACGGCTGGAAACTGCCGGCGCGTTGACCTGTACTTGCGAAACAATCAGGAAGAGCACGGTTGCGCCGAGCAATGTCGATCGCAACCATTCCCGTTTCGTCCAGCTGCCTAACTGATCGATCGCGTAAACGAACAATAGAAAAAAGGGAACTGCGGTCGCGTTCAACAAGCGCCCGGAAGTGAAATAGGGATGTTCGCGCGACGGATACGGGCAGCTGCCGAAATCAAAGCTGATCGATAAGACAATAAGGAACACGACGATCGAGACAAAACTCAGAAGCGCCACCCACAAAATGAGGCGCTGATCGTTCTGCTTCGACCGGCGCCGCAGCAGCAACGCGCCGGTCCCGAGAATTACAATTGCCGATGAGATTGCATAGAACGCGTCGGCCGCGGCGGACCCCATTCGCTGCAGGTGCCAGACAAATTCGCCGCGCCAGAAACTCGCGCTCAGCCCCCGCCAAAATTCCGTGAAGCCGTGTAAGCTGAAAATGGGATGCGACCACCATTCGCTAAACGGCTTTCGGGTCCATCCTAACAATTCGATTTTCGATTTAGTCGCCGTCAGGTCGCCAAAATAGTGATGGTTCCACGCGAAGCAGATTCCGAGCGGCACGGCGACGGACAAAACGAAGACGCCGAGTGTGATTAGCGCAGGCGTTCCCTTCCGCGCGCCGAAAAATGTTTTCAACGCGATCGCGGCGGACGCAATTAGTGGCAGCGGAAGATTGCTTGTTTTGACAAGACAAGTCGCCGCGATCGCGAGGCCCGTCCAAATCGCGACGACAATTCCGACGCGCTCGCGTTGCAATATTTTGGTCAGTCCGAGAAACGCGATACCGAAACAAACCGGCGACAGCGCATCACCCTGAATTGAGTAAAATGCGCTCTGTGGCCAGATCGCCAGCAACGTCGCGACTCCGAGCTGCAGAAATTGATTGTTCGGGAATGTTGATCTTGTTGCCGCGAAACCGATCCAAATCAAAGCGGCCGCGAGGCCGATGTTCAAAAAGCGCACCCAATAGAGCAATGACAGATCACGGAGACCAAGAACGCGGCCGACATTCATCCAGCCGCCGGCAACTGCATAATAAAGAGGCGGTTCGCCCGATTCGTGATTTAGTCGCGATTCCCAAAATGGAATTTCATCGTCGAGGATTTTCTGACGCTCTTCCGATGATATGAGCCAATTTGGCGGCGGATATTGTCCGCCGTACTCTTCGGGCTTAACAAAATATTCGGGCGTGCTGTAAACCGCGAAATAGAGGGCCGCTTCGGAAGCGAAAGGTTCGATGCCACGCGGCGGTTTGGCGTGAGAATATTTTACGACAAGATCGACATGCGCCTGTTCGTCCACGTTGTTGAAGAATGGAAAGGCTGCGGCGAAAACAAAAACGCGAATCGCTGCGAAAATGCAAAGAGCGATAGCGATCCAGCGCAGCTTGGGTTCGGATAATTTCATCTCGGCGATTCCGACGCGAAGCGCTGTTCGATGACCGTGAGTGTCCCGTGCTCGGTAATTCGTGGCGGCGCGCCCCCTTTTTGGGCAAGAGTGGTTTCAATTTCCGGCCGATACGGCGAATTTGTTTCGATAACAAACGCGGTGCGATCCTGGCTGCCCGGTTCCGGTTTCGGAATTGACGACGGATAAACCGGACGATCGACCCCGAAAATTGATTCGGACGCAATGAGCTTTTCGTTCGCCTCGAAGATAAGCGGATAGACGAATGAGATTGTGGTCCAGACCGCCTTGATTCCGTTTTGTTCGAGATCTTGTTTCGCGCCGTCAATGTCTTTGCCGGGAACGCGAATCATGCAGTGATCCTGTCGATTCGGACAGAGAGTGAGAGTTTCTATTTGGTTGTGCGTAGCGGTCTCGATCACCGCAGCGGCGCCGCAGAGAACGGTTGCCAAAACCATTGCCGCGCCGAGCGCGCGCAAGGACATTTCTTTTCGCGCAATAAAGCGATCGACGCAGCGCGCAATCAAGATCGACATGAAGAAACTGGCCGCCAGGAAATAACCGGGGACCCGCAGCGGCGCGATGACGTAAGGAACAAAGCTTACGCCGATCAGGATCAGCATCAGTAAATCTATATTCGCGTCGGTCGCGGCAAATCCCGAACTGAACGCACTGCGAATTTTTGGAAGCGCGCTCCACGCCGCAATCGCCACCGCAATCGCGGTCACAAAATACAAAACATAACCGGTCCACGGTGTTTCCGGGTAATACCAAAGCACGGTATCGGTGCTGAAAAACTTGGGCATCTCATGAAAGAAAATCTCGCACCACGCCTGCAGACCGAATCGCGCTGCGAGCCCGCCCGCCTCGGGCTTTTCGAAAAAGAGGAAATGCCAGTTGCGGAACCCATGAGTGAGGTTCCACCAAATTGCCGGCGCGTAACCGATGACAAACCCGCCGACGCAGGCGGCGAAGGTTTTGATCGAAAATTTGCGCCGGAGAAAAAGTATCACCCAAAGCGCGGCGATGGTGATTAAGAGCAGTTCCATGCTCCAGAACGCGATGCCGCAAGCGAGCCCGAAGAAGAAAAAGACGCGGACGCGGCGGGCTTGTTCCTTCTCGATGATCAGGAACAAAATGATCAGCGCGGGAATGAACAAAAAATAGAAAGCGTAACCGCGAGGCTGAAAATGCCATTTCATCAGACCCGGCCAGAGCGCGAAGATGAGACTGGCCAGCGTCGCCACGCGGATCGAGTAGAGCCGCTTTGTCATCAGGTAGAAAAGAGTGAGGCAAACGAGCGACAGCAAAACCGTCGGTATTTTTAGCGCGACAACACCAACACCCGCGATCGCGAATGGGACGACCGCAAGATACGCCTCCCATGCGCAGGAGGCGTTATAAGAAATGCCGTAGAAATAAAACGGGAAATAGCGGCCCTCGAAAATGTGTTTGGCCATCAACCCGATGATGGCTTCGTCGCTCGTCACGTGCGCTTGCGAGACGAACAGAATGATGAAACGGAGGATCGCCGTTCCGCCGAGGATCAAAAGAAAAGGCAAATGCCGCCGCATCAACGTCACTGGTTAATGCGGATCGACTGCGAACTCAACGCCGATGTCGATCTTAGGATCTGGGCGAGGCCGAGACCCGTCAGCGCATTAATTACTTGGCCTGGATGAGCAGCGTTGGTCGCCCGCGCAGGTTTTCGCACCAGGCCTTTGCCTTGTGATCGTCGCGCTCCCATTCCAATTTGTTCGGATTTTTAGTCCAGGCTCGTTCGTTGCTGCTTCCTTCGAGAAAAGCAGAGAGTTCTCTTTCCGAGAACTCGTGTTGATCGGTGCGGGTGTAACTTTCGGCGAGACTTAAATGTCGGAGAAACTGAACCAGAATGAGATAATCTCCTTTTTGGTAGATGTTGGTGGTGATGCCCTTTTTGTCGGGGAAACCCTGATCCACGGGTTTTCCAAAGAGCTCTGCGATTTCGCTCTCACTATTGCCCAGAGCGGCGAACGTTCGGACGCTCGGAGCAACGCACAAAAGGGCAAGCAGCAACAAAATGCGTTTCATAATTGATCCTTTCGAATTTGCTCGACTTTAAACTGGGTAGCTTGGTCTCATCTTTATTGCGCAAGAGCTGGCGCGAGTTGTCGAGTTCAAAAAACTGAGCATGAACAAATTGTCGATGTTCGCCGCCGCATTTTTAATTGCGACTGCGTTTGCTTCAGCCAAACAGCAAAAGAAATCGACCGCATCCGGTCAGGAAAAGCCGGAAGCAATCCTCGCCGCCGCCAAAAAGGCCACCGAGACGCGCGCATGGCGAGTTGATGCGCGCATCGAAGCGAACAAGCAGATGAACATTTCCGGCATTGTTGCCGGGAACGATTTCGATCTGACAATCGAAACAGTCGATGGATCAAAGCGCCAAATCACTTTGGGCGACAAAAGTTGGATCAGCGAAGACGGCGGCAAAAACTGGAAGGATGCCGACGTAAACGATCGTCGTTTTTATTATCTCGTGCACACGCCGATCACGTTTTCTGCCGACCAAAAAATCCCACCGCATGAAAAGGTCCCGCCGGAGAAAGGCGGAAGCGAAAATTTATTGCACGTGCGTTTTAAGGCGCCGGACAAAATTCACTACGAAGGAGATCGGCCGAACTGGTGGATCGCACTTGAAAACGGCAAGCCAACAGTCATTCGCCGCTATAACGGCCCCGGCATTTTGGAAGGTGCAAGCGATTACATAACAACGAATGCCAGCTACACCGAAATTAGCGATCAACCGCCGGTGGTGGCTCCGCCGGGGAATCCACACGCGCTCGCCGCGGAGGCCGGTCCCGAAAACTTGCTGATGGCGGCGATGAAGAAAATGAATGAAGGCGTTTGGGAAGTGAAAGGAACGGCCACCTTTACCAAGACGATCAAGCTTCATGGGCTCCTTTCCGGAAAAGATTTCGATCTGACAATGGATCCCGAACCTGGCAGCGCGGTCAGACGTTTGATTGTGATTAAAGACCGGGCGTGGGCTAGCTCGGACAGCAGCGAAAGTTTTCACCCCGGCACTCCGGACGACCGTCTCCTTTATACTTTAACGCACACACCCATTCTTTCCGGGCGTTTGGAGCCGCCTTTTGAAAAAGTCGAGACCAAGCAGGAGCAAGGCGCAACGTGGCTGCACATTCGACTCAAAGTGAATGAGAAAACCGATGAATCCGATTTGCCGCAGTATTGGCTAGTCCTGGACGGGCAAGGTCAGGCTCGCTATATCGGGCGCGTATCAGTGCCGGTCATTAATCCGACCAGCAACAATGTGATTCGTTGCAACTTCGAGTATGCGCCGGCCAAAGAAAAGATCGCGCCGCCGCCACTTGGAGCGCTCGTTGACGAAAAAGTGCACGGCTTCAATGAGATCGAGCAGCACAAATTTGATTGGGCGAAAAAGATCGTGCGGATCGAAGTCGGTCCCAAGCTTTTGCAGTCGGAGCAGATTGGCGAGGACGTCTATCGCGGATTTCTCAAAGACACGGCCACGCCAAATCATTACGGTGTGGTGGAATTTCCCTACGACGCGCTGGTCAGGTTAGGATTTCTGAAGAAGACGGTGAGCGGAACACACGCGTGGGAGCAATTGAAGGAAATGGGCGCGGCCGGTCGAACCGAAGGCGCACCGGTTTCGTTTTACGTCGAAGTCATTCCCATCGGGGAAAAACCTGCGGCCAGGACCATCGTGGTCGGCGCAAAACTCTCCCGCGAAGCTGACGGCACTGCCACTTACAGTTGGTAAAGTTTGCGCTGGCGGAAATTGAAATCTTGACCTGATCTGCCGGTGAATGCTTAAAATCGCGGACATGCGGCGTAAATCCCCCGGCGCCATGAATCGATCTCGGCTCGCTTTTATCATTGCATCTTCGGCGCTTTTGCTCGGCTGTGTTGAAAACAAACCTTATCGGGTCGCTGGCATCGACGACCTCGATAAATTTTATTCGGGAGAAAAGCCGCCGTCGGAATCGGTGCGCGTATCTGACCAACGCGGCTATCGCATTTCGTTCGTCGAATTTGACGAGCGCGGGGATTTCTGGGACCGCCGGCAACTTGCTCGAGCCGCGAATAAAATTAAAGACGGCAATAAACCGGTCCTGCTCGTTGTCTACATTCACGGCTGGCATCACAACGCCAAGGACCGGCCGCCGGGCGGGAAAAATCCCGGCGACGTCCAAATGTTTCGTTGCCTGCTTTCTGAGCTGGCGATTTCCGAGAGCACGAAAAATTTCGCGATCCACGGCGTTTATCTCGGTTGGCGCGGCCGCTTGATTGAAGGTCCGCTCGATTATCTGACTTTTCTCGATCGCAAAGGCGCGGCCATGCGCGTGGCTGGCACGCCGGTGACCGAAACAATCTTCGAGCTCATTCGCCAGGCTCGAAAACATTCGGAATCCAAATGCGTCGTGATTGGCCACTCGTTCGGTGGGCTACTTTTGGAAAAAGCGATGGCGCAGGCGATGACCGGGAGAATCATTGCCAATCCAAAGCCGCACAGTGAGGAACCGTTTACGGCGCCCGCTGATTTGATCCTTCTGGTGAACTCCGCGGCCGAATCGCTTTACGCCAAGGAAATGACCGACATGTTTTCGCGCATCGGTTACCGCGACGTGAAAGATCAAAATCGGCCGTTGCTCGTTTCAATCACATCGGTGGGGGACACCGCCACCGGCGGTTGGTTTCCGATCGGCACTTTCTTTCCGAATCTGTTTGCCCATCGCAAATATCATTGGGGCAATCGTCACGATACGGCCAGCGACGAGACCGATCAGAATATTTATCTGACCAAAACCCCCGGGCATAACGAAAAGCTTTTCACCCATTGGATCGATGACAAAACGCCGCCGCCGTCGAACGCGCTTTCGGACCAAGCAATTTCGCGGATGCCAATTAAGATTAATCAGTGCGATTGCGAGACCAAGGAAGCGCGAAATCCCGCGTTCGAATACAATCTCCAACATTACGACGGCGACCTGAGATTCGCGACGTCGCTCAAGGACGATCCGAATCAATTCAAGTGGTGGCAGATTCACGCAAAGCCGCCGGACCGGCGCACCCCCTACTGGATCATGCAGGTTCCGAAAGCGATCATTCCCAATCACACGCCGATCTTCACGGCGGAAGGGCGCGCGATGATGGCGGCGCTATTCCGGATCGCAAATCCAAAGGGTCACCCGGAGCCGCGACAGTTCAGCCTAACACCATCGCCGGCAGAGTAATTCCCACGCGGCGTCGTACTTTGATCGACGAAGACGACGCTACGGTGTCGTAGCTGCTGGCTTTTCGACGATGATCGAGACGCGGCGATTGAGCGCGCGGCCGAGTGGATTGTCAGAGCCGTCTTTGTTCCTGTTCGGAGCCACCGGATACTGTTCACCAAAGCCCTTCGTCGACATGTTTGCCGTCAGAACTCCGCCATTTTTGACGAGCCAATCTTTAACCGCTTGCGCCCGCTCCCGCGAAAGTTGCATGTTGGCCGCCTTTGTTCCTTTCGAGTCGGTGTAACCTTCGACGGTCACTTTACTCTCCGGAAATTGTGACAGAACGACTGCGACCTTCTTCAATGCCTGCTCCGCTTCCGGTTTCAACGCCGCCCTGTCGTAATCGAAGAGCACATCGCCGGAAAGATTCATGCTGAGCGAACGGCCGCTTTGCTGCGCCTCAAATTCCTGACGCGCTCTTTCCAGATCGAGCTCTTTCTGTTTCAGTTCGAGGCTCTTCTTCTCCAGTTCGATCCGTTGTCGATCTAACTCCGCTTGCTTCTTGGCAATTGCGACCTGCGGATCGTTCTGTCCCCAAACAACGGAAACGCCGATCAAGATCGATAATGCAACTAAGAAAAAGACAGTTTTCGATGACGTTTTCATTTGAGATACGTTCCTTCTCCCCATTCGACCGCGTGCCGGCACGAAAGTCACGACTTTTTCGAGATTGCGCCGCTTAGGCCCCGGATCGCCGCTCTTTGATCGAAATGAGATTTCCGCGATGGCAGCTGGCTTAATCCGGCGATGAAAACCCAAGCAAATCCCCGTTAACAGCGAGCCAAATTATTTTTGTTTCCTTATCAACGTAAAAGCTCGCGCTCTCGAAATGCATGTCGGGAAACTCCAGGACCGGCGTGAATCGAAAATTGTACGAATCAAAACGACCGATCGCAGTCGTTGTTAACTTTGGATCGACAACACTTGAGTGCAGCGCGGCCCAAAACTCGTTCGGCTTGCCGGTTGGTTGAAGTTCATGCCTACCAGCATCGAAAAAAGGTCTCATCTCGCCTTCGACCTTTTCATGCGCGCCGGTGACTGGATCGAGCAAATAGAATTCTGGTTTTTCCGGTCCGGCTTTTCCTTCCGGATCGCGCTGTCGGTACAAAAGGACGCGTTTCTTTGCCTCAATCCACGCAACCCAATCGAAGTTATCGGCCGCAGGAAGATCGACGTCGAACATCTTTTTGTCCGGCAAGTGGATTCGCACGATGCCATTTGGTTCGGCCCAGCCGTGCCCGTTTGATTTTGCAGCGATGAGCCATTCATCGCCGGGGCAAATCAAAGGCTTATAAAACTCTCCGCGAACAATCAGTTCCGGTTCTCCTTGAGTCTCCGACGCCCACAAAGCATCGACCTTATCCTTTTGCCTTGTTCCAGGCCAAAGACGCTTCCCCGCGTACTTTCCTTCATGCACATTTGCTGCCCGATCTTCCCAATCGAGGTAATCGGGATAGAATTTTCGTTCGAGTGGATCGGTCGCTTCCATCTCGAACTGATCTGATAGCTGATCGCGTTTAACCAGCCTCCATTCCAGCGGTTTATCGTACGAAACTGACACGCCGGCATAAAGCTGGCCATTCCGGAATCGCAATGACGAGATTTCGCCGTCCTCTTTCGCATGAACGACGCGGTACCCTTCAAGCTTTTTGAGTTTCGGATATACTACCGTCATCGGCACTTCATTTAGCTTCAGCATTCGGCGAGTTAACTCGGCATAAACAATTGGATCGGGCCGCGGCTCGGTAATTCCGGGCTGAACTTTCGCCGCGCCCATCGGACCGCCCGGCGGATTGTTCATAAAGACACGTTCGCCGGTGTCGGGCGCGGCGTGGACGTACTGCAACTGAATTCCATCCATCGCTCCTTCGTTGTATGGCGGAAGATCCGCGACGTTATTCTTGTTGATCCAGTCCCGCATCGTCGTGAATTCCGCCTTCGAAACTTCGCGCTCGCGCATCCGGCCGTTGCCATCGCTACAACGCAGCACGTTGCGCTCATCGTAAACGAACAAAGCGCGCTGACCATCGCTCCCAAAATTTCCTTCACTCAAAAGTGCGTAGATTTCCCGCGGCGGATTTGGTTCGTGAAAAAATCGTTTTAGTTCTTTCTCGGTGCGCGAAATCTCGCCTTGCTCCATCGGAAACGCCGAAAAGTTGAGTTGAGTTCCGACCACGCGCGCTTGATTCGAGGCGCGTTTCCTTATTTCAGCGCGTGCGATTGGTGAATCGCTTTCCGCAAAATATTTGTCGGCTGCAGCCGCGAGACTTCGCTCCTTTGAATCAAGAAGGTGAATAGCAAGATCAAGTGGTAGGGAAACCCGCGCCAAACGAGCGCAAGCAAAGAGTGCAGTTTGAGCGGCAGTATCATTGCTCTTCAAAACATCTTCGATTGAACGCCGGTCTGCGCTCAGACTCGCTTGGATCCCCCGCGCGGAGCCGTGCAGATCGCTCGCTTCTCGCAGGATTTGATCCAGCTCACTCCTCTTATCAATGACCGTGTCGATCCAAATGGGTGAAAACGTGCCAGCTTTCAGACGTTCTATAATCGCGCGCTTCCTAATCGGTGTCGGCCATTTCACGGCAAGACAATAAAGGTGTTCAGAAGCAATTGGGTTCGTTGACTCCTCTTGTTGCGCCAGGTCCAATACGACGTTTGCTGCGGCATCATTGCCCACGGCGCTCGATGCTATTTCGTATCCAACTTCGACTCGCCAATCCAAGCCATGCTTATCGAGTTCAGACCAGACATAGTAATCGCCTCCACTCCATTCCTCGAGCTTGTCGACAATTTTTTCGACATACCTCTTCAGGCAATCTGCGATCTCGACTGACTTCAAGCCGTTTAGTTGAAACATTGCCGACATCAAAGCAGTTCGGTATTCGTCATTACGCTCTCGTTCTAATCTTTTCCGCATCGGAGCTACGGCGTCGCGGGCTTGATAATGCACTAGCGCTTTCAGTGCGTTCTCGAACTCCGCGCCGTTCTCACGGTTAATGCACTTGATAAGATGCGGCACGCATTCCGGAAGCTGCGTCACCATCAAGGCACCGAACAGCGACGACCGTTCAGAGCCACTAACGTCACGAGCCCACTGTTTGTTCTCGAGCCATGGCAACAACGGTCGAAGTGCGTCGGCACGCGCATTCTCTGCATTGTCGAACTGGATCAGGCACTGGACGGCGTTGTCTCGTACGGTCGCGTTCCCCGCGCTTACCAATGGTGCAACTATTCCGATTAATCGATCTGGATCGCGGGCCACGCATCTGGCAAGCGCGTTGTTCTCTGCAGGTTTTCCTTGATGAAGCATTTGTCGATCTTCGAAGCGCTTCACGAACCATTGTTCCTGGCCGGCCCATTTGCGTTTCATTGCGCCGAACACCGCCTTCTCTCGCAGGTCTAAAGGCTTGCTCAGGTTTGTAGCCGTTTGGCAAAGCGCGTTGCGCCATTCTTCCGATTCCTTGTCGTCCGCGCCGAGGTATTCGAATAGCAGGGATAAAGCGTAAATGCGGTCCGATTCATCGGCACCTCGCGATTGTTCGAGCAGATGTTTCCGAGCAGATTCGCGATCGAGATTGATTAAAGTCTCGAGTTCATTTTCCGTCCAAGAGAAACGCTTGTCGTCTCGGGCGGGGAAAAGTCTTGTGATAAACTCGTCTCGAAAGAAACGAGTGTGTTTCATTAGCCAATCGTGGAGATGGCGCGTCAATTCGCTAGCTCTCTCTGTGTGAATCGCTGAAACGCGATCGTAGATTTTCTTGAGCCGGTCGTGTAACTCGACTTGCGATTTCGCAAAGAACCGAATGAAGTAAACCAACTCGTCCGGGTCGTGCTCGCAGACTTCGAGCAAGCGCTGTTGCGTTTGAGGATCGGGTGACGAATTATCCGGCGCGTAACGCCAGTATTCCAAAAACTCATCCAAAGGTGCGTCTGCTCCTGGAACTTTCTGCTGCCGTGGGTGCTGTCGGAGATATTCTCGCCAATCGACTGGCGGCGCTGGCGCTTCCAATAATTGTGCGATTGTCTGTTCGGCGGGCAGCTTTGAGTATGCGCCAGGCTTTTCGGATGCCAGCGAGGTCGGAACTTGTCCGAGCCAGATGAATATCCAAACAGCAATGATCAGCCGGGGGAACATGCTCAAACTTACGGCCGTCGTTCTTTGATCGACAACAAAATGTCGGCGATCGCTTCGCTTCGCGGCTTGGCGCCGAGATTGCCTTGGCCGTGGACGCGAACGCTGACGGCATCGGCGTCCAGGTCGCGCTTCCCGATGACGAACATGGTGTGGACTTTCATTTGCTCGGCGCGCTGAATTTTGCCGTTGATCTGATCGGTACCTTTGTCGATCTCGGCGCGAACTTCATGTCCGCGCAGTTCGTTCAAGATCGACATCGAATAATCGATCAACTTCGCGTCATCGCCGATTGTCAGAATGCGCACCTGTTCCGGTGACAACCAGAGCGGGAAATTGCCGGCGTAATGCTCGATCAAAAATCCGATGAAGCGTTCGTGCGTGCCGAGCGGTGCGCGATGAATGCAGATCGGCGTTTTCTCGGTGTTGTCCTTGTCTTTGTAAACGAGATTGAACCGGCGCGGCTGGGCGAAATCGACCTGGTTGGTCGCGATCGAAAACTCGCGGCCGATCACGCTCCACGCTTGCACGTCGATCTTCGGCCCGTAAAACGCCGCTTCGTTTGCGACTTCGACGTAATTGATTCCGGAATTCTTTAAGACGTTGCGCGTCATGTCTTCAGTCTTTTTCCAAAGCTCCGGTTCATCGACAAATTTTTGGCCGAGCTTCGCCGGATCGTGGGTCGAGAAGCGCATCAAGTACTTCTCGATTCCGAAGAGCTTGAAATAATTGAGATACATTTCGTTGACCGCGTTGAACTCAGTCTCGAATTGCTCCGGCGTCATATAAAGGTGCGCGTCGTTCATTTGGAGCGAGCGCACGCGCATCAGTCCGAACAGCTCACCGCTCCTTTCGTAGCGATAACAGGTTCCGTACTCCGCGAGCCGCAATGGTAGATCGCGATAACTCCGTGGCACCGCCGCAAACAATTTGTGGTGATGCGGACAATTCATTGCTTTGAGGTAGTAGCGCTCATTGGTCAAGAAACTGTCGATCTCACGAATGTTGTGCACTTCCCTTCGGTACCACGCATCGATGCGTGCTTGTAGTTTTGCTACAATCGCTGCGCTTTCTGCCGAAGGTGATCCTGATTGCAGCTCTTTAAGTTTGTTTAGTTGGCGTTGTAGCTCGGCTGTGTCTTCTTGATCGCCAGCCCATTCCTCTTGCAGGCTCTGCACTTCCGGCTCCTGCTCCGGCATCATCTTCAACTGCATTGCAGGAAACATTGACTCTTCATAGTACGGAAGGTGACCGCTCTTCTTGTACAAAGTTTCGCGGGCGATGTGCGGAGTACGGACGCGTTGATAGCCGGCGGCGAACTCAGTTTCTCTCGCGAGTTTCTCTATCTCGTCGATGATTGCGGCGCCGCGCGGAAGCCACATTGGCAAACCCGGACCAACGTCATCGTCTAAGATGTAAATCTCGAGTTCCTTGCCGAGCTTGCGATGATCGCGCTTCTTCGCTTCCTCCAGCATCGCGAAATATTCGTCGAGCTCCTTTTTAGTTTTGAACGCGGTGCCGTAAATGCGTTGGAGCTGCGGATTCTTTTCGTCGCCCTTGTAATACGCGCTGGCGACGCTGGTGAGCTTGAACGCGCCGATGTTTCCCGTCCGCATGACGTGCGGCCCGGCGCAGAGATCGATGAAATCGCCGTTGCGATAGAGTGAGATTTTCTCGTTCGCCGGAATGTTCTCGATGATGTCGAGTTTGAACTTGGACGGTTCAGATCTCGCACCAAGGGCGCCAAGTTCACCACGTTTCGCCATGGCGAGCGCTTCGTCGCGCGAGACCTCCATCTTTTCGAACGGATGGTTCGCCTTGATTTCCTTCTTCATCTCGGCCTCGATCTTTTCGAAATCCTCGGGCGAAATGCGGTGGGGAAGATCGACATCATAATAGAAGCCGTTCTCGACCGGCGGCCCGGCAGCGAACTGCGCCTCCGGCCAAATTTTCAAAATCGCGGTCGCGAGGACATGCGAAGCGGAATGGCGAAGACGTTCGATGTCTGTCATTTGCGCGCGTTGGTCTAACGTTTTGCGGTCTTCGTTCATGAAAGGCCGGTGAAATTAACCATGAAGAAGCGGAAGGACACGAATAATTTGTCGGAACAAAACGGGCTGGGCTGCGTTATAATTAAGAGATGAGGAGAATTTCGCAATTGCTCTTGGGCGCGGCTTTGGTGGTGGCTTCGATTGGTTGCCATCATAGTCCGACTACGAGCTCGGAGTTCGCCGGCGAGCGGCAAAAGATGGTGGAGGAACAGCTCAAGCCGCGCGGTATTCGTGACGAACGCGTGCTGGCGGCGATGGCGAAGGTGCCGCGGGAAGAATTCGTGCCCGAAAACATGCGCGGACAAAGTTACGCCGATAGCGCCCTTCCGATCGCTCACGACCAGACGATTTCGCAGCCGTTCATCGTCGCGTACATGACCGAACAGTTGCGCTTGCAATCGACCGATCGTGTTCTGGAGATCGGGACTGGCTCAGGATATCAAGCCGCAGTCCTCGCGGAATTAACCAGAGATGTTTACACAATCGAGATCATCGAGCCGCTGGCCAAAGATGCGTCGGCGCGACTCGCGCGACTCGATTACAACAATGCGCATGTAAAAATCGGCGACGGCTACCAGGGCTGGCCGGAAGTCGCGCCGTTCGACGCCATCATCGTGACCTGCGCGCCGGACAAAGTTCCGCAGCCGCTGACGCAACAACTGAAAGAAGGCGGGCGCATGGTCATCCCGGTCGGCAGCGGACTCGATCAACAACTTTTCCTGCTCGAGAAAAAGAACGGCGAACTGGCCGAACGCGCCATTTTGCCGGTGCGTTTCGTGCCGATGGCCGGCGAAGCGGCGAAGAAGCAGTGACGAGTGACAGGTGACGAGTGACGAGCGGCGTTACTTTTTGATTTCGGCCAGCTTTTTCAGGTCGACGCGCTTGATCCACTCCTGCAATTCTTTCGGATCCTGCTTTTGCAGTTCGATTGTGACGAAATAGCGCTTTGCGACCATGACCCAAAGCGTCGCGTCCTTTTGTTCCTTGTCGTAATCTTCGCGGCCGGGATTCCCATCAATGGTCACCGGTTTGCCGTAACCGTCAGGCGTTTCGCTGTTCTTATCCCAACCCGCAGTTGCCACTTCCACGTAATCGGGATTCGCCACTGAATCGAGAATGCTGATCGCGGCTGTCGGCGCGTCATTCCCTTCGCCCTTGCGATAATCGCGATGAACATTCGTGATTTTGAATCCGCCAACGTCGTCGCTCGAGCCTTCGGCTTTTTCGGCCGTCCACCCGGCCGGGGCTTCCGGCAAAATCGGAATCAGCTTCGCCGGATCGACCACGTCCGGAATCAAGTTTGGCTCGCCTTGCGCGCGCAGTCCGATCGCGGCAAAGCCGAGCCACAGGGTGAGAGCAAGAGCCGCCGTCTTCATTCAGGGTCAGCTACTCGATTGACTTTGCCCCGATGCTTTGTCAAGAGGCGATCCATGACACGAACGACGCGACTCGCGATTCTGATGTCGATCCTGGCGGTGGCGGTTCGGTTGATTTGGATCGATCGACCCTACATTGACAACTGGAGCTGGCGGCAGAGCGACGTTGCGGCGATCTCGCGAAATTATTTTCAGGGCGGTTTTCATTTTGCGCGTCCGCAAATCGATTGGGCGGGTAATGAGCCCGGTTACGTCGGCACCGAATTTCCGATCCTGCCGTTCCTGGCCGCGATCTGTTACAAAATATTTGGCGTTCACGAATGGATTGGACGCGTTCAAGCGCTCATTTTATTCGCGCTTTCGCTACCGTTCTTCTTTTTTCTGGTTCGAAAAATCTTCGGAGAGATCGCGGCCACATGGGCGCTTTCCTTTTATAGCTTTGCGCCGCTTGGGATCATGACCAGTCGCTGTTT
The DNA here is from genome assembly GCA_035635435.1 of Chthoniobacterales bacterium. Lineage (GTDB taxonomy): Bacteria > Verrucomicrobiota > Verrucomicrobiia > Chthoniobacterales > UBA10450 > AV40. The sequence continues at coordinate 58,421 of DASQBB010000062.1, read as the reverse complement.
CATGCCCGACATGCCGTCGCTCGCACTTTCCATCATCGGATTGTATTTCTTCCAACGCTGGATCGACGAGTCCGAGCTAGACCGGCGTACAAGATCGACATCATTCTTCGCGAGCGCGCTCTGCGTCTCATTGTCGATCTTAATCAAGCTGCCGAGCATTCTAATTGGCGCGCCGATTACTTGTCTTGCTGTAGCGGCGGTCTATGACCGCCGGAATCGAGAAAAATTCGGCGCTCGCAGAGCGCCGCTACAGTTGCTCGCATTTGTCACAATTGCGGTCGTGCCGGCGATTCTCTGGTATTGGCATGCCTGGCGCACCTCGCAAACCTTTTATCCGCATCACTTTTTTGGCGCGGGCGGAGTGAAGATCATGTCGCTCGCGTGGTATTGGGACATCGCGAAGCAGATTCCAACTTCGGAGATGACGCCGGTTCTGTTTTTGCTCGGCGCGTTTGGCGTTTGGCAAGCACGATCGACCCGCCTTCGCCAAGGCTACCGCGCGGCAGGCATCGGCGCGTTGTATGCGTGGCTCGTGGCGATGATCGTCTTCATTGTCATCGTCGGTTTCGGAAACCGGCATCCGTGGTATCGGTTGCCGCTGGTGCCGATTGCCGCCGCATTTGCCGGCGCCGCCTGCGCTTTTGTCGGCTCGAAAATATCCAGTCGCACGGTGAGGATCACGTTTTCGATTTTGCTGGCGATCTTATTCGGCTTTTCCGCGTTTGTTTACGCGCGCGGGTTTTACAAGCCGAGCGCCGCTCCGTTGCGCGATGCCGGATTGAACTTAAAAACGGCGACGCCAGCGAACGCGCTGATAGTCGTCGCCGATAACGGCGACCCGACGACTTTGCATTACGCCGAGCGCAAGGGCTGGCATTTCTTGGAGAAGAATGGGATCTACGATGGCGAACCGAAAGACAGCGCGCAGGCGATTGTCGATCTTGAGGAATTGAGAAAACGCGGCGCGAGTTATCTTGTGTTCACTTCAAATACTGCGTGGTGGCTCGATTACTACGAGATATTCGGGCAGTATGTTGAAAGCACCTCAACGCTCGTGGAAGCGACGTCCGAGTTTAAAATCTACAAGCTCAATCCAGTGTCGAAATGAAAACGGATAATTTCACGATTCGCGCAGCCACAGTTGACGATGTTCCGGTCATTCTCGAATTGATTCGCGCGCTTGCGACCTACGAACGCGCGCCGAATGAGGTCACTGCGACCGAAAAAGGGCTTGTCGAAGTCTTGTTCGGTGAGAAACCGGCGGCGGAGGTTTTGCTCGCGTTTGAAAATGAAACCGCAGTGGGTTTCGCCGTTTTCTTTCACAATTTTTCGACCTGGCTCGGCCGGCCGGGACTCTATCTCGAAGATTTATTTGTTAGGCCGGAAGATCGCGGCAAAGGTTACGGACGCGCTCTCTTGATTCATCTCGCAAAAATCGCGCGTGAGCGCGGCTGCGGCCGGCTGGAATGGGCGGTCCTGGATTGGAACGAGCCCGCGATTGAGTTTTACCGCAAGCTCGGCGCGAAACCGATGGACGAATGGACCGTGTTCCGATTAACGCGCGATGGAATCGCGAAACTTGCAGATTCGCCGCCGGAATGATGGATGAGTTACGCGCGGACGAGTCGCGCGATCAAATCCTCACTGGTGACAACGCCGATCAAATTTCGTTTTTGATCGACAACCGCGGCCAGACCCAGCCGGGCGGCGCGTAGACGCTGGACCGCACGCGCGGCCGGCTCGCTTTCCTGGACCGTAACCATTCTCCGGATGTAGCGGCTGAGCGATTGCGGCTCACCTTTATCAAGTAAGATATCGAGCACATTGACCAGGCCGACCGCGTCGCCGTTGGCGCCGATCACGGGCAAGCGATCGAATCCGCTCGAGCGGCTGATATCAAACACATCCTCGATAGCCGATTCCGGTTTCAAACTGGCCACTTTAGGCAATGGCTTCATCACATCGCGCGCGGTCACGTTTTGAAAATCGACCACGTTGTGAATCATGGCCCGCTCGGTTGCGGTGAGGGAGCCTTCGCGCTCGCTCTGCGCCGTGATTTGTTTTAATTCCTCGCGCGCGGCGAACAAACGAGCGCGCCTCTTTTGCGCCGGCAAAAACAACCGGCCGAGGGCCGCGCCCGTCGCCAAGATCGGCCAGAGTGTAGTCATGCTGATTCCAAGAAGACGGGCGAGGGGAGAAAGCGCGCGAAAGGGGAAGCGCCGAAATAGCGATTTCGGCAAAACGCCGAGGACGAAAAGATAAATTGGCAATGCGATCAGGATGGTTAGAGCGAAACCAAGAGTGCCGAATCGTGAAACGAGAAGACGGGTCAGAAGAAGCAGGGCCAGAATGTCCGCGAAGTTTGTGACCAACAAAACGGTGACGAGCAAACGCTCCGGTGTTTTTAGCAATCGGTCGAGACGCACCGCCGCCGGCCGATTCAATTTCACATGGTAACGCAACCGGACCGGATCGATCGACGTCAGTCCGGCTTCGATTCCGTTGAAAAGAAACGAAATCGCCCAGCAACCCACGATAATGAAAACGTCTCTCATGCGGCGGCGGTGTCAGCGTCCGTTTGATCCTCCAGGCAGGTTGTTTTCTCCAGGAGCAATTCTTCGATTCGTTTTCGACTCGTGCGTCTGACAGTTATCGCGAGCCGCGGCAGTTCGACCTTGGCGCCAGCCTGCGGCAAATAGCCGAGGCGGTTGAAAACGAGGCCGCCGATGGTGTCGATTCCGTCGGCTTCCAATTCAAAACCGAGGTGTTCTCGCAAATCGTCCAGACGCGCGTGACCGCTGACCAGAAATTTTCCGTCTTCGAGCGGCTCGATGTAAAGATCGACATCTCCGCGTGATGGTGCCGCGTCACTCAGAATTTCCTCTACGATGTCGGACATGGTGATGATGCCTTCGGTTCCGCCAAATTCATCGACCACGATGGCGAGCGATTGCGGATGCGTCAGGAAAAGTTTGAGCAGGTCGAGTGCGCGCATTGTTTCCGGCACGAACGAAGGGGCGAGCAACATCTCGGTGTAATGCTCCGACGGATCGAGCAGGAACAGTTTGACGTCGATGATGCCGACAATGTTGTCCGGCGTATCGGCGTAAACGGGAACGCGGCGGTAGCGTTTTTCTTTTAACTGCGCGATCGCCTCTTCGTTTGTGACGTCGTCTGCCAACGTAAAAGTCTCGACGCGCGGCGTCATGCAATCCTTCGCCGTCTTGTCGCCCATCTTGATGATCTCCTGAATCATCTCGCCCTCGGCTTCGTGCAGCGCCCCTTCCTCTTCTCCGATCTCGACCAGGGTCCCCAGCTCTTCGTCGCTCAATCGCGCGCGCGTTCGCAGCCGCACCGGCGTGAGAAGATCGACAATCACCGTGCTGACGCGCTCGAGCGCGCGTCCGACGCGATCGAGCAAACGCACCGACGCTTGAAGCGTGAATGCGCCGATGGTCGAGAGTCGGTACGGGGCAGCGAGCGCGATTAGTTTTGGAATCAAATCGCAGAGCAAGACGACAATTGCGAAAATCAGGATCGCGGCCAGCCATTGCGGCAAACTTCCGGCAAGCGGCCCGCGCCAGAGAAAAAAAAGACAAAGCACGACCAGCGGCACTTTGACCAGGCCGTCGCCGAGGAGGAGCACGTTCAGAACGCGCCGCGGTTTATCGCGAAAAAGTTGGACGAAACCGGTCAGCGCGGGATGATTTTCCTCCAATCGGCGCAATTGATGCGGGCGGAGGGAAAAAAGCGCGGTCTCCAGTCCCGAAAAAAGCGCGGAGAAAAAAATGAGTCCGGCGATTGCGGCGAGAATAATTGCCAGCGCCACCAGCGTCATTCTTGGCTACGGTCCCGAACGCTTTCGTGACCCTCCGGAAAAGTCGGTTTGCCCATCATCTGAGGCGTGATGAAATTAAGCCCTTCATGAGCAAAGGCGAGAGGATTTCGCGGTTCGTGCGCGAGCTTGAAGGCGACGATGTCGACCTGGCCGCCGGAGCCGCTTCGGCAAAGGAGGCTCTTTCCGGCAACATCGCGAGCCATCCATTTTATCGCGCTTATTTTCGCTGCTGGAACGAGCAGCTTTACTACGAGGCGCACGACGTGTTGGAACAGCTTTGGCTCAACAACGACACCGCGGACGACAATTTTTTCAAAGGCCTGATCCAGGCGGCGGGCGCGTTCGTGCATTTGAAGAAGAATTTTGAACATCCGACGCACGCGAAACATAGCCGCCGTTTGCGACCGGCGGTTAAACTCTTTGAGTTGGCGGAGAAAAATTTGGCGGCGTTCGCGCCGCAACATCACGCGCTCGATGTCTCGGCGCTGATCGATCTTTTGCAGAGAACGCGACAGAAAATCACCGACTCGGATTTTGGATTGAATCCGTGGTCGCCGAAGAACGCGCCCAAGGTGGAATTGTCACCTCGTAAAAATTAGTTTGCTGCCGGCAATTGTCAGGATGATTGCGAGTAGAATTGAAATGGCGCGGACAGGGAAGCGCCGGCTTCCAAGATGGGAGCCGATTGCGCCGCCAATAATCGCCGGAATGGCGAGCGTAACTCCGAGCGTTGGGAGGGAATGAACAGCGGCGAAGTATCCGACCAGTCCACCGATTGAGTTCACCAGGATGAACAGCGCGGACACCGCCGCGGCCTGGCGAATGTGCGCCCATTGGCAGAACAAAAGAAGCGGCGTCAGGAAAATTCCGCCACCGGTTCCGGTCAAACCCGAGAGAAATCCCAAGCCGGCTCCAATGCCGACGGCAGTTGGTTTCGATGGAGCGACTGTTTCGGCGGGATCGCCGCGGCGAAAGATCAAACGCGCTGCCGAGAAAAGCAGCACGATCCCAATCAGAATTCTTAACACGCCCGCTGGAGGTTGAAGATAACCGCCGAAATATGCGGCAGGAATTGAAAGGAGCGCGAACGGCCAAAAAAGTTTCCATGAAAAGTGCCCGGCCCGCCAGAATTGGAACGAACCGATTATTGCCACCAAAATATTCAGGACGAGCGCAGTCGGCCGAATGACGGTGGTCGCGAGTCCAAATAAAGTCATGGTCGCGATGTAACCGGACGCGCCCGCGTGCCCGACTGACGAATAGAGAAACGCGATTACCGCGATCGCGAAACAAAGAAGGATGAGTTGTGTCGAATCCATTCGATCGGAGTTGTAGAGGCGCTTGTGCCAAGCGCCTGTCTATTTAATTCGGTGCTTGAGAACAAGCACCGCTACAACTGCTTCCGCTTTCGCGTTCTCAAGCTAAGTTGATCAGTGACACCAACTCCCATGGCCGCGGAAATTCAACCGGCTAACCCGACGCACACCAACCGACTCGCGCGCGAGAAGTCGCCTTATCTTCTTCAGCACGCCCATAACCCGGTCGATTGGTATCCGTGGGGCGAAGAAGCTTTCGCCAAGGCGCGACGGGAGAACAAACCGATCTTTCTCTCGATCGGTTATTCAACTTGTCACTGGTGCCACGTGATGGCGCACGAATCGTTCGAGAACGAAGAGACGGCTGCGATCATGAATCGCGAGTTTGTGAGCATCAAAGTCGATCGCGAAGAACGGCCGGATGTCGATCGTGTTTACATGACGTTCGTCCAGGCGACGACCGGCGGCGGTGGTTGGCCGATGAGTGTCTGGCTCACGCCCGATCTGAAACCGTTTGTTGGCGGAACATATTTCCCGCCGGAAGATCGCTACGGTCAGCCTGCTTTTCCAAAAGTTCTCGACCGGATCGCGGCCGCTTGGAAGCAGGACCACGAAAAAATTGCCGATCAGGGATCGAAGATTGTGGAGGCACTTCGTGAATCGCAGAACGCGCAACCGCAAACCGCGGCCAAGATCGACAACCAGCTTTTTCAAACTGCCTACGAACAACTTTCTCGGAGTTTCGACGGCAAGGAGGGCGGCTTCGGCACCTCGCCGAAGTTTCCGCGGCCGGTCGCATTGAATTTTCTGACGCGATTCTATGCGCGCGATCCGAAAAGTGAATCAGGGAAGCACGCGCTCGAGATGGATTTGGTCACGCTTCGCAAAATGGCCGCCGGTGGAATGCACGATCATCTCTGCGGCGGGTTTCATCGTTACTCGGTCGATCGCTACTGGCACGTGCCCCATTTCGAGAAAATGCTTTACGATCAGGCGCAGCTCGCGAATGGATACATCGACGCGTTTCAGATAACTCAAGATCGACAATTCGCCGACGTCGCGCGCGATATTCTGGATTACGTCGCCCTTGACATGACTTCAAAGGAAGGCGGATTCTTTTCCGCTGAGGATGCCGATAGCCTTTTCGAACATGGGAAACCCGAGCACGGCGAGGGCGCATTTTATGTTTGGACCGAGAAACAAATCGACGTCGCTCTCGGCGACGATTCCGCGGTGTTCAAGTTTCACTACGGCGTGCAACCGCACGGGAACGCGCCGGAAGGAAGCGATCCCCAGGACGAATTCAGCGGCAAAAACATTCTGATTCAGCGGCACACGATTACCGAGACGGCGAAGCATTTCAAAAAGAGCGACGATGAAATTCGACAATCGCTCACGCGCAGTCGTGAGAAGTTATTGTCGATCCGAAACAAACGACCGCGACCACATTTGGATGACAAGATTATCGCCGCGTGGAACGGCTTGATGATTTCGGCATATGCACGCGCGGCGCAAGTCTTAGACGAGTCACGTTATCTTGAAAGCGGGATGCGGGCGGCGAAATTCCTGCGCGCAAATCTTTACGACGACAAGAGCAAATTGCTCGTTCGCAATTATCGCGAAGGTCGTAGTCAGATCGAAGGCTTTGCCGACGATTACGCGTTCGTCATTCAAGGGCTTCTCGATCTTTACGAAGCCTCCTTTGACGTTAAGTGGTTGAAGTTTGCGATGGAGTTGGAAGCAACGCAGGACCGCTTGTTCTATGACGAGAAGAACGGCGGCTATTTTAGCACGAGCGGCAAAGACGCGAGCGTCGTCCTCCGGATGAAGGACGACAACGACAGCGCTGAACCGGCAGCGAGCTCAATCGCTGCGTTGAATCTTTTGCGACTCGCGCAATTTCGCGACGACAAAAAACTGGACGAACGCGCCCGGAAAACAATCGACGCATTTGCGCCAACGCTTTCGCATTTCGCGAGCGCGATGCCACAAATGCTCGTCGCGCTCGATTTTAGTTTAAGCAAGCCCCGACAAATTGTGATCGCGGGAAAACATGATGCGTCGGAAACAAAAGCGCTGCTCAAAGAAGTCCATCGACATTTCTTGCCGAACAAAATTCTGATCCTCGCCGATGGCGCTGAAGGCCAGAAGTATTTTGGCGAGAGAAACGAAGCGGTCCGCGGGATGTTGATGGTCGACGGCAAACCGGCCGCCTACGTCTGCGAAAACTTTACCTGCAAGGCGCCCGTGACCGATCCGAAAGCGCTGCGTGATTTGCTCTCCAGTCGCTAAGCTAGCCATGCGCAATGTGCTGATCACCGGGACGCCGCGATCCGGCACGACGCTGGTTTGTTCGCTGCTGAACAAGCTGCCTGACGTCGTCGCGCTCCATGAGCCGATGAACGTGTGGGAGTTTGCGGAATGCCGGGACGGCGGCGACGAAATTGTAAAGATGATTGAAGATTTCTGTGCGGAGTCGCGGAAATCTTTGCATGAACACAAATTTGCGATTTCCAAGCACGTGGGCGGAAAAGTTCGCGATAATTCTGCGGCCGTCGATCGCGGCGGTAAACGAACGCGACAAACCGAGCACGGTCGAATTGAGATCGGCAAACCACTTTCAAAAGACTTCACGCTCGCGATCAAACATCCGGCGGCGTTCACCGCGTTAATCGAAACTTTGTCCAAGCATTTCGAATGCTTCGCGATTATCCGCAATCCGCTCGCGACAATTGCTTCCTGGAACAGTCTCGACTGGTTTCCGCTGAAAGATGGACATTTGCCGATCGGCGAAAAGCTCGATGTCGATCTTGCGCGCGAGCTCGCGGCCAAATCCGATCCGATCGAGCGACAAATTCACATTTTGGAATGGTTTTACGACCGCTTCCGGCGCTTCCTGCCGGAGGGCGCTCTAATTAAATACGAGGACTTGATCGCCTCCCGCGGACGCGAGCTGGCGAAATTTTTCCCGGCGGCGGCGGAATTGGATGAAGATCTCAGTTCAAAGAATCTCAATAAATATTACGACCGCGCATTAATGATGGACTTGGGCCGGCGATTGCTAGGACGCGACGGACCGATCTGGAATTTTTACAGCAAGCGCGATGTCGAGAGCTTGTTCAACGAAGTTGCGTCGACCGTTCCGGCGCAGCGTTAGAATTCGTCAGACGCCTTCGACCAGAATCATGTTGGTCTTGGCGGTCTTGTGGCGCATTTTGCGCGGCTGAAAAAAATGAGGCTATCGGCGCGATGTCACCACTCGAGGGCAAACCCGCCGCGTACGTCTGCGAGAATTTCACCTGCAAAGCACCGGTAACCGATCCGAAGGGGTTGACTAAAACGCTGGCACCATAGGAGATCCTACGTTTTGAACGGATTTTTCTTTACAACATTTCACGCGTTTCACAGACTTGGCGCGCGGTTGAGTTCGTAGGCGTTTGCCGGCGCTCTTCCCGCCGGGCAACCGCGAATAAGCGTTTGATTCGCAATTTAAACCAAGAAGGAAGATTCAATGAAGCCGTACCCAACTCACAGAATAATACTACTCTCTGCCATCGGACTATTCGCCGTGCGCATTTCATGCGCGTCGGCTTCAAATCTATACGTCGCAACAAATGGTAACGACGCTAACACATGTCATACACCGGGCGATCCCTGTCTCACAATACAAGCGGCCGTTAACAAATCGGCTGATGGTGACACAATCAACGTTGCCGCTGGAAACTACCCAGGGGCGATAAGCATTTTTCAACGCAAGAATCTCACGGTCGCTGGCTCTTCCGGAGCATCGATCTCGGATCCAGGCCTTCCGCTTGGTTCAGCTGTGATTACGGTCGGACAATCCACGAGTATTGCCTTTCAAAATTTGGCGATATCAGGAAATCCCAGCGGAGTGGAAGCGGTGCGTATTTCCAATGGCGAAGCCATCGGGGTGACGGGCTGCGTCATTCAAAACGCGAGCCTGGGCTTTTTCATCAACGAAATGTCCACCGTCAGCATCTCAGACAGCATCGTCCAACAAAACGACCCAATCGGAGTGCGGGTGGATGGAAATTCGGCCGTAAGCATTAACAGCGCTCCTTTTTCATCGGCCACAACAATCATACAGAATAACTCCCAAGGGATATTCTTACGTTCGGGATCACTCAGAATCCATGGCGCTACCGTTATTCAAAACAATGATGTTGGTATCCTTGGCGAATCGGGCGAGATCAAGAGCTGCTGCGAGGATGGAGATGTCCGTAAAATTATCAATAACGGCACTGGCATCCAAACTCGGGACGTTAATGTCTTCCTGAGAGGACCCTTGCTAATGGAAGGAAATACGTCCTTCGCCATTCGCCAATTTAGCGGGATGGTTCGGCTGCAAGACAGGGTAACCATTCGTGGTAATGGTGCATCTGGTGGCACCGCGGTATTCGTGACAGGCGGACATTTGCAGTTAACGGGCTCGCAGGCCGGCGATATTCAGATTGTCAATAATTCCGGCATTGGAGTGTTGCTGACCGATAACGCATCGTCACGCGTTCTTAACACGTCCATCACAAATAACGGCGGCAATGGCATGCGCGTCCAAGCTCTTTCAACTGCCACGCTGCTGGACGGCAACGTTATGCGCGACAACGTGGGATTCGATTTCTTCTGCACGCCGAACTCGTTCGGGCGTGGGTCAGACGCCGGCATCAAAAAAATGTTTGCGTCAGGATTTGATAAATCTCCCGATCCTGGTCCGTAGTTCGAGTCGCAGGTTTGCGGCTACAACGCCTAGCTAAACGCCTTCGACCAGAATCATGTTGGTCTTGGCGGTCTTGTGCCGCATTTTGCGCGGCTCGCGGTACTCCTCACAATTGAGCCACTCTTTGGCGCGCGCCATCGACTCGAACTGAAGCACAACAATGCGCTTCGGGTTCCAATCGCCTTCGAGCACCTTGGTCTTGCCGCCGCGGACGATGTACTTGCCGCCGTATTGATGAACGGTTGCCGCGGCCTGCTTTTTGTATTCTTCGTAGCCGACTGGATCGACGACTTCGATTTCGACAATTATGTAGGCAGGCATTTGAAAAAAAGGAGGGAGTAGAAATTAGAAAGTAGAAAACAATTTAGAAGCGCGGGCCGCCGTTGCGATCTTTGGTTGCGAGCTCAGGAATTTTTTTGCGGCGACGAAGCCGCAACCAATTGTTCCAAGTCTTGCGAAGACTATCGCGCGGCGTGAGATATCTTTGGTTGAGCTCATTGCTCTTGAGGATCTGGGCGAGAATCCCTTTCACCGAGAAATCGTTTGTGTTCAAAATGGTGTAAGCGGTGCCGACGGCCGCGGCGTGATGCGCGTCGCTGGCCGCGACCATGGGCAAATTCCGGACCTGTGCGTACTTGAACGCGTAACGGTTATAGCGGCGCAGCGTGGTGGCGGCGTTAAAAACCTCGATCGCATCAACCGGGAGCGTCTCTAGAACTGAAAAGCGGATGCCGGCGCGGAATAAATCGTAGGGATGCGGCGGAATGGCGAGGCCGCCACGTTGATGAATCATTTCGCAAACTTCGCGTGCCGGTTTTCCTTTCAAGTAAGGCAGCTGAGCGCCGATGCAAAGCAGGTGGCCATCGGCGGTCGTGACTTCGACACCGGGCAAAACGAGAAAACCGTCGACCGGCTGGCCGTCGACACGCATCAAACCTTTTTCGAGCATGTAAGTTACCGCCTCGCAGGTGTTGTGATCGGTCATGGCGATGCCGTGCAAACCTTTCGCGCGCGCGGCCGCGATCAAATCCTCGGGACTGGAAACTCCGTCGCCGGAAAAAAACGAATGAGTGTGAAGATCGAAATTGAAGGGCATTGGTCGGGTTGGATGTCGATCTTACATTCGTGCGGGCGGAAAGATTAAACGAGTTCTTCAGCGAGCACGTCCGGCTCGGATGTGGCTTCCGAGATTCCTTCGGGTGCCTGATTAAATTGCAGATCGTAAAGGCGACGATAGTAACCCGATTTTTCGAGGAGCTCGGCGTGAGTGCCGATTTCTTTGATGCTACCGCTATCGAGCACGACGATTTGGTCGGCCGACAATATCGTGGAGAGCCGGTGCGCGATTGCGATCACGGTGCGCCCGGCGGCGAGTTTCTCGAGCGCCTTCTGAATTTGTTTCTCCGATTCGGTATCGAGCGACGAAGTCGCCTCATCGAGTAGGAGAATGGGCGCGTTTTTGAGAAGCGCCCGCGCGATGGCGAGGCGCTGTTGCTGACCGCCGGAGATGAGACAACCTTTATCGCCAATAACCGTGTCGTAGCCGTCGGGCTGAGCCAAAATAAATTCGTGGGCGAAGGCCGTCCGCGCAGCCGCGTAAACTTCTTCCGGAGTCGCATCGGGCCGGCCGAACTGGATGTTCTTGAAAATCGTGTCGTGAAACAAAAATGTTTCCTGGGTAACGAGACCGATTTGCTCTCGCAAAGATTTTTGGGTCAGCGTTCGCAAGTCGTGGTCGTCAACTTTGACCGCGCCGGAGACCGGATCGTACAAGCGCAAGATCAGTGAGAGAATGGTGCTCTTACCCGCGCCGCTCGCGCCAACGAGCGCATAAGTCTTGCCGGACTCGATCTGCAGATTAATATCGCGCACCGCGTCGGTGACGCCGGTCGAGTAGCGGAAGGTTACGTTTTCAAAGTCGATCCGACCTTGCGAAGAAACCAGTTGAACGGCGTTGGGCGCGTCTTGAACCGCCGGCACCGAATCAAGGATCGAGAAGATTTGGGTGGTCGCGCCGAGCGATCGCTGCATCACGATGTGAAGTTTGCTCAGGGTCTTGATCGGCTCATAAATAATGAAGATTCCGGAGATCAGTCCGAAGAAGCGACCGGCGGAGAGGTTAGCCGCGTAAACATACAAAAGCGCGATGCCGACACCGATCGAGGCGATGATTTCGACGAGCGGTCCGACGGCTTCGGTGGCTTTCACCGTGCGCATGGTATGAGCGAACGATTGTTGCGCGCCGCGCCGGAATATTTTTTCCTGCTGCTCCTCACGCGCGAATGATTTGATGACTCGAATGCCGGCGAAACTCTCCTGCATCGTTACGGACATTAATACGCCGCCCTTTTGCTCGTGTTGCACCGCCGCCCGCGCACGCCGACCGAAGACGCGGATTGGGAAGATGCAAATCGGAAATAGGACGAGACTCACCAAGGTAAACTTCCAATCCATCAGGAGGAGCACGACCACGGCGCCGACGATCGTGATGGGTTGTTTGAACACGTCGCTGCTCACGCTCGCCAGTGCTTGCTGCATGTTGCGCGTGTCATTGGCGATGCGCGACATGAGATAGCCGCTTTGCATCCGATTGAAGAAATCCATCGAGTGGTGCATCACTTTCGCGAAAAGTTGGTTACGAACATCGTTTACCACTTTGTTGCTCACCCAGTTCATGTAATAGACGTTGCCGTAGGAACAGAGACTCCGGATCGCCATCACCAGCGGAATGGCGAGACAAACCCAAACGATCGAATCGATCTTTGGGCCGACGTTTAACATTTCGCGATGCGCGATCACCGCTCGCGGATTGGGCGCGGTGCCGTGGAAAACGAAATTCGAAACCTGGAATACCGTCAGCGGCAGCAATGAGTTCACCAAACCGTAGGCGATGCCGAATGCGAGCCCGATCACAAAGCGCCATTTGTAGGGACCGGCGTAGCCGTAGAGGCGCCGGTACGGTTTCCATGCCGTCCGCATGGTTTCCCAGAACGAGAGTTTTACTTTGGCGCCTTCTGCCTTGCTCATAACGATGGCGACGTTGCCGGAGCCGACAACAGCGTTTCCATAGCATCGATCACCGCCTGCGTCGAGATTTGGTTCATCGCCAACCGCGGCTGCTTAGGCACGAACTCGGTAAAGGGCGATGTCGATGTTCCCTGTAAAATCAACGCCGGACTTTCCCGCGGACGCCAGTGAAATGGATTGGTCGGACCAAAAAGGATCACTTGCGGTGTCCGCGATGCCGACCCGAGATGCATCGGCGCCGAATCCACCGTAATCAATAAGCGGGCTTTGCCGAGCAACGCCGCGAGTGTGAGCAAATCGGTTTTGCCGGAAAGATCGACCACGCGGTGCCGCACTTCTGATTTGATGTCGCTGATGTGTGTTTGCTCAAGCGGCGACGATCCGCCGGTCATTACAAGATCGACATCGTGATTGTCGGAGGCGTGGTTAATCACGTCCGCCCATCGCTGCGCATTCCAAAATTTCTCGACCCGCGCCGAGCCGGGATGAAAAACGATGAAGTCTCTTCTGATATTGTGCGCGCTCAACAATTCGTCGGCTGTTTCGCGCGCGCTTCTTGGCAATTCCAACCGGACCGCGCGGGAAACGTTGGAAATTCCAAGTGGTTCGAGCAGCGCGAGGTGATAATCGATCACGTGCATGTCACGCATTCGGTGCTCGACGAATTCGTTGTAGAAACGTGTTCGAAACTTCGAGCGGACTTTGATTCGAAACGAGACGATCCGCTTTTTCGCGCGCGAGAGAAGGACGAGCAGCGCGGAGCGATCGTTCCGGGTGAAATCCACGCAATAATCGAATTTGCCACCCGCGATCGCGGCGATGGTTTCAAATCCGCCGAAACCGCGAGGCATGACCAAAAGCTTGTTAACGCCGCCAATCGCCGGCGCGAGCGCTTTGCCCTCCGATGAAATCACGAGTGTTAAGTGCGCGTCAGGGAGTTTCTCGCGCACTGCCGCGATCGCCGGCGTGGTCAGAATCAGATCGCCGATGCGTTTGAGCTGAATGAGTAGAATCTTCAATTGGATAACTGGATCGCTCGCTCGTACGCGCCTAACAAACGCGTCCGATAATGGTCCCAGGTGAAATTTTCCACCGCGCGCTGTCGCGCAGCGGCACTCATGCTCGCGACAATCTCGGGATGGCGATACAAATGCTCAATCGCCGCCGCGATTGCATCGACATCTCCCGGTTGGACAATGATTCCTTCGACGCCGTCGCGCACGACATCGCCCGCTTCACGGGTGGTAATCATCGGCAACCCGGATGCGGCCGCTTCGTAAATCGTCTTGGCGCTGCCTTCCAAACGCGAAGGAAAAACGTAAACCGATCCTTGATTGAGATAATTCTCGAGATCGCGTTTGAAACCGAGAACGCGAATGTTCTCGAGCCCGAATTTTTTCAGATACGGCTTCGCCTCATCGTGGACACTGCCGAGCAACCAGAGCTCGGCATCGCGTAGGTTGAGCCGGTGCCACGCTTCGAGCAGATGATGAATCCCTTTGCGCTCGATTAGCGCGCCCGAAAAAATTGCGCGGAAAATCGACGGACGCGTTCCCGGCTTGAAACGTTCGGTGTCGACGCCGCGTGGCAGATAAAATAATTTTTCATCGGGAAAACCGGCGACGCGAAAAGACTCGGCCGCCTTTTCGGAAAGAACAACGACCAGCGTCGCCAGTTCGTATTCTTCGAGAAATCTTTCCCGCTCCAAAAGGAAGCGCGATTTCCAAGATGTTGGTGTTGATCTGACTTCTGACTTCTGACCGCTGACCTCTGTTCGCTGGCTTCTCCGATGCCAGGTCGGAATTTCAATGAGCGAAGGAATTTTTTTCTTCGTCGCCACGCGCAGCGTTTCCAGGCAATCACCCGACCAGCTGTGAAGGAAATCGTAGCGGCCGCTCTCGAGATGGCGGGACGCGATCCAATCGAGGTATTTCTTCTTCGCCCCATAATAATAAGGGCGATCGAGAAACGAGAGCAGCCGGACCGGATGCCAGCGAAGCGATTGAATGAAACGCGAAGGGATTTCGCGTTGGCGATTGTCGTAAGCGACTGCTTTGCCAAGAAATTTGCCGCGATACGAAGCGCGCAACGCTTCAAACGAATCGGTGTCGAGCCCGGGCCCGCCGATTCGCGCGAAGATCGAATAGAGCAAACTCTTCGGCAGAACGGGTAGCGTTGACACAGAACTTTGCGATGACTGCATTTGTGTCATGTCTAGCGGGCAACGTGACGTTGCATCCAGTTAATAGCGGCATAAGCCGTCATGATGAAAGCCTGCCCTGAGCGAGCGTAGCGAGTCGAATGGGAGACATCTCTAGATGTTTCTGAAATAGTAAGAGATTCCTCGACTTCGCTCGGAATGACAAGATTGGTAAGGCTGAAATGTCGAACGGCAAACTAAGAATCGCTTTCGTGCGCCGCGGCTATTCGCCGAGCGGCGGCGCCGAAGCTTATTTGAAGCGACTGGCGCAGGGGATTGTCGATCTTGGCCACACGGCGCAGCTCGTTGCGACCGATGATTGGCCGGCCAATGAGTGGAGTTTCGGTTCGGTCACACGCGTGAAGGCGAGTTCGGCGATCGGGTTCGCCGATGAGCTCGAAGAGTTGCGTCCGCAAATTCCCTACGATGTCTTGATGAGTCTCGAGCGCGTCGGGCGCTGCGATGTTTACCGCGCGGGCGATGGCGTGCATCAGGCGTGGCTGAACCGCCGAAGAAAATTTGAAATGCCGCTGCAACGATTTGTTCGCGGGATCAATCGGAAGCACCGCGACATCTTGCAACTAGAAGGGTCGCTCTTTGCGAAAGGCGGCGCGGGCCGCGTCATCGCTAATTCGGAAATGGTGAAAAAGGAGATTGTCGATCTTTACCGCTATCCCGCGGACAAGATCGACATCGTCCGCAATGGCGTACCGTTGGAAAAGCTTCGTTTTGATCCGGCGCTGCGCGAAAAATCAAGAAATGATTTGAAATTGAAGCCGGATGACATCGCGCTGCTCTTCGCGGGATCCGGTTGGGAACGGAAAGGCTTGCGGTTCGCGATTGAAGCGTTTGAGCTCTGCCGCGACCGCAAATTGCGTTTGCTGGTGGCTGGTTGCGGAGACGCGCGCTCCTACAGACCGAGACGATTCTTTACCAAAGAACCGGTGCGCTTTCTCGGCGAAGTGGCCGATCTCCGGCCGATTTATGCGGCGGCCGACGTTTTTATTTTGCCGAGCATTTACGATCCATTCTCAAACGCGTGTCTGGAAGCGCTCGCCTCCGGATTGCCGGTAATCACCACGCGCGACAACGGCTTCAGCGAAATCATCGAGAACGGCGTTCAGGGATCAATTGTCGATCTTGCAAATAACGTCTCCGCGTTACGCGACGCCATTCGATTCTGGTCCGACGAATCGCGTCGCGCTTCCGCAAGATCGACAACCGCCGAGCGCGCATCGCAGTTCGACATTTCAGCTAATGTCACGGCGACGCTGAAGATCTTGTTTCAGTCGGCAGCGAGCAGTTCGTCGTCGCGCTGATCGATCAGGAAAACCTGATCGAGGCGCGCCATTTCGAAAATCGAGCGGACCTCGGCGGTGATTCCGGAGAGCTGTAATTTGCCGCCGTACTTTTGGATATCCTGCAGCGCGCGGATCAGAACGGCCAGTCCCGAGCTGTCGATGAACGTGACGCCGGAAAGATCGACCACGACATGGGAAGGACGTTTCTTGGTAATCCGGGCGAGCGAGCTTTCCAATCGCGGCGCGACATGAAGATCGATTTCGCCCTCGAGCGGCAGAACGTTTGCGGGGTCGGGTTGCGGCATTGGACCGAAATTTGCAGCAAATTTTGTTCCGAAATAGCAACGGTTTACTAACGCGCCCTTGGCTGGAGCGCCTAGTTAGGCCGAGCCCTATGACTCAGCACGTTGATGATCACGCCATTCGGATCAGCGACAAAGAAGCGACGAACGCCCCACGGCTCGTCGGTCAACGGATACACGATCTGAAGGCCAAGCGTAACGGCCTTGCCGTGCGCGGCGTCAACATCATCAACCTCGATCGATAAATTCGGCTGTGGCTTCGTTTTTTCGGCTTCTCGAACGAGAGTAATCTGAGCTGTCGGATTACTCGGTGACGCGAACGTCAACACCCAACCCATGTCCATGGCGACATCGAAACCTAAGAACTCTGTGTAGAATTTGCGGCTTTCTTCGATTCGCGCCGATACAATGTCCGGCACTACTCTTTTGACGCTCATTTCGCCGCCAGCGCCGAGTCGACGTCGGGGAAAATTTGAAAGACCTGGTCGAGGCGGGCGATTTCGAGAATGTGTTGGACGCTTTCCTGAACACCGGCGAGAGCAAAGGTGCCGCCGTATTCCTGGACATTTTGCATTCCTTCAATCAGGACGGCGAGGCCGGAGCTGTCGAGGTAAGTCACTTTGGTAAGATCGACAACCACGACGTTCGGCTTCTTGGCGATCATGGTACGCAACGATTCCGCAACCTCCGGTGAAACGTGGAGGTCGATTTCGCCCTCGAGCGGCAAAACATTTGGTTGTTCTTGTCGTGGCATAGGACGCGAAATTGGCCCTGTCTTTCTCATTTCTCCCAAGCATCGCCGGTCGATCACCAACCGAGCGTATCAATTAGACGGTCAACATTGGAAAGATCATCGATCAAAATGTCGGGCTGATGTTCCGCGAGTTTTTCTCGGCTCCAGGTGCCGGTGGCGACCGCAATGGTGCGGGCGCCGAGCGCTTTTCCGCAGGCGATATCGCGCGGCGTATCGCCGATGACGTCGATCTCGTCCTCGGAAAATTCGCGGCCGTGTTTTTCTTGCGCTCGGGCGCGGGCAAATGCGCCGAGTTCATTCCGATCGTGGTGGTCATCGGCGAAGGCGCCGAATTCAAAGAAATGCCAGACGCCGTAGTGACCAAGTTTGAGTTGCGCGCCGCGCGAGACGTTACCGGTGAGCAGGCCGAGCACGAGATGCTTTCGCGTTTTCAGTCGTTCGAGCAACTCGAACACACCCGGAAGAAGTTTTCCTTTGCGGCGCGGCAATTCGAGCGAAAGGAAATGCACGTAGCTATCGAGAAACGCGGCGATGTTTTCGGCGGTGGTCGGGATTTTGTGTTTGTTCAGGATGCTGATCACGATTCCGGAATCGGTCATCCCGGCGATTTCGATATCGTGGAGATCGTCGTTGATTTCGAAGCGCTCTTTGAGAGCAAGCTTGAGCGCCTCAACGCCGGCGCCGCCGGAATGAATCAGGGTGCCGTCGATGTCGAAAAGCAATAAGCGTTTCTGCATTCATCCACAGATTACCCAGATTTTCGCCGATGGTAGGGACAAATCAGGGCGCGCGCATGAGCAACACCGCGATCATGCTCCCAAGAAACGTGAGCAGCGCGATTGCGGCCATACTTAGAATGACAAGGCGCAACCGATCGCTGGATGTCGATCTTTGCCGGAATGGCGAAGCGTTTCCGAAACTGGACGGGGCCGCGCTCGACTCGGCCGGTCGCGCCTCGATTGCTTCCAGCTTCGGCAGCGGTTGCGAGCCGCGGACATCGGGCTCGAATCGCGCTTCGATTGCGCCGAAACGAATCCGGTCCTCGAAACGCAAGGCCGTTTCGGTGATCGGAACGCCGTTGACTTTGGTGCCGTTGGTCGAATCGAGATCTTTGAGGCGATAAATTTCACCGGTCAACTCCAACTGCGCGTGCCGATTCGAGACCGACGGATCGTCGATCACGATCATGTTGTCGGGCGCGCGACCGATGGTGATCAAGCGTTCGGCAAATTCGTAAGCGACTTTGCCCTGTGCTTGAGTGGTGAGAATCAATTTCGGCATGATGTCGATGTTCGTTGTAGGACAACCGCAGCGGTTGCCAATTCGAAAGTTCGGCAGGCGAAGCGCCTGCCCTACAATTGACCCATGACGCGCGGCCCCGCATAGTGCGGCTTTCATGGGAATCGAACTGACGCGCAATTTCTGCATCATCGCGCACATCGATCACGGCAAAACAACGTTGTCGGACCGATTGCTCGAGACGACAGGGACAATTCACGAGCGCGACAAGCAGGACCAGTTGCTCGATTCCATGGATCTCGAACGCGAGCGCGGGATCACGATCAAAGCGCATCCGGTGACGATGAAATATCGCGCGAAGTCGGGCGAAATGTACCGCCTGAACCTTCTCGACACGCCGGGGCATGTCGATTTTGCCTATGAAGTTTCGCGATCGTTAGCAGCGTGCGAAGGCGCGCTCTTGATTGTCGATGCCGCGCAAGGCGTGGAAGCGCAGACGGTGGCGAACGTACATCTCGCGCACAAGCAAGGCCTGACCATCGTGCCGGTGATCAACAAGATCGATTTGCCGAACGCCGACGTCGCGTCCGTGCATCGACAATTGGAAGAAATCCTCGCGATCCCATCAGAGGAAGCGATTCACGCGAGCGCGAAAATGGGGACCGGGATCGACGAAATTTTGGAAGCGATCGTGCACCGGATTCCGGCGCCGGAAAAACCAAAGGACGCAACGTTGCGCGCGCTGGTGTTCGATTCGGTGTTCGACGTTTATCGCGGAGTCATCGGTCACGTTCGCGTGGTGTCGGGAACGATGGAGGTGAATCACGCGATCAAGATGATGAGCAACGACTCGCGCTACGAGATCAAGGAAGTAGGAGTCTTCACGCCGAAGATGTTGGTGCAACCGGGGTTGAGCGCCGGCGACGTCGGTTATTTCATCGCCAACATCAAAAGCACCGCCGACATGAAGATTGGCGACACCATCACCGACCAGCGCAATCCCGCGCGCCAGGCGTTGCCGGGATTTCAGGAAATTCATCCAATGGTGTTCAGCGGAATTTATCCGATTAACACGGGCGACTTCGAACATTTGAAAACAGCGATTGGGAAACTGCGCTTGAACGACTCGGCGTTTATTTACACACCGGAGAGCTCGGTCGCGCTTGGCTTCGGGTTTCGTTGCGGATTTCTCGGATTGCTCCACATGGAAATCATCCAGGAGCGATTGCGCCGCGAATACGACATGGACATCATCGCGACGAGTCCGAGCGTTGTTTACGAAGTGGAGACGACCCGCGGCGAAATACTGCTGATCGACAATCCCGCGCATCTGCCGGATCCGAGCCAGATCAAAGAAATTCGCGAGCCGATCGTAAAAGCATACGTGCTTTGTCCAAACGAAAACATCGGCGACATCCTGCAATTGATTTTGGAAAAGCGCGGACAAATGGACCACACCGAGACGCTCGATTCGCGCCGGGTGATGTTGCACTGCGAGCTGCCATTGAACGAGATCCTGGTCGATTTTAACGACAAGATTAAATCGATCACCCGCGGTTACGGTTCGATGGATTACGAGCATACGGGCTATCGCGCGGCGAAATTGGTGAAGCTCGATCTGCTGGTAAACGGCGAGCCGGTCGATGCGTTTTCGACGATTGTGCACAAAGATCGCGCGGAAGGCAGGGGACGCCAGCTGGCGTCGAAGTTGAAAGAAGTGATTCCGCGGCAGCTTTATCAGGTGGCAATTCAGGCGGCGATCGGCGGGAAAATTATTGCGCGCGAGAGCGTTTCGGCCTTGCGAAAAAACGTGACCGCGAAATGCTACGGCGGCGACATCACCCGGAAACGCAAACTGCTGGAGAAACAGAAAGAAGGAAAAAAACGAATGAAGAGCATCGGGAAGATCAACATTCCACAGGAAGCGTTTATTCAGGTGCTCAAAGCGCAGTAAGACGAAGACCGAAGAGGTAGAGGAAGATTTTAAATGTTCACGTCGCGTTACGTTAAACACAGCAAATTGCTGGTGCGCCACGCCAAGAAATTTTTGCGCTACAAACGCGATATTATGGATACGGCGACCTATGACGTAATCGCTGCAGACATTCGGCGATTGGATGCCGCTTTGCGTCAGCGCGACCGAAAACAAATCGAAAGCCGCGCCGAAGAACTGGACGCGAAACTGCACGAACTAACGCCGGTGACATGGGAATCGCACTGGCGAGAAAATTGTGAAGTGATTTTGGTCGCGATCGTGGTGGCGGTCGGCATTCGTTCCTATTTTTTGCAGCCCTTCAAAATACCGACTGGGTCGATGCAGCCGACGCTCAACGGCATCATCGGTCATCCGATGACGGCCGAGCCGCCCAATATTTTGCGACAGGTCGCGGAGTTCATCGTGCACGGACGCAATTACATCAATGTCGTTTCGCAGCAGGACGACGAAGTGCTTCAGGTTGAACTGAAGAGGTTCTTCTTTTTCTTCAACTGGTCGCGCATCACCTTTCAGCATCAGAAATCGACTCTGGTTTATTG
Source organism: Chthoniobacterales bacterium (assembly GCA_035635435.1). GTDB lineage: Bacteria > Verrucomicrobiota > Verrucomicrobiia > Chthoniobacterales > UBA10450 > AV40. The sequence goes on along the minus strand of DASQBB010000062.1, from coordinate 37,174 downwards.
CCCGCCCGACCAGTTACGGACGGATTTTAAAGTGACAACCAATATGCGCTATCGAAAAGGTGAAGTGATCGCTCGCGGCGCGGTCGACACCGGCGACCAGGTGTTCGTGGACAAATTTAGTTACAACTTCGTCAAGCCGCATCGCGGCGACGTATTCGTTTTTCGCACCAAAAATATTCCCGACATTGGCGATCAGACCCAGTTCTACATCAAACGTTTGGCTGGTTTGCCCGGCGACACGCTCCGGATCGAACCGCCGAAGCTGTACGTGAATGGAAAAGTCGCGGAAGGTTTTGGTTTCGAACGAGTGATGGCGGCGCGAGACGGATATCGCGGTTACGGTCCGGGGCATTTGGCGATGTCCGATCCCATGAAAACGTTTCAGGTTCCCCAGCACAGCTATTTTGCGATGGGCGACAACAGTTACAACAGTTTCGACAGCCGCTATTGGGGGCCGGTGCCGGAAAGGAATTTGGTCGGACGCGGATTGTTTGTTTACTGGCCGTTCATTCCGCACTGGGGCTTGATTCGTTAGGCCAAAAGATGTTCACGGGTTTGTCCCGCGTTTACCCGTTGATCGGGTTGTTAAGCGGCTACGTCATTGTGCTGCTCTTTAATCCCGTCCGCGTTCCATTGCGCGACGGGTTTCGTTGTCTGGTTCGCTACAAACGCGTCTGGCTCACGTTTGTTCTGCTCGGGTTTGCCTATTTTGTTTTTCAATTTTCCACCTTTACGCCGATTCAGAGCACGGCCGATGTCGATCTAACGCAGATCACTTCGCTGGCAAGCTGGCATTGGCCGACGTTCATGGAAGTGTGGCCGGAAGCGCCGCTGCCTGCGCTCGAAGGTGTCGCGGGAATTTTCGACAACGCGACGACCACTTATCCGTTATCGGCAATCGCGGCCGTGCTGATGCTGATCAACTGGCGAGGTTTGCACGGCGCGCTCGTTCGCGCGTTGCATAAACGCTTTCGGTTTTTCGGTTACCTCGTCTATCTAATTTTGTTGCTCAGTGCGCTGGCGGCCCTGGTGAAACCGATTGTTTACTGGGCGTTGCCGCTATGGGGCGGATTGCTGCCTGAGCAAGGCGTCTTGCAAGTTTCGGCCAGTGTCGATGCGGTCGCGTTTATTTTTGAATATCTCTTCGGTGTTTACATTCAGGTTTATCTGATCGCAGTCTGCTTCGCCTGGATCCGGGGCTTGAGTTTCGAGGAAGGCGAACTCTTCCGCTTTGCCATGCGCCGGTTCAGTTATGTTTTGGAGTGGGCCGGCATCGTCGTGCTCGTGAGCACGCTGATCGTGCGACTCCCATTGTTGCTGGCTTACTTCATGAACATTCCCGACGTGCTTGATTATCTCCCGATCGAGCGCGCGGCGATGTGCGGATTAATCATCGCTTTCAGTTCGGTGCAAATTTCTCTCGCGCTCCACAACGAAACTTTGCGCGGCGCCATCCGGGCGCATCGCGAATTTATCCGAAAAAATCTCAGCCGGTTTGGCTGGTTTCTCCTGATTGCCGGGATCCACTTTTTCTTTTTGACGGTGGCGGATGCAATCGTGCGCGGCGCCATCGCCGACCGTCTGATCGCGATGATCATCTGGAAATCGATTTTTGTTTTCTTACGCGGCTTTATCACCGGTTGGCTGCTGGCGTCGTGGGTTTGTTTGTTCCGTCGCGGCGAAACCGGCCCTGTCTACCAACAGGCGTGGATTGAATATTAAGCGGCACCAGAAACGGCTGTGAACGCGGCTAAAATTACCCGGACCAGCAAGTCGAACCTTGCGCTCGCATTTGTTTCACTCGGGCGCGAACGCCGGCGCGATATCACGACCTTCTATGCATTTTGTCGCGTGATCGATGACATCGCGGACGATGTCGATCTTAGGGTGGAAGAAAAAAGGCGCCGGCTGAGCGAGTGGCGGGAATGGTTACGGACGCCAAGGCCTAACGAATCCTCGTTTGCAGCCGATGTGCGCCGTCTGATGGAGAAGTACGTGCTCCCTCCCGAAATGCTGGAGGAAATCATCGCCGGCGTAGAAATGGACCTGAGCGTCAAGCGCTACCAGACATTCGACGAGTTGCGGGTCTATTGTTATCGCGTGGCCAGCGCCGTCGGCTTGGTCAGCATCGAGGTTTTTGGTTATCGCAACTCGGCTTGTAAGGAATACGCGATTCAGCTCGGGCTGGCTTTGCAGATGACAAATATTATTCGCGACGTCGGCAAAGACCTTCGCGCCGATCGGATTTATTTGCCGCAGCAAGATCTGGCGCGCTTCAATTACTCCGAAAAGGAGCTGCAAGATCGGCAATACAACGAGCGCTTTGTCCAGTTGCTGCAGTTCGAAGCAGGTCGTGCGCGTGAATTTTTCGCAAGCGCGGCCGAGACGTTGCCGCAGGAGGATCGCAAATCGATGGTGGCGGCCGAGATCATGGCTTCCATTTACCGGGGGCTATTGCGGCGAATGGAGCTGGACAAATTTCGTGTCTTCGAAAAAGAATACCGTCTCAACAAATTGGAAAAGACAGGCCGGATCACCGCGCAACTCCTCAAACTTTTTTGAATGAGAAGAAAGCGGCATCCGTCTGAGCCATCGAAAGCGTAACTATTAATATGAAGAAATACTTAGCGTTGGTTTCAGCATTGTTGGTCGCATCTTTGACGCTCGCTCCGCTCACCAAAGTTTACGCTTTGGGCGAGGAACCCAAGGCGGTTGTGATAACGCCGGAAGATGCGGCGAAGAAATATCCTTTGCCCAACGGGATGAAAGAGTACCCGCCGGGAATAAACGCGAACAAGGGCTCGGCCACGGCCTCGGGCTTCGTGCAAAGCCCGTACTCAAGCCGGGTCTACGATGCCCGAAAACTGGGGCACGGGACGTTGATTCTGGACGAGGGCGCGAAAAAAGTTTTCCGCAAGCCGTAGTCATTCTTCAGACCGAGTAAGTTCATTTTTGGACCGCAACATTCGTTTCACTTGCGCGGTTCAATGGGCCGAACGAAGAAAATCATTATGAACAAAAAGCCTTTCACAATTGTTTGCGGCGTTTTGCTCGTCGCGTTCGGTCTCTACTCGTGCGATACGCCAACCGGCCAGGGGGCCGCGGCTGGCGCCGGCGCGGGTGCGATTATCGGCGCTGTCGCGGGCGGCGGTCCGCGCAGCGCGGCCGTCGGTGCGGCGATTGGCGCTGCCACCGGCGCGTTGATCGGTCACGCGATCCAGGAAGATCGGGCGCGCGAATATGGCCCTCCGCCAGCGGGAGGTTATCCATTCGCCCGACCTGCTGGAGGTGCGATGTATCGCAGTCCGTACACCGGACGCCTTTACAATCTTAGCGGAGTTCCGCCGGGTGGATTAACCCGCGACGTCGATACCGGACAATTGTTCCGCAGACCGTAATTTAGGAATCGATTACTTATAGAGACGCGTTGATCCGGCAGCTGCCGGATCAACGCGTTTTCTTTTGCAGGGCATCGACCAGAGCTTTCGCTTCGTCGGTCATTTTCAACAATTCCGGCCATTGCCGATGATAATTTTCGCCCGGCAATTTGCGCGTCGCATCAAAACCCATGTGTGAACCGATGTTTTGTTCAGTCGGCGCGTGATCGAGCGAATCGCTCGGATTCTTGATGACGGTTGTGTCGCGCGCGGGATCGGTGTTGGCGCACAAACGGAACAATACTTCGCTGGTGTTGTGCACGTCGCAATCTTCATCCACCACCACGATATATTTGCTGAACATCATTTGTCCCATCCCCCACAAGCCGTGCATCACTTTGAACGCCTGATAGGGGTACTGTTTCCGAATACTTACGAAGACGAGATTGTGAAAAACGCCTTCCGCCGGCAGGGTCATGTCCACCAGTTCCGGAAAATTCATTTTGAAGACCGGCAGAAAAATTCGCACCACCGCGTCGCCGATATAAAAATCTTCCATCGGCGGAATCCCGACGATTGTTGTTGGATAAACCGCATCCCGGCGATGCGTGATCGCGGTCAGATGAAAAACCGGATAATGTTCGACCGCGGTGTAGTAACCGGTGTGGTCGCCGAACGGTCCTTCCGGCCGCATCTCGCCCGGCTGAACATAGCCTTCTAAAACAAAATCGACATCGGCCGGGACTTCGAGGTCGATCGTTTTGCATTTCACCATCTCGATCGATTTACGGCGCAAGAATCCGGCGAACAAAATCTCATCCAAGCCATCCGGCAATGGCGCAGTGGCAGCAAACGAAAGCGCGGGATCGCCGCCGAGCGTAACCGCGACCGGCATCCGTTCGTTGCGCTCGTAGTAACGTTTGCCGTGCCGCGCGCCGACCTTGTGGACCTGCCAATGCATCGCCGTGGTTCGTTCATCGAAAATTTGCATCCGATAAACGCCGACGTTACGCGCACCGGTTTCGGGATCGCGCGTGTGCACGTTCGGGAGCGTGATGAACCGCCCGCCGTCTTTCGGCCAGCATTTTAGGATCGGCAGATCGTGCAATGAGAAATCAACCGCCCGTCCGGCATCGGACTCGATCTTGTGAACGATTTCCTGGCACGCCGCTTCGCGTACGCTTTTCGGTCGCGCGTGCAAAAGATGAATTCCTTGTTTCAACAACGCGAAACCTTCGCGGAGATCGGTCGGAGGTTTCGCTTTCAGAATCAGCTGAATCTCCTGCGCGATCTCATCGATGCTCTCGCGGCCAAGCGCCATCCCGATCCGCTTGCGCGAACCCATCGTGTTAATCGCCACCGGAAATTTCGAGACTTGTCCGTCGACGACTGGTTGCTCGAAGAGCAACGCTTTTCCGCCGCCGGATGATTTCATCTCGCGATCGGCCCATTCCGCAATCAGTAAGTCGGTGTCGACCCGATCGGTGACGCGCGTCAGTTCGCCCGCTTGCTCGAGCGTTTCGAGAAAATGTCGGAATGAGCGATAAGCCATGTGTGCTCTCTCGCTACACTGGCGCGCTCGACATTATTACGCGACCAGAATTTATCGGTAGGGCGGGACCAAATATTGGAATGACATCACGCGTCCGTTTGAAAATGTGACGGTTTTGTAGGGAACCGAGATCGTCGGTGGAATGTAGGAGTAATAAAAAGGATCGTAGAACGGATCCCCGAAGAAAACGAACCGTCCGTGATGATGCGTCCGAATCACGCCGACTCCCCCAAAACCGCCGTAGAATCTCGGACCATATCCGTAGTACGGATAATAGGCCGAGCCATACGGCGCGTAGCGATTTTCGATGTAAATCCACGTGTCGGCGGGCCGGCCACGCATTTCGCCCGAAGTTTTCTGTTCGGGCGAACCCCACGCCAGCCAGACTGCGTTCATCGACATCCCGGAGCGAATTTTCCCCGCGCGAACCAATGCCTGATCGCTTGCTGAAAGCGAGTTGAACATGTCCTGATGCTCGGAAATTCTATTCTCAAGCGTTTCGCAACTTGTTAGGCACAGTCCGGCAACGGCCAAACCTAACAGCGCAGCCTTCGAAATTGTTTTCATAAAAAATGATACAGCGGCGACATGGTCAGTCAATTGTCCCGGCGTCTTGATTCAACACCGCGCCGCCGGTAACGTTGCGAGAGAAATGGAAGATCGCTACGGCCACCGCATTTCCTATCTGCGCGTCTCGATCACCGATCGTTGCAACGAGCGCTGCAACTATTGCATGCCGCGCGAATTGCAGGAATGGCTGCCGCGCGAGGACATTCTCAGCTACGAAGAAACGCTCCGTCTCATTCGGATCGCAGCCGGCTTGGGCGTAACCAAAGTGCGCGTCACCGGCGGCGAACCGCTCACTCGCCGCAACGTTGTCGATTTTGTCCGCGAGATTCCAAAGGTTTCCGGAATCACGAGCCTCGGAATTTCGACGAACGGGACGTTGCTCACGCACGAAACTGGGTCCGGGCAAACGATGGCGGCGGCGTTGCGTGAAGCGGGTGCGCAGTCGCTCAATATCTCGCTCGACACTTTAGATCGACATCTTTACTCGCAAATTACCGGCCGCGATTTGCACGCGAAGGTTCTTGAAGGAATTGATGCGGCGATCGTCGCCGGCTTCGACCAAATCAAGTTAAACGCGGTCCTGATGCGCGGCCGCAACGAAGATCAGCTTATCCCGCTCATTGAATTCGCTGCTGAACAAAATTTAATTCTGCGTTTCATCGAGTTGATGCCGGTGAGCACAACCGAAGTTTTGAGCGAACAAAACTTTCTGCCGGTCGCCGAAGCGAAGCGAACGATCGAAAAACGGTTCGGCGATTTGATTCCTGAGACAACGTTTCGAACAAACGGGCCGGCGACGTATTACCAAATTCCCGGACGCGAACAGCGCATCGGGTTTATCGGGGCGATGACGAACCTCCATTTCTGCGAAAACTGCAACAAGCTCCGTCTCACTTGCGACGGGAAATTGCGTCCCTGTCTCGGCAGTTATCTCGAATTCGACATCATGAAACCATTGCGCGCGGGCGCGAGCGACGAAGAATTGCGCCAGTTTTTTATCGACGTGGTCGATCGCAAACCGGAGCAACACGATTTCCGGAACAACTATCAGCCGGACCGGAAGATGATCGCCATCGGCGGCTGAAGATAGTGACCAGTGACAGGTGACGAGTGAAGAGAGGAATGAACCGGTTAACGCATATCGGCGGCGATGGAAAAGCCCAAATGGTCGATGTCTCAGCTAAACCGATGAGCGCTCGCACCGCGATCGCCAAGGGAAAAATAAAGCTTCAGCGCAAGACGCTCGATTTGATTTCGAAAGATCGGATCGCCAAAGGAAATGTGTTTGCGACCGCGCGTCTCGCTGGAATCCAGGCTGCGAAGCAAACGGCGCATCTCATTCCGCTCTGTCACACACTGCCCTTGAGTGATGTAAAGATCGACATCGTCGCTGCGCGCGACGGCGCGGAAGTTACCTGCACCGCGCGCACGGTTGCTCAGACCGGCGTCGAGATGGAAGCGCTTACCGGCGTCGCCATCGCGTTGCTCACGATTTACGACATGTGCAAAGCCGTCGACAAAAAGATGCAGATCGCCGATGTGCGGTTAATTAAGAAAACAAAAGTCTGATGCAGATCGTTTGCGGGATAATCACGATTTCGGATCGGGCGAGCGCGGGCGATTACAAGGACCTTGGCGGACCTGCGCTCAAAGAAGTTGCGCAAAAGAATGGGTGGCAGGTGTTGTGTGAGGCCGTGATTCCCGATGACGCGGCGAAGATTCAGGAAAGCATTCGCTCTTTTTCGAAACAAGGTTGCGGTTTAATTTTGACAACGGGTGGAACTGGAATTGGTCCGCGCGATGTTACACCGGAAGCGATTCGCGCAATCATGCGGGTTGAATTGCCCGGTTTTGGTGAAGTGATGCGCGCCGAATCGATGAAGATCACGCCGAATGCGATCATTTCGCGGAATCTCGCGGCGGTGGTGGATGATTCGGTTGTCATCGCGCTCCCCGGAAAACCGAGTGGCGCGATTGAATGCCTCGGATTTGTCGTCGGCGCAATTCCTCATGGCGTGGCAGTCGCGCAAAAAAAGCCGACCTCTTGCTGATAGCGGCGAGTCCGCTCGGACTTCAGTCGGGATAGATTAGCAAGTGCAGCATTTGCTTGCCGTGCTCGGTGAGATGCGCATGCCCGGCTGGGCCCGCGGCGATTCCATCGATTAAGAACGAAGCACTTCGTAAACTTGCCTTCACGTAAACAAGTTCCGGCTCTTTAACTTTCCGATCGCTCGGCTCGATCCTGAGCGGCAATCCGCTGCGCGCGAAACTTACTGTCCAGGACCGCGGCTCGTTCGCAGCGTTGCCGTTCACCATCCACGGATACGTTTTCGGCAATTCGAAGTGGCGCGATCCCGGCAGCGCCACTTTGTAAAAAATTGCTTCCTCGCTCAGGAATTGCGGAATTGTGAGCGACGGTTTTTCGCGTAGCTCCAGATAAAGTCGCGCAACGTTGAGGCCAGTGAGATTGATTCCGTTGTAAATGCCATGGTGATTTGGATCACTCGGATGAACATAGGCATCGTACCATTCCTGAAATTTGCGCGAGAGCATCAGATTTAATTCCAAATGCACATGCGCACGCTCGCGATTGATTCCGACTCCGGTGTAACCCATCACCGCGATGTGCTGGCCGCGATGCACAGCGTCGCCGACGTGGATGTCGATCTTGCTCAGGTGTCCGTACAAACTGTAATAGGGCGAGCTGCCCCAGTTGTGTTCGATCACGATGTATTTCCCGTAGTTTGAACGACCGGGAACCGAATTCGTGTAGACAACTTTGCCGTCGGCGATCGCGCGAATTTCGTCGAATGGCTCGCCGCGCTCGTCCCGATGCATCGGACGAATATCGATGCCTTCGTGAAATCGCGTGTAAACGGTGCCGGCACTCGTTGGTTCGGGATCGCGGACGAAACCGTATTGACCGCCTTCCCATGGATATGATTTCTCGCCGTGGTAATCGCGCTCGATGTATTGGTAGAAGTCCGCACCGCCGCCGTGAAAAATCGCGTCGTTGTCGGTCGGCAACGCAAGAACGACAGTCGCCGACTCCGTTTGCGCAAAAATGTTCGCGCACAAAACTATTAGCCCGACCGAAACGACAAAGAACGCGCGTGTCATCGCTTTTTCTTTTCGCCGATGAGGCGCCAATCTTTTTTCATTAAATCGATGTCAGCCTTGGTCAGGCCTGAAGCGATGTAGATCCGGCCATCGGAAACCCGCTGATCGATTTGCAATTCGGCCACCGGCCGGCCGTTGATGAGTATAAAAAGCAAACTGCCGCGTCGCTCGATGCTCAGCGCGTCGAGCGCGAGCCGCCCGTGTTCGTCCAATTGAAAAAGCGCGCCGTAGTTTCCGTCGGCGGCTGGATACGGATAAAAGGCCACCACATCACGTTCGGACAGGCGCGGCATTCGCTCGATTGCCACCTGTTTCCCGGAAAATAATGCGCGAACGGAGCTGGAGAAGGCGACGGTGTCGTTCGGATTCGCTTCGGCGTGGACGCGAAATATGCAATGTCGATCTTTACCAGTGGCAGAAATGGCCAAAAGTGCCACAATCAGACTCGCGAAAATCGGTTTCATGATCGACTGATAACGTTACCTTCCCGTCTTTAACCCGTCGATGATTCGTCAGGCCATCATTTTTTCCATCGTTCTCGCCACCGCTCTCGACCTGCTGGCGCAGGAAACGATGCCCGAGTCGTCGGTTTCGCCAGCATCCTCTGCCACGCCCGGTGCGACTGCGACTCCGATTACGACTACGACCTTGCAGAAGCGGGGCGTCATCGGTCGCATCTTCCATCCATTTTCTTCGTCTGAAGTGCTTCCAAAATACAGCGACCGCAAATTGCGCGGACTGGTTCTCGATCTTCAAGTCTCACCCCAGCCGGTCCGGCTTTCCGAAATTCGGCAAATGGAAGTTAAAGTGACGGTAACGAACAAGGGCAATCGCATGATCACGCTCGACTTTCCGACCGATCAGCGAATCGAGATTCAATTGCTCAACTCTGCCAATGCTGTGCTGACGAAGTGGTCCGAAAACCACGCGATCAAGGAAAAGCCCGGGACCGTCCTCATCAATCCGGATGAGCACGTTGAATACAAGGAGAGCATCGCCACCCGCGATCTGACCCCTGGCAAAGTTTTTACCGCCGAAGTTTTTTTCCCGAAATATCCTGAACTGCGCATCCGGCAGAAATTTCTGACCGAGCCATAGGTGGATCGGCTTCTCCGAAGACGATGTTAATTTTAGGCGCTGAAGGCGCGATTATTTTACCAACGCGTTGAGGACAACGCGTTCCACCATGAAACTCTTCAGTGATTATCATTCCCATCCGCAAGGACATCGCGTTCAGCCGTATTCGCGAGAAGCGTTGCAGCCGTGGATCGACAGCGCGCGCGCGCGTGGTTTGAACGACATCGCGTTTACTGATCACGATCGTTTCCATGCCGGAATTAATTTCGACGAAATCGACAAACTGCATGCGGCGAATCCCGATGTGAAGATCCGCGCCGGCATCGAGCTCGATAACGATCCGCAAACTTCAGCCGCTGGGCGAAAGTGGGTCGAAAAGAATTGGGACAAACTCGATTTCGTTCTCGGCTCGGTTCATTACCTAGACGATCCAAAGCAAATGTTCGACACGGTGCCTGACGGCGCCGGACAGTTTGTCGGGCGTGGCATCGACGAGATTTATGAGGATTATTTTCACCGGGTCCGTGACATCGCCGCGACAGGTCTGGTCGATTGCTTGTCGCATCTCGACCTGATCAAGATTCATGGTCATCGCCCGTGCGGTGACGTCCGCTCGATCATTAATGAAACGCTCGATTTCATTCGTTCGCGCGATCTCGCCATCGAACTTTCCACCGCCGGGTGGCGCAAACCGGTGGACGAACTTTATCCAAGCGATGCCATCATCGAGCTCGCGATCAAAAAGGGAATTCCTTTTACGACCGCGTCCGACGCGCATTCGCACGCCCAGCTCGCGGAAAATTTCGAGCGGCTCGCCGAGAAGATGTCGATCTTCGGAGTGCGCGAGATTTGTGTTTACGACAAACACAAACGACAGGCACGCTCTCTTTGATGAACAACGACGACGCGCTGTCTCGTTGGTATTCGCGTTCCGGGATTTGGTTTTGGGTCGTTATCGCGCTCGGCGCTGCGCTTCGTTTTTATCTGGTCGTTTTCACGGAGGGAACGCAAGACGTTGCGATTTGGGAACGCCACGCGCGCGATCTGCGCGAGCATGGACTGATTGCTTACTACCACGGCGATCCCTCGGCGAACCATCCGCCCTTCATTAGCGAGGTCGAGTCATGGTTGTTTGCTGCTTCTGACGCGACTGGCATTCCGTTTCGAATTTTCTTACGCGCGCCATTCGCGCTCCTCGATGCCGGCACAACTCTTTTGCTCCTGCTCCTGTTAGGCGGTTGTCGATGGCGTTTTCTTGCCGCCGCAGCTTACTGGTTGAATCCGTTGTCGATTATTTTCTCGGCTTATCACGGCAACACCGATTCAGCCGTCGCTTTCTCTTTGGTTCTTTGCGTCTGGCTTTTGTCGAAGGATAAATTGCTCGCGGCCGCGATTGCGCTCGGAGTGAGTTTGTGGATCAAACTTCCAACTGTGCTCGCGGTTCCGGCGCTGCTCTTTTTCATTCCTGATTGGCGGAGGCGCTTTCAGTTTCTGTTGATTGCCGGAGTCGTCGCGCTGGCAACTTATATTCCGGCGCTCGTTCAAGATCCGGCCATAGTTTGGGAGAACGTTTTCGGTTATCGCGCTCAAATCCTGCACACGACCGCGGGCGTGCCGGCCTGGGGACCGCGCGTCCTCTTATTTTCAATCATCGCAGCACCGCAAAGCTGGCCGGTGGCCTTTCGCGCGCCGATTCTTTTTTTCCTGGAGAACGGTTGGCTCATGGCCGTCGCGCTGGCGTTTCTCGTCGTTTGGCTGCGTCGATCTTCGCGAAGCGTTCCCGAACTCTGCGCTACCATTGCCGGCATCTACATCATCGTTCTCACGTTGAGCGACGGTTTTTCTTTCCAATACTTCGCCTGGTCGTTGCCGTTTTGGTTTTTTCTTCCGCGATGGTTCTTCATCCCGGCGATCGTGCTCGTCAGTGGCTACATCTACTTTTTGTATGCTTATCTGTGCGGCAATCCCTGGCTCCTCGGAGTCTGGGATTTCAACGGCCACCCGTACTGGCCATTTCTGATCATCGCGCTTCGTAACGCCGCGTATTTGCTGTTCTGTGCGGCCGCGATCTGGTTTCTGATCGCGACTACAGCCCCGGCATTCCGAGTCCGCCGGTAATTTTCTTCATCTCCGATTGGGCGAGCCCTTTGCCTTGCTCGATCGCTTGTTGCACGCCGCTGAGCACAGCTTCTTCCAAAAACTCGACGTCGTTTGGGTCGACAATCTGTTTGTCGATCTTGATTGAAAGAATTTCGCCGGCGCCGTTGGCAGTGACTTTCACTTTCCCGCCCGCGGCGCTTACTTCGACGGTTTTTTCTTCGAGGTCGGCCTGGGCCTTCGCCATTTGCGCCTGCATCTGCTGCGCTTGTTTCATTAATTTGTTGAGATTCATCGCCGTAAATTCAGGATCTGATCTGGCCTTTGAACATCTGCAGCGCTTCGCGGATCAGCGGATCGTCCGCGTAATTTTCGGATGAGCTCTCGCCGGACGATTGCGTTTTCGACGGCAGATTTTCCCGCACGGTTAGTTTCAGTGTCCAATCTTTGCCGCTGACTTGGCCCAGAAGCGTCTCAATAAGTTTGCGGTTGGTCGCTGTTCCCAAAATGTCCATTGGCGATTTTTGATCGGGCGAAAATCCGAGGACGAAGTGGCGACCCTCGCTCGGCAGAACATGCGCCGCCGCGGCTGAATTTCGCACAAACGCCTTCTGACTTGGGATTTTCGAGAAAACTCGCTGCCAGATTTCTTCGACATCGTTGTTACCATCCGGAGATTCAGCGACGCGCGGCGCTGTCTCAGCCGCGTCTATCTTCGAGGCAGGCGAGTCCGAGCCGGACTGGCGGTTGCCTGCCGCCACAGTCTTAGCGCCTAGAGTTTTTTTTTCCGCCGGAGTTTTACCGTCCCGCAGTTCGCCGAGTTTTTCGATCACTTCATCGAGCGTCGCTTGATTCAAACTTTGGATCGCTTTGATGATCGCGACCTCAAAATGCAGTTTCTTGTTCGGCGCCCATTTCATTCGGCCCTCGGCTTGCGCAAATTGATCGATCAAGTCCAGCAACCGATCGTTCTCAATCAATTCACTCTGCGCCGCGAGCGCTTTTTGTAATTCAGGATCGACATCCTGCTGGAGCGCGTCCGGCTTGGCCTTGAACACGAGCAGATCGCGCAGGTAGCTGATCAAATCGGACATTAGCCGCATCATGTCTTTGCCGGCCTCGCATTGCTCATAAAGAACATCGAGCGCGGCTGCGGTTTCGCTGTGCAGAATTTTGCCGGTCAAATTGACCACGGTTTGCTCGCTGGTGAACCCGAAAATATTCAGGACGTCGTTCTCGGAAATTTTTTCGCCACAAAACGCGACCAATTGATCGAGCATCGACTCAGCGTCGCGCAGTCCGCCTTCGGCGCCGCGGGCGATGGCGTGCGCCGCCGCCGGTTCGAGGGTGATCTTTTCTTTCTTGGCGATGAACTGGAGATGCTCGGCAATCAATTTTGCCGGGATGCGATGGAGATCGAAACGCTGGCAGCGGCTCACGATCGTGAGCGGCACTTTATCTACTTCCGTCGTAGCGAAGATGAAGATCACATGTGGCGGTGGTTCCTCGAGTGTTTTCAGTAGGGCGTTAAACGAGGACGTGGAGAGCATGTGGACTTCATCGATAATGTAGATTTTGTATTTGTAACCTTGCGTCGGCGCGACCTTCGCCCTTTCTACTATCAGCTCGCGAATCTTATCCACCTGTGTGTTGGATGCCGCATCGTATTCGAATACGCCGAATGAAGTTCCCGCAGCGATTTCGCGGCACGGATCGCACACGCCGCAGGGCGTGACTGTTGGTCCCTTCACGCAGTTGAGCGCTTTCGCCAAAATTCGCGCGGTCGAAGTTTTCCCGATGCCGCGTGGCCCGACGAATAGATACGCGTGCGCCAGCCGGTTTTGCGCGACCGCATTCTTGAGCGTGCGCGAGACGTGCGCCTGTCCCACCAGGTCGTCAAACGTCTGCGGTCGATATTTCCTGGCGAAGACCTCGTAGCTCACAAAATCAGTCTAAATGCGTTGCTTCGCGGACGAAAATAGAAAAGCATCCGAAATTTCGTGAACGCAAGATCGACATCGCGATTTTTCTCGGGCGAAGCAGCCGTTCTCGCCTTGGCCGGTGCGAAATTAATTTTCCATCTGCTCACCGCGAACCGGTACGGAATTTTCCGCGACGAACTTTATTACCTCGCCTGCGGTGAGCACCTCGATTGGGGATATGTCGATCAGCCGCCGTTGATCGCTCTCGTCGCCTGGATCGCGCGACATCTTTTTGGCGATTGGCTTCCGGGTTTGCGTTTTTTCCCAGCGCTTGCGGGCGCCGCAACCGTTTGGCTGGCCGGCAAATTGGCTCGCGAAATGGGCGGCAGAGCTTTTGCGCAAGTCCTGGCCGCGCTCGCGGTGATCTGCGTGCCGATTTATCTCGTCGTGCATCACTGGCTGACGATGAACGCATTCGAGCCATTGGTTTGGATGGCTTGCGTTTGGTGCATCGTCCGCGCGGTGAATCGCAACGACGCGCATTACTGGATCTGGTTCGGCGTTTTCACCGGCATCGGCATGGAAACGAAATACGGCATCGCGTTTTTTGTCCTTGCCGTTGTGATCGGGCTCGTTCTGACACGCGAACGCCGGTTCTTAGCCACGAAACAATTTTGGATCGCCGCGGCGATCGCGTTCCTAATTTTTCTGCCGAATTTGATCTGGCTGATCCGCCACGATTTCCCGTTCCTCGAATTGATGCACAACATCCGGCAAACCCATCGCGACGTCGTGCGCGATCCGATCTCGTTCGTTCTCGATCAAGCCCAGATCATGAATCCGATTCTGTTTCCGCTTTGGCTCGGCGGTTTGGTCTGGCTTTTTCTCGGGCGCGACGGCCGTCGGTTCCGAGTTCTTGGAATTGCTTACATCGCCTTGCTCGCGACGTTCATCGCGCTGCGCGGCAAAAATTATTATCTCGCGTCGATCTATCCGCTGCTTTTTGCAGCGGGCGCGGTTGGGCTCGAAAAAATTACGACCGCGCGCTGGCAATGGGTTCGCGTTGTTTATGCAACTTTGGTTCTGGCATCGGCAATGATTCTCGCGCCGACCGTGTCTCCCATTCTTTCGCCAGAGGGCGCGATCGCTTATCAAAAGAAGCTCGGGTTCGAGCCGCCGAAAGCGGAAAACCAGCGCACCGGCCCGCTCCCGCAATATTTTGCTGACGAATTCGGTTGGGAAGAAATGGCGCGCGAAACGGCGCGCGATTACAAATCACTTTCGCCCGAAGAACAGGCGCGGACAGCAATTTTCGCGAACAGTTACGGAGAAGCGGGTGCGATCGATTTCTTCGGACCGCGACTCGGTTTGCCTAAATCGATTTGCAATCACCAGAGCTACTGGCTCTGGGGTGCGCGAGATTACGACGGCAGCATTGTGATCGTTCTCGGCAGTGACGGGACCGGCGATCGGGAACATTTCCAGAGCGTCGAAGTGGCCGGCCACACCGGACATCCGTACTCGCGCCGCGACGAGCAGTTCGATATTTTTCTTTGCCGGGGATTAACCGGCGACTTGCGGCAATTTTGGAGCCGGATGAAAAATTATCACTGATGATAAGATCGACCTCCACCTTCGCGTTCGTGATCGTGATCGCGCTTGTGCTCGATACGAACGCGCGCGAGCCGCAGAAATCTCTGCTGGCAAGATCGACAATTGAAAAGAGCATCGTCCGCGCGCGCGATCTTGGCGTTCCGTTCGACGGTACGCCAGGGCCATTGAACGCGATTACCGATGTCGCGGGCGTCGAAGTTGGGTACACGACGATCATTCGCGGCGAGGGAAAACTTGTTGTCGGCAAAGGACCGGTGCGCACCGGCGTGACCGCGGTCATTCCGCGCGGGCACGATTCCCTGAACGATCCGGTTTACGCGGCGGTGTTCAGCTTGAACGGCAACGGCGAAATGACCGGCACGCATTGGATTGACGAGAGCGGATTTCTCGAAGGACCAATTATTATTACCAACACGCACAGTGTTGGAGTTTCGCGCGATGCCGTGATCGCGTGGCGAATCAAACACGGCGCAGCCGACGCCAGCGGATATTGGTGGAGTTTGCCGCTGGTCGCCGAAACGTGGGACGGCTGGCTCAACGACACCAACGGCTTTCACGTGAAACCGGAGGACGTTTTCCACGCGCTCGATTCCGCGCATGGCGGCGCGATCGAGGAGGGGAGCGTCGGCGGCGGCACGGGCATGATTTGTTACGAATTCAAGGGCGGAAACGGAACGGCGTCGCGCAAGATCGACATCAAGGCCGGAAAAGATAGGCCAGCGCAGAGTTTCATTGTTGGCGTTCTTGTTCAGGCGAATTTTGGACGGCGTGCGCTCTTAACAATCGCTGGAGTGCCGGTCGGAAAAGAAATACCCGGGTCAGTTTACGGAGAAGACACCGGTTCATGCATCGTCGTGGTCGCGACGGATGCGCCGCTGTTGCCGAATCAATTGAAACGACTCGCGCGCCGCGTTTCGCTCGGGCTCGCCCGGACCGGAACCATTTCTGGAAACGGTTCCGGCGACTTGTTCGTGGCTTTTTCGACCGCGAACAAAAATGTTTGGGCCGCGGATCAGGTCACCCATTCGGTGCAAACCATCCCGAGCGATCTGATGGATCCAATTTTCAACGGCGTCGTCCAGGCGACCGAAGAAGCGGTGGTGAACGCGCTGGTGGATAATCAAACCATGACCGGGGCGGACAATCATCGGGTCGAAGCACTTCAGCACGATCGGGTGCGCGAACTTCTGAAAAAATACAACCGTTTGAAAGAGTGATTAAGTTCGAAGTCGACGAAACGAAGAGTTTGCTCGTAATCCGTTACAGCGCTGCTGTCCGAGCAGAAGAGACCGAGAAAGGTTTGGAGCAAGTGCGTAACGGTCTCGCGAAGCTGCAATCCGGTTTTCGGCTACTGGCGGACCTGACCGAGTTGGAGTCGATGGACGTTAACTGTGCGCCGTTCATCGAGAAAGCGATGGACATGTGCAACGAGAAAGGCGCGTCCGTGGTCGTTCGAGTTATTCCCGATCCTCATCGCGACATCGGCTTGCAGATCATGTCGGTTTTTCATTACAGCGGGAATGTTCGAATTTTTACCTGCCAAACTCTCGCCGAAGCGGACGAACTTCTGCGGCCGCAGCCTTAACCTGCGATTTTAGAGTTGTAGCGAACAATCGACCATCGATATAATTCGAAAGCGTGAATGATCCCCGCAATTCTGGTGCGAATTTTGCTGTAAAAAGCAACGTGGCGCTTGCGATTTTCTTGTTCGAATCAGCGCCTACGCTTCTCCTGAGTCGCGAAAAAACTGCGCCCTAGAAGTTTTTTGTAACCTGTGATCAATCCTACCCGTCTTAAGCGGCATGATTTGGGCGGCTCGCGCATGAAAAGCCCGAGGGCAAACCTCAGTCGGTTGGGCAGCGTCCTTCTCGTTGCACTTCTCGTAGTCGGTTCTCCCAGCAACACCGCCTTGGCGAGGAAAAAACGTAAAAGACCGACCCCGACACCAACTCCCACAGCTACTCCAACACCTACACCACCTCCGCCGACTCCCACTCCAACACCAACGCCGTCGAGCGCCGATGCCGCGCGTCTTCTGACGCAATCGACCTTCGGTCCGTCCAGCGCCTGGATTTCGTGGGTCCAGCAGGCTGGCTTCAACACTTTTCTCGGCCAACAATTTTCGATGTCCGCGACGCTGACAGTTCCGCGCGTGGACGCGGCGATCGCCGCTTTGCCCGCCGGAACGGATCCATCGTATCCGCAGTTTCAGGAGGCGTGGTGGTACACGGTGGTCAAGGCGCCTGACCAACTCCGGCAGCGCGTCGCGTTCGCGTTGAGCGAGATGATGGTGGTCTCCGCTAACGGCAGCGGCATGTATCAACATCCCGAAGCGATGGCGACGTATTGGGATTTACTCGCCAAGGACGCGTTCGGAAACTTTCGACAACTAATCGAGGACGTCACGCTCAATCCAGCGATGGGAGATTTCCTCGACATGGTGCACAACGACAAACCGAACCTGCGCCGGAACACGCAGCCGAATGAAAACTACGCGCGCGAGCTGATGCAGTTGTTCACCATCGGTCTCTACAAGTTGAACCAGGACGGCTCGCAACAGCTCGATATCAACGGTCAACCCATCCCGACTTATGACCAGGATGTGGTCGAAGGTTACGCGCACGTTTTCACCGGTTGGTATTGGTACCAAACCGGCACGCCAACGTGGAGTTATGCGCCGTCAAATTATCGGCAGGCGATGATGGCATTTCCCGACCACCATGACACTGGCGCCAAAACGCTTCTCAACGGAACGACGTTACCAGCCGGTCAGACGCAGGACCAGGATTTGAAAGCTGCGCTGGATTTAATTTTCAATCACCCAAATGTCGGACCGTTCGTCGCACAGCGATTGATTCAGCATCTGGTCACGAGCAATCCGTCGCCCGCTTACATCTCTCGCGTCGCCGCTGCCTTTGCGAACAATGGACAGGGCGTTCGCGGCGACATGAAAGCCGTCATTCAAGCGATTCTTCTCGATCCCGAAGCGCGCACGAGCAGCGTTGCCACCAGCAGCAATAGCTTCGGTCACGAACGCGAGCCGCTCATTCGTCTTGCCAATGTTTATCGCGCCTTCAATGCATCGGCGGCCAGCGGCAACTTCATCGTCAACGGCTCCAACTTCAATTTCAGTCAGGCGCCGCTTTATGCGCCGAGTGTCTTCAATTTCTTCTCGCCCTTCTATTCTCAAATCGGCTCGATCCAGAGCGCTGGCCTGGTCTCTCCGGAATTCCAGATTACGACCGACACCACTGTCATGACTTCGGCAAACAAAATCCGCAGCGCGGTCTATCAACAGCCGAATCCGAACAATCCGGACGTGATCGTTCTTGATCTTTCTCCGCAAACCGCGCTCGCTTCAAATCCGGCGGGACTGGTCGATTCGCTCAACGACGTGCTCATGAGCGGCCAAATGTCGAGCGGCATGCGCAACATCGTGGTGAACGCGGTCAATCAGATCCCGGCCGCGAACACCCTCGAACGCGCGCAAACCGCCGTCCATCTACTTGTCACTTCACCGGAGTTCGTCATCGAAAAATAACTATGGAAATTTCCCGTCGCCGATTTATTCGCCAGGCCGCTTGTGCCGCGCTCGGCACCACTTCAATCGCATCGACGGTTTGGAATTTGCGTGCAATCAACGCAGCGACCGCACAGGCGCTCAGCTCCGGGGGCGAGTTCCGCGCGCTCGTTTGTTTGTTTCTCTACGGCGGTAACGACGCCAACAACATGGTCGTCCCGATCGATGACGCGACCTACTCCGTTTATGCGACCGCGCGCGGCCCAATCGCGCTTGCTCAAAGTTCGCTGTTGCCGCTCAATCTGGTCACGCCCGATCCGCAAGGCCGCAGTTTCGGTTTGCATCCAAACATGCCGGAATTGCAGGCGCTCTTTAACAACGATCGAAAGCTCGCTTTCATGGCTAACGTCGGCACGCTGGTTGAACCGACTACCGCGGCGAAATATTTAAACGGCACCGCTAAACTTCCGCCGCAACTTTTCTCCCACGCCGACCAACAGGTGGAATGGCAAACCGGTTGGCCCGATGGACCGCGCACCACCGGGTGGGGTGGACGGCTCGCCGATCTGCTCACCTCTTTCAACAATCTCGACACGATCTCGATGTCGATCTCACTCGCCGGCTCGAACTCGTTTCAAGTCGGCAACAATGTCAGCGAATATCAAGTCTCCAACCGTGGCCCGATCGGTCTCACCGGTTTCGGCGGGACCGATGGACAAATTCGTTATCAAGCGGTCCAGGATTTATTGAATTTGCCGCATCAAAATCTTTTCGAGGCCGAGTTCGCCAAAATTACCAACCGCGCCATCACCAATAACAACATTCTCACCAGCGCGCTTTCCGGCGTGACATTGAATACGCCATTTCCCGCGAACTCCGATTTGAGCGATCAACTCCAAATGATCGCGAAGATTATCGCGGTGCGGGATGCGCTCGGAATGAGACGACAGATTTATTTCTGCTCAGTTGGCGGTTACGACACGCATAGCAACGAATTGAGCACGCAAAATAATCTGCTCGCCGAGCTCAGCCAGTGCATGAACGCGTTTTATCAAGCGACCAAGGAGCTCAGCATTTCCGATCGCGTGACGTTGTTCACGGCTTCCGATTTCAGCCGCACCTTTCAATCGAATGGCGGCGGCTCCGACCACGCCTGGGGCAGTCACGCTTTGGTTCTCGGCGACTCCGTCAAAGGCGGCGACATTTACGGCGCTTATCCGACCATCGCGATTGGTGGCCCGGACGATGTTGGCGAAGGACGCTGGGTTCCATCGACATCCGTGGACGAGTATTCCGCGACCCTCGCCAAATGGTACGGCATCTCGAGTTCCACTGATCTCGCGACCGTGCTACCGAACATCGGTCGCTTCGCCAATACCGATATCGGCTTCATGAATCAACTGGCGTAGTTGCTTTCTGTAGCGGCGGTCTATGACCGTCGCGCTTCTTGTTTCGTAGCCGATCGATACACCAGCAACGCCGCGGCGATGTCTTCGACCGCCATGCCGAGTGATTTGAAGATTGTGGTTTCGTTTGCGCGCGGCGGAACTTTACCGGCGAGCGCTTCGCCAAGCTCGGCGTAGATTTTTGCGCGAGAGAGAATCACATCACCCGATTCTTTCATCGCGGCTTCGCGCGAATCGACAAACACGACATTTTGCATCGCATCATCATCCAGCTCCCGCCAATCGGGCCGGCATGCGCCGACGGCGTTGACGTGACAACCGGACTTCAACCATTTGCCCTGCAAGATCGACATCTTCGAACTCGTCACAGTCACAATCACATCCGCGCCGCGCACGGCATCTTCTGCCGGCATTGTTTTCGCGTCGATCTCCTTTGCGAAATTCTCGGCGTGCGATTTGTTCGGGCTCCACACGCGGATTTCTTCAAAATTTCTGACCAATCGCAACGCTTCGACGTGGCTGCGCGCTTGAACGCCGCTCCCGAGAATCGCGAGGATCTTCGCGTCAGGCGATGCGAGGAGTTTCGTCGCCGCGGCTGAAACTGCGGCCGTTCGCATCTCGGTGATCAATCGTCCGTCCATCACTGCGATTGGCGCTCCCGTTTGTGGATCGTTCAGAAGGATTATCGCCATGTGAGTGGGCAAATCCTTTTCGGCGTTTGGCGGATAGAACGTGACGATTTTCTGACCGAGCCCTTCCGGAGTTAACGCCGGCATCATTCCGTAAAATCCGCCCGGCGGCTCGACCGGGATCACTTGCCGCACCGGCTGTGTCACTTTGCCCGCGGAAAAATCGATCAGGGCCTTCTCCATCGCCGGAATCAAGTCCGCCAGCCGTAAGTGCTTCCGCACCTGCTCCTCATCGAGAAAAATCGGGAATTTCATCAGGAAACTGGATTTTTTGGGATTTTGAATCTAAATCTACGCGCGGAACAAGATTAGCTTCATTTGAGCAGGTTGGAGGAATTTTCCAGTGAACATGTTTTCGACTCGTAAACCTGAACCGCAACCTTCGACCCCACCGCCGCCGCTGCCACCGCGGGTAGTGGAGCCTCAATCGAACGGGGCGTCGGCATCAGCCAAATCCGGGGGCGTCCTCTCAAGAGGAGTTTTCATTAAGGGTACGGTCAAATTCAGCGATGAGCTCGTGATCGATGGTGAAGTCGAAGGCGCGATCGAATCAAGTGGTAAGCTGACGATTGGCGAGCACGCCTTGATTCGCGGCGAGATCAGATCGAAATCGGTCAAAGTTTGCGGGACGGTCGAGGGCGATATCTTTGCAACCGAGCGTTGCGAGCTCCAGGCGGGCTGCACATTAAGAGGCGACATCGAAGCACCACGGCTCGTGGTCGATGAGAATGCGGCCTTTCTTGGCAGTGCCAAGGTTACGCCAAAGAGCTAAGGTCCTAGAGGTCCTCCGATAGTTCGTCGCGCAATTTTCGTTTCAATTCCTGCCGCGCGGCCTTCTTGATCGCGCGGCGCTCATCCGCGACCGCCTGTTTCTCACGTTGTCGATCTTTGCGCGTGCGATGAACGACATCGGCCGGCAAGTGCGAAATCTTCGGCCGTTGCGCGCCGACTTTCCGTTCGTTAGGTTTTGCGTACGGATCCATCGGCGCAATTTATCACTGGCGCGCCGCTGTCGAATTCATTTTCACGAGTGTAGATCGCCCAGGGAAGTGATAGTTTGCCGGAGATCGGGATGAAAACTGCGTCGACATGCTTGGCTCTTTGGTTGGCGTGCGTGGCTGTGATTGCGGCGGAGAAAGTTTCTCTTATCAAAATCGATGGCGCGATTGGTCCGGCGACAGCCAGTTACATTTCACGAAGTATCGATGAAGCCCGCGCGCAAGACGCGCAGTGTCTGGTTGTCCAGCTGAACACCCCGGGCGGTTTGCTTGATTCGACGCAAACCATCGTGCAAAGCTTTTTGGGCTCTCCTGTGCCAGTTGTGGTTTACGTCGGTCCGACCGGATCGACCGCGACCAGTGCTGGTTGTTTCATCACCATTGCTGCGAGTGTCGCGGCGATGGCGCCGGCCGCGACCATCGGCGCCGCGCATCCGGTGACGCTCGGCGGTAATCCAACCGGCGGCGAACAGAAACCTGACGACACCATGAAGCAGAAGCTCGAGAATTTTTCCGTGAGCTACATCGAAGCGATCGCGGCGAAACGCCATCGCAATGTCGAGTGGGCAAAATCCGCAGTGAAGGAAAGCGCGTCCATCAGCGCGGAGAAAGCGCTCGAGTTAAAAGTCATCGATTTGATCGCTGTCGATCTTACGGAGTTGCTAAAGCAATTGAATGGACGCGTCGTGGATGGCAAGACGCTCAAGACCGCAGGCGCAGAGGTCGCGGAGATTAAGATGTCGGCGTCGGAACGCGTCTTCCAAAGGCTCTGGCGGCCTGAAGTCATGTTCATTCTCATGCTCATTGCGATGTACGGAATCATCGGTGAAATGACCACGCCCGGCGCGATCCTGCCTGGGGTGGTTGGCGCGATTGCGCTGGTCCTTGCGCTCTATATGGCGGCGATCCTGCCGGTCAACGTCACCGGACTTGTGTTGATCGCGTTCGCGATGATGCTTTTCATCTTCGATGTCTATGCACCCACCCATGGCGTGCTGACGGTGGGTGGAATCACTTCGTTCCTGATCGGATCGCTCATGCTCTTCAACCGCGCCGATCCGCTTTTTCGTTTATCGCTAAGCTTGATCATTCCCGCGACGCTCATCACCGCGGCATTCTTTGTGTTCGTCATCGGAAAAGGTTTGCGTGCGCAGCTCCTGCCGATCAAAGCAGGAGCGGAGACGTTAATTGGGAAAACCGTGACCGCATTGACGCCGATCGACTCGCGCGGCGGCAGGATTTTCGTCGAAGGCGAGTATTGGAACGCGGTCAGCGATACCCCTATCGAGAAAGACGAAGTGGTTGAGATCGCAGCTGTGCAAGGATTAACTGCGAAAGTGAAACACAAAGGAGAATAAAACCATGCCATTAATCGAAGGACTCTTTAAGTTAGCTGGTTGGGCGGCGCCACTCATCATCCTAGCGGCGATCTTTTTGCCGCAGGCGATCCGCATCCTGCGCGAATACCAACGAGGAGTGATCTTTCGTCTCGGAAAATTACTCGGCGCGAAAGGGCCGGGACTGATTTTCCTCATCCCGATCGTTGATCGAATGGTGCGAATGGATTTGCGCGTCGTCACCATCAGCGTCGAGAAGCAGGAGGTGATGACGCGAGACAACGTGCCGGTGACAGTCGATGCGGTTGTTTATTTCCGCGTCGTCGATCCGCAAGCTGCCGTCGTGAAAGTGGAGAACTTTCTTAAAGCCACTTCGCTGATGTCGCAGACGACGCTGCGCAGCGTGCTTGGTCAGGCCCCCTTGGACGACCTGCTTTCGCAGCGCGAGTCGATCAACCTGAAGTTGCAAGAGATCATCGACCGGCAAACCGAACCGTGGGGCGTCAAAGTCACGGCGGTAGAGGTAAAGGACGTGGCGCTGCCCGATACGATGAAGCGCGCCATGGCCAAGCAGGCCGAAGCCGAGCGCGAGCGCCGTGCCAAGGTCGTCAACGCCGAAGGCGAATTTCAAGCCGCGGAAAAAATGGTGCAGGCCGCCGCGATGATGAGCAAGGAGCCGATTGCGCTCCAACTGCGCTTCCTCCAAACCATGCGCGAGATTTCCAGCGAGCACAACACGACCACGTTTCTTCCGGTGCCGATCGACCTATTCACGCCCTTCATGAACAAAAGCGGACCACCTAAACCACCCGAGCCGTAGGCTTCTTCACTTTCGCTGCTGCCATTGGATGTTGAGCGCATCCGGTCTCCTTTTTGAGCAATAATATATCAAAAGCGCCACATGCCCACGGCTCTATCGTCCACCGAAATTCCTTTTCCTTCTCACCATCCGGCAGCTTCACGTGCGCTGAGCGCCTTCGAGCTATTGCTCGGTGCTTTCATCGTGATCGGGCACAATGTCTTTCGGATAGTGCCGAATGAAGTGATCATTTTGTTTGCGCTTGGACTGGTCTCGATTCGTCTGCGCGATGGCGGATGGTCTGCGATGGGATTCAAACGTCCCGGATCTTGGCGCCGCATTTTTCTAATCGCAGTGGTCGCGGCGGCATTGCGAATCATTTTAGGGCAATTCGTGGTCGAGCCGATTACGGGACGGTTTTGGCCGGCGCCAATTGCTCCTGCGCTGGCGAGTGAGATTCCCGGAAATATAAGAGTCGCGATCGTCGCTTTGTTGGTTGTCTGGACGTTTGCCGCCTTCGGCGAAGAAATCGCCTATCGTGGATATCTGCTCACTCGTGCGTCCGACTTGGGGAAAAGATCGCCAACGGCTTACTGGATCGGAATTGTGGTCGTTTCAATTTTGTTTGGTTACGGACATTACTACAAAGGCGCGTCGGGAATTGTTGATTCCGGGATTGCCGGTTTGATTTTGGGCGTCGCTTACATGTTCGCCGGGCGCAATCTCTGGGCCAGCATTCTCGCCCACGGATTTATCGACACGTTCGGCGTTATCGACGCATTCTTTGGCTGGTCGTGATAATATGCCACTCGATCTCAATGCTATTCGCGCGGCGCACGAGCGAATTCGGCCATACATCACGCGGACGCCGGTGTTGACGAGCTCGCGGCTAGATGAGGCCGGCGGCGCGCAGTTGTTTTTTAAGTGCGAAAATTTTCAGAAGATCGGCGCGTTCAAGGCGCGCGGTGCGACGAATGCGGTTTTTGCGCTCGATGACGCCACGGCGAAGCGCGGCGTGGCAACGCATTCGTCCGGTAATCATGGAACAGCGCTGGCGCGTGCGGCAAAATTGAGAAAAATTCCGGCGCACATCGTGATGCCGAAAAACTCGACCAAAGTGAAAGTGCGCGCGGTCGAAAGTTATGGCGCGAGCGTTATTTTCTGTGAGCCAAATCAAACGGCGCGCGAATCCGTGTGCGCGGAAGTGATCGCGAAAACGGGCGCGACGTTGATTCATTCCTTCGAAAACGAAGATGTGATGGCGGGGCAGGGGACGGCAGCGATTGAGTTGCTCGAAGACGTTGATGTCGATTTTGTGATGTGTCCGATCGGCGGCGGCGGTTTGCTTTCTGGGATTGCGGTCGCGGCAAAATCGATGAAGCCGAATATCAAAGTGATCGCCGTCGAACCGGCGAATGCCGACGACGCAGCGCAATCATTTCGTGCCGGAAAACGAATTGTGGCGGACAAGAAATTCACGATCGCGGATGGATTGCGAACAAATGTCGGCGAACGGAATTTTCCGATCATTCAGCGTTACGTCGATGACATCGTGACGGTGAGCGAAGACGCGATCATCTCGGCGATGCGCACGATTTGGGAAACGATGAAGATTATTGTCGAACCGTCAGCGGCTGTTCCGTACGCCGCGATTGTCGAGTCTAAGATCGACATCGGCGGGAAACGCGTCGGCATCATTCTTACCGGCGGCAATGTTGATCTCGACGCCCTTCCCTGGATTGTCTGATCTCTGATATCTGTCCTCTGACCGCTGATTTATTTCAGCCAGACCTCGCGCATTGTTTTGGTGGCGAGAATTTCGCGGAGATCGAGCCGCTTGGCGGCGAGGTCGCGGCGGGTATCGGTTGGCCCGATGATTTTGTCGACGATCGGCTCGGTCCTTTCGCGTACCCTTTCGAGCGCCGCCATGTTTGAATACTCGACCATGAGGATGATGTTGAAATCGCGATCGCCCGCGGACTCGCTGCTGAGGATCTTGTAGTCGAGAATCAGCTTCTGTTTTTTCTCCTCCTCATAAAGCGGCTTCAGCGAACTGGTGATCGATTTGAAATAATCCTCCGTTAAACCCGATTTTGTTTTGATGAAGGTCAGCACCCAGGCCGATCCTTCAACGTAAGGCATCTTGTTGCTGCCACTCTCGCGACCGCGCGTTGTTTGTGCAGGAGCCGATTCGGACGATTGAGTCGGATTAGTTTGAATGATCGCCGAGGCGTTCGTTGAAGGTGGAACGGGCGAACTGGAAGCTGCCGGACTCGGCGATGGTAAACTAGACCTGGCTTGAAAAGGCGGCGCTAGCTGCCAGCTGCTCTGGGCCGATGTCGGACTCGGCGTTTGCGCAAGACAGACCGAAGCCACCGCGACGACAAGCCCGACGCAAGAAATGATCTTCGTTTTCATCGCGCGCAACTTGCGCTGAGCGCGATTCGCGCGCGAGCAAAATTATCGCTCCAATCTCTGACCTCTGACCTCTGATCTCTGTTACTTGAGCGTGATCTCGCGCATGGTTTTGGTGCCGAGAATTTCGCGAATGTCCAAGCGCTTCACCGCCAATTCGCGCTGTTGGTCCTGGGTGCCCATTATTTTCGCGATCACCGGATCCATTTTGTCGCGCAAGCCGTCGAACGCCGCCCAGTTAGGATATTCCACCAGAATCAGAATGTTGAAGTCGTGCGGATCGGCTGCTTCGCCGCTCAGGATTTTGTAATCGAGGATGATCTTCGCTTTTTTCTCCTCGTCGTAGACCGGTTTCACCGTGCCGGTGATTTGTTTGAAGTACTCATCGGCCAGTCCAGTCTTGGTCTTGATCATGGTCAGCGTCCAAACCGGACCTTCGTTGTAAGGAGCGCTGCTTCCGCTGGTAGCTTTGGTGGCGGCGGCGGTGGTGGTTGTTGCCGGCGTGGCAGAGCTTTGCGCCAGACAAACACCGGACAGACCGCAAGTTAATGCGACAATAACAAGGATTCGTGTTCTCATGGCGACGGAGCTTGAAGAATCCTCGACAGAATGAACAGGATTTAATTGAGTTTGATGAGTTTGGGATTCTCGACGTTATGAAGAACAAAATTTTTCTCGCGATTGCGTTTGTTGCACTGAACTGCGCGCTGAATATCGCGTCCGCGCAGCAAAGTCAGCCGATGATGAAAGCGGTCGTCGTTCACGAGTACGGCGGCCCCGAAGTTTTGAAATACCAAGACGCGCCGAAACCGGAACCGAAGGACGACGAAATTCTGGTGCGGGTGATGGCGGCCGCGGTGAACCCGGTCGACACTTATGTGCGCCAGGGAATGTTCGCCAAGCGCGGTCTGGACAGTCGTCCGCTCATCATCGGTTACGATATCGCCGGCGTCGTGGAAAAGACCGGAGCTAACGCGAAAAAATTCAAAGCCGGCGACAAAGTTTATTCTTATTTGTCGGTGATGCGCGGCGGCGGTTACGCCGAATTTGCGGTCGCGAAGGAATCCGAAACCGCGCTCAAGCCCAGGAACATCAATTTCGTAGAAGCAGCGGCCGTCCCGCTGGCCGCGACCACCGCGTGGCAGGCGCTGGTCGATTCGGCAAAGATCCGGAAAGGCCAAACCGTTTTGATTCACGGCGGCTCCGGCGGAGTGGGAAGTTTCGCGATTCCAATCGCCAAATCGCGCGATACGAAAGTGATCGCGACTGCATCGACCGCGCACCAGCAATTGCTCAAACAATTAAATGTCGATCAAGCGATCGACTACACGACGACGAAATTCGAAGACGTGGTGAAAGATGTCGATGTTGTGCTCAATTGCGTGCGCGCGGACGCGCTCGCGCGTTCCTACGGCGTCCTCAAAAAAGGCGGCACGATTGTTTCGATCACGGATGAGCCTGATCAAACTGAATGTGCCAAACGTGAGATCAACTGTTCGAGATTGGGCGCGCATCCTGACTCCAAAGTGCTCGAAGAACTAACGAAACTAATCGAGGCGCGAAGGATGACGCCGATCGTTTCGCAAACCTTTCCGCTGGCGGACGCGAGCAAAGCGCACGAGCAGATCGAGACCCATCACACGCTCGGCAAAATTGTTTTGAAAGTGGCGGAAGCGCCCAAGTGATTGGTATGAATTGGGAAGCGATTAACGCAATCGCGCAGGCGATCGGTGCCTTCGGCGTAGTCGCTTCGTTGTGGTACCTGGGAGTCCAAGTGCATCGCAGCACCCGGGTGGCGAAAATTGCCGCGCAGGATTCAGCGGCGAGCGCGTTGCGCGATGTGACCAAGCCGTACATGGAAAACGCCGAGCTGGCGAGAATTTGGCAGGTAGGTCTCGAAAACCTGAACGCGCTAACACCGGAAGATCAGTCGCGTTTTTTTCACGCCTGTTATCAATTCCTAAAAGCGTTCGAGACGATCCACACTCATTACGTTTACGGATTGCTCGACCTCGAATTATGGGAAGGCTGGCGCGAGCTGCTCAGGCATTACATCGCGTCGCCGGGGATGGGGCATTACTGGAAAATTCGCCGAAATCTTTTCTCGAAACGATTTCAGGAATTCGTGCAGAGCCTGGACCGGCCGGCCAACCGATTCACGGTGGGTACGCTTCTTGGAGAAGAAAAAATTGGGGACTAACTGCGCGTTAGTGCGCGAAATGCGGCACCGAACTTTTCGGGTTCGATTTCGAAACCGGACGTCGCGATTTCAAAAAACCGGAGCCGCGGATAGCAGTTGTCTGAATTGCGGCGACACGAACACTTACACACGCGTCCGCTGGATCCTTTGGGCCAAACAAACGTTCCCAGTCGGCGCGGGCGGCCTGACAAAACCGGCGATATTGCACATCGAGCGCATATCGCAGTCCGGCAATGACTTCGATATTCGAGACTTCCCTCTGAAACGGCGTTTCTCTGCCCTCCTCGATGCTCATCGCCTGATTTTGAGCAGGAAGCAGGCCCAAATCAGAAGTCAGAGGTCAGAAGTCAGATGTCAGCGGGAGAACTCGGCGGGAATGTCCTGGTCGAACAGGCGGTGTTTTGTCCGCGAAAAATTGCCGACATGCGTGATTGTTCCCGCGCGATAAACGTAACCACGCAGTTTTTGCGGGTCGCGTTTGCTCACGAAAATCCCGCCTTCGCGCCCGAGCGATCCGGCGCCGGCGTGTTCGCCGATTTTGCGCGGCGCGCGGTAGTAGTAACCGATTTTATCCACCGCGCTCAAAGTATAAACGCCAGCTGGGAAATGGAGCGTCGCCACCTGCTTCGCGGAATAAAGTTCAAGATAGCGCGGCGCAATCGGTCCTTCACTCGGGGTTACAAGCCGCGGGTGACTGCTTCCGGCGCATGAACAAAGTAGAAGGTAGGAAGTAGAAAGTAGAAAAATCTGAATCGATTTCAGCATGCGCTGTCTGATCTCGTCACTGGTCACTTGTCACTCATCACTTTTCTTATCGAGGAATCGTCGTCCAAGAGCAGCCATTCAACAATCGAGAGCGGCAAACTTCCGTTCTTGATCAGATCGTCGTGGAACTGACCGAGTTTGAAATTGTCGCCTTGTCGATCTTTGTAGCGGCCGAGCAGATTCATGATCTGCCATTTGCCGATGATGTAGCTGATTTTTTGATGCGGGCTTGAGGCAGCGCCGGCGGCTTCGCCTTCCGCCGCTTCGCGATCGAGTCCGCCCGCGTCCATAAAATACTTAACCGCCTGCTCGAACGTCCACCGGCCGGTGTGCAGATTCACATCAACTCCGATGCGCGCGCCGCGATAACGGGACAATCGCAAGATTTGTCCCTGCGCCGGCGAATTGTTTGGATAAAGACCAGTGCGCATCAACATTTCTTCGCCGTAAAGCGCCCAGCCTTCGACAAAAACGCCGTCGGCATGTTGCCTGCGAATTTCGTCACTCAAATGATTCGCGATCGAAAGCTGCATGAAATGTCCTGGAATTCCTTCGTGACCAAGAATCGGCCGCGGATCTTCGATCGCGGCACGGATGTAAAAATTCTTGGAGTCGGGGTTGTAAGTCGGAATGAAAAAGAATCCCATTGGGTCTTTGTCATAAACGCCGGGAGGATTCATGAAACCGCCCGGACTGGTCGGCTTGAATGCGTCCGGCAACTGCCGGATTTGAAATGGTCCGAGATAATCGGGGATCGTGACGAGATGATGTTCCTTCAGAAAATTGACCATCTCGGTCTCGCGACTTTCGTACGCTTTCAAAAACGATTCCTGATCGGGCGGAATACTCGCCGCGCGTTTCGGATCGGGATCGGCCAGTTTCGGATCGGGCAGGAGTGCTTCCAGGGCGCGATAACGCGCGTTTTCTACCCGCCCGATCGTTTCCACTTCGCGCGCGTCCAGCGGCAAAAGCAAAACGTGTTTGAGATAATAGTTGTAATTCGCTTCGCCCATCGGCGCGAAGTCCACCATCTTCGGCATTCGTTTCTCGAGCTCGTCAGCGAAACTGTGGATCGCGCCCAGCGCGGCATCGCGCGCTTTGACAAGTTCATCGTGCTCGTTCGGCGCAAGATCGACATCGAGCGCCATCAAACTCTTGTTCAATAGTGGATCGATCGAGCGCGCAGAATCGATCGCGAGCTTCGCGTAAAGCTTTACCGGGTTCTGCAGATTCGCGAGACCCTGCTTCAGCATCGCCGGCATCGTTTTTAATCGCGCGGTCGCGGCCAGCGCGCGTTTCCGCGGCGTGTCGTATTCTTTTTTTAGCAATCCGAAGATCGCCCCCGCACATTCGCTGGTGTAGGTCTGCGGATTGGTGTGCTCGAATTTCAAAACGCGATTTCCGAAATCGACGTTTTCGAGCTGCGAGCGAAACAGGAGTGCGTCGATCTTATCGTCCTTCGACCAGTTGTCGGTCTTGAATGCGCGCACTTTGTCGAGCAACGCCCGGACGTGTTGCGCGCGATCCGCGATTTTTGCCGGCGAATAATCCACCAGCTTGTCGTCCCAGGTGTGGAGTCCGGCCTGCGTGCTCGAGGTCGGATCGTTTTCGTTTCGCCAGTTGTAATAATCGTCCGCCAGTTTGCGCAACGCGGCGACGCCCATCACGTGGTCCTGGTTTGCGCTCGTGATCAACGTCTTGTTGGAAACATCCGGCTGGGTGCGCGGCGTTGGCTGCGAATGGGTTGCGATTGCACCGAAGAAAATTGCGCTCAGGAAAATAAGTTTCGCTTTCACGATGTCGATCTTAATAGATGCTCTGCAATGAGAAAGTCTAAACCCGAATCATGAAAACGCTCGGCATGATCGGCGGTGTCGGTCCGGAGAGCACGATCGATTACTACAAGAACATCATCGCGCTGTATCGCGAACGGAAGCCGGATGGCCACTATCCGCAGTTCGTCATCAATAGCATCGACCTTCAGAAGGGAATCGACTTTCTGGAGGCAGGTAATCTCAGCGGCATGGCGGATTTTCTGTTGAGCGAAATCGAAAAGCTCCCGCGGGCCGGCGCGGAATTTGGAATCATTGCCGCCAACACTCCGCACATCGTGTTTGATGAAGTAAAAGCTAGATCGCCAATTCCGTTCATCAGCATTGTTGAGGCGAGCTGCGACTACGCGAAGTCGCGAAATTTCAAGCGGCTCGCGCTTTTCGGAACGCGTTACACGATGCGCGCCGATTTCTATCAAAAAGTTTTCGCGCGGGAAGGAATCGAGCTCGTTGTGCCGGAGCCAAAGGATCAGGATTACATCCACGAAAAGTATTTCGCCGAACTCGTGCCGGGAAATTTTCTGCCCGAAACGCGTGCGGGCTTATTTGCCGTCGCTGACCGCATGAAAGACAAGATCGACATCGAAGGCGTGCTTCTCGCCGGCACCGAGCTCGCGCTTATCCTCCGCGGCGACAGTCACAACGGCGTCGCTTTGCTCGACACCGGGAAAATTCATTGCCAGGCTGCGGTGAAGGCAATGTTCTCTTAGCTGCAGAGTAACGACGAATGCACACGAATACGACACGAAGACTTTCTGGATTCGTGTTAATTAGTGTCTATTCGTGGTTATCTTTTGCGGTCGCGATGGCTCAACCTAACACGGAAAAAATTCGCTATGCGGTGGTCGGCGATTCCTACTCGTGCGGCGAAGGTGCGAAGCCGAGTGAATCGTGGCCGGCTATTTTGACGCAGAATCTGAAAGCGCAAGGAGTAGATGTCGATCTTGTGTCGAATCCGTCGGTGACCGGTTGGACGACGAAGGACGCGATCGACAAGGAGCTACCGAAGTTCGTGAATTCGAATCCGAATTTCGCGACCTTGCTGATTGGGGTGAATGATTGGGTGCAAGGCGTCGATGAAACCACGTTTCGAAACCGAGTCAGTTACCTTGTCGATCAAATGCTGGCGGTGTTACCGAACAAGAAACACTTACTCGTTGTAACCATTCCCGACTTTGGAGTTACTTCGACCGGCCCGAAGTACGCGCGCGGTCGCAATATTCACGAAGGAATCACGCAATTTAACAAGATCGTGACCGAAGAAGCGCACAAGCGCGGCTTGCAAGTCGTCGACATTTTCCCGCTCAGCAAAAAGATGGGCCAGGACAAATCGTTAGTTGCAAAAGATGGGCTCCACCCATCGGCCAAAGCCTACGCCGAATGGGAAAAAATTATTTTTCCGGCTGCGCTGGAGTTGTTGAAGCAGTGAGCTGCTGGTCAGGCTGTAACTCCTCGCGGTAAGGCTGGTGCTGCTCGTAGAGTTCGAGCCGTGTCTTTCCATTGTTGCGTTGCTCTTCTGACAAATCTTTGCGATCGACGTAAGCCTTTTCCCATTCAATGGCTTCATCGAATTCTCCGTTTTCCGCGAACACCGCCGCGCACGTATCCCAGATCGGCGCGTAGTCGGGATGCAACTCCAGCGCTCGGTCGATGTGCTCTGCCGCTTTCGCTCCGTCCCGGATGTTGTTGTCTGGGCATGTTGCGAGAAACCAGGCAAGGTTGTTTTGCACTCCCATCGCGTTATCAGGATCGAGATCGTATGTCTTGAGCAAGTCGTCGCGCGCCTTGCCGTATTGTTTGGTCTTTTCGAACGAACGTGCGCGATAGAAATAGGAGTCAGAGTCTTTCGAACTAATCTCGATCGCGCGGGTAAAATCAGTGATGGCCCGCTCGTAATCTTTGTGCTCAAAAAAAGCGAATCCCCGGTCACTGTAAGCTCTCGCGTTTGCGACGTCGGCGGCGATTACTTCAGATAGTAAAGCGATCGCGCGATCGAAATTTCCGTTTCTAATTGCCTCATGGGCTTGTCTTATTTTTTTGTCCGCGAGAACCTCATCGACCGCAGGAAGCTTTTGCACATACGGTTGTCCCGAATTGTAGGCGAGCAGTCTTTCTTGACCGTCAGCTTTTTGGTCCGGTGATAATATATTAGAATTCACTACGCGCTCCTGCCATTTCTTAGCCTCCTCAAAGTTTCCATTTGCAGCAGCTGATGACGCGCAGGCACGCCACACCAGAGGCTCGTTAGGATCCAACTTGAGTGCCTCGGCCGCATATTCAGACGCTTTTGTGGCGTTGCGCAGGTTGCTGTCCGGGCAAGTAGCAAGTCGATCCGCCAACAGGGCGAGGATCGCGCAGTTTCGCGGCTCCAAATCGGCGGCTCGTTGGGCATCCGCCAGACTCTCTTCGTAATCGCCGTGCATATAGTGCATTGCCCCGCGTGCACTAAAGATGCGGGCGTTATCGGGTGAGAGCTCGAGCGCTTTTTCAAAGTCGCTCTTTGCTCCCGCAAAGTCCCCGTTCACTGCGCGAGATAGCCCACGTAGCTTGTACGCATACCAGTTTTCCGGATCTTGTTGGATCGCGGCGGACGCGTAGTTCATTGCTTCATCGGCTCTGCCGGAGAGTGCTCGCGCCACATTACCTGTGGCAGAATCTGGCTGGAGTTGAACCATCCTATTAGCGTCTGCCTTTGCCTTATCGTCCTGGCCCTGACGTATGAAATAATACTGCCGCTCGGAAAGCGCCTGTAAGCTAGTTGGATTCTGCTGAACAGCGGTGTTGAACTCGATCAACGCCTTCTCAGGGTCGCCTGATAGTTCGAGCATTCTACCGCGCAACACTCGCGCACGTAGATTCGTAGGATCCAGTTCGAGGATCTTCGCGGCATCCGCCATAGCCTTCTCCTGGTTGCGCATTTCCCCGTACAGGTGCGCTCGACCATTTAAATACTCGAGGTTGTCGGGGTCTAATCGGATTGCTTCTGTGCAATCTGCGATCGCCTCTTCGAGTTCACTCTTTTCCTCATGCTGCATGGCCCGTTGAAACGCTTCTTCGGCCGGGCTCGGCGGCTCAGCTTCGTCCGGCATCGCTTCGTCATTCTCTTCCGTCGTGTCGATTGAATCGGCGTCCGTCGGCGAAACAGTTTCAGACTCCGTCGCTTCTTGTGCGGTTTCGTTGTTCTCTTGAGCGAAGACTGCGAATGCCAACGCCAGCAAAACAATTGCGACGACCAATGGGGGATATCTCTTCATCGCAATCAGATTCGGATTTGAAGATAATAGTGCGTCTATTCTGGGCGCAAGTAAATCGACAATCGAAAATCTAAAATCGGCAATGGAACTGGGCGGTGAGGGTTTCGAACCCCCGACCCTCTCGGTGTAAACGAGATGCTCTACCGCTGAGCTAACCGCCCGCCTCCGTCAGGCGCGGTATTTTACACGTTGCTGAAACTCGAGCAATCCGGCAAAAGAATATTTCGGATGAGCGAGCGATATTTCGAAGATCTCAAAGCCGGGGACCGATTCGAGTCGGACCGTTACAAGGTCACTGAAGAGCAGATCATTTCATTCGCGCGCGAGTTCGATCCTCAACCGTTCCATTTGGATTCGGCGGTCGCGGATCGAACAATGTTTAAAGGACTGATCGCCAGCGGCTGGCACACCGCCGCGATAACGATGCGTTTGTTCGTGCAAACGCTGAATTTTGCGGAAGGCGCAATTGGTCTCGGCGTGGATGAGTTGCGTTGGCCGAATGCCGTTCGACCGGGCGATGTGTTGCAAGTCGAAACCGAGATTGTCGATCTTCGCGAGTCGCGATCAAAGCCGAGCCATGGGATTGTTCGTCTGCGCAATGTCACAACAAATCAGCGTGGTGAAGTTGTGCAGACGATGTTCGCTTCAGCGCTAGTGTTACGACGAAGTGAGCGGATTACACGGTGATAGTGGAACTAATGTAACTTTTAGTTCAATCTGCTTCTAACTATCTCTTGCATTGGTTAGAACTTTACTCTATCGAAAACGTCTATGGACTTATCAACGCGAAACTTGGTGCAGGCTTTATCGATTCGTCGCCAGATTGATGCATTGGAGAGACGACTCAGGGGGTTAGTTGGCGGAGCCGGAGGCGGCGGCGCAGCGGCTGCTCCGCGTCGTGGAGGAAAACGCCGAATGTCGGCGGCTGCCAGAGCAAAGATTGCCGCGGCGGCACGCGCGCGTTGGGCACGAGTAAGAGCGCGGCGGGGCGGCGCTAAAGCTGCGAAGAAAGGTAGAAAAGGCGGAGGCGGAATCACGGCCGCGGGCCGTCGGCGTCTTTCCCAGCTAATGAAAGCGCGCTGGGCGGCTAGGAGACGAGCGAAAGGTAAGAGAAAGTAAGTTAGTCGGTCAGTAGCTTAGTCCTAAGTAGGAACTATGCTTAGTCGCTCACGCGCGACTCAATAGTTTCATCATAGCTTCAGGGTAGCGCGAGCCCGCGAAGGCGTCTCTTGGCGCGACTTCATCGATGCGCTCGAGATCTTTGCTGGTGAGATCGACATCGAGCGCGCCGATATTCTCCTGCAAATATTTTCGGCGTTTGGTTCCTGGAATTGGAACGATGTTTTCGCCCTGCGCGAGTACCCAGGCTAGTGCGAGTTGCGCAGGCGTGCAGCGTTTTTCACGCGCGATTTCTTCCACCCGTTTTACGAGATCGAGGTTGCGTTGAAAATTTTCGCCCTGAAATCGTGGCGTCGTCTTACGATAATCGTCGTCCGGCAAATCTTCCGGCTTTTGAATCTTGCCAGTCAAGAACCCGCGACCGAGCGGACTGTACGGGACAAAACCAATTCCAAGCTCGCGACAAACGCCAAGCACTTCCTCTTCCGGATCGCGTGTCCAAAGCGAGTATTCCGATTGCAACGCAGTGATCGGATGAACGGCGTGAGCGCGGCGAATCGTTTCAGCGCCGGCTTCCGATAATCCCAGAAAGCGCACCTTGCCTTCGCGCGCCAATTCCGCCATCGCACCGACCGTCTCTTCGATCGGCGTGTCCGGATCGACCCGGTGTTGATAGTAGAGATCGATAACATCGACATCGAGCCGGCGCAGACTTTCTTCGCACGCTTTCTTTACGTAATCGGGTTTGCCGTTGATCCCTCGGAATTCCTGTTTTACCGGATCGCGCAAAATTCCGAACTTCGTCGCGATGACAACTTTCTCGCGATGCGGTTTCAATATGCGCCCGACCAGCTCTTCGTTCGTGTGCGGACCGTAAACATCGGCGGTATCGAAAAACGTGATCCCGAGTTCGAGCGCGCGATTCAGTGTCGCAATCGATTCTTCTTCGTCGCGGCCACCGTAAAAATCGGACATGCCCATGCAACCGAGGCCAATCGCTGAGACGCACGGTCCACCGCGTCCAAGTTTACGTTGTTTCATAAGAGAAGATGTTGTCCCGCGAATCACGCGAATTGACGCCAATATGAATGAAAAAAGATCCTCCGACTGAGTTTTTGGAGCTTCTAACATTCGCGTTCATTCGCGTATTTCGCGGGCTCAAAATTTAGATCTGACCAATCCAGGTCCGCGGTGCGCATTCTTCCCAGCGCTCGCGGATTTGGTTGAAGATTGTTTTATCCAATGGGCCCGCTTCCAACAGTTTCGCGTTCTGCCGCCAACGTTCAGGATTTTTTGTGCCGACAATGGCGGTGTGCACTCCGGGAACACTCAGCGTGAAACGCAGCGCAATCGAAATGCTTTTCTCCAGCTCGTCATGGAGGAAACCGTAATTCAATTTGCGCAGGCGTTCCCAATATTCGTGATGGTAAGAATCAATCGGGCGATGTCCCGTTTTCCAGGCTGCGTTTGCGATCGGTCGCTTTGCGATCACGCCCATTTTCTTTTCGCGC
>DASQBB010000061.1:0-7282 GCA_035635435.1 Chthoniobacterales bacterium | reverse complement strand
ATGTTTTATGAACGCTGAATTCATTGCCATGCTGGATTACCTGGAGCGGGAGCGCGGGATCAAACGCGAAATCCTGCTCGAAGCGGTTTCCACGGCGCTGCTTTCGGCATCCAAGAAAAGCGTCGGCGCCGCGCGTGATCTGAGGATCGACATCGACTCGCGCACCGGCGACATCCGCGCCCTGGCCAATCTGGTCGTGGTTGATGACGTGAAAAATCCGCAGGATGAGATCGCGCTCGCCAAGGCGCGCCGGATCAAACCCGACGCGAAAGTCGGCGACACGGTCGAGATGGAAGTGACTCCGCGAAATTTTGGACGCATCGCCGCGCAAACTGCCAAACAAGCGATGATGCAGCGCATTCGGCAGGTCGAGAAGGAAATGATTTATGAAGAGTTCAAGGACCGAGCCGGCGAGATCGTCAGCGGCACTGTGCGCCGGTTTGATCGTTCGGACGTGATTCTCGATCTCGGAAAATTTGAGGCGATCATGCCGCAGCGCGAACGCGTGGTGGTGGAGGATTATAATGTCGGCGACCGTCTTCGGGCTTATGTCGTCGCGGTCGAAAACGGATTGCGCGGTCCTGAGATCATTGTCTCGCGCAGTCATCCGAATTTTGTCCGCCGCCTTTTTGAATTGGAAGTGAGCGAAATCGCCGATGGCACCGTTGAAATCCGCGGCATCGCACGCGAAGCCGGGTATCGAACGAAAATCGCGGTTTGGAGCGCGAACGAAAAAGTGGACCCGGTCGGCGCGTGCGTCGGCATGCGCGGGTCGCGCGTCAAAAACATTGTCCGCGAATTGAACAACGAAAAGGTCGACATCATCCGTTGGAGTTCCGATCCGAAGGACTTCGTTCTCGAAGCGCTCAAGCCGGCGAAAGTCAAAAATATTGTTTTCGATCCTGAGAAAAAGAGCGCGCAAATTTCGGTGGATGAAGACCAGCTTTCGCTCGCGATCGGGAAAAAGGGACAGAACGCGCGTCTGACTTCACGACTTACCGGCTGGGAAATTAACATCGACAAGGACACATCGGCCACGACGGCGGTGGAGCAAAAAGTTGCGCAAGCGGCGCAAACCCTGGCCAAGGACTTACCGATCACCGAAGAACAAGCGGTGGTGCTAGTGAAATCCGGATTCACGAATCTGGAAGGGTTGCACGCCGCCGATGTTCAAGATTTGGTAGATATCCTCAGCGTGGACGAAGCAAAGGCGCGTGAAATCCACGACGCCGTCCACAAACAAGATGTAACGCAGGCAGCGGGCTCAGCTCAAGGGGCTTGAGCCATGAACGAATTTCTAAAATGGCAACAAAGACAAAAGCAAAAACGGGGGCAAAAAAATCTGTCGCCCACAAATCCGTTGCCACGCATAAGTCTGCCCCGGCCAAGGCAAAGGTTTCGAAAGCGAAGGTAGAAGCGCACCCGAAACCGGCTCACGCGCCGGCGCATGCGAAAGCGCCGGTTCATCGCGCTGCTGAAGAAAAGCCTCACCCAAAACCAGTCGCCAGTCATCGCCCGCCGGTCGAAAGCGTCTCGTTAATCGACCAGAAGCATCCGCAGAAAAAAGCTGCGGATGGCGAGATAAAAAAGAAAACTACGGTTCTACCGCCGATCTCGCGAATTCGCGCCTCGTTGGAAGCCCCGGCCGCGCCACCAAAAAAACCGGAACCGGCTCAGCCGACAACGGCGACCGATGGAGCGGCCGCAGAAACGGCTGCTCCCGAAGCCGAAGCGCCCGCGCAAAACGTCATTCATATCAAGCCGCCGATCATTGTGAAGCAGCTTGCGGTCGAGCTTGGTTTGAAACCGCATCAGCTCATCGCCGAGCTGATGGCATTCAATATTTTTGCGAACATCAATCAGACGGTTGAGCCCGATATCGCGTCTAAGATCGCTGAGAGCCACGGATTCGTTCTCGAAAAAGAGCGCCGCGAAAAAGGCGGAGGCGTCCACAAGGTTGAACAAGTCGTGGTCGCGCCGCCACCACCAGTCATCGAAAAAGCGGAGGAACTGAAACCGCGCGCACCGATCATCACTTTCATGGGTCACGTCGATCACGGGAAAACTTCATTGATGGACGCGATTCGCAAAACGCGGGTCGCAGCGGGCGAGGCCGGCGGAATTACTCAGCACATCGGCGCCTACACGGTTGATCATAAAGGACACAAGATCACCTTCATCGACACGCCTGGTCACGCGGCTTTCACCGCGATGCGCGCGCGCGGCGCGAACGTCACGGACATCGTCGTCCTGGTCATCGCAGCAGATGACGGCATCATGCCGCAAACGATCGAGGCGATTAATCACGCCAAGGCTGCGCCGCACGTCGAGATCATGGTGGCAATCAACAAAGTCGATCTGCCATCGGCGAACATCGACAAAGTGAAGAAGCAGCTCCAAGACCGCGACCTGACTCCGGAAGATTGGGGCGGCAAAACTATCGTCTGCGAAGTTTCAGCAACGCGCGGAACCGGGATCGATCATTTGCTCGAGATGATGTTGCTGCAGGCGGAAGTGATGGATTTGAAAGCATCGCCGACCGCGAGACCGCGCGGCACCGTTATTGAAGCGCAAGTGGAACCGGGTCGCGGCCCGACCGCGAGCGTGATCGTGCAGATGGGCACGCTCGAAGTCGGCGAACCGTTCATCTGTGGAGATTACTCCGGCAAAGTGAAGTCGCTGATCGACGATCGCGGCAAACCAATTAAAGAAGCTGGCCCGTCAACGCCGGTGAAAGTTCTCGGGTTTACCGGACTCCCAAACGCGGGCGATGAATTTCTGGTGATGGAATCGGAGCGCGCGACGAAAACTTTAAGCGACGAGCGTTTGGTGGCGAAACGCGCCGAAAAATTGACCGTGCCCCAACGGGCGACGCTCGAAACTCTTCTTGAATCAGCCGCCGGCATAAAAATTCTTCGTCTCGTTTTGAAATGCGACACCCAGGGCTCAGTTGAAGCGTTGACCGCCGCGTTGAAACAAATCGAGAGCAAGAAGGTCGATCTCGAAATGATTCACGCCGGCGTCGGCCCAATTTCGGAGTCGGATATTTTGCTCGCGAGCGCGTCGAGCGCCGTTGTCATTGGCTTCAACACCAAAGTTGAGAACATTGCTGTTACGGCGGCGAAACGCGAAGGCGTTCAGATCAAGCTCTACAGTATCATTTACGAATTGCTCGATCAGATGAAAGACGCGATGGCCGGATTACTCGAGCCGGAATTCCGCGAAACTGTTCTCGGTCACGCCGAAGTGAAACAAGTGTTCGAGCTGAGCCGGGGCATCGTGGCGGGTTGTTTGGTCACCGACGGCCGAATCGCTCGCACCGGTCGTGCCCGCGTCCTCCGAAAACGGCAACCGGTTTACGACGGTGGCATTTCAACACTCCGCCGTTTCCAGGACGACGTGAAAGAAGTGCGCTCCGGTTTGGAATGCGGTCTCAAGCTTGGCGATTTCAGCGAATACCACGTGGGCGATATCATTGAGTGCTACCAGCTCGAGGCTATGGCCCAAAAACTCTGACGGGAATGAAAGGGTCAAATGAAACATCGCATGCTGCGCGTCAACGAAGTCGTAAAACGGGAACTCAGTGGAATCGTTGCGCGCGAAATTAGTTTCGACGGCGCGCTTGTCACCATCAATTACGTTGACGTCAATCCCGATCTGAAGAGCGCCGATGTTTTTGTCAGCGTCCTTGGATCGGAAAAAGCTGAGAACGTAATGACGAGGCTCGAAGAGCATCGCGTTGCCTTTCAATCCGAGCTCGCTCGCCGCGTGACCATGAAATACACGCCCCATTTGCTTTTTCATCTCGATGAGTCGGTTGCCCGCGGATCGCGTATCGTCGAAATTTTGCAGCAAATCGATTCCGACAGCGAAAAACCCGAGTGAGCGCAGCCAAGTTCGAGCAAATCGGCCGGGCCTTGCGCGAAAATCAGCGGTTTGCGGTCCTTGGACATGTTCGGCCCGATGGCGACGCTCTCGGGAGCCAGCTCGCGCTCGGCCTTTCTCTCAAACAACTCGGCAAAGAGGTTCGCATCTGGAACGAAGACGGCATGCTCCAGAAATACAGCTTTCTTCCGAACGCGAATCTGCTCACCAAACCGCCGGCCGACCCGGAAGATGTCGATGTTGCCATCGCGCTCGACACCGCGATTCAGAATCGGCTCGGCACTGGTCTACCTGCGGTCCGTTCCGCCAAACTTTGGATCAACATCGATCATCACCCGAGCAATCCGGGTTACGGTGACCTCGTTTACATCGATCCGAAGTCGCCCGCGACCGGCCAGATTCTGTTCGAACTAATCCGTAACGAAAAATTTCCGATCGATGCCGCGATCGCGGAAAATCTTTACGTCGCTATTTCAACTGACACCGGGTCGTTTCAATACCCAAACACAACCGCGCGAACTTTTGAGATTGCGGCCGAGCTCGTCCGCGCCGGCGTCGATGTCGGCCGGGTCAGTCAATTGACTTACGAAAATTATCCGCGACGTCGCGCCGAACTTTTACGCGACCTTCTCGGCACGATGCGGTTCGAGGCGAACGATCGGGTCGCCAGTTTTAGTTTGAGTCTGGCGACGGCGAAGAAGCTCGGAGTCTTGCCGGAAGACAATGAAGGGCTCATCGATCATTTGCGCGCGATCCGCGGTGTTATTGTCGCCGTTTTTTTTGAGGAACTGCCCGACGGAAAAGTGCGTGTAAGCATGCGTTCAAAAAACGAAAAGGTAAATGTGTGCGCCATCTGCGAAAAATTTGGCGGCGGCGGACATGTTCTGGCAGCCGGAGCACGTGTTCGCGGCACGCTCGCCGAGGTCGAAAAGAAAATCCTGGAGGAAGTTCGTGATGTCGTCGGTCGCAGCTCCTGACGGCGTCCTGCTGGTGGACAAAGCCGAAGGCATGACTTCGCATGATGTCGTCGCGCTCGCTCGGCGACAGCTCGGAATCAAAAAGGTTGGCCATTGCGGAACGCTCGATCCAATTGCGACCGGGTTGCTTCTGTTAACGATCGGGCGCGGAACAAAAGTTCAGGATTTGCTGATGAGCGAAGACAAGGAATACGTCGGCACACTTACACTCGGCGCAAGTACCAGCACGCAAGATCGAGAAGGTGAAATCGTTGAGACAAAACCGGTGCCTCAACTGAGTGAAAACGAAATACGTGAGGCATTCGAAAAGTTCCGCGGCGATTTTTATCAACTGCCGCCAATGGTTTCGGCGAAAAAGCACGGCGGCGTGCCGCTCTACAAATTAGCGCGCCAGGGAAAAGTGGTGGAACGCGAGCCGCGCTTTGTCCACGTTTATCGCTACACCATCGACCGGATCGGCCTGCCAGACATCGACTTCAGCGTGGTGTGCAGCAAAGGTTTTTATGTTCGGACCTACGCGCACGATATTGGCGAACTGCTCGGCTGCGGCGCGCATTTGAAATCGCTGCGACGAACCAAATCGGGACGATTCGATGTCGCCAATGCGATCACGGTCGCTCAAATCAGGGAGTTGCCCCGCGAGCAAATCACAAACCAAATTCTCTCGCTTCCACAAGTTTCACGGACGCGCGGCGCCTGACCGTAAGATCGACAATGGAAATTTTGCGATCGATTCTGGAGCTGGAGCGATTACGGGGACCGCTTTTCCTGGCGATCGGCGTTTTCGACGGCGTCCATCGCGGCCATCAGGCGGTGATCTCAACTTCGGCGGAGCACGCCCGCGCTGCGAACGGGACACCGGTCGTGGTGACGTTCGATCCGCATCCGGAAAAAGTTCTGCGACCGCAGGCAGCGCCGCACTTGCTGAGCGCGACCCAACACAAGATCGCCTTGATTCGCGCCTTGGGCGTCGAGCATTTGCTCATCATCGCTTTCGACAAACAGTTCGCTGCGACCGAGCCGGAGGATTTCGTTCAGAAACTTGTCGCTCATTCCAAACCACTCCGCGAAATCTGCGTCGGTCACGAATGGTCGTTTGGCCGGAATCGCCGCGGCAATCTCGATCTTCTAAAAAAGCTTGGCTCGAAGATGGATTTCGACGTCGTGGGAATTCCACCGGTCAAAATAAACGGCGCGGTCGTGAGCAGCACCGCGATCAGGCAGGCTATTGAAAAAGGCGATCTGACGAAAGCTGCCGAAATGCTCGGACGCGAATACACGATTCTCGGAACGGTCATGCGCGGCGACAATCTTGGAAAAAAGATCGGATTTCCGACTGCAAACCTAAGCGCGCACAGCGAGCAATTTCCGCCGAACGGTGTTTATGCCGCCGAAGCGTGGATCGACGGCGGGTTGCATCGGGGCGTAATCAATCTTGGGATTCGACCAACCGTCAGTGCTGGAAAATCCGAGCGCGTGCTAGAAATTCATTTGTTCGATTTCAATCGCGACATTTATGGTCACGATGTCGAAGTTCGCTTCTTGAAATTTCTTCGTCCGGAAAAGAAATTTGAGAACCTGGACGCGCTGGTTCAACAAATTCGCCAGGACGTGAAAGAAGCGCGCGAAGGTTAAAAATTATTTAAGCTGATATTTCGCGACGCCGATCTTCTTGATTCCCGGTACGCTTCTCCCAGTGCCGTTGAACCAGACGTAAAGGTTCGCACTCGGCAACTTCAGCTTTTTCGAGAGATCGCCGACGGTCGCGCCTTTTTTCCCAGCCGAGCGCAACGTCCGCAAGATTCTCTCTTTTAACGCGCCGCGTTTGCTTCGCCTGCGAACGGGCCCGCCCGGCGCGCGCGAAACAGTCACCGGCGCGGGCTGATCTCCTTCCCGCGACGGAATGCCGAACTTGTGTTGAACGCGGACCATTTCACGATCGATTTCCTGGATCCGCGCCATCAACGCCTCTTTGCGCTCAGTCAGGCGAACAAGTTGCTTAAGGGTCGAGCTCGGGATGTTTCGTAGCATCCCTTAGTGTGAACGCTAAGATCGACAATGCAAATCTAAGTCGAATCTAAGATTCAAGATGAGCGGTCTTAGACATCGCGGCAAAGATGCCTCCGGCCATAACCAACATTCCGCTGGCCAATGCGAACGCGACCACCCACAAGGTCGGGATGGTTGTCAGCTTGAACATCTCGACCAGCAGAAAACGACCGCCATCGGACAAAACATACGTCAGCGCGCTCGCAAAGGCGCTCAT
Organism: Chthoniobacterales bacterium; assembly: GCA_035635435.1. Classification (GTDB taxonomy): domain Bacteria; phylum Verrucomicrobiota; class Verrucomicrobiia; order Chthoniobacterales; family UBA10450; genus AV40. Next base: position 154 of record DASQBB010000061.1, on the reverse strand, counting down.
TCCGACCAAAATTAGCGGGCGCAGAAATTGCCATCGCACTTGAGGCGTCGGCAATTGTTGGAGAACGCGCGCGGTGAAGCCGTCATCCTCGATATAGACTGCCGCTTCCTGCAGCTTTCGACCCAACCAATCTTGTTCGGTCTCCTCGTTCATT
>DASQBB010000060.1:0-25987 GCA_035635435.1 Chthoniobacterales bacterium | reverse complement strand
CGAGCCGGACACCGGCGGCGTCGCGCATGACGGTGAACAGTCCTTTTCGCGTCCGCGCATTGTAGAGCCGTTGAATTGTCGATCGTAACCCATATTGCGAAACGCCGATGCCGATCTGCTTGGACGCGACTCCTTCGACGGTGTGGGCCTCATCGAAAATGATGAAGTCGTTCGGGAAAAGAAAGCCGCTCTCACGTCCCTCCTGTTCGGCCGGGCTGCCGAGGAGCATGAAGAGCAGGGTGTGATTGAGCACGATCAGGTCCGCGGCGAGCAAACGTTTGCGGGCCTGCTGATAAAAACAGCGCGGGTTTTGGCCGCACGTTTTCTGGGTGCAGATATGCGCTTCGCTGCAAACTTGCGCCCAAACCTTCGGATCGGGCTCAATCGATAGATCGCTCAGCGAACCGTCGCGCGTCTTGCTCGCCCATTCGGCGATCCGTTGTAATTCGTTTTGTTCCGGTCCGGTAAAAAGCTCGTTGGAGCTTTGCAACGCGCGCTCGAGCCGGCGTGGGCAAAGATAATTTTGCCGGCCTTTCATCAACGCCGCGTCGAACTCGACCGGCAGCACTTTTTTCAGAATCGGAATGTCTTTGTGAAGCAATTGCTCCTGGAGATTGATCGTGTGCGTCGAAATGATCGCTTTCTTGTGCTGCTCGAGCGCGAACAGGATCGCGGGGACGAGATAAGCGAGCGATTTGCCGACGCCGGTGCCGGCCTCGACCACCAGATGTCGATCTTCCTCCAGCGACCGCGCGACCGCCACCGCCATTTCCTGTTGTTGCGGGCGGAACTCGAAGTTTTGGGCTTTCGAAAGCAGCCCGTTTTCCGAAAAGATCGTCCGAACCCGTTCGACAAATTCGGTTCCGAGGGAATCTTTCAGCGCGATCATCGAAATTTGATTTAATCTACTCCGTGAGACTGCTCGACCGCTACGTCATTCGCAATTTTTTGCAGGTCTATATCTACTGCATCGCCGGCTTTCTATCCATCTGGCTCATATTCGACGTCAGCGACAACATCTCGACTTTCATCGACCAACATTTCGGCTTCGCGCTGACGGTTCGCTATTACGCCACGCAAGTGCCGGAAGTTTTCATTATTTTGTTGCCGGTCTCACTGTTGCTCGCGCTTCTTTTTTCGCTGGGCCGAATGTCGCGTGCCAATGAAATCGTCTCGATGCTGACCGCCGGCGTGAGCATCCCGCGGGTGCTCGCGCCATTAGTCGGGATGGGCTTGCTCACAGTCGCGGCCAGCCTTGCGCTCAACTATTCGCTCGCGCCCCACGCCGAGATGGCCAAGAAGAATTTTATCGCCACGGCGCGGTCGCACCAATTCTCCGTGCAAGGCCAGATTTTCCGGAACCGAACCGATTTGCGCACGTGGTTCATTCAGAGTTTTCGTCCCGGCCACGACCTCTTCAATAACGTGCAAGTGCTGCAGCAGGACGAACACGACAATATCGTCATAAATTATCTGGCTGCGCGCGCGACTTATCACGCCGAAACAAAAACCTGGGAGCTCGAACAGGTGAAAGTGGTCCGATACGATCCGGCCGGAAATATTACCGATGAGAAAATGTATCCCTCACTCAAGATCGACAATTGGAGCGAGACGCCGTTTCGCCTCGGCAGCGCCAATGTCCGGGCCGAATACCTCAGCTTCCCGGAACTGCGGCAGTATCTCCATTTCAACTCCGATTTCCCGGCCACACTACTGGCGCCTTTCCGCACGCACTTGTACTATCGTGTCGCCCTGCCCTGGACCTGTTTGGTCGTGGTATGCATCGCCGCGCCGCTCGGCATCGGTTATTCACGACGCGGCGTGCTGGCTAGCGTTGCCAGCGCGATCGTCCTTGTTTTCTCGATGAATTTCCTGACCCATCTTTTTCTCGCGCTCGGAGAAGGCGACCGCATCTCGCCGCTGGTCGCCGCCTGGATGCCGAATCTAGTTTTCGCTGTGATCGGGCTGTATCTGCTTTACCTGCGCGCGACCAACCGCGAAGGCCTGCGCTTTCAACTGGCCGGCGCGCGGCGTATATTCGCCCGATGAATCCGTTGCCAACCGATTGGGCAATCAAGCACCGGGCTGATGCTTGTGCCGCGACCCAACGGCCTTTCGCGCCCGGCGAGTTTTTTTACACGCTGCTCTTTCACGACGCCGATGGTTATCGCCGGGAAGATTTGAGCGAGGAGGGATGGAGGAACCGGAATGAAAACATTCAGCCTTTTTCATTTTGGAAAACGCGCTACGAGCCGCTGCCGGTGGAGTCCGAGCCATTAGCCAAGGAAAATGCCGAACAACTTTTTCGCCGCCTGATCGAGTCGGAGAATCCGCCGGCCAATGCCTGTTACGTTCTGGCGGCGATGCTTGAACGAAAGCGCGTCCTCAAACAAATCAAAACCGAAAACGCCGAGAAGGGCCGCATCTTAATATATGAACATGGCGCGACCGGAGACGTGTTTATTGTGCCCGATCCCGGTTTGCGGCTCGACGAATTGGAGAACGTGCAAAACGAAGTGGCGCAATTGCTCCACAGCGCCGCCTAGTCCGAGCCGGACTGGCCTTTAACGGAAGCGATTTTGTGAGAAAATAGCGGAACTGAAAATATGCCACTGCCCTGGTTTCAAAATCGTTTTCCCCTCTATCTCGCGCCGATGGCGGGGGTGTCGGACAAAATTTTTCGCCAGCTCTGCAAGGAACACGGCGCGGACGTTCTCACGACCGAGTTCGTTTCCGCGGAAGGAATTTTTCGCCGAAACGAACGCACTCGGGAATATCTCGACTTCGACGAAATCGAGCGGCCAATTGGTGTTCAACTTTTCGGGGGAAACGCCGAGCACATGGCGGAAGCGGCCAAGCAGGTTGTGGATTGGGTCCGGCCGGACTTTGTCGATCTAAATTTCGGCTGTCCGGTTAACAAAGTGGTCTGCAAAAACGGTGGCTCGGCACTTCTCAAAGATTGTCCGACACTCGCCAATGTCGCGGCGGAGGTCGTGCGCGCGATTGCTCCGTTACCAACGACGGCAAAGATCCGGATCGGTTGGGACGCGGACTCGGTGAACGCCGTTCGGGTCGCGAAAATTCTGGCCGATGCCGGAATCGCCGCTCTGACCGTTCACGGCCGGACGCGCGCACAAGGTTACTCCGGCGCGGCCGATTGGAACGTGATCGGTGAAGTTGCGGCCGCTGTTTCGATTCCGGTGATTGGCAATGGCGATCTCGCGAGTCCCGCAGATGTGGCGAAACGTCGGCACGAAACCGGAATCGCCGGTGCGATGATTGGTCGCGCGGCGATGAGCGCACCGTGGATTTTTCGAGAAACAAAAGCGTATCTGGCGAACGGTGCGGTTGTCGATCCACCGACGTTAGATGAACGCTGGAAATTAATTTTGCGGCATTGTGAATTGCTGGTTTGCGAATGGGGTGCGGAAGAACCCGCCATTCGTTCGATGCGCGCGCGGCTGATGGCTTATTCGAAAGCGATGCCGGAGGCGAAGCGCTTGCGTGAGAAATTTTCACAGGTCTCGACTGTTGCTGAAGTTGAAGCGATCGCGGAGGAAAATATCTCTCAGGAAAGCAGGAACGCAGGAAGAGTTGAAAGTGAAGTTCCAGTCTGCCTAGCGTCGTGATTTAATTTAATGAGCACCGAAACCTCGACCGCTAATTACAAGATCGGCAATGAGCGCCTGATCCAGGTCACGGACAAGGCGGCGAACAAACTGGCTTCGTTGCTCGAACAAAAAGGAAATCCAAACGGCGCCTTGCGGCTGGCCGTGGTGGGCGGGGGTTGCTCGGGTTTGCAATACGCCATGGATTTGGTCGATGGACCAAAAGAGCGCGACATTCTCGTCCCGACCTCGAGCGTTCGCATCGTGGTCGATCCGAAAAGCGCGCTCTTTGTGAGCGGCTCAGTCCTCGATTACAGCGAGGACCTGCAAAAAGGCGGATTCAAAGTCACCAACCCGAACGCGGTCGCGCACTGTTCGTGCGGCGAAAGCTTCGCGGTCTGACTTCTCGTCCGCCTTCTTAATTTCCCTTTTAACGTTACGGAGTTGCTTCCGGAGTTGGGCTTTGTTGCGGAGTCCCCTTAGCAGAAGCTGGTTCCTCAGCTGCGGCCTTCTTCTTTGAGGCCTTCGGCGTCGACGTCGGCTGTGGCGTCGTCGGCGGCGGCGTCTTCTTCGCTGTGGTCTTCGCTGTCGTCTTCTTGGCCGTGGCGTGAGTAGTTGTGGTGGTCGTTGCCGCAGTCTCCTCTTTCTTTTGTGACTGACAGGAGCTGAAAAACGCGGCAATCGCCAGCGCGGTGATCAAAGACAGTGTTTTCATAGGATTGGTTGAGCTTAACGAAGATCGAGAATGTCGATCCTCGCGTCGCAGAGCAAGCATTAAAATCGACCTTTTTCCTTCCAAATTTCGGGCTTCTCCGTTCTAATTCGCCCATGAGCACTCGTATTCTTTTAGCGGGAATTTTGGGTGGAGTTGTGATGTTTATCTGGAGCTTTGTCGCCCACGAACTGCTTCCGATCGGCGAAATGGGGATCAAGGTGATGCCGAACGAAGACGCGGTGACAAGCGCGCTTCAAACCAGCCTCGGCGACAATCCCGGCTTCTACATCTTCCCCAGCGGCGGTTTGACTCCGGACGCGACTCGGGAACAAAAAGAGGCCGCCATGAAAAAGGCGGAAGAGCAGATGGCTGCGGGCGCGGCCGGCGTGTTGATTTATCGCCCGAAACGGATCTTCAATTTTCCGAAACGGCTCGGGATCGAATTTGCAACGGAAGCGTTGGAATCGCTCCTCGCGGTCTTCCTACTCGCTCAAACGGGGATTCGTGGTTTCGGCGGGAAAGTTGGTTTCGTTCTCACGGCCGGAATCCTGGCCGCGATCGCGACCAATGTTCCATATATGAATTGGTACGGGTTTCCGAAGATTTATGGCGTCGGTTATATGACGACCCAGATCGTCGGGTTCCTCTTGGTCGGCATCGTAGCAGCGCTGATGTTGGGACGACGAAGTACTCAACCTGCGGCCTGATCGACGCCTTTTTTCGCCGCTTCGCTCTCCGCGCCGAGATAGCGCATTGGTTTAGTGCGGCTGGAAGCGCGGCCGTTTCTCAATCAGCTCTTCCACCGGGACGCTGCGGAACGGAACAACGATCCCAATTTGCACCTCTCGGCGATTTTTGCTCGACCGTGAGCTCGGAAGCTGCGACAGTGCCTGCCCGCGAAGGACGGCGAGTGCCCACGCTACCCACATCGGAGCCGCTCCAGCCCGATCTCCAACTCGAGATCGCGCATCTGCTCTTAATCGACATCGTCGCCTATTCGAAGCTGATCGTAAATGAACAGATCGAGGTGGTGCAAGAGCTTGGTCGCGTCGTCAGAAGCACGGAATGCTTTCGAAAGGCCGAAGCTAGCGGCAAGTTGATTCGAGTCCCAACCGGTGATGGGATGGCGCTTCTCTTTTTTCAAAGTCCGGAGGAGCCCGTCCGCTGCGCATTAGAGATCAGCCAGAAACTAAAAGAGAATTCCAACATCCGTTTGCGAATGGGAATTCACAGCGGTCCGGTCAACCAAGTCCAAGACGTTAATGACACTCTCAATATCGCCGGTTCAGGAATCAACGTGGCCCAACGCGTAATGGACTGCGGAGATGCAGGACACATTCTTCTGTCCAAACACATAGCCGACGATTTGGCGCAGTATCGGCATTGGCAACCTTACCTGCACGATTTTGGCGAGTACGAAGTAAAACACGGCTTGCGCTTGCACATCGTTAACCTGTGCAAGGACGGCGTCGGAAATCCGAACGTGCCGGAAAAGCTCACCCGCGGCAAAAGATGGAAGCAAAAATCCACCGTTGTTCGGCCAATCAGTCCCATCGCCTGGCCCAAGTCGGCCGTTATCGTCGCTCTTTCTCTGTCGATTCTGGTCTTGGCCGTAACTTCGGTGATTTTCCTGCGAAGATTGACATCAACCAGGACGGCCGCCGGTCCCTCTATCCCTGGAAAGAGCATCGCAGTACTTCCGTTTGAGAACCGGAGTGGGGAAACAGCAAACGCCTACTTTGCCGACGGCATCCAGGACGAGATTCTGACTCGCTTATCAAAGATCTCCGATCTGAAGGTGATCTCGCGGACGTCGACTCAACATTATAAAAGCATGCCGGAAAATCTTCGCGAGATCGCAAAGCAACTGGGGGTCGCGCATGTTTTGGAAGGAAGCGTCCAGAAGAGTGGCGACTCCGTGCGTGTCAACGTCCAGCTAATCAAGGCGGCGAACGATTCCCACGTTTGGGGTGAAACGTTCGATCGTAAACTGACCGATATTTTCTCGGTGGAGAGTGAAGTGGCCAAAGCGATCGCCGATCACCTACAAACAAAACTTAGCGGCCGAGAAGAGGAAATGATTGCATCCAAAGTCACAGATAACCCCAAGGCCTACGATGCCTATTTGCGTGGTTTGGCTTTAACTTTGAAAGCCGCCAACACACCTGCCAACTCCCTCGGCGCACAACAATATCTGAAAGAAGCGGTGCGGTTGGACCCAAACTTCGCCCTGAGCTGGGCGCTGCTCTCATATGTTGATTCAGTCGGCCACAGCACAGGAACACTTCAACGAACGGTCGCTCTGTGCGAGGAGGCGCGGGAGGCAGCTGAAACTGCGCTCACGCTTCAGCCCAATCTTGGCGAAGCGCTACTCGCCAAGGGGTACTACCACTACGCCTGCCTAAAGGATTACGACACCGCCGTGCACTACTTTGAGCAGGCACGCCGATTTCTGCCAAATAGCAGTCGGCTCCCTGTGTCGTTGGCCTATGTCGCACGCAGACAAGGCCACTGGGACAAGAGCGAATCCTACTTCAGCGAAGCAGAGAGGCTCGACCCACGCAACGTTAAACTACTCACCCAGCACGCGGACTCTTACCTGGCCCTTCGCCGTTTCCCCGAAGCGCTGCGAAAGCTTGATCAGGTTCTGGAGATCACTCCGGGAGATGTCGATACCATTGTTCAAAAAGCGGCCATCGCACAAGCGGAGGGGGACTTGCCGCGCGCATCAGCGCTACTAGCTCCGCTACATCCGAACACAGACGACCCCTCCGGCTTGGAACAAGCAGCTTACCAAGCGATTTTGGAACGGCGACGCGCACCAATCATCGCTCGGATAAAGGAAATACTCCTCAAGCCGGACCCAGCGTTGGGATATTTCAATGGCGAACTCCGATTTTGGCTGGGATGGGCGCAGGAGGTCACCGGCGAGGGCGACGCCCAAGCGACGTGGCGGCAGGCGCGCAGCGAACTGGAATCTGTACTCAAAGAGCAGCCAAACAATTGGGGCATCGTTGCAGACCTCGCGCTGACCGATGCGGGCCTTGGTGATAAATCCGCCGCGTTGGCATTGGCTGAGCGCGCTATCGCCGCGAACCCGCTCGAGAAAGATGCGTTGACTAATGTTATTCCCATCGAGATCCTCGCCCGAGTAGCCGCAAGGACAGGCGATGCCGACCGCGCGATCCCGGCTTTAGAGAAATTGCTTTCCATACCGGGTGCAGGCCATCTGGCTGCCAACGGACCGCTGACTCCGGCGCTCCTGCGGCTCGATCCAATGTTCGATCCCCTGCGGGGCAACCCGCGCTTCGAAAGAATGGTAATCTCAGGCGCGCCCGACACGCCGAGAAAATAAAGCGACGCGTGTCACGCTAACAGGCTATTACCGCCTTAGCCCAACGATTCCAGCTTTGCTAACTAAGGTTCGAAGAAAAAAAGCGCTGCGATCGAAACCGCTCTGAAGAAAGCGGCGGGAGAACCGTCAGGGCTGTTGATCTACTATCCCAAGCGGAAGATTGCTTTTGCCAAATTACTGGTTACTCAGTTCGCCGCTGAAATTGTCGAAGCTCTGCTCGGCGCCCTTCAGCGTGCGGAGCCGAGCCCCGCAAACTTTGGGCTATTCTGTGTTTTTTTCTGAAAAATGCAGGTCAGACTGATGCTGCCCAATTGGTTCCGCCTTGAGAACAGATTCGCATATTCAATGTGGCTATTGAGGTATTCGATCTCATCGCGACGTAAGTATTGGCTCTGGATACGGCCGTGTCTGATGAACGAGTTGATCATAGTCAGGGTTGTGTTCGCTTCATTATCCTGAACGCCATAACCTCTATACAGCTCCGGAAGTGAGGTGTGGACATCTTCGATCACGTAATAGCCACCGGGCTTCACATACTTGAAAAAGAATCCAAAGCTCGTTTGCTGTTGCTCCATCGTGTGGCCGCCATCATCTAGAACGATATCGAAATCACCACCAGATGCGTCGATAAAACGCTTGAGTTGCTCCCGATTTGCTTGATCCGCCACAAATGTTTTGACTCTGCCGGTATCCGGCTTGTCCGGCAGAAAATCTGGGAAGCCGGAATTGCGCGTCCACGCGCGAAGTTGATCCAGACTGGAAATATCGATTCCAAAGACGGTACTTTTCCTGAAATATTCCGACCACATTCGGAGAGAGCCTCCGCCCGCTATCCCGATCTCGCACAGCCTGATCGGAGAGCACCTCAGAGGAGCAAACAGGTGTTCATAGATTACGGTATACCTGTGGTTGTCCGCTTTATCCGTCTTACCATGCCCGATACGGGTTAATTCGCCAAATTCCTGGGGCGGGCGAACGCAACATCCCGCGCACAGCGCCAGTAAAGCGCTTACAGCAATGATCCGTGTCCGATTGCACATGGAGGATTCTCCACCCCGCAATCCCCACGATAGATTCGGCCAAAACTGCCGCAAGCAGATTGCTAGTATCAATCCGATTCTTGCGCGGCCTGAGAAATTACCGCCCTTTTGATTCAGTGCCGAGATAGCGCATCTGTTTGGCGCCCGGACGTTCCTCGATCAGCTCGGTCGCGGGGACAGTGTGGAATGATACTAATACCCAGTCCGCAGCTTTTGGAATCACTGGCCGATGCCAGATATTTTGTGGAATTGAGATCCAACGCGCTTCCAGCGGAGCGTCGGCGTCGCTCACTAAAACATTCGACTGCCACTCGATCTCGGATTGGCTTTCTACCTCGTTCTTCACTGATTTAATGTCAGTCTGCATGTCGCCCGTTCCACCGAAGGTCATCATTCGTTGATGGCTGTTAGGATGACGCTCGGCTCCCGTGTCGGAGCCTGCGCGCAGGATAAAGAGCCAGCCTGAGCGAATCGCCGACGGCAAGTCGCCGAACGTTTCGAGAGCGATCGGCTCCCAGGCCATCACTGTGTTTGGTTTCCGCGCGAGCTCGGTGCGCACGCGCTCCACGATCGGTAGAATCTGTGCGCGCACTTTTTCCGATCGCACAATTTTGTCCAACGTCTCCAACAGCGATCGCTCTTCCTTTGTCACAGTGTCTTTCTCTTTATCATTCATACTTCATCCTTGATACTTTCATAATGAACGACGCCTTCACCGAATTCGAACATGCCGGCTGGGAGCGCGTCGCGAACAAATACGATTCGACTTGGTCGAGCTCCACCCGCCAATTCATTCCGTCTTTGCTCGATGCCGCGAACGTTTCCGGGAAGATGTCGATCCTGGATGTCGGTTGCGGTCCAGGTTATGTCTCCGCCGCTGCTGCTGAGCGCGGCGCAATTCCAATAGGTCTCGATTTTTCCGCCGAAATGATCGCGATTGCGAAGAAAATGTTTCCAGGGATCGAATTTCACCAGGCCGACGCGCAAAATCTTCCTTTTCCCGATGCAAGATTTGATCGCGTGGTCGCGAACTTTTCGCTGCTGCACCTTGCCAATCCCGAGCGGGCCGGCGCTGAGGCCGCCCGCGTTCTCAAGCCCGGCGGCAGATTTGCTTTCACGACCTGGGCGAAGATTTCGGAAAACCCATTTGTGAAACTGGTGGACGACGCGATTCGCGCACATGCAAACCTCGATGTCGATCTTCCATCGGGTCCACCGCATTATTTATTTGAGAGCGAGGAAGAATTCCGCAAAGCGCTCGCGCGCGCCGGGTTTGATGGCACATCAATGACTTTCAAGGTCCACCGGATCGAATGGAACGTGCCGAGCGCGCAATTTGTCTTCGACGCCGAGCTAAACGCCGGCGTCCGCACGGCCGGACTTTTGGCGCGGCAAACGCCGGAAGTGCTTCGCAAAATCCAGGCTGCGATTGAAAAAGCGGTCCAGCCTTACGCCAAAGGCGATGGTTTCGCGATTCCGAAAGCGGCTTACATCGTCGCTGCGTCAAAAAACATTAGCGCGTGAAGATCCACGTTCTCGACACTCGACAACTCGGGCATGCCGGGATCGTCGCGTCGACCGCGCTCGAGACGAACGACGGCATCACACTCTTCGATACCGGCCCGGAATCGACTTTCGATAATGTGATTGTCGATCTTGGCAAAGCCGGCTTCGCATCTGAAGCCGTCCGCCACGTTTTTCTCAGTCATATTCACTTCGATCACGCCGGCGCAGCGTGGCGATTCGCGGAATTGGGAGCGACGGTTTACGTGCATCCCCGCGGCGCGGCACACTTGATCGATCCGACAAAGTTGATCGAATCGGCCAAGCGCATTTTCGGTGACGACGTGCAACGTCTTTGGGGACGGATCGGTCCGGTGCCGGCTGAGCGCGTCAAAATTCTGGAAGACAACGAAATCGTGCGCGTGCCTCCGTTTGAAATTCGCGCCATCGCCACGCCGGGCCACGCCAGTCATCATCATGTTTATCATTGGGACGACAATGTTTTCGGCGGCGACATCGCCGGCGTCCGCGTCGGCAATGGTCCGCCGATTCCTCCGTTTGTTCCGCCCGAGCTGCACGTCGAATCGTGGTTGGAGTCAATCCATAAGATTCGCGCCCTAAATGCCGCGCATCTTTACCTGCCGCACTTTGGAAAAGTGAAAGGCTACGTCCCGGACCATCTCGATGCCCTCGAAGAACGAGTGAGCTGTTGGGTCGAATGGCTCCGAGATAAAATTCGCGCCGGATTAAACGAAGAACAGCTCAAGGCTGAGTTTGCCGAATACGAACACATCGATTTGCGCGCTTGGGGCGCAAGCGATGACGATATTCAAGGCTACGAAGCAGCCGATCCCAGTTACATGGCGGTCGGCGCCGCCATTCGTTATTGGAAAAAATATCACCCGGAAGCGCTGACCAAGTAAGAATTAGGAAGGAAAAATTAAGAAAGAATTTCTTCCCTTATTTCTAACTTCTTACTTCCCTTGCACGCCTTTTGCTTTTATTGGCGGGTCAAAGCTCCCGCCGCCGTGGTTGATCAGGAAACATTCGAATATTTATTGCCGCTCGCTTATCACTGGGCCAAAGCTCAGGAAGACTTTGTTCTCGCGCGCGGTAATCCGTTAAGCCCGAGGCACACGCGCGATGCAGATCTCGCCGGCGTGCAGAATCGCGTCTCAGTTAGAGTGCTGGTGGTCGATCGGATTCCGCTGCCCGAGGATTCGGGATTGGCCGAGGCGGCGAAACGCCTGGGCATCCTGACCGAAGACACGCGTTGCATGGGTTTTGGCCACGCTCTCATTATTCGAGTCGACGCCTGGAACGATCGCGAACTGATTTTGCATAATCTCGTCCACATCGCGCAATGCGAACGCAGCGGCGGGCTTGAGCAATGGGTCCAACAATATCTGGTCGACCGCGCCAATTGCCCGAACTTCACCATCGGCTCGCTCGAAGAAGAAGCGCGTCGAATCGCGCGCGAAATCTGCGCCGCCGACGTCGCAGCGTAAGCGCCGTCAGGCTGCTTTCTTCTTCGTCTTTTTCTCGACGATAATGCCGGGAAATTGCACTACTTCCGCAGCGGCGGCGCCTTTTCCGTTTTGACCGAGGGTAGACTCGTAAGCCAGCTTCCCGTTTGCAATCTCAGTCAGCGCGATGTCGGCGTGACCGAGCCCGGGCGCATATTCAACCAGGGGCCGATGGCCCAGGCAGAGCTGCCGCACGCGTCGCGACACCATGTTCACCAGGATTTGCTGATTAGTAATTACTTCGGCGGCGGCTTTAACGAGTTCGGGTTTCATAATTGGATATGGCGAGAATCACGGGGGCGAAGGATTAACTCCCGAACCGGAGTGGAATCTATTCACGTCCCGGGAAATCGCCGCAGAGAAACTTATTTCCATTATCGCTCATAATTGCCATAAAACAACAGGAAACCCCGCTTCAGCTGGAACTGCCCTCTTCTGACTTCCTAATCTTTCCTTCTTGATTCTTAATTCCGTCCATGGTTTCGGGAACGGACATTACCGTCTGGATCATCTCGGCTCTCATTGCCGCCGGAATCGGTTGCAGCAAGTACGCTAAATATAAGAGTCGCGACAAACTGGTGCGCGACCTCGCCGCTATGGACCCGGAACGTCGCGAGAAAATTCTCAGCCGTTTACAACCGGACCTGCAAATGGAAATCCGGCAGGAACTGATGAAGCGGTTTCGCCTGAAAACCGATATCTGACTTGTGCCTGCGATCTTCGAAATGACGGTGCCGGTCCTGCCGACCGACATCGATGAGCAAAACCATGTGAACAACACCGTTTACTTGCGCTGGATCCAGGATGTGGCGACCACGCATTGGAAATCGCTCGCCAGCGCGCAATCGCAAGCCGCAATTGGCTGGATCCTGTTACGGCACGAGATCGATTACAAAACGCCGGCGTCTCTCGGAGACGAGATCGTATTGCGCACGTGGGTCGGCCAAGCTAGCCGCCTCAAATTCGAGCGCTTCACTGAAATCCGCCGCAAGATCGACGACCGACTTCTCGCTCAAGGCCGCGCGGTTTGGGTACCGATCGATGTTCGAACCGGAAAGCCGACGCGCGTCTCAGCAGAGCTACGTTCTCAATTCTCGACGTAACTCACGCTGTTAATTGTTAATCGTTAACGGATAACTGCTTTGGCTTATCCCGCCAAAGCCTTCCACTCTTCCGGCGTTAACGTCAGTTTCGCCGCGGCCACGTTGTCCTCAAGATGCTTAATGTTGGATGTGCCGGGAATCGGGAGCATTACCGGCGACCGTTGCAAAAGCCACGCCAGCGCCACTTGATAAACGCTGACGCCGTGCGCTTTCGCGACCGCATCCAACGCCGCGCCCGATTTTATGCCGCGGCCGCCACCGACCGGAAACCACGGCAGGAACCCAAGATTCTCTTTCTCGCAATAATCGATTGCCTTATCCCACTTCCGATCCGCAATGTTGTACCGGTTCTGAATACTCATGATTGGCAGAACTTTGCGCGCGCGTTCGATTTCCGCCGGCGACACTTCCGATAGCCCGACGTGCCGGATCTTTCCCGCGCTCTGCATTTCCTTGAGCGCGCCGAGCGATTCTTCCGCGGGCACCTTTGGATCGATCCGGTGCAACTGATATAAATCGATCCGGTCCAGCCGGAGCCGCTTCAAACTTCTATCGACGCAGCCTTTCAAATAATCAGGGCGACCATTCGGTTCCCAATCGCCGGGGCCCGGTCGCGTCAAACCGCCCTTGGTTGCAACAATGAGTCCTTTTGGATACGGATGGAGCGCTTCGGCGATGAGCAGCTCGCTCGTTTCCGGACCGTAAGCGTCGGCGGTGTCGATCAAATTCACGCCCAGCTCGACCGCGCGCTTCAAAACTTTGAGCGCGTTCCCGCGGTCAGGTGGCCAACCCCAAACGCCCTCGCCCGTGATCCGCATCGCGCCAAAGCCGAGTCGATTCACTTCCAGATCGCCGCCGATCTTAAAAGCGGGGTTCGCCGCTGTCCCCGGAGCGGACGTCGATCCCAGAACTTTCCGACCCGCCAAAATCGCCGCCCCCGTCGCCGCACTCATTCCCACAAATCTTCGCCGTGTGATCATATTGTCCATTTGTTCTTCCTCTTCCTCTTAGTCTTTAATCTTCTCTTACCTCGCGTTCGCTCTCGTCGTCGGCATGTAAAAATTAGACGGTCGCAGAATCAGCCGGTCCCCCTCCCACGTTGCGGTGAAGATATAAACCTTGCCGGATTGGATGGTCACGCCAATCGATGTCGGCTGGCGCGATTGCGTATTTGGCAACGCGAGCGCGGTCACGACGTGTCGACCGGCTGTGAGCACGCCGCCGTAATGTTGGTTCCGCGGAATGTCCCCGGCCTTTTTCCCGTCGATCAACAATCGAATGGATAAATCAGTTCCAAAGTTCGGCGCGCGTTGCACAATCAACCGCCCGGTTGAATGACCGGTAGCTGAGGGCGCCGGTGTCGGAGTCGCGCGAGCTCGCGCGTTCGCATCCGTAGCCGAGACCAGAATCGCGCAGACGGCCACCGCCCCAACCAATGCCCTAGGAAACAAATTCATTGCTCCAAATCTATCGCGCTATCCGCTTTTTCCACTTTCTAATTCGCCTTTCCCGGTACGAACGCTGCTATCTTTAGAGAGCCATGAGCGCGTCAGCTTTCCGAATCCTGGCCGTAAGACAACGAGCCCTCAGTCACATTTTCGCTCCGCTACATCTTCACAGCGCCGCGCTATGAAATCAGCGCTGTTGAAAACGGCGACGCCGCCCTCGCCCGGCTCGATTCCGGTTCGGAGCGATACGATGTCGTCATTGTCGATCAAAAAATGCCGCACATGACCGGCGTCGAGCTGGTCGAAGAAATGCGAAAACGCGGCATCACGAGCAAGATCATGGTCGTGTCGGCGCACCTTTCCTCGGACGTCCGCGCCGCCTTCGAACGCATGGACGTGCACTTCATGTTCCCAAAACCGTTCGACATCGGCGCGCTGCGTTCCGCTGTCGATCAGCTCGCGGCCTGATGGACGGCCGTTAATTCACGCTTGTTGCCCCCCCGCTGGCTTGATTGGGAACGGCTAACTTTAGTCTACAGTTTTGTCCCACCCGGCACGCTCTTTGAGAATCGTGCGAAGATAGTGACAATCACAAGGCTTGGATAGGTGGTGATCGAAACCGGTGAGCTTGGCGATGTGGACATCGCTCGGATACGTATATCCGGACAAGGCGATTGCGAGGACGCGTTTACCGCGCCGGCGCGCTTCGCTGACCAGTGCGTAGCCGGTGCCATCGGGAAGCGCAATGTCGCTCAGGATAACGTCGACCGGTGGCTCGGATTCGAGCCGATCCATACCGCTTTTAAAACTATCGGCCGGGGAAACGTCGTAACCCCAACGGGTGAGCAACCCGGTCAGCACCTGCCGGGTGTCCTGATGATCTTCCACGACTAAAATGTGCATGTTTACTCCTTGAAACGGTATCTGATTCGGAAACGACCACCGATCTGGATGGGTCGGGGCGGTTAATTGTTAATCGTTATGGTGTTGCAGAAGCTTAAACTTTGCCGCTTAGCCATTTGAAACACGCTTGCCGGGGGAACGCCACGCGGTAACGTGCGCTCTACGTTTTGGTGAAATGACTCTCGAGTTTCGATTGATCTTGTTTTGCAGCGGACTGCTCGTGTTTGCGAGCGGTGCGTTTGGGCAGGGCGAGTATCAACAGACCAGGGACAATAAAACCATGGTTTGGAACGGGACTCCGAAACCGGGCGAGACGTCGAGTTGGTCAGGCGATCGGGACAAAGAAAATTACGCGAGCGGATTTGGTGATCTCACCTGGCACAACGCGAAAGGAAAAGTATACGCGCTTTATTACGGGAACATGGTCCACGGAAAATTCGAAGGAGGGGTGAACGTGCATACCAGCGGCCGAACGGCGCATGCTTACTTTGTCGATGGTGGACGAGTGACCGGCTGGGCGCGCGGGCCGGCGCCGGCGAAGATGAATGTGCCGGAAGATGTCGTCGCCCAAAAACGCAAAGCGGAAGCGGAAAACGCAGCGGCGCAAAAACGTTTAGCTGCAGCGACGCCAGAACCGACCAAAAAGCCGACGCCTGAACCGAAGAAAGCCCGTCCGATTGAACACGTCGTAAGCAAACCAAGCGCGACTCCAGCCGGAACAACGCCACCGACGGTTCTGGAGAAGAAGAGCCAAACCGGCGCCGAGAAGACAGAAAATAAAACGTTGGCTTTTGAACCGACGCCAATTCCGACAAAATCAGAGATCAGAGGCCAGCCGCCTTCGCCGAGCCACGGCGAGCCAAGGAAGTCAGAAGCCAGTGGCTCGACCGAGAGTTCCGCCCCAGCGTTGGACGCGCAGCTAACAGAATCCGCTCAGCCCTCGATTCAAGAGACTCCGCCTGTGGCGCACGAACCCGCCACGGAACAGGAGACAGAGGTCACCGGTCGGACATCGGAGATCGCGCGTGAATCTCCGCCCGCGCCGGCGAAGAAAGAATCTCGCAGGGACGTTTCTTTAAATGCGCTGGCTGGTCCGCCATCTTCTTTGCGCACAACCTCAATTCCGGAAGCGTCGCCGGAAAAAGCGCAGACACCGTCAACATCGAGTCAAAATGCGCCGCTCACCGAGGCCGAAGTGATCGGTCTCGCGGACACGGAGGCGCGCATTCAAGGTTACCATCTGGACGATTATGAACGTCCTAAGGTCGATCACTCCAAAGTGAAAGGAAAGTGGTCGCTCTTTTACGGCTTGAAGAAGAGTGATACCCGAAGCGAAATGCCGGCCGCCCTAAGCGTCACGGTCGAAGACAAGACGAGGAAAGTCGAGCTCAGGAAGTAAGTGCGGCCGAGACGGCTGCCTCCACAGAAGCATTGTGCGGTTTTTATTACCCGTGCGGACTTTCCTATTGTGGACGGGAGACCGAATGAACTACAATCGGCGTCCTTGTGAAGGCCAATCGTTTCGCCGGTTTAGCGTTCCTGTTCGGTTTGATTTTCGTAAGCGGCGCCTACGCCGGAGGGACCTATCAGCGCACTGAGGGCCGCAAAAAGGCGCTCGTCTGGAACAACGATCCCAAACCCGGAGACACCGCAACCTGGTCTGGCGATAGCGACGCGACCGGTTACGCGACCGGACCCGGGACCCTTCAATGGTTCCGACTTGAGCGAGGTTTCACGACCGGGTCGAACATCCTAGGTCGAAAGCGAACTCCGATTAGCAGTTATTCCGGGACAATGCAGCGCGGGAAACTCAACGGCGGTGTCATGACCGTTGACCGCGGAAAAACATATCACGCGACGTTTGCCGATGGTCATCTGAAAGGACGATGGATTGCCGGGCCATTGATTACGAAAGCGGAAAGTGTCGAAGCCACGCCCGCAACGGAGAAACCCGAGCGCGCCGAATCCGCAACATCGACAGAAGTCGCGATCGAGACGACCAACACGGAAAAGGTTTCAGAAGAGAAAACGCAAACGCGGGTTGCGGAAAAAACAAAGGAGGATGTTCCGGCCGAAGGACCCGCGGAAGAAAAATCAGAAGTCAGCGGTCAGAAGTCAGAAGTCAGCAAATCCACGGCGAGCGAACAACAGAAGCCCGCAGCGGGAAAAAAAGTTTCTCAACCGGTGATTGCTCAAGCTTCAACCGAGGAACCGGATCAATCGGCTACGCCGCGAGAACCGGTAAGCAAGAAATCGGCGCTCGCGCCGGGCGCGGTCCGAGCGATTGACCGACCGACCCGCACCGTTGCCAAAAAACCAGAGGTCCCGCGCGCGAAGTCGACAGAAACTGAAGAAAAAACAGAAAAGCCGCCGAAGATAGCGAAACCCGCCTCCTCTCAACCGCCCGAAGCGGACACACAGTTAAGTGAAGATATTCCAGCGGAAGGGCCAACGGAAAACGCTCAACGCCCAACGCCCAACGTCCAACCAAAACAAGAAGTCGCTCAACCCCCAACAAACGCCAGTGCAACGCCAGTCCGGCTCGGACCTCGCACCAACCCTCAACCTTCTTCCAAAGAGACTCCGGTGGACGATTCAATCCGGACACTGACCGGACCGCCTAAATCGCTGCATGTCAACGCGCCGCCGCCGCCAGAAACAAACCCGCCAACTCAAATTTCGACGCCTCCAGCCGAAGCCGTTTCGTCGCCACCGCCGCCGACTGGCCCGAAGCTGACCGCCGTGCAAGCGATGGACATTGCCGACATCGAAGCGCGCACAAAAGGTTACGATCTGGGCGAGTATGAATTGCCGAAAGCCGATTACAATGCCGCCAGCGACACCTGGTCGGTTGCCTACGTCGCACGCGACGCCGGTAAAGACGCGAAGAAATTGAGCGTCACGATCCAGGATAAAACCGGCAAGGCGGAAGTGAAGAAATAGGTCCGAGCCGGACTGGAATTTTCAAAGCGTCCCGCCTTCGTTAGAATTTCCGCCTACGCGCGCTTCGGCGTGACAGGCCGGCGGAGTAAGCAAGAATCGGGTGGGCTGCGTCCCGCCGCGATGTAAACTGACTTGGAAAAATCCATGACTTCGTCAAAAGAGCGCGATTACGTTCTCGGAACGCACGACGAAGAACTGGAGCGATTGGGCGTGCAACATCGCGCCTGGCGTC
Source organism: Chthoniobacterales bacterium (assembly GCA_035635435.1). GTDB lineage: Bacteria > Verrucomicrobiota > Verrucomicrobiia > Chthoniobacterales > UBA10450 > AV40. The sequence goes on along the minus strand of DASQBB010000060.1, from coordinate 7,611 downwards.
CGGTGGTTTTGGATTGCTGGAAAAAGGCGGGAATTACTGCGGGAAGCCGCGTGCTCGATGTCGGCGCCGGCCCCGGCTATGCGACTGTCGATCTTGCGGAAATTGTCGGCGAGACCGGGCAGGTGGTCGCAGTCGAACGCTCGAGTAATTTTGTTAGCGCGATCAAGAGCGCAGTGCGAACGAAATCGCTTTCGAATGTCGAAGTTCACGAGCTCGACTTGATGAACGATCCTTTGCCCGAAGGCCCCTTTGATTTCGCATGGTGCCGATGGGTCCTTTGTTTTGTTTCCGATCCGGACCTCTTAGTCAAGAAACTTGCGGACGTCATGCGCAAAGGTGGTCGCGCAATTTTTCACGAGTACGGTCATTACACGACCTGGCGTTTTTTCCCGCAACGGACGAGTTTGGTAGAATTCCGAGCTCACGTGATCGCCACCTGGCGGGAATCGGGCGGCGATCCAGACGCCGGGCTGCAATTGCCGTCGTGGTCAACGAAGAACGGATTTGCGGTGCGCTCGGTTGTGCCGCGAATTTTTTGTCTTCAGCCAAGCGATTATATGTGGCAATGGCCGTCGCAGTTCATTCACGTCCATCTTTTGCGATTGCAGGAACTCGGCCGAATCGACAGCGCGTTTGCAGACAAAGTCCGGGCCGACCTGGCTGCAGCCGAGAACGAAGAACCTTCGTTCATGTTGACGCCGCTCGTGCTTGAGATCGTAGCGGAAAAAGTGTAGCCACACCTTCGAAGCCGGACGGAAATATCACATGCAGGATTTAACGCAGGGCTCGGTCACCAAACATCTGCTGCACATGTCGGCGTTTATGGCCGTGAGCATGGTGGCGCAAACGCTTTATTTGCTGGCCGATCTCTTTTGGGTGGGACGTCTCGGCAAGGAAGCGATCGCAGCGGTCGGCGTGGCCGGCAATCTCACCATGATTGTGCTGGCGTTGACCCAAATGCTCGGCGTGGGAACAACGGCGTTGATCTCGCAAGCGGCTGGAAGAAAAGATCAGCCACACGCGGAGCTCGTGTTCAATCAATCGTGCGCGATGTCGATCTTAATCGCGCTAGGGCTCGGCATCGTTGGCTTTTTTGCAATGAACGGTTACGCGAACTCACTCAGCGCGGATCCCGCGACGGCGGGATTGGCCAAAGCTTATCTGCGTTGGTTTCTTCCGGCGATGTTACTGCAATTCCCACTCGTCTCGATGGGCTCGGCGTTACGCGCGACTGGAATTGTTCAGGCGCCGGTGATTTTCCAAGTGCTCAGCGTCGTTCTCAACATGGTGCTCGCACCCTTTTTGATTTTTGGAATCGGGCCATGGCCGAAACTCGGCGTTACCGGAGCGGCGCTAGCGACCTTCATCTCCATTCTCGTTGCCGATCTGCTCATCATTTGGTACTTCGAGAAAAAATATCGCTACCTGCGCTTCCGATTTTCGCAGTTCAAACCGCAACTGAAAATTTGGAGCTCGATGCTGCGGATCGGTGTCCCGGCCGGCGCTGAATTTGTCCTGCTCTTTGTCTACATCATGATCGTCTATGTGATCATTCGAAATTTCGGTCCGGCAGCACAGGCTGGCTTCGGCGTCGGCGCACGCGTGATGCAGGCGCTCTTTTTGCCGGTGGTCGCGCTGAGTTTCGCGGTCTCGCCCGTGGTCGGACAAAACTTCGGCGGTCGCCAGGCCGATCGCGTTCGGCACTCGGTTAAGTCGGGACTTGGGATTGCGGCTGGAGTGATGCTCGTGCTCGCCTTGATCACGTCGTTGGCGCCGGGAACAATGATTCGCTTTTTTTCCAAAGACGCCGCCGTGATTCAATTCGGCAGCGATTATCTCCAGATCGTCGCTTTCAACTTCGTCGCTGCCGGAATTGTGTTTACCAGCTCGAGCATGTTTCAGGGACTCGGTAACACGATGCCACCACTATTCAGCTCGGCCTCGCGTCTGATTCTCTTTGCCTTGCCGGCGCTGCTGCTCGCGCGCACGCCGGGATTCGATATCAAACTTGTTTGGTATCTCTCAGTCGGATCGCAGACCCTTCAGGCCTGCATGAATCTGTTGCTGTTGCGGCGCGAGCTGAACAAGAAATTAAGATTCGAAGACGGCGCAGACTTCATTCCCGCCAGCGCGACGGCATCCTAATTCAGTCCTTGCATTCGGCGGGCTGCAAACCAGCTTTCTGGCCTCCGTTTCAATCCTGCATTTTATGCGCTCTCGAATTCTTCTTTTTGTGTCGGTCTTCTCGTTGTTGTCGATCTTTCCAGCGTGGTCGCAGTCATTGCCAAACACCACGCGTCTTCTTCGTTTTCCGACGACGAACGATCATGACGTTGTTTTTTGCTACGCAGGCGAGCTTTATACCGTCGCCAAAGATGGCGGCATCGCGCGCCGGCTGACGAGCGGCCCCGGTTACACTTCGTTCCCGCGATTTTCGCCGGACGGAAAACAGGTCGCGTTCACTTCGGAATACGATGGCAACCGCGAAGTTTACGTGATGCCGGCGGAAGGCGGCACGCCGAAGCGACTCACGATTTCAGCCACGCTCGGGCGCGATGACGTTTCGGATCGAATGGGACCAAACAACATCGTGATGGCGTGGGAAAACACGAAACCGCTGATTGTGTTTCGTTCGCGGATGAAATCATTCAACGATTTCATCGGCTCACTCTTCACCGTCGGCCTCGACGCCGAACTGCCACAACAAGTGCCGGTGCCACGCGGCGGTTTCACCTCTTTTTCACCGGACGATTCGAAAATGGCGTTCAACCGCGTTTTCCGCGAGTTCCGGACCTGGAAACATTATCGCGGTGGAATGGCCGACGATATTTGGATCCACGATTTCAAAACCGGCGCGACCGACAACCTGACCAACAATCCGGCGCAGGACATTTGTCCGATGTGGGGACCGGACAACAAAATTTATTTTATCTCCGATCGCGACGGCCGAATGAACTTGTTCGTTGTCGATCTTGCCGCAAAGGCAACGAAACAACTCACCACCTTCAAAGATTTCGACATCAAATTTCCGTCGATCGGTAAGGACTCGATCGTTTTCGAAGAAGCCGGCTACATTTGGCGATACGATCTAAAGAGCGGCCAGGCGACGCCGTTGCCGATCGAGATCAAGGAAGATTTCGCGATCGGACGCTCGGCACTGGTTGATGCATCGAAACACATTGAGTCGGTGAATCTCGCGCCCGATGGCGAGCGAACAATCGTGGTCGCGCGCGGCGATCTTTTTTCGGTTCCGGCAAAGGACGGTACGCCGCGCAACTTGGCCAAAACGTCGAACGCGCACGAGCGCGACGCGGTTTGGTCGCCCGATGGAAAATGGATCGCCTACAACTCGGATGTCACCGGCGAAAACGAATTGTATGTCCGCGCGCAAGATGGCAAAGGCGACGCCGTTCAGCTGACCAGCGGCGCGGACACCTATTATTATGCGGCAAAATGGTCACCCGACAGCAAGAAGCTGCTCTGGAGCGATCGTTTGCAACGGCTGCGTTATGTCGATGCTGCGACCAAGACGGTGACGCAAGTCGATCAGGACAAATATGGCGAGATCGAAATTTTCAACTGGTCGCCGGACAGTCAGTGGATCGCGTGGGGCCGGCCGGAAGAAAATGGATTGCCGCGTGTCTATCTTTATTCGCTCGCGAACAAACAACAGACGGCGGTGACGGACAATTGGTACGGTTCGGGTGAACCGATCTTCAGTGACGATGGAAAATATTTGCTCCTTAGCTCAGCGCGCGATTTCAAGCCGTCGTTTGGCGACGAAGAGTTCGCGAATATCTACCGCGACATGGAACGCGTGTATTTGGTGACGCTGGCCAAAGAAACTGAAAACCCGCTCGGGCCGAAGAGCGATGAAGTAGGAAAAGCAGAACAGAAGCGCGAGAAAGAGAAGGCCAAAGAAGCAGAGCAGAAGAAGCCCGAGACGAAAGCCACGCCCGGCGAGAAAAAACCAGAAGAGAAAAAACCGGAGGTCACGAAAAAGCCGGTCGTAGTTAAAGTCGACACCGACGGAATTCAAAACCGGATTGTCGGTCTCGAGATTACGCCGGGAAATTACCGGAACATCCGCATGGTGGACGATCGCATCTTTTATCTCCGTCGCACCGCCGGAGACGACGTCGGCGAAGACGACGATAACGGCGATGGCCGCGACCGGAAATCACATCTTTGCGCTTACAGCCTGGAAGATCGCAAAGAGACGGTGATCGGCGACGCCAACGATTACCAGATCACGTTCGACGGAAAAAAGATGCTCGTAAAAATCAAAAAAGATTACGCGATCATCGATCTGCCAAAGGACAAGATCGAGACCAAGGACCACGAGCACAAAATCGAAGGCTTGGACATGCAGCTCGATCGTCACGCCGAGTGGAGCCAGATCTATTTCGAATGCTGGCGGCACATGCGCGATTTCTTCTACTCGCCGACGATGAACGGGGTCGATTGGAAAGCGATGCGCGACAAATATGCCGCGCTTATCCCGTTCGTGAATCATCGCAATGATCTCACCTACTTGCTGGGCGAGCTGATCGGTGAATTGAACAGCGGCCACACCTACGTCGCCGGCGGTGAGCGCCCCGACACGCCGCGAGTGAAACTTGGTTTGCTCGGCGCGGAACTTTCGCGCGATCCGGCGACGAAAGCTTACAAGATCGATCGCATCCTGCCCGGCGAAAATTGGGACAAACATACGCGCTCACCGCTCACGGCCGTGGGCGTGGATGTTAAAGCCGGCGACTACATTCTCGCGATCAACGGCACGCCTGTCTCGTCGCTTCCAAATATTTACCAGGCGCTGATCGGCGCGGCTGACAAACAGGTGATCCTGCGGGTGAACTCGAAGCCGTCGGACGCCGGCGCGCGCGATGTGACCGTTGTCCCGACGGCAAACGAAGGACCGCTTTACTATTTAGATTGGGTGCAAAAGAACATGGATTACGTGACCAAGAAAACCAACGGCGCCGTTGGTTATCTCCACATCCCGGACATGGGTCGTCCGGGTTTAAACGAGTTCACCAAGCTTTATTTCCCTCAAATCCGCAAACACGCGTTGATTGTCGATGTTCGCGGCAACGGCGGCGGGTTCGTTTCGCCGTTGGTGATCGAACGATTGCGGCGCGCGTTCGTAATGGTGGGCATCGCGCGTAACGGGATGCCGCAACCTGATCCAGCGCACGCGTTCATGGGTCCGATGGTCACGTTGATCAACGAATTCTCCGCATCGGACGGCGATATTTTTCCGTTCCGGTTCAAAACACTTGGCCTCGGCAAATTAATTGGAAAACGCACGTGGGGCGGCGTGGTTGGAATTCGCAATTCGCTTCCGCTGGTTGACGGCGGCAATTTTTTCAAACCGGAGTTCGCGCTTTACTCGAAAGATGGAAAGGAATGGATCATTGAAGGTCACGGCGTCGATCCCGATATCGTGGTCGACAACGATCCGGCGAAAGAATTCAAAGGCGAAGATCAACAACTCGATCGCGGGATCCAGCAAATCGAGGAAGAGCTGAAGACGAAACGCTACGAGCTGCCGCCAGTGCCGCCTTATCCGAATAAAAATCCGGCGAGCGGCGGATAAGATCGACATCTGTTCATTTGAACTTGCATCGGTGGCTTAGCACGTCGATGCTGCGTTCATGCTGACCCCGCGACAAAAAAGCGTCCTCGACTTCATCCAACGCGAGCAGCGCGACAAAGGACTCACCCCAAGCACGCGCGAAATCCAAAGCCATTTTCATTTTGCCAGCCAGACTTCGGTGATGCAATACATCGCCGCGCTCGAACGAAAAGGATTTCTGCAGCGGCATGCCGGCAAAGCGCGCGCGTTAATCACTCCGATGCAGAAGCAGCGGATCCACGACGTTCCGATCTACGGCCAAATTCCAGCCGGCATGGCCGCGTTGACTGAGCAGGAAATCGAAGGCCACGTCTTGCTCGATCATCATTCCGCCAACGTTTCAAAAACCCACCGCACCTTCGCGCTGCGCGTGCGCGGCGATTCCATGATCGGCGCGCACATTTTGGATGGCGACATCGTCATTCTCGAACAAAGCAAGGAAGTCCATAACGGCGACATCGTGGCGGCGTTGATCGACGGCGAGACCACATTGAAACGATATGTGCTCGATCATGGCCGGCCTTATCTGAAAGCGGAAAATTCGCGCTATCCGAATTTGATTCCCGCCCGCGAATTGAAAATCCAAGGCGTCATGGTCTCGCTGGTGCGCAAGCACGACCGCCGGAAGAAGCACTAGGGCGAGCGGGAGCTTTTCCTCTTCCGCTTAGTCTTCATCTGTTGTCACGATTTGCTGTTAGCACAAATGCGATAAATCGCGTCAGCAAACTCGATTCAGAGAGGGTAAGTGAATGACTTTATCACGCCGATTACGACAGCAGTAGCTATCGCTGGTAGAAGCCAGCCGAAAATCCCCAATCGCAGAAGTCCAATCTTCCGCCGAAAGAAGGGGAGCATGGATAAGGCGAAGACAGGAAAAAAAGTCGCCAAAAGAAAGTTCTGCGAAAGATGTTGAACTTCGACTAGCACGACACTAGCGAACCAAGCCCAAGCGGGTATCAAAAAAACGATGTTCGCGCTGGACGTAAGTTTTCCACCCCACGATGTGCTTAGCAATGATCGCATAAAAAATGGGAAATGGGGTCAGGTCTCAACATTGAACATTCCAAGTAAGGGGGACGTGAGGTTTCTAATTAAGTTGCGTTGAATACGGACGATACGCGAGAGGAAAATCCCTAAAATGTTCACTTGAACATGTCACAACTTGTGTCATTATTCGCTCGTGGGAGCGACTAATAAAGTTATCGATCTTCGGAAATTGCTGGCGGAGCGTTTCCCTCGTCCCTCTTCTCGAGCGGCATCTATTTTACAGACGGGCTTGCCTTTTTTGGATCAAACCACCGGCGGGGGTTTGGCGAAAAGCGCGATCACGGAATTAATCACACCGAAGCGCAGCGCCGGAAGCGCTTCGTTCATTCATGCACTTTTGCGATCCACGCAACGTGATCGTCATTTTGTCGCGTTGATTGACGGGTCTGATTCGTTCGACCCTGGCTCATCGGACAATTCCGCTTTGCGCCATTTACTTTGGATCCGTTGCCGAAAAGCGTTCGACGCCATCAAAGCGGCCGATTTCCTTTTACGCGACGGTAATTTTCCACTGGTGATTGTCGACCTTGTTCTGAACACACTTGAGGAATTGCGAAAAATTCCGCAGACCAGCTGGTATCGTTTACAGCGGCTCGTCGAAGCGGTACCCACCGCATGTCTGGTCATCAATCGGCAGAGCTTGGTCAGCAGCGCCCAATTAAAAATCGTTCTCGAGAATTCGTGGACGCTTGCCGATCTCGAAAAGGGAAACGCGATTTCCGATTTGCGATTCTGCATTCAACGCTCTCACCTCAAGTCCGTGGTCAATTAGGATGTTCGCGACTCTCTATCTCCCGAATTTTTATTTGCAGGCGGCGATGCGGCATCATCCGAAATTGCGCGCCCAGCCGGTTGGCTTAATCGATCCGAGTCACAAGAAAGTTGCTATCGTTGAATTGAACGACGCTGCCGAAAAAGCCGGCGTT
>DASQBB010000059.1:0-45224 GCA_035635435.1 Chthoniobacterales bacterium | reverse complement strand
GCGAGATCGATCACGCCTTCGATGCATCGGCTGTTGTCTACACGCCAGAAAAACGGCATTTCAGAATGCGAAAGATCGTTCTCCGAAAAGGCGACCCGGAAATTTTCAGACTCGGATAGATGAGCCAGGAGAAGTTTCCATTCACGGAGCGAACGCGCGGGGTCGGGGGAAATACTTTTTTGCTGATCAAAGACCCGATTCCATGAATCCGGGTTTTCACTCCAGTTGAGTTTTTCAATGAAATCGTGCCACCAAAGCCCGTACCGTAATGCCGGGCTGGTTGAGTGGGGCAACTGCGATGGCGCATATCGAATCTCTTCGAGCGCGGCGGATTCTTCCGACGGCAAACCGCTTGGGTTCAGTTTGCGCACGAACACGCTTGCATTTTGAACCGCAACTGACTTGTCGATCTTCGCGGCCGGCAGTTGGATGTCGATCTTAGGAACTCTTAGTCTTGCTCGATGACGTTCGGTGGTTTCAGCGCACGACGTCGGCTCGGTCGCGACCGCGGCAAAAGCCGCTTGGTTCACATCGTTCTTGTCGGCTTTGAGCCACTTCGATTGCGAATGGCTGTGAATCTCGCCGCTCGCCTTCGCGAACAACTCGTTGTCGAACGCGAGCACGAGCGTGTGCTGCGCCCGGGTCAGCGCCACATAGAGCAAGCGTTCCATTTCCTGGCGATTCTCGCGTTCGAGCAAGTCTTGGATTTCATCGGTTGCGTCAGACAAATCGAGAAGAACAATCGTTTCGCCCGCTTTTTCTCGGATTTTGAGCAGGCGCGGGTAACGCGGCGAGGCCGAACGAACGTCGCGGGTCAGAAACGGAACAATCACCGCCTGCCACTCCGAGCCCTTTGCTTTTTGCGACGTGATCAGTTGAATCGAATCTGGACGAGACGGCCGGATCTCGCGCGGATCAGCGAAATGGGTTCGCAAGTGTTCCGCAAATTCGGTCAGGGTCATGCCTTCGGCTTCGGACGAGCCGGCCAGCGCGAGCAACCCGTCCAGCTCGCCGTCCAGATTTTCAAAATCATTTTGGGGCAACGCGTTCAAACGCTCGCGCAATTGTGTCCGGCCCACGATTTCGCTGACTGCGTCGAAAATTGGCAAAGGCAGGATCGATAACCGGATCTGCGCAAGCAGGCTCAGTTTTTTGGAAACAACGTCGCTGCCGGTGGTCAGGGTCTCGATTTGGAACCGGTCGCCGTAACCTTGCGAGAAAACCGCCAGGTCGTGATCGGAGGTTCCAAAGAGCTCCCGGAGGAGCCCGGCGACCTCATAGGCGGCCCGGGGCTGCGCCAGTACTATTAAGAGGGCGGTCAACCAGGCGTAGGCCGGGCTATCGCCTTTTAGCTCCTTTTCCGACTGGATTTGGACGTTGAGCTCCGCCTCCCGCAGGCCGCGGCGGAGGGTCTGGAGCCATTCCTTGCGGGGACAGAGAACGGCCACATCGCGCCAGGTCTCGGCCCTGAGTTTGGCCAGTCCGGTGTCTTGCAGCCATTTTCCAAGCTGGCGCGCTTCCTCGGCAGCTTTGCGCGCGTCAGAGACTTTCCCGCGCGGGTCTGGTCGCAAGTTCGCCGGCTGCAAGTTGAAACGCACCACTTGTCCGGGCAAAACTTGCGGCCGCGGATTCAGTTCGACGAATGCGACCTGGTTCTCCCGGTCGTTCAGAATTTCCCGAAACGTTTCGTTCACGAAATCGACCTGCGCAGTGTCGAGCCGGAACGTGACTGAAAATTGGAGCGCCTCGGCCGCGCCCGTTTCGATCAGCGTGTCGTGGATCCGCCGATATTTGGAAAGATCGGCGCGGTCGCGGAAAATCGACTGCTGAAAATCGCCGACCATGCAGAAGTGCCCGGGGCGGGGGGGATCGGTTTTGGTCTCGAGCCATTCGCCCGCCGCGGCGGGCGGGCGGGCGAGTTCGAGCAGAAGCGAAAACTGTCGCGGATCAGCGTCCTGCGCTTCGTCGAGGATGACGCGAAAAGATTTTTCCCGAATTTGGCGCCCGATCTTTGGATGTTTGGTTAATTCGAGCGCGAGCGCGATCTGGTCGTCGTAGGTCAAAAGCCCGCGCTCGATTCTAAACTGGCGATAATCGTGCTCCACTTCCGCCGCCACACAAAGCGCCGCCTGATCGATCCATTGACGCACCGGCGCGAATGCTTCGCGTTTAATTCGAACAAAATCCTTCGCCTTGGAAAAACAAATCGGCCACCGGACAAAATCTTCGGTGTCGCGCCACCGTTGTTCGGCGCGTTTCAACTCCTTTTGATACGGCGGCACCGTTTGCAGCATTGCTCCCTTGGCCGGAAATCGGTGAACCGCGCTGAAGTCCGTATCCGGACATTTTCCCGTGGGCGCATCGCCCGGTTCCAAATCAGCGCGGCGACCGAGCTCCATCAATGCGCGCGCTTGCACGTGCCGGAGCAGTTCGCGACGATTCTCATCCGAAAGCGAACGGCCGATCGTCGTCTGCTGCTGCACAAACTCGTTCCAGACCTCATCGTCATCGGTGATCACATCGAACGTCGGCGGCAATCCGAGATAATGGCCGTAACTCTCCAGCAATCGGACACAAAAGGCGTGAATGGTCCCGAAGAATGCGCGGTTGAACGCGGCCAGGACTTCCACCGAAACGCCGGCTTGTAAAACTTCGGCGCGCGCGCGCTGTTGCATCTCGTCCGCGGCGCGATTGGTGAACGCGACGACTACAAGTTGCGGCAGCCAATCGCGCGCCTGTTCGCTCTTCGCGATTTGGACAATGCGATCAGTGATGGCTCTTGTTTTTCCGGAGCCGGCCGCGGCCACGACTGAGAAATTCTTGTCGAGCTCCGAAACGAAACGTTCGCGATTAGCTTGATCGATCGGCTGGTTCATGATCGGTCGTCCTCGTCGTCGGCAAACGCCGGATGCGTCAGCACCCATTTCTCATCCAGAAACTCTTTATCGATTGGCAGGGTCGCGAGCGGATAATCCGGGTTAAAACCGAACTCGTTTCGGATCAGGCCGCGCAGTCCGAAGATTCCGGTTTCCTGCATTCGATAGAGCTCAGTCCAAAAATCGGAGTCCGCCGCAAGGTCGGCCATCGCCAATTGCGGCCGCTCGAGCTCGGTGCGCAACGAGAGAATGCTCAAATGAATTTCGCCGGCGCCGAGTTCGCGCGCGGCCAATCCGTAGAAGCCGAGCTGAATGGCATCGCCGCGCACGAGCTTCTTTCGCAAATTGGCAGCGCGAGCTTCCGGTGTTTTTCCGGACGCCGTTAGCGGTTTCACATTTCCAGTTTTGTAATCGACAATCCAAACATCGGCGCCGGTGAGCTGCGAATCGTTCGGCCGCGTTTGGGCAAGGATGAGATCGATCCGGCCGTGGACTCGAAGTTTGTTTCCGCCGTTCAGCGAAAGGAGCTGGGGCGATTCCAGTTTCCACTCCGCCGCCATCCGCGGCCAGCCTTCCACTTCGACCAGTTTGCTGGTGAGAAAATCGGCCAGAGCGAAAGCATTACTCCATCCGGAGCTCCACCAATCGGGCACGGTTCGGCCGCAGGCCGCGCAAAGATCGACAACCGTTTTTCGGAATCTCTGTGCCGCGCGAGCAATCCGTTCGCACATCTCGTTGCCCGTCGGAAAATCGACAAACGAGTTTTTTTCTTCCGACGCGGCGATCTCGGCGAGCCAATCGTGCACCCAGGTTCCAGTAGCGAGGTTCCATTGGTTTAGGTCCGGCTCCTGGTTTTCAACGCCGAGATATTTTTTCAACCAGATTAGCGCCGGCGTCTTAACAACCCGCTGCCATTCGGTCGTGGCCAAGGTGATCTCGCGGTCGATAGGCTCGCGTAACGCAAATTCGTATTCGCCAAACGGAACCTCTGCCTTTCGTCGGGCTTGGTAAGCGATCCGCGTTTGGTCGATCTCGCCGTCCGCCGCCGGCGTCAGTTCGAATAATTCCTGATCCTTCAACCAGCCGAACGTTTTCTCGCGCAAGATCGACATCGTTTCTTGCGACAGCGGCGCATTGCGCGCGACGAAATACGCCTGACTGAAAAGTTCGCTCGGATTCCAAACCCGTTCCGGCGCCGATTCCTGGAGCAAACTGGCAGTAATCGCGAGCCCATGCTCCGCTGATTCGAGGGCCGCACCGAATTGCCGGAGAGCGATCTGCCTCTCGTCTTGCGCGCTGAGCAAAAATGTTTTGTCTTTTGCGAGAGCGGAATGGCCTTCGCCTTGTTTCCCACGACGAGTCGCGCGCGTGTTTAAATCGATAATTTCCTCATCCGACAAAAACCCGGATTCGCGCTGAGTCTGCGGCCGTTCGCCCTGGTTGAGGCCGGCCAGAATCAGATGCGACCACTCGTGTCCATCCGCCTCGCCATAAGAAAGTAAGTGGACCCGGCTGTAAACGTGATCCGCCTGCGTCGCGCGGGCGATCGTAAACGAATCAAGAATTTCCTTGAGCCAGCGCAGATAAATTGACCGCGAAAATTCCGCCGAAGGCGCTGCGCTCCATTCGCGGGAGAATTGTTCGATCTCGTGATTGTCCCATTTCAACTTGGAAAAGATCGACTTCGTTTCGGCGAGAAACTGCGCCAGCGTCGCCTTTGACGGGAGAAAAGAGATTGAGCGCAGCAACTTTGCGATCCGAACGAATTTCTCATCTCCCTTCTGTCGGGCGCAGTAGTCGCGCAAGACATTGATGTCATCGATCAGGATCTGCCGGTAAGCCCAACGCAGATTTTCCCGGACCTCGTGAATCGATAACCCATCCATGGAATCGGGATTCGCTTCCAAAAATCGAAGCACGGGTTCGAGTTGATGGTTCTCCTGCAAGTGAAGCCACGCATTCCACGCCGGCTGTTCGAATTCGCCCGGTGTCAGGTGCCCGATGGCGTCGTGATGTGGAATTCCTGACCGCGCGAGAAATTCTGAGACAAGGCGTGCCAGCGCGCCGGCGCGCGGAAAAAGAATGCCGAGACGCGTACACGATTTCTCGGCTAGAAATTTGAGAGCGACGGCACAGATCGCCTGCGCCTGCTCGGTGGCGTTGAGACCGACCAGAAATTGAGGTTCTTTTCGGTTGGCAGAATCGATCTCGCTGACTGCCGGCTGATTGAGATGAACGAACGGATGACTCCGTTCTGGCGGATCCGCGATCGGCGCCGCCGAATCGAAATTTTCTTCCCACGTGCCGACCCAGGATTCGTCAGCCGCGCGAGTTTGTTCGCGTGGATATTCGAGAACCACGGTCGCGCGGTTTGCCGAAAAAACCGCCGATTGCAACAACGGCCAGAGTGGCCAGTGCTTCGCGGTAAATCCGATCAGCAAAAGATGGCTGAATCGTGGTGGCGCAGTCTTGGCCGCTGCCAGCGCCTTGCGATCCGCCTCGTGCACCAGCTTAAACTCGCATTGGCGAACCAGTCCTTGAAATATTTGTATGATCTCGCGCGCGGCAGGCGCGCCGGCGCGTTGAAAATCCCAGCCTGCGGCGCTGACCTGATCGAACGTCCGGAGCAGATTATCCGGTGAACGGGAGATCGATTTCGCAATCGCGGCAACATCGACATCGTCCGCGTTTTGGGCGGCGACCGATTCGGCGGCAGTTGCAAGAAGCAAGCGCAGGTGTTCGCGCAGTGGGAGCGATGAAGCGTCTTCGGCCAACAGCAGCTCACGAAGGCGGGGCGGAGTGATAAATTTTACACCGAGCAGAGGAATTTCATGTTCCAACAATTTCGAACGCAGAAATGCAGCGCCGCTTGGAAATGGTATGACGACCGCAATGGTCTCGTTGTTTTCCAGCGATGCCAGTGAAACCGTTTTGAACCAGGGCAAGAGAACGCTTTCCCAGGCGCTCGCGAAGGAAGAGCCGATGTGTAACGAAACAAATCTTCTTGGTTCTTCAGGTTTTCTGCGAGGCATCTCCTAACGGTAGCAGATTTTATCGCCGCGCGATCGTTGCCGATTTTGTTTCACGCAGCTGCCGCACATCACCGGTGCGTTGAGTCACGCCGGTTCGATCCAAATATTCGAGGAATGGAATAACGACGCGGCGGCTGGTGCCGATCGCTTGCCGGAGTTGACTGGCGGTGGCTGGCCCGTGTTCTGACAGAAACTGAGCAACCGCGGTTCGCATTTGTTCGGCCGCGTCGCGGAGGAGAACAATCTCGCTGTTCAGTTCGACGAGCTCGCCTTGTTCGATTAAAAAACGGAGCGCTTGTTGAAGATGTCGATCTTCCGAGAAATCTTTGCGACTCGGGGGATCGAGCGGTTTCACTGCGAGGGTCTCGTGAACTCTGTCAGCGGCAGACTTCAATTCTGGCGGCAAGTTGGCGCGGTGCGATTTTCTCGCGATCGTGGACCCGGAGCGGACGAATTCGTCTCGACAAAGATCGTCCATCAGCGCGTCGAAGGCGGCTGGTGAAAGCGGACTCATCTCGGTCCGTAGCTGGTTCAGTTCAATGCCGCGCCGTTCTGGATGGGTGCGATGAGCAGCGTCAACGACGTTTGCGGCGCGTTTCCGTAAATCAAGCCAGACACGCATTTTTGCGCCAACCGTGTCGTGCAGGAAAATTTCGCCATGATTAGACAATCGCTGCAAAGCCGTCGCGAGTTCAGGTTCGCTGAAGCGCGAGCGCTCGAGGAAGTGAGAAGTTTCAACTACATCGGTCCGCGCGATCTCGGTCCACACGGCAAGATCGACATCGTCCGGACTGGCCGTGCGCGATGCGAGCAGCGCGCGCTGCTGACTTGAGCGGAAATCGTTCGGCTCGATGTTGAAAACGACGCCGCCCGCGATGGTGTGCTGCTCGGATGCGTCGCGCACAATCAAGCGATCGCCCACAAATGCGAGCAGCGGCGCGCTCAACCGAAGCTGTGCGACCGCGCTCTTTCCGGCCGCGAGCGAATCGGTCTCCGCAAAAATCATTTTCGCGAGCACGCGCGTTGCGCCGTGGTGAACGTAGGCCGAGGTGCCCGACTTGATTGCGGTCGACCGTTGCAGACGAGGCGAACGAGTCAACAAAACGTCGAGCGTAGGGGTTGGTTCGTACGCGACCGCAGCGATGACGTCGCCACGATTCACGTCACTGCGGAGAACAAGATCCGGCAAGTTAACCGCAGTGCGTGTGCCCGGTTGCGCGAATTCCAAATCGCGACCGTGGCTTTGGATGGAACGAATGCGGGCGGAAAGATTTTGCGGCTGGATAACGACGTTTTGACCGCGGTGAAATTGACCACCGCTCAGCGTCCCGGTCACAACAGTTCCGATTCCATGAAGTGTGAATGCGCGATCGACGAATAATCTCGGTTTCCCGATGTCGCGCGGCGATGGCAACGCCACAAACTCCGAAGCCAGCGCGGATTTTAGTTTTTCGATTCCTTCGCCGGTTCGAGTCGAGGTTGGAATGATCTGCGCGTTGGCGAATGTGGTTTCGCGGAGTTTCTCGCGAATTTGGCTGATGGCATTGTCGATCTTGCCGAGATCGCTTTTTGTCAGCGCGATGACGATGCGCTGAACACCGAGGTAACTCAGGATTTGGAGATGCTCTTCGGTCTGTGGCATCCAGCCGTCGTCTGTTGCGACCACCAACAGAGCGAGATCGATCGAGCCGACGCCGGCGATCATGTTACGGACGAAATCTTCGTGACCCGGAACATCGACAATCCCGACATGAAATTTTTCACCGCTCGGTCCGTCGAGATTTACTTCCGCAAATCCGAGATCAATCGTGATGCCGCGGGCTTTTTCTTCGGGCAAACGATCCGGATCCGTTCCGGTGAGCGCTTTGACGAGCGCGCTCTTGCCGTGATCGACGTGTCCCGCCGTCGCGAGAATGAAATTGGTCATCGAGTCGTGCATGCGGTGCGAATGGCGTCGATGACGAGATCGTCCTGATGAGAGAAGATCGTGCGCAAATCGAGTTTGAAGCGACCGTCGCCGATATAACCAATGACTGGCGGAACGGAACGGCGAAGTGCGCGCGCAAAATCCTGGAGCGAGAAGTCCTCGGGCAGAAAGTCGATCGTGATTGAGGGCACGATGGATTTGGGCAGCGTGCCGCCGCCAACTTTGGCCGTGCCGGCCCCAATCGTGATTTTCACTGGCAATCCTTGAAGACGCGTTACCATTGCAGCCGCGCGAGCGCGCAATTCGTCCTTTGGGATTTGCAAAAGCGCAAGCGCGGGAATCTCACTCGTCACCTGATTTAGGTGGAGATCGACCGTCGTTTGGAGCGCGGTGAAAACTAATTTGTCACAACGCAGCGCGCGAAAGAGTGGTTGGCTTTTGAGAGCCGTAATTAACCGCTTCTTTCCGACGATGATTCCGGCTTGCGGCCCACCGAAAAGTTTGTCGCCGCTGAAACAAACGAGGTCGGCGCCGGCTTTCAGCGATTCAGCGGGAGTCGGCTCGTGGTGATGCAATCCGATCTGCTCGGTGGCGACGAGCGCGCCGCTTCCCAAGTCTTCGACGAATGGGACGCGTTTTTTTTGTGCGAGGGTCGCTAGGGCGGCGGTCGTGGGCGACTCCACGAAACCGCTCATAAAGAAGTTGCTGCGATGAACTTTCAGAATGAGCGCGGTCTGTTTGCCGACGGCGCGGGCGTAATCGGCGAGGGTTGTCTTGTTGGTGGCGCCGACTTCGCGTAATTTCGCGCCGCTCGCTTCCAGGATTTCGCCGATTCGAAATCCGCCGCCGATTTGGACGAGTTCGCCGCGCGAGATGGCGACCTCATTTTTGTCGCCGATAAAATGGCGAACGATTAAAACCAATGCGGCGGCGCAGTTGTTCACGATTGTGGTCGCTTCCGCCTGGCAAAGCACGGCAAGGGCGCGCTCGAGATAGGCGCCGCGATCACCGCGATCACCGGTCTCAAGATCGAGCTCTATATTATTATAAGAGGAGGCGATGTTCCGGAGGACCTCGCCCGCGCCTTGCGGAAGCGGTGAGCGCCCGAGGTTCGTGTGAACGACGATCCCCGTGCCGTTAATCACCGGCTGGACGCGGCTTGCCCGAAACTCTTCAATTTTCGCGCGGACAAGATCGACAACGGTAGAGGATTCCGGGATCTGACGTTGCCGACGAATCTTTGCCAGTTCCTGTCGGACAACATCGACAATAAGCGGTCGCGGCAGGTCAATTTGGCCCAACGAATCGAGAATCTTGCTTACTGCCGGAATAGCCCGGCGGGATCGCGATTTCATTTGGCTGCGCATATCAGATCTTTCCGTCGTCGAGTGATGCGACCAATGACGGCGGCGCAAGGCGTGCAGGCTTTCTTGAGGACGCGGGAAACTGCATTTAGCCGCGATTCAGGGACGCAGAGCAGCAAGCCTCCGCTGGTCTGCGCATCCGCGAGGAAAATTTTTTGAACTCGCGATGCGGCTCGCAGATCGGCGAGGCGGCTTGCTGCCTTCAAATTATCGCGAGTGCCACCGGGGATGCAGTCGTGCTCGATCAATTCGAAGATCTCATCGCTGATTGCGGGCACGCGGTCTGGAAAAATTGTCGCGCTGACTTTGCTCGCGCGACACAGGTTGGCGAGATGGCCGAGTAGTCCGAAACCGGTGATGTCGGTCGCGGCCCGAACAAGACGTTTTTCGGCGAGATCGGCGCCGACCGAATTTGTCTGCGACATGAGCGCGATCACTTTTTTCTCGAGGGCGCGCGACGCGAGACTGCGTTTGATTGCAGTGGTGGCAATGCCGGTGCCGAGAGGTTTTGTGAGCATGAGTAAATCGCCCGGCCGCCCGTTCGCATTTGTCAGGATGTTTCGAAGATCGACAACGCCAGTGACAGCAAGACCGTAAATCGGTTCGGGATTGCGGATGGAATGTCCGCCGATGATCGCGCAACCGACTTCGGCGGCTTTTTTCAAACCGCCCCGCAAAATCGCGGCAATGGTCTTCGGTGAAACGAGATTCATTGGGAAGCCCATGAGATTCAGCGCGGTGATCGGGCGGCCGCCCATCGCGAAAACATCGGAGAGCGCGTTGGCGGCGGCGATTTGTCCGTAAGCGAACGGGTCGTCCACGATTGGTGTAAAAAAGTCCACGGTCTGCACGAGCGCGCGATGTCGATCTAATCGATAAATGCCGGCGTCGTCGAACGTGCTCGAGTTAACGAGGACGTTCGCGTTTCGATAGGTTGGAAGCTGCCGCAAAACTTGCGTCAGGGCCTGTTGGCTCAACTTGGCTGCTCACCCAGCGCAGGACGAGAGCGACGTCAGTTTACGGATTTGTTCGCGCGACACGATTCACCTCCTTTCAGATAGTGTTGTTGTAGCCGTCGCCCTGTGGGCGACGTTCGCGTTTCGCAGAGCGAAACGGCTACAGGAATTGTGAAGAGGGTTGCGGAGAGGACAGGAATCGAACCTGCCCCGGCTCTTGCGAACCGACGACGGTTTTGAAGACCGCGAGGACCACCAGGCACCCTTCACTCTCCGAAGAAATTGCGGATTGCGGATTGCGGATTGCGGGACGAAAAGCAAAACCGACTGACTACTTGAGCTTCTTGATCGAGCTGACGACGACGTCGAAGTCCGGCCAGTCGCCGGAGTCGAGTTTGGAATGGAGCAATTTGCCATTGGCGCGAATTTCAAAAGCGCCGCCGCCCGAAGGAATGAGCGTGAGCGATTTGATGCGTTCGCCGAGTTCAAGAATTTTGGTCGCCAAACTGACGGCCTTCGGCGTGTAGTTTCAAACCACGCAATATTCGATCGAGACTTCGGTCTTCACAGCGAGCTCCTTTCCGAAGTGAAACTATCGGTGGCGCAAAAGCGGGTCAAGAGTTGTGGCGGTGCTTGTTCTCAAGCACCGAACTCAAATAAACAGGCGCTTGGCACAAGCGCCTCTACAACGGCAGGGCTAACGATTTCGCGTGGAAGCGGGCGCTTCGCCACCTTCTTCTGCGCCTGGTCCACCGCCGCCAAAGTAATAGGAAAACACGACAAACAGCTGCATCACGGGAGATTTGTGGTTCACGCCAAACAAAGGCGAGATGTCGAGACGCGTATTGCGACTCGGCCGCCAGGCGGCGGTCGGACCGATCACGAAACTGTTGTAGGGTTTCCCGCGAATTCCTTTGTCGGTAAAACTGCGGAAGAGGAATTCCATGCCGCCTTTGAGCTCTTCGTGCGCCAGCCAGAACGGGGTGACGACACTTTGGGCGAAACCCCATTCGCGACCGCGATCGCCGCTGGTTTCCTGCTCGAAGAAAAGATTACATGCCCATTCGACGCGCTCGTAAAAATCTTCCGAGAGCAAGAGCCGAAGTTCGTAAGCATCTGGAATGTCATTTGACGTGTCGAAACCGCCCGGACCAAATTTGTGCGCCGGCGTCGGCGGACCTTCATCGTGCAGAATCCGGCCACCACCGACTTTGTATTCGGCAAAAATTGTTGGATTTAATGGGAGCTTGCCCCAATCGGCAAAAGCGTAGCGCGCTTCGATGCTGAAACTGCGCACCTGGGTTTCATCGCCGTAATGCTCGACATCGGTTTCAGTGGCAATGTTGAATCGGTAGGGCAATCCAAGCTCGATCTCTTGGGTGAAATCGTGGTCTGGCCGGCGAAAATGCACGACAGCGTCCTCGTAGATGAGGCTGGCGTAAACCGCGCCCGGCGGCAGCACATAAGCATTCGTGATTGGCGAGAAACGCGACTGAGAAAAGCTCACCGGCGCCCCATAGGCGCTCGGCAAAGCTTCACCAGTGATGACGATGTGTTCAGAAGTGGCGGTTTGGGCGTGGGACGAATGATTAACGGCGAGAAAAGCGAGGTAGGCAGAAGCGAGTAACGGAACCACCAATCGCGAAGTGCGGAAAGCCACACGCTGGCGTTTAGGAGATCCAGCTATTACGTGCGGGAACGCGAGGAAGACAGACCACCGGTCCAGGAAAAATTCGGTTCGTTGCATTTTTGCGAGATATCACCTAACAAGCGGATGGCAAGGGCAAGTTAATCGGCAATGTCCCTTTTATATATAGAGAGCGCTCCGGCGTCACGTTGATTTGGCTGGGTGCGAATGTTAGCGTCCGCGCGCCGCGATGAGCCAAAATTACAAGGACACGCTGAATCTCCCGCGCACCGATTTTCCGATGAAGGCGAATCTGGCGACGCGCGAACCGGAACTGCTCAAGATGTGGGACGAAACGCGCCTCTACGAGCAGATCCAAAAGGCGCGCAAAGACCGGGAGCTGTTTGTGCTCCATGACGGTCCGCCGTTCGCCAACGGCGACGTCCACATGGGTACTGCGCTTAACAAAATTCTCAAAGATCTGGTCATGAAATCGCAAACCATGCTCGGCAAGCGCGCCCCTTACGTTCCGGGCTGGGACTGCCATGGGCTGCCGATCGAATACAAAGTGGTCAAGGAATCGCGCGATTTGTCACCGCTGGAAGTTCGGAAACGCTGCGATGCGTTCGCGCGCAAGTATGTCGATCTTCAGCGTGAGCAATTCAAACGGCTCGGCGTGCTCGGCGATTGGGAGCATCCATATCTGACTCTCGATCCAAAATACGAAGCGGAAATCTTGCGGGCGTTCGCGGTCTTCGTCGAAAAAGGTCTCGTTTATCAATCGAAGAAGCCCGTTTTCTGGAGCACAGGCGCGCAGACCGCACTCGCCGAAGCCGAAGTGGAATATCAGGAGCGCGACGACACCGCGGTGTATGTGAAGTTTCCGATCGTTAGTGGTGAATGGAAAGACAAGGCGAGCATCGCAATTTGGACCACAACTCCGTGGACGTTGCCGGCGAACCTCGCCATCGCGGTTGATCCCAAAGAGCTGTACGTCGTCCAGGAATTTTCGCGTGACGAAACTTCCGAAACCTTGCTGTTGGCTGACAAACTGGTTCCGCAGTTTTGCGCGAGCACAAAATTCGAATCCACAGGCAAGAGCCTCGCCTCATTTCCGGGAGCGAAGATCGACAAGATCAAAGCGCGCCATCCGTTCCTCGATCGGGAAGCAATCGTGCTGACCGCCGATTTCGTGACGATGGAGACCGGCACCGGCGCAGTCCACATCGCGCCTGGTCACGGCGAAGACGACTATTGGCTAGGTAAACAAAACAACTTGCCGATCCTGTCGCCGGTTGATGATCACGGCCGTCTCACCGATGAAGCGGGATTGCCAAATCTTACCGGCAAATACGTTTTCGATGCGAACAAGGATGTCGTTAATTTGTTGCGCGAGCGCGGTAATTTGTTAGGCGCACAGAATTTTCATCACTCGTATCCCTACTGCTGGCGTTCGAAAACGCCGATCATCTTTCGCAACGTCGAGCAATTTTTTATTCGCATCGACGATCTACGCGGCAAAGCGCTTGAGGCAATTCACAAGGAGGTGAAATGGATTCCGGCGTGGGGCGAAAACCGGATCGCTGGAACAGTCGAATCGCGTCCCGACTGGGTCATCTCACGTCAGCGCAGCTGGGGCGTGCCGTTGCCGGTCTTTTACGCAGTGGACGGCAAACCAATTCTCGACGCGAAAATAATCCGCAAGCTCGCCGATCTCGTGGCGGAACGCGGCTCCAACGTTTGGTTCGAATTGAATGATGTCGATCTTGCGAAACAATTGGGACTGCCGTCAGGGACAAGCAAGCGCAACGACACCATCGACGTTTGGATCGACAGCGGCGTTTCGCATCGCGCCGTCTGCGCGTTGCATCCTGAGTTGCGCGATCCGGCGGACATGTATTTGGAAGCGACCGATCAACATCGCGGCTGGTTTCAATCGTCGCTCATGACTAGCATCGCGCTGAACGACCGCGCGCCATACAAAACTTGCGTGACTCATGGGTTCGTTGTCGATCTTGACGGAAAGAAGATTTCGAAGTCCGGCACCTACGACAAACCGATGGACGCGGGACACTTTGTCGGACGTCACGGCGCCGACCTGGTGCGGTTGTGGGCAAGCAGTATCGATTACACGGATGACGTTCCGTTTTCGGAAGAGATGTTCACGCGCCTCGGCGACACGTATCGGCGGATCCGGAACACGCTCCGGATTTTGGTGGGCAACCTCTACGATTACAAATCAGGAAAGCAGGAGCCTGGAAAAAAAGATTTTAGTTTGATGGACCGCTGGATTCTGGAGCGGCTTGATCAAGTGATCGAAGGCTGCCGATCCGCTTACGAGCTTTTCGAGTTCCACAAGGTTTACCATACGCTGAACCAATTTTGCGCGGTCGACCTGAGCAGTCTTTACATCGACATCACCAAAGACCGGATGTATTGCGACGCACCGGATTCATCTCGTCGTCGCGCCACGCAATCGGCGATGCATGAAATTTTCAGCGCGCTTTGCCAGTTGCTTGCGCCGGTGACCGCATTTACGGCCGAGGAAGCGTGGCGTTACTCGAGTGCTGCCTCGTCGGTTCATTTGGAAGAATTTCCGAAGACTCAAAACCGGGGCGATAAAGCAAGCGCGCAGGTGACGGATCTTCTGCGGTTGCGCGGCGTAATTGGTCAGGCAATCGAAAAAGCGCGCCAGGAAAAACTGATTGGCAACGCGCTCGAGGCGGCAGTTGTTTTGCGCTCGGACTCGAATGTGACAAGCGAACTTAGCAAAGAGGAGCTGGAGGAGTTTTTCATCTTGAGTGATCTGACTATCGAGCAGGCGAAGGTGGCGAGCGCAACTGTCGCGAAAACGCCTTGCCAAAAATGCGCGCGGTGCTGGCGGCATCGGCCGTACGTTGGAAAAAGTAAAGCGCATCCGGATTTGTGTGACCGGTGCGAGAAAGTCGTCACGGCACCGGCGACCGCGATCTCTAAATGAAATACATCTTCTTCATTTCACTGCCGCTCTATGTGCTCGACCGAATCACAAAGTATTGGGTGCTGCACTCGATCGATCCGGACCAGCCGGTGGTCGTGGTCCCGGGTTTCTTTCATTTGGTCAACATTACCAACACCGGCGCGGCGTTCGGTTCATTCAAGAACAACAACGCCTTTTTCATCGCGATCTCGTGTGTGGCCTTATTGTTCGCGCTGGTGTTGCTCCTCGGGCGACACGAGCAGGGTGGGTCAGACCATCCGAAGTCGCTTTGGTGGGCCCGGAATTTCTGGCGCGACTTGTCGCTGGAATTGTTACTCGCCGGCGTGCTGGGAAATCTCACAGACCGTCTGCTGTATGGTCACGTGATCGATTTTCTCCTCTTCGATTTCGGCTCGCACGTTCCATCATTTCTTCATCCCTGGCCGGCGTTCAATGTGGCTGACTCATGCATCTGCATCGCCGTCGTTTTCTTCATCATCCATTCCTTTCGCCAGGAAAAGAAAGCGCCGGAACCGGCATAAGTGTAGCGGCGTTCTCCGAGCGCCGACTGTCATTACATTATGATATGCGACGGTCATAGACCGCCGCTACAATAAGTGCGTGAGAATGTCGGCGATGGAAAAAACTGCGCGAGAGGTCGCGCACCGGTTGCGCGCGCAAGGTCACATCGCTTATTTCGCGGGCGGGTGCGTGCGCGACATGGTCCGCGATTTGGCGGCAAAGGATTTCGACGTCGCGACCGATGCGACGCCGGACATCGTGCAAAAGATTTTCTCGCACACCTACGCCGTCGGCGCGCACTTCGGCGTCGTCGTTGTGGTCGAGAATGGATTCAATTTTGAGGTCGCGACGTTTCGATCAGACGGCGCCTATCTGGATCATCGTCATCCCGTCGATGTTCGATTTTCGTCGCCAGAAGAAGATGCGAAGCGACGCGATTTTACCATTAACGGAATGTTTTTCGATCCGGAGAAGAACGAAGTGATCGATTTCGTCGGCGGCCGCGCTGATTTGGAAGCAAAACTTGTTCGGGCAATCGGCGATCCCGCCGCTCGTTTTGCCGAAGACCGGCTGCGAATGTTGCGTGCGGTCCGTTTTGCGACGGTGCTCGATTACAAGATCGACAATCGAACTTGGGACGCGCTGGTGGCGAATGCGGCATCGATCAACGAGATCAGCGCGGAACGGATTCGCGAAGAGTTATTAAAGATTTTTCTTTCGTCGAATCGGGTCCGCGGCTGGGACTTGCTCGATCGGAGCGGATTGATGCGCACAATTTTGCCGGAGCTCGACGCGATGAAAGGTTGTTTGCAGCCGGAGCAATTCCATCCGGAAGGCGACGTGTTTCAGCATACGAGACTGATGTTAGAGCTCTTGCCTGAAAAAGTTTCAGTCCCGTTGGTCTTGTCTGTTTTATTTCATGACGTAGCGAAACCGGTCACGGCCACCGTCGATGAAACTGGAAGGATCCGTTTCAACGAGCACGACCGAATTGGCGCGGCGATGACGGAATCGATCATGGAACGGCTGCGATTTTCGCGTGCCGAGATCGACGCGGTGGTCGAAATGGTGCGTCAGCACATGGTCTTCAAGGATGTGCCCAGGATGCGGGTGGCCAAACTGAAACGATTCATGGCGCGCCCGACTTTTGAAGAAGAGCTCGAGCTGCATCGGGTCGACTGCGCGAGCAGCCATCGAATGATGGACAATTATGAATTTCTTTTGCGCAAGCGGGAGGAATTCGCCAACGAACCAATCATTCCGCCGCCGCTTGTCCGCGGCGACGACTTGATCGCCTTGGGAATGAAACCCGGGCCGAAGTTCGGCGAGATCCTCGAAGCTGTTGAGACACGGCAGCTGGAGGGCGCGCTGAAGGATCGACAAGAAGCGATCGAGTGGGTGAAGCGCGAGTATGCATCAGGCAAATGAAAAGTTCGGCGTCTCGCGCGTCGAATGCGAGACGCCGAGCAAAGCAATACTGCCTAGCTGGTGATTGTCACCGTAGCTGAGGGAGCTTTGGCTTTCTTTGTCTTCTTGCCGGTTGTGCCAAAGTCGTAACCGAATCTTGCGCTAAGGAAGTGATGTAAGGGTTTGTTGTCGCGTGATGAAAACGTCGGTCGAATCAATGCGACCACTTTCGTCAACATCCATTCGGAAGTTCGAGGAGTTTGCGTTCTGAAGTGTCTGTTGCCTTACCTGGAAGACGTCAGTTGAATCAACCCGACTGCTCGCGTCCACGTCGCCCAGGAGGACACCCATCGACACGGACACGTCCGCTATATTAATGCCGTCGTTTACAGCGCTCAATGTGAGGGTGAGCCTTTGGGCGTTGGCCACGCCAGTGAGATTCACAAAGACCTGGTTGCTGCTGGCCAGGCTGCTCGCGACTGATCCCGCGCCGGACGAAACCGTAGCGGAGGAGAAGCTAACTGGGCCGGGAAAGGTAATGACAATCTGATGCTGATCTGAGTTTGGGCCCTGGCCCTTTCGGCATTCAATGCCGAGGTTGCCTGAGAGTGGCAAGTCAACCTCGAACGGAGGGCTGATTGAATCATGAGTCTTACTAGATACGGCCTTGAGCGGCACGATTCCACCTTCACAAGCATTATTGCCCAAGACGGTATAGGTCGCGGCCGGGGAGCCGTTATCCCTCTGGGCTTTGACGAAAGTATGGTCGATCAGCAAAGTCGAACGCTCCAGTGTATTGGTCTGTGCGTTATCGCCGGTGAATGTTCTTCCACAGACCGCGCCGAGCAGATCGCCTGGAAGTGGATTGCCGACGGCGGACTTCGGTACAAAAACCGTGATGGTGCCATCGGGATTAAAATTACTCCCAGCCGCCGCTGCTCCCACAAACGTTTCGATTGGAACTCCGATCAGGCCGATCACGGGCGGAATGGCGCCGGTCATGACTTCTCCGTAATCAAAGGTGGCAGCTGAATTCGCGTCGGTTCGCATTCCAACATAGAACTGCTGGCCGCTCGACTTATAAGAGTCCCAGACGATCCTCCACCTGCTGTTGGCCGGCAATCCGCCGGACAGACTGGTCACCTTCATTTGGAACATAAAGTTGCTTGTATTAGGTGGCTCACCGACCGCGACGTAGTCGATCGCGAGCGAAGCGGGCGCTTGACCCTGAGAAGCCTGTTCCGGATGGCCCGGCGGAGTCTTTTGAACAATCATGCCGGTGCACCCGTTGCCAATAAACGGCGCAGTAATTTCATTGTTCCCGCAGGAGGCACCGACAGAATTTACAGCCAGTACTTTATAATAATACGTTTTGGTCGTGTCGGTAGCCGTTAAGTCATCGAATGTTCCGCCTGTCTGAGTCCCTGCTACGGTGGTGAGTAGAGTTTCAGCGTTGCTCGCTGTACCTCTGAATATTTGATAACCCGTGATTGGCGAGTTGCCGGTGTCAGCTTCCGACCATGCGAGATGGATGGCCAGGCCGACTCGACGTTGCGAAACAAACGGCATCCCCGGTACGGTGAGGTTAGCTGGATCGTTTGCAGCGAACATGCGCTTCCCACTTGATTGCCGGGCAATGGTCGCGGTCGCAGTGTAAGCATTGCCAAATGCCGTGGGCGCCGCTTGCATGCAGTTTCCGCCAGCGCACCCACTGACGTATCCGACTTGGACACGGCCCTGCTTGTCCACAGTCATGTCATAGAAATCGAGTAGGTTTCGGCAGATATCGACTCCACCGTGCATCCATATGCATCCGCGTTGGAGAGGAGCATTGGGAGTAGCGTCAACAGTTGTCCAATGGGCTCCGGCGTCGAATGTCTCAGCAACATATAGGTGCCAGATGCCAGTAAAACTGTGTCCCGACTCATCACCGGAAGTTGTTGAACCGTAAAACGCGACAGCAGCGCGGCCGGCGTCGCCGGCGACCGCCGCGGGAAACGCAATATTTGACAATCCATAGACGGCACCGACATCAAAGGTGTTTTGCCAGGTCTGGCCTTGATCAGTCGATGTGGCGACGATTGCCTGAGAGCCAGTACCAGTGGCGCTAGCCATCACAAAATAAGCGCGGCCAGCTTTATCTATCGAGACCGCGGGATCTTGGAGATTAGGATTAGCCACGGTACTTGGAACTGGACGTGCCGTCCAAGTCAGGCCGTTGTCGGCGGAGACGACGACGGCTCCCTGTCCGCTGCACTTATTGTTAGGAACATAAACCGTTCCGGCCTGGCCATTCGCTTGTGTCTGCGGAGTGTCCGGCGTCACTTTTACGTGTCCGTGCAAGCCGCCGCACGCAGTCGTATTGAGTGCCAGAGGACCTGCATTAAAGTTGGCGCCTCCGTCATCACTGCGAAAACAAAAAGCCGGTCCAAGGTCCTGCGAGCAATAATAGACCGCGTTGGCGTAGGTCGGGCTGTGCGGCGGAGCTATCCCATTGATAAGATGATACGGACCGCCGCCGATCGTTTCGTGGTCAATGCCCGATCCCACCGGTCCGGTGGTTCCTACCCAACCGTCGGGTCCCGGGTTTCCCAACGGATCTTTGCCGTCCGTGTCTGTGAATGAGATTTTGCATCCGGGCGAGGTCAAAGTGAGCTGTCCGCAAAAAACGCGGCCAGTTATAGGATCGACGAAGCCGATCGGATCAGAATCGATGAACTGGGAAGTCGGCGCCTGGCTGTTATACCAAGTCGCTTTCAGCCCGCTTGCCGGACAACTATCGTTGAACTTCACAAAGTCAGTTTGAAGGTCCGATTGGTAGGCCGTCATACCGTTGATCGAGTCTTGAGTGGACTGCCAATTGACGCCAATCGAAGGCTCGCCTGCATCGTGTCCGATGTATTCAACTGTATTAGCGCCAGGCCCCTGACTGGTTGAGGTCACATTGACCAGTGTGCCGGGGGCTTCGAAAAGCTCAAAGCCGAGGGGCTCGCTCCCCGGCGGCGCCGGCGAAACGACATCTGGCATTGGTGCAGCGACTATGCTCTTACGCGATTGCCTGCCGACTTTTGCTGCACCCCCGGAAGACCTCTCGGGCCCGAGAAGCATGGGTCCGATTTCTCTTACACTCGCGATCTGATTGAGATCGAGCACATCAACCTTGATTGCGAGAAGAGTTAGAAAGATGCTGCTTATTAAGAGGAGAGTGCTGGCAGTGATACGAGCTGTTGTTGAAGAGAGATGTTTTTTCATTTTTTTATTATGTGGAGGTTAAGGAAGTGAAGTGAGCGTTTGTTGACGCGTGATGAAAACGTCTGTGGAATCGATTCGACCGCTCTGGTCGACGTCCGTGCGGAAGTTTGAGGAGTTGGCGTTTTGGAGACTCTGCTGTCTCACTTGGAAGACATCAGTCGAATCAACCCGGCCGCTTGCATCGACGTCGCCAAGGAGCACAGCCATCGGCACGGAAATATTTCCCAGGTCGCCGCTTCCGGAGCTCACATCGATGAGTGTGATCGTGAGTCTCTGAGCGTTCGACACATTGTGCAGATTCACAGTGACGACTGCGCCGTTGACAGACGGAGGGTCGGCCGTCGCCAGGTGATCGTTGCTTGAGACGGTGTCGCCACCAACTGTGACCGGAACCGGGAACGTGACGACAACCGTGAAGTCTTTGCCACTTGGTGTGCCAGTTCGGCATTCGATGCCGGGCGCGGGCGGCAGAAGATCGACATCGAACGGTGGAGAAATCGATCCGTGGGTCTTGCGCGATACCGCAGTTACCGGCGGAGGCGGAGGCGGCAGGCAGGTAGGAAATGTCGGGTTCTGTTTCGCTAGTGGGCCGCTGTTCTGCCGCGCAAAGGTGATGTGTGATGGCGAGTTTGCATTGCCGGTATCGGTATAGACGACATTCGCCAGACCGTCGGAGCTGATTGCGACCTTGAAGAAGTCGAGCAAATTGCGCGTCCCGCTGCCGCAGAGAAGTCCGTTATTGCAGATCGGGCCGAAGTGCATGATGTGATCACTCAGCTGTGAGACGGTGAAGACGGGCTCGCGCGAGTGGGCGTTCAGCGACTGGGCGAACATCGTGTTCCAATGCAGGTTCGCGGTATTCGGGTCGCCGGGCTCGGTCGTCTGGTAGAAGACGATATCGACCCGGCCGTTGTCGCCGCCGGCTATCCAGGGCATCTCGGCTGAGCCGGGCCCGGAGCTGACTTGGAACGGGCCGTAGAAGTTTTTCCCGCCGTCGTGTGACGAGGAGATCCAAACTGCATACTGGTTCGTCCGGGTGTTGTTCATTGCCCAAACCGCGTAGACGTTGCCGCCCGCGTCGACGTCGCCGCCGGGAAAGTCGTTCGCGGTGGTAGAGCCGAAGGTCTGAGTCCCGGCGGGTGGCGCCGGATTCGTCGGCGAGTCGATTAAGCCCTTAAAAATCGGATAGTCGGTGAATGGGCCCGGCGGCATCCCCGCTCCGCCCGATCCCGCGCCAACGGCTGCCCAGACGTTGGGCTGCTTCCCGAACGGCGGATTGGCCGCGTTTGTCGTCGGGATCGAGGAAGTAAAGACTCCGTAGACCGTGTGATTTGTATGATTGACGAAGACAGGCCCCGGGTTCGTATTCGGGATAGTCGACCCCTGCAACTCGGGATCGGTGATTCCGGTTGTTGTTACCCAGGGGCTGTCGTTGGTCGAGCTCGCAAACCGGATGGCCTCGCTCGCGAGCTCGTGGTCCATCTCGTACATAGTCAGAGTGGCGCCGGTAAGATCGGAAGCGATCCACTGGCGATCGGAAGAGGCGTTGAGCTCGCCCGCACTGCCGCCGGTACCCGGAGCGGCGAAGCTCGCGCCGCCGTTGGTCGACTTTCGGATGCTAACATCCGCCAAGGCAAGGTCCGCAAGATAAATGGGAGCGGGCCTCGTGGCCGAAGGCACCGTCGCGATATCCTCGTCGCCACCGCCTGTTGGTAGCACGGGAGGCGTTGGGAGTTTAAAAAAGCTGGCGCCTGCGTTCGTCGACTTCCATACATCCGGATTCCCCGGCGTGGTGGCATAAATGCAATTGAATGAGTCGACCGCGAGGCCCGGTTCGGCATCGTTGGTCGAGTTCGGAAGAGCAATATTTGCCGCGAAGGTCGCGGGCCCCGGCGGCGACGGCGGTGCATAAGCACTGGGGCCGGCGGTCTGTTTGGTGAACCAGGTCTTGGCGCGGCAGTTGGCTGTGCAGGTAACACCGCCAGGCTGTGAAGGGGTGCCATTGACGAATGCGATGTTCGCATTCCCGTCAGGGTCGATCGTCATCGTGTAGTACTCGGCCAGGTTTCGTGTCCCTGCCCCGCAATTGCCTCCTTGGCCGCAGATCGCGGCGTTGTGGACTTGCTCCGGAGTGGCCAGCACTTGGGTAAATGTCGGAGTTGCCGCGAGCGCATTCGTCGTTTGGGCAAAGAAAAGATGCCAGTCGAATGGGGCGCTGTCCGGCGAAGTCGAGCTCGACCCGTACCAAGTGATGTCGACAATGCCAGGGCTACCAGCAACAACCCAAGGCATAACAGTGGATTGCGTATTCACACCGCTATCGACCTGGACCGCAGGCAGCCAGGTCGCGCCCTGATCGGTCGAGCTGGTGAGAAAGACGTGGGCATTGGTTCGGCCCGTCGTGCCGTTAGATCGGGTGAAGACGAGGTGAAGGTTGCCGCCCCTATCGACGGCTAGGATCGGGAAGGCGTTCTCAACCGAAGTGCCGACGGGGCCTGTGTAGGCGGTAAAGGTGGTCCATGTCGCGCCACCATCTTTAGACCTCAGCAACAGGATCTGCCCAACATTGCCGGCCGGCTCGTACGTGGTGTAGATATTTCCGTTGTACTGGTCGACAACGATGTTGTTTTCGCGAGAAAGAGACCCAACGCCAGTGAGCATCATTGGAACACTAAACGTCCTGCCGGCATCGGTTGATTTGACGAACCAGAGTGGACCAGGCGCAGGCGCCTGATCGAAGGTCATGTAGACCGTTTGCGGGCCGTAGGCGGCGAGCCACTGCCGGTCGTTGACGGGCACAGGTGGGTTTCCGTTCGCGTTCGGGTTCACCTGCCATGCTTGGAGCGGTGCGACGCCGCCGGTTCCGCCATCGAACGAAGTCGAGACGGTTGTCCCGGCGAGGTAGAGGCTCGATATGTAGAGGTAACCTCCACTCGAGAGATCGATCGAGTCATCGCCACCACCGGCGCCAGCGGTGCAGGGCAACGTGCCCGCGACATTACACTTATCTTGAGCGCCATCCGGCTCGCCCATGAAGACGAAGCTCGTGCCGCCGTTGATCGACTTCCAGAGATCTACGCCGCCCGGAACCCCATGGATCGCAGTCACGTAAATGTTACCGAAGATATCAACCTTGATCTCCGGTTCGAGGTCCTGATCGAGGAGCGTCACGCCCGGAGTGGGAGTTATGGGCGGCCGAACCAGCACTTGGGATGTCGAAAAGGCGAGGGCGCTACTTGGGGCGTAAATGGCGGTGCGCTCCGCTACGCCGCTCGGCGAAGAAACGCGCCGCTGCCGAGCAAGTGCATTCGATAAGAAGAAACCGCCGATCGTGAAAAGTACTATTGCAATGATTGATGTGAACCAGCGCGATTTTGAATTCATAGAGAAGGTTTCCTGATTAAATGCGTACGGATTGTTCTTTCGCTTCGGTTTTCGCATGCCGTCCGGACGTGGCGGTCACCGATTTTGTTTCGAATCATGCGAATTGTTGGTTGTTCGTGCGGAAGCGGCAAAAAAAGGGCTGGCCGGAGAACCGGCCAGCCCTTCAAAACTTGCCCTATCACCGAGCTGGTTCAGCTCCTGCGGCGCGCTCGAAGAAGGGTCAGGCCAAACGAACCAAGTCCGCCTAATCCCAGTAGCGACCAGGTCGCCGGCTCAGGCACGGCGGTGACCGTGATGGTAAAGCTAGCGGGGCTCATGTGGAAGGTCGTGGTGCCGTCACTGATATCGGAGAATCTTGGACTGGCACCGCCGGCACTGGCTGTATAATCGCCGGTCGTCGAAAAAACGTAAACGCCCGGCTGAGTGTTAGCCGCCACGGAGAACGAGTACGTTGCGATAGCTGCGGGTGAGCTGAAGACCGACGCAGCCTGTCTTGCCCCGAGCGTGTTGGCATTGAACCCTATATCGTCGAGATTTTGCGCGAAACCAGTGTGGTCGGATTGGGCCGTCGTCAGAGTCGTCGGCGTACCGGTAGTGCTAATTAGGCTCCAATTTGTGAAGGCTGAAGTTGCGTTGGTTATCGTGAAGTTGCCGCTCACACCTCCATTTTGTGCATTTATTGCTTCTATGATCAGGTCAAATCCAGCGAGTTGGTTAGGCGGACTGGACGTGATCTGCAACTGAAGCGTGACGTTGAACACGTTACCTGCCTGGACGGTTTGCGCCGATGGCAACCAGGTGAACGTGTTAGTGGCTAGGGCAGACTGGGTGACCAAGCCAACGAGACTAAGTATGAGAACTAGCGCTGTTTTTTTCATGATGATGTTCTATCGGTTTTAGGGTTGTTTTTGTTTTACGTAAAATTACTGACTTTCTGGATTTTACTATTTTCCTTACTTCCTTGACAATGATTTCCTTTCTCTTCGAATTCGGTTCCCGCGTTGGTTGCCTCGAATTGCATTATTTTTATATTTTTCGATACCCTGCATACTAAGGAAGCGAGGTAAGGGTTTGCTGGCGTGTGATGAATACGTCCGTTGAATCGATGCGACCGCTCTCGTCCACGTCCGTTCGGAAGTTGTTGGCGTTCGCGTTTTGAAGAGTCTGCTGTCTCACCTGGAAGA
This sequence comes from Chthoniobacterales bacterium, assembly GCA_035635435.1. Classification (GTDB taxonomy): domain Bacteria; phylum Verrucomicrobiota; class Verrucomicrobiia; order Chthoniobacterales; family UBA10450; genus AV40. The sequence continues at coordinate 20,734 of DASQBB010000059.1, read as the reverse complement.
CATCCGTTGAGTCGACTCGACCGCTTGCGTCCACGTCGCCGACAAGCACGCCCATACGTGCGATCGAATTATTGAGGACGGCGCCGGCACTGTCGTGAACGTCATTTAGGGTAACGCTAAGGTGCTGGGCGTTACTTACGTTGGTGATGCTCACTGTGTATTGATTCGCGTTAGGTCCAAACGTTTGGCTGCTAACGCTGCCAGTTCCGCCTCCGACTCCATGAGAAACGGTGACGCCACCGACGGAGAACAGACCCCTGTCGAAGGTGTAGATGATGGTGTAATCGTTGTTCGGGCCTCCGCTCCGGCATTCGTTTCCGGGCACACCGGTGAGCGGTAAGTCGATGTCAAACGGACCGGCAAGGGCGTGCACTTTGTGCGAGACGGCTTTATTGAATGTTGAGCCAACCTGAATCACGACCTGCGCAACATTGGTGCTCGTTAGACCAGCCGTATCCTTGACCGTTAATTTGGCCGGAAAGTCGCCGTTACCGTTGTAGGTGTGCGAGAACATTGGCGACGCTTGCGTAACCGGCGCACTGCCGTCCCCAAAGTCGAGGGTGTACGAATTGATCGTAGCACACGGATTTGAATCGCTCGATGTCGAGGCGTCAAAATTGACGAGCAGCGGAGCTTTACCCGAGGTCGGCATTCCCGACAGTCTCGCGATCGGCAGGCCTCCGATGCACGACTGATTGCCGACTCTGGTGTAGCCTCCACCGCTGGTTGTTTGGACGGTCTCCAGGAACACTCCGGCAAGCAGGAAGGTATTGCCGGTAACCGGTGTGCCCGTAGCCGGAGGAATCACCCCCAGAACCGTGCCTGGGCTCCTAGCATCCCAGGTGAAAGCAGTTCCGACTGCTGGTGTGCCCGGCGCTGCGAAAGTGAGCGGCGTACTTACGTCAAGTTTAAACGTGATCGTTCCGTTTTTATCAAAGCTTGCGGTGATTTTCGGACAACTAAACGGAGGATTGGGCTGAGTAAAGCACTCCGCAGTGTCGTTTGTACCACACGTCATGGAGCAGGGATCTCTTCGCCCATACTGGATATTCGGAGCTGCCGGAGTCCCGCTGCCTGGGAACGTATCCATCGATACAAAGACTGTTTCGGGGTTTCCGTTCGTATCGATAACCTTAAAGAGGATTTGCCATTCGGAGTTTGCTGGCAGGACTGGCGACCCAGTGTTGCCCGGATCCAGGGTGTTCACTTTCATGACAAACGTAATCGAGTTGTCAGCGCAGCTCGTGAACGGCTCGCCCATGTTGATGTTCTGGATGGTGAGTTCCCCTTGTGATGGATCAGGCGAGATGTTGCCGGCATGACCAGCAGGAGCCACTGGAAGGTAGGGAGCCTCGCATGCGGTCCCACCTCCCCCGCCGCTGACGCTGAGTTCGCGACAAAACGGTCCCTCGTCCGGGATACTATCGCCATTGAAGTCGTTCAGTGCGGTGACGCGATAGAAATAGTTCGTTGACGAGTTTGCTGTCTGGTCAAGGTACTTGGTGTTGGTGTTCCCCGAGACGCTGGCGAGGAAAGTCTCCGTGCCGCTGGTGGTGCTGCGATAGACTTTATAGCCTGTAATAGGCGATCCACCGTTGTCTGGTTCGAGCCACGAAACTAACACTCCGGGTGTTGCTCCACCTTGCCTAACGACCGAGACCAGTTGAGGCGCTCCGGGAAGCCCAGGCTCAACAGGATCAAACGCCGCGAACAAACGCCGCCCGCCTGATTGCCGGGCGATGGTTCCATGCGAGCTTTGTGATTGCGAAACGTATGTATTGGTGCAGTTGACGCAGCCATCAGCATAGGCCAGGACCACGCGCCCTTCGGCGTCAACATTGACGTCGTTGAAATCTAGAAGATTGCGTGGGTCTACTGGGGTTGTTGGGCAACTGAGGCCGGCGAGACAGACTTCGCCGGTCTGGACTGGATCGTTCGGCGTGGCGTCAACCAGGATATAGGTGTTACCGCCATCATAGGTCGTTGCGATATACATGTGCCAGATACCATGGAAATTTAGGTCTGAGAAAGCCCCGGCTCCGGGTGTGGTTGTTCCCAAAAAACCGAAAGCCGCTCTGTTGTCATCTCCGGCTACCACTACCGGAAAACATGCGCTCTGGACGCCCAAAATTGAGCTGACATCGATAGAGGGACTCCAGGTCGCGCCTTCGTCGCCTGAATGCGAGATGTGCGCGTGGTTATCGGAGTCGATCCAACCGAGATAGATCGTGTTTGGAACCTGGCCCGGAGGCTTGCCTACATTGTTCTGCCCGATACCGAGCGATGGGTCCTGGCTCCCGCCGCTGTTCGGGACGTTGAATTCGTTCCAAGTGAGTCCGTTGTCCTTTGAGACAGCTGCACCATCCACTCCGCCAACCCCGCAGGAAGAGTTGGGAATATAGACTGTTCCTTGTGGTGATACTTTTATGTGTCCATGAATGGCACCGAGGCATTGCTGCGGATTGAAGATCGGTATGCCGGGACCAAAGGTCGCACCGCCGTCGTCGCTGCGGGAACACTCAGCCTCTACGGCAGCGTTCTGTGAAGCATAGTAAATCGCATTTGCGTAGGTCGGATGAGGCGGTGGAGGCGGAGTAGCATTGGTCTTATAAGGCCCGCCGCCCAAAGTTTCGTGGTCGGGTCCTGCGGGCGCTCCGCCATTGCCACCGGGCAGGTAAGAATTTCCGTCAGTATCGGAATAGCCGCCCAGACTATTACCCTGCAACCCAATCAGATCTATCGTAAAAACGCGCCCCGGGGTCAGCGGCGGCGGGTAGCTAAGACCGAGCGGGGTGGCGCTGTAATGGTCGACGAACCCAATCGGATCGACGAAGGCTGTCGTCTGGGTAAAGGTAGACGACACATTTTCCCAGAGATTGATCGCGGGCGACGAACAGTCGTCAAAGTTAGCTCGCCATTCGTGATTTCCGGATGTAAAAAATGCGACTCCGCCCGTGTTAACTTGATTATGTTTTAGCGTTGCGACGTTCGGGTTCCAGTCCACGCCGATGGAAGGTTCTCCGGCGTCATTTGCCTGGCTCGGTCCGGCCGGATAATTCATGTAGCGGGGAGGGACTCCCGGTCCTTGCAGAGTATTCGACGGAATGTCCTGCAAACTTATGTTACCCGTAATGGTGTCGCCTGGACCGCCAACCGCGTTGACGACGACGAGGTGATAAACAGTGCCGTCCGCCGGAACGGGGACGATGATTGCTTCCGGCTCTGCTGTCGAGAGGTTCGCCGCCACCAGATTATGGCCGGCATCTTCAAGAAAGGTGTCGTAATCGTTTGCCGAGGTCGGCCAACTCACCTGAATGTACACCCGCTTGGTCGCGGCCACGCTGGCGGCGTTGACAGTGAACATGTAGTCGCTGCACGAATTTGGAGCCGTGCAGTCCGGTTTTCCCAGTGCCAAATGCGATGGGTTTGTGACGAAGGGCCCCGCGTCGGTGTACGTTAGAGTGGGATTGCCTGGACTAAGGGTTCCGCTCGCTGGAGACGGGGCGTTGGGAGTAATCGGTGCCGAAGGCTTTGCCATTTGCGTCGACGATCTCGGCTCTTGGGTCGAAGGTTTTGCGGTTAATCTCGAGGATTTTGGCGTGCGTTTACTCAAGGTTACCCGCGAGCCAGTGGAAGACGATGCGGCAAAGCTAAGCATCGCCAGCGAAACGGCAGAAGCGCAAATCAGAACACAAACTAAGTTACGCGTATTAGTAAAACCGAACTTGGAGGAGGATTTTCTCTTCATGTAGGATTTTGGATTAGCATTGTAATCGGCGATGACGCCGCGTCCGGATGCCTCTCGGCCAACAAAATTTCAAGAAAACGCCGCCCTGTTGCGAAAGAGTGTTCATCCGGTCTGGTCGAAAGCATTCGCCCGCAGTTTTAGGAAAAAACCGGGTATTATGTCAAGCATATATAACTATGGTACATATGGGGCACGTCGGCGGTGCTGGCGATCAGGCCGCCAAGATCGACAAGTCGAAGAAGCTAGCCCAAGTGGTCCTGAAACGGATCTAAGTTAATTCCTTCCAAACCGAAAACGGGCTGACCGAGTCGGCCAGCCCGTTTATTGCACGGTTTAATATTTTAAGTCTAAGGAAGCGAGGTCAGGGTCTGCTGTCGTGTGATGAAAACGTCGGTCGAATCGATGCGGCCGCTCTCGTCCACGTCAGTTCGGAAGTTGGAAGGACTCGCATTCTGCAAACTCTGCTGCCTCACCTGAAACACATCGGTCGAGTCAACTCGACCGCTTGCATCCACGTCGCCCAGCAGCACGCCAATCGTGACTGGAAGCGTATCGGTTCTGTCACCGGCGGTGTCGCGCACACTAGTCAGAGTGACGGTGAGTCTTTGCGCGTTGGTAACGCCGGTGAGATTCACTACATATTCGAATATATTTTGAATCGAACTGCTGGCGATTGATCCACTGCCGCTGGTGATGCTGGCGCTGGCCACATTGGCCAGCGGGTTAGCGAAGGTGAACACGATTTTGTGATCGCCATTGGCCCCGCCGTTGCGGCATTCGATCCCGATCGGATTGGGGCTAAGTGGCAAAGCCACATCAAACGGACCGATACCTGTGTGGGTTTTCCGCGACACGACCCCGAGGAGCGGAACCGGCCCGCAGCACGCACCATTACCCTGCAGGATGTAATTGCCATCGGGCGTGATGTCGCTGGCGTTGTTCTGCGACTTCTGTCCCGCGTCAGGTCGGGCGAGATAGGTCCTCACGTTGAGCCTTGAGAGGCTTCCGCCCACGCCCACATTTTCTGCTTTGCTATTGGAGAGCGTGATCCTGACTAGGCCAGTCGCGACGTCATAGGTTCCGGTGTCTGCATCGCCCAGTCTGGATGGGGTGTTCGCGTTCGGGTTCGGATTCGTGGCATCGAGCGGCACGCCGAATTTCCCGTACTCGAACGAAACGACTCCGTTGGGATCGGACTTCATGGCCACGTACCAACGGTCGAAGTTGGCATCCGGATTTTGCCGTTGCCATATAATGTACCATTGGCTGCTCGGTGGCGCTGAGCCGGCGGTCGAGGGCGCCAATTGCATGGTAAAGACGAGTTTGTTTACACCAGGCCCAAAGCATGGCTCCGCGACGAAAAGCTGACGGATATTCACACGCGGATCAGGCGGGGTGTTTGCTCCGGAATCATTGTCACTGCCGTTGGCGTTAAGGTCGTTGTTCGTGAGTACGCCCGGCACGACGCACGCGGGCGGCGTCACAGGATTTGGGACAAATATCGGAGCGACATCGGAGCAGTACGGTCCCTCTCCGACTACGTTTGCCGCGGTCACGTGATACATGTAGGTGTTGCCCGGACTGAGCGTCCCGTCGGTATAATTGGTTACGGGCGTGGTCGCGATAAGGTTGAAAATTCCGGTCGCGCCGGTTTTCCGATAAATCTTGTAACCGGTGATGGCTGCGCCGCCGTCGTCGGGCGCCGACCAGGATAAAGTCGCGCTAGTCGCGCTAGCGGCGACATCGTTGAGCCGTGCCGTTAGAATTGGCGCACCGGGCAGTGCGGGAACGGGCGGATCGAAAGCCGAGAACATTCGTTTTCCGCCGCTCTGCCGCGCGACCACTGCCTTGGAGGTGTAATCGTTCTTTCCGCCACCCTCGGTTATCGACGGATCGCCGATGATGCATGTGGCGGTGATGCAGCCATCATCGTAGCCGATCACGATCCGGCCTTGCTTGTCGATCGTAGCATCAAAGAAATCGAGAAGGTTGCGGCAGGTGCTGCCGCCGCAAATTCCGCCGCGCTGAATGGGATCGCCCGGCGTGATGTTTTGCGTCGTCCATGTTGCGCCGCCGTCGAATGTCGTCGCGACATAGAGATACCAGACGCCGGTGAAATGCGGCTTGGGATGACTGCCGGGCACATTGCCGGTGCAGTCGTCTCCCTGACCGCAAGCCCAGTTATCGCCGCTAGTTTCGGTCCCGAAGAATGCAAAGGCAGCGCGACTTGGATCGCCTGCCACGACTGCCGGAAATGCTGAATTTAAAACTGGTCCCCCATTTACAACCACAGCGCCGATATCAACGCTGGGCAACCAGTTCTGACCTTTGTCATGCGACACTGCGATGCGCGGGTGACCATCGGCGCCCTGGTAGCCAAAATAAACGGTGCCATCCGTGGCCACCCCGACTGAGGGATCGTGAGTGCCCTGCACAATATTATCAGCATCACCGTTTCCGTGAGTGGTAGAGTCGGGAATAGGTCTTTGCGTCCAGGTGATGCCATTGTCTTCCGAGACGAGTAAAGTCTGCTTAGCCCCGGTTTCGTGGAATGGAACAGCGCCGCCGCATCCTCGATTTGGTACATAGACCGTACCGTCGGCCGGCGACACTTTGATGTGCCCGTGCAGTCCGGAACAATCGTTGATCGCGTACATCGGTGTCGCGGCCTGGCTAAAGAGCAATCCGCCGTTGTCGCTGCGGAAAGCGCGCGCTTCCCCGACGCTCTGCGATGCATAGTAAATGGCGTTTTGATAAACAGGGCCAGGGTTCGGAAGCGGCGAATGGTTGCGGCCGCCGCCGATCGTTTCATGATCGACATCGGAAGGAATGACACCGTCGCTCGGGATGAAATTGTCGCCATCGTCATCAGTGATATCGATTGTACTTCCAGCCGGCGTGAGCCCTTCGAGCTGGCAGGCGAATGTGCGACCCGTGTCGTGGTCAGTGAAAAGAATCGGGTCGCCGAAAGCGCGCGGAGTGTTCGCGCCTAACAGCGGCTTATTCTCCCAAAGTGTGCCGGCGGGCGACGAGCACTCATCCCACGTGAGCTTCACCATCGACGGCAGAAATCCGCCGAAATAGAGCGACGTTCCGCCATTTGGAATATTGTTGTCGGGCGAACCATTGACGTTGTGGTTGTGAGATATGGTTTCCTTCGTCCAGTTACTGCCGATGGAAGGTTCGCCAGCGCTGTCACCAACGCCCGGGGGTGATTGATAATTGAAAAATCTTGGCGTGCCCGGAGGTGGTGACGCGGTCGGTACCGGGCCGATGGTTGAATTAAATTCGTACGCACCGCTGTCGCACGCGTTGCCGCCTTTGCCAGGACCACCGGCGCGCGGTGCGCCGCGCTGATCGACGCTCGTTCCCGACTGGCAGCCGTTGATGCCGTTTGGAATTCTGTCGATCCCTTGGCTCCCGGGCTGGGTAGCGTGCGTGTTGGTCGGACCGCCGTTATCCGCCAACGAGTTAAGCAATGGATCAGCGCCGATCAGGTCGCCAGCCGCAGCAAAGCTGCATGTCGCACCGGGGGTTTTCACCAGATTGTATCCGCTGGAAGTGAGAGTGGCGCCTCCGTCATTGTTGCAATCGGCTGCGCCAATGCTGTTCGCAATGATCGAGTTCTGGACCGACAGACTCGCGGCTCCGCCTTCGGAATGATTGTAGACCGCGCCTCCGCGCGCCTGACCCACTGTGCCGAGTCCGCCCGGTCCTTTTACGCCACCGGTAACTTTATTATTGACCAGCGTGCTGAAGTTAACGGTGACGCTGCCATTCAGATTAAAGATCGCGCCGCCCAAGCCGTCACCGGCCACGGCCGCCGAAATACCCGTGCCGTTGGAACCTCCGGCCGCCATGTTTCCAGTGAGCGTGCTGTTAACCAAAGTGACCACGCCGGCGTCGTTGAAAATTGCGCCACCCATGCCGGCGCCGCCGCCTCCATCAAAAGCACCTTTGCCGCCGCCGAAACCGCCTAGGCCGGGCTTGGGCGCAGCTCCACCAGCACTTCCGCCGCCGCCGCCAAAACCGCCATTTCCCCCTGTGCCATTCCCACCACTTCCGCCGCCGCCGCCAAAACCGCCAGCCCCTGCCACGCACGCGGCGTTCACGCATCCGCCCGATCCGCCACCCACCGCGCCATTGCCGCTTTTAAGTCCGGCTGCGCCATTACCGGCCCCGCCGCCGCCGCCGCCAAATCCGCGCGCGTCGCCGCCGTTAGTAGCGACCAGCGGAGCACCGTTACCACCATTGCCGCCAGTGGTCCCGCCACCCGGGCCGCCAGTCGGTCCCACACCAGGATTTCCAGGCTCTCCAATGTTTGCGCCACCACCACCTCCGCCGCCGGTCGTGGGTGCCTCGCCACCTTTGCCACCCATGCCGCCGCCGCCGCCGCCGCCCGGCGTGCCGCCGGTGCTATCTCCGCCGTCGGCGCCCATACCGGCGCCGCCCGCACCCTGGCCCGCAACTCCATTACCGCCATTCCCGCCACTTGCCGTGTTGTTAGTCACTGTGACGCCGTTAAGAGTCAAGCCTCCCTGGTTATAGATCGCACCGCCGCCGCCCAAGCCGCCGCCGCCGCCGATGCCCGCGCCGCCATTGCCGCCGTTGGCCACGCCCTTTCTTAGCGTCAAATTTTGCAGCGAGAGGCTTCCGGCGGGTGAGATATAAAGCAGCCGGAAATTTGTCGTACCCGCATTCTCAATAATCGCGCCATTGCCAAGTATGGCGATCGGACTGATGATGCCGGGCAGACCGTTGGGTCCATACGAGGCGTTGTGTGGTACAAGCAGCGTGTAAGTTGCACTGGTTTGCAGCACGATGATATTGCCGCCGCTGCTTCCTGCGGGGCATTCTCCCGCCATCGTACCCGAAGCCGTCCGCGTGTTAGCGGCGATAATCGCTTCGGGCAGGGTACAAAAGCCGTCATTTGCGATCACCGGCGAGGTGTTGTTGACCGTGATCGTAGTCGTCGGCGCGTTCGGGTTTGTCGGCCCGGCAAACACGACAGTACGTTGTTGCGATTTGACCTTTCGATTTCGACTTCGCTGCGTGTCGGCCTGCGCAAAAAGAGCCAGCAAGACGCCGACAGAACACAGAGCGAACGCTGTTAAGACGCGGAAATTAAACAGACCGGACTGACAGTTTTTTTTTCTTTTCATGGGATGTTAAGGGTTGGTCGTTTTCATCGTCTTACGCAGCGCGCGGACGGCTCTTTGAGCGTGGTTACAAGGCGTTGTCATAAGCGACCTAACTGTTTATTCGGAACACGGGTTGATCGTGGACGCCTCTCCGCCAGAAAAGAACGAGAAGAAATTTCCTCGGGGTTATGCTCTTGCCGGCAGTTCAGCAAGCATTGCGCGTCCACCATCGACAAGCACACACCAAGAAACCGCGATGAGCGAGCAGCGCTATTCGTTAGGCAGAAACGAAGCCGTCAATCCGCTCACAGTAAAACCGCAATTCTCAACAAAACCAGTAGGCGCAGCGCGCTGCGCTGCTGTCCGGACGCCGCAGCGCCTCGCCCCCTATCTGTCGGTCAGTCTGCGTCCCGGTTTTAGGATTTTGCGTTAAGGAAGCGAGGTAAGCGTTTGCTGACGCGTGATGAAAATGTCTGTCGAGTCAATGCGACCGCTCTCGTCCACGTCGGTTCGGAAGTTGGACGAGTTGGCGTTTTGGAGACTCTGCTGTCTAACCTGGAAAACATCTGTCGAGTCAACCCGACCACTCGCGTCGACATCGCCAAGGAGCACATCCATGCGCGCGACGAGATTATTGAGAATAGCGCCGGCAGCGTCCTGCACCCCATCTAGAGTGATGACGAGATGCTGAGCGTTGGTTACGTTGGTGAGTGGCACGGTGATTTGATTCGCGTTCGGACCGAGTGTCGGTGTCCCCGGCGTCGCGGTGCCTTGACGAACAGAAGCATTACCGGTCGCGCTAATGTTTCCGCTCAATGTATAGACGAGCGTGAATGCATTCGACGCGCCGCCGCTGCGACATTCAATCGCCGGAGTGCCGCTCGCCGGCAGAGTGATATCGAAGTCCGATGCGCCGTGAGTTTTTCTCGCCCAAGCCGTTGCGGACAGTGTAGGTGAAACTGTCGGGGCCGAAATATCCGTTGGGCGGAGTATAGGTGACGGTGCCGTTACCGCTTGGCTGGATGTTGTCGAATCGCGCGGCCGAAGCGATTCAGCTGGAACTGTACGATGAAAAGTTGGCAACTGGCGGGCAACGAGTCCGGATAGTCGACGAATTCGGAAAGGCTGTTACATCAAACACCGAGGTTCGGGCTGCAATTATTGCGGCCGTCCGCGGAGAAGCGGACTAGCTGCGCAGACGAAGCGATCACCGCCGCACAAATGGCGACGCCGGAATCGAATCTGTATAAATTTTCTTTAGGGCGGGCTAAGGCGCCCCCGCCGGTTCGATGGATGCTCTCGAACGAAGCAGCAAAAGCGATCCAGGAAGATATTCGCGACGAAGGCCTGTCAACGAAAACCGCCAAGACACAGAATGCCGAAACCGTTCAGCGAATCGTCGCTTCTTTGCATGTACCTGAATCTGCCGCTGCGCATTAGCAGCAACAACATTCCGAACACTTCGGGTGACGGAGAGTTCAGGTCTCGATCCGATTCCTATATACCGCGTAAGCGATTGCCTGTCCGATCAGCAGTCCGGCAAGAATGGCTGTGTAAGTTAGGACAGTCCACATAGCCGTTTTGTCCGAACTTAGAGTGACGGTGAAAAGATGCGCCGCACTGCCCACCACCCATCCCGCCCAGAAGCAGGTTGTCATGAAAAGAGTTTGCATAGGATCGCGCCACCAACTCAAAGGAAACCTTCCCCATTGTGGTCTGCGAAAAGTGGCGACTGTCGCGAAGTGGGGTGCTGCAATTGCAAACAGCATCACCACACCGAATGCAGCTATGCAAAGGACCAAGTCCGGGTTGGTTCCCCTGAGCTTGCTTGGATTCAGGGCAGCATATCCTGACCAAATGGAGAGGAGAAGAACCGCCGTGTTAACTGTGCCCCATACGCGACGCCAAGAACTACGCGGCCTTGGTTTAGTTGTGTTCGACTGCTCTGTCGACCGGACCAGCCATATGCGAGCACCAGCCGCAAGAAAGAGGATAGCGGCAATAGCTGCAATGCCAGTTGCTATGTTGAACACCGCAGGATTGTCGGCATGATTGTACACAATGACCTGCTCGTTGAGTCGGAAGACGATCTGCGGTCTCGTGTAAATCAAGTACGCGCCCCACACGAATCCACCTGCCATAATGATGAACGTTAGCCCTCGCTTTTGTCTCTCCTTTCTCTGTAGTTGTATGTCTGGTTCGCTGTTCATCTCATTGATATCGCGCATGGTAGTAACCTTGGCCTTGTGATTACGATTGGATACTAGTTCGGAATTTCTTTTTCGCGTCTATCCTGGCCCTCCGCTTCCGTGTCTGCCATGCTTCCCGCCTTTGTAAGTAGGCATCGGGACAGCAAGGGCCGTCCGGACAACTGTGGTCCGCCCTAAAGCTTGTTGACATGATGGCTGTAATTAAACAGCTGCTTGCCAGATGGAGTCGGGTCGGTGCAATCACAGCCAAAGCAGGACCAGCTGTCCAACCTGCCAGACATTCGAAAACGAGGGCAGCTCAACATTGGATTACAGACAAGATTCATGTTCCTGTTGATGCGCAGGACTTAATGAGTTGCCCGGTAACGTGCAGCAGCGCCGCGAGCATGGCGACCTCCTACGCCCAATGGCGGGGCCATTACCGCTAGCGAAGGATCAGTTGTCCATGAGGCAATTCCCCAATATCCGATCAACTGACCCGCGCCACCAGTCGCAGCGCCGCCTCCTGGCTGTGAAAAACCGCCGGTACCGGCGGTTTTGAACCACTTCCAAGTCAAAGGATACTTCGGCGGCGCTGGCATCGACGCAACTACCGGGCCGCTGGGGCCATCTCCGGCGCTCGCGCTTTCAGAGACAGCGATGCCATGCATTGGACCGGGACTCGTGGCGAAACCGCCCATCTCAAGGGCTGCGTTCACTTCGGCGGAGGCGACGTGCGCTGCGCCGATCATTGCGGCAGCCGTAGACACGCCACTCATATACGCGCGGTTAAAAGCGTTCGTAAAGCTGTAGCCGTATCCGTTTCCATATGGGCCGCCAGTTGTGGCGTTGGGGTAGGTAGCTGTCACGACAACTGTTGTGCCTTCCTCCCAAGTCTCATCAGTCCTGGGCGGCCCATAAACCATATATCCACCTCCTGCAAAGGCACCACCACCAAGAACTCCTCCGTAGGCGAAGCGTGACTCGCCCTGGCTAGGAACTGTGACGCCACCTGTGATGCCTCCGACGTTGCCCACCACCGTGAACGATCCTGCTCCGGACGAGTCGGCATTTCCGGACACGCCCATTCCGCTAACACCATTTCCCACACCGCCAGTCAATGCAGCAGCGCCGAACATGCCTTCCTCGTGCGTCCCGCTATCGGCGAGATTTATACTACCGGCAAAGCCGGAGCCCACTCCGCCCATGGCGCCGAAATTCCACTGACCGGAATTGTACCCAAGAGTTACGTAAACTCCCAAGCCAGCTCCGCCGAAAATTGAAACCTGCCACAGACCGGCAGGATCACCAAAATTGGTTGGATTATTTGTGCAATATCGGTAGAGGTTGCTATCGCCACCACCGAAGCCTAATGGGTCAGCTTCCAAAAATCTTCCGATATCCGGCGAATAGAATCTATTTCGAAGATCGTACAGACCTAGTTCGCTGTACCATTGCTGGCCGGTGAAAAGATGCCGAACGCCGAAAGCGGAAGCATGGTTTGTTGGGTCATCGTTAACGATCGGCGTGCCTTGCAGATCGTATCGGTACCATTCGAGCAAATGACCCGTGTTATCGGCCAAGTGCGCAGTCGATCCACTCGCGTCCTGATAGTAATAGCGATTCGTGGTTAGAATCTTCACTCCGCCTAGATACGCTGTTGTTGGCGATGTGGCGCCAGCCGCATACTCTGCGATCAAATTCCAACCGTCGTAAACGTTGTAAATTGCTGGCGCGCCACCAACGGTCCGCTTTACCTGACGATTCAGACCATCGTAAGCAAACGTGTCAGTCGTTCCGCCTTTGCTCGCGCTAAGAATGCGGTCTTGAGCGTCGTAGGTATAGCCGGATGTATCGAACCCGGCAGTCATGTTGCCCTTCGTGTCGTAACTAGCAGTCGATGAGTTCCGCTGGGTGTACTGATTTAGATTGTTCGTCGTGTAAGTGTCGGTTGGACCATACGCCGAAAACGTCGTTCGATTACCGTTCGCATCGTAGTTAATCGTCTGTGAACCGGGCGACGTTGTGTCCGGATTCGCCACGTTGAGGAGAATCGATGTCGATTGATCGGCAAGATCATAGCCGAACACATCGCCGGTACCGTTATCGCGCTTTACCCACTTGCGGTTGCTGACAGAATCGTAAGCGTAGTCGAACGTGCGCGTGGTGCCGTTTAGATTGTGTGTGATTCGAGTGACGCGATCCAGTCCATCGTAGGTGAACGAGGTACTGGTGGAGTTGTCCAGTGCACGAGAGATCAGATTACCATCTGGATCGTACGTGTAAAGGGCGGGAAAGGTCGATCCATTGTAAATATTAGATACTTGATTGCGTTGGGTATATCCGTAGATGAATGAATATGCGTTGTTCGGATATTGGATGCTTGAATGGTTCGAATCACTATCATACGTGTAACTGACGGTCCGCGCCACGCCGTCTCCCGTGATCGTACTCGTCTCGGATTTCAGCAGGTTATCGTCGTAATATGCATGGGAAATGTTGGCGTTTGCGTTATTGATAGCCGTCACACGCGAGCCAACGTCATAGCTCAACGTCACGGTCGGCGTTAAGCCACTGTCATCCCAGCTGATATTATTGGGGCGATCAAAGCTGTCATAAAGTGTTCGGTGGGTATTGCCGTTGCGGTTGGTAAACGTGTCGAGACGATTGTGATCATCAAAATGCCACCGTTCCGTGACTTGGCCTCCAGGATACGTGAGCTGCGTTTTGCGACCCATAAGGTCGTACGTGTAGCCGTAGTTGTCAGGGCTGTTGATCGCAACGAGGTGGGGGTCCTGCATTGTGCCCAGCAAACCCGACGTAAAATAGGTGTACTTGGTTACGGCATCCGGATCCGGTGTCTGCTTAACTGTCGACTGGCGTAGTCGATTCATCGCGTCGAAACTATCGAAGGTTGCGACCTGCCCGTTTGCGCGGGTGACCGTTTTCTTGCGACCACCGGAATCGAAGGTGCAAGAGGTCACGTTTCCGAGCGGATCACTAACAGAGTAAGGTCTGTTGCGCTCGTCGTAAGTTGTGGTCGTGCTTTGACCGGCGAAAGGCTGTCCCGGTTGCTCCTTGGGCGAAACGACAGAAATAAGGTTTCCATTTACATCGTAAGCGAACGTACTGGTCGCTGCATCGCTTGTTCCTGAGGCCGCTGTGACGGATATCTTTCTTTTGTTTTCATCATAGGTTGTGAGCGTTGTTCTTCCACTAGGCAGTATGGCATAGGTCACGTTGCGGTCAGTGTGGGTGTAATCGTTCCTGGTTCCATTGGCGTAATAGACAAGGCTCCTGTGGTTGAGCGTATCACCGCTGTATTGAGGCGGCGTGGTTGCGGTCAAAAGCCTCTTGTAGTCGTCATATATAAAAGTGGTCGTGTGAAGGAGCTGGTCTGTAATGCTAGTGACGGTGGCACTCATCGGATCGATCACCTTGCTGATCGTGCGTTGCTGCCCGTCAACCGGGTCGGTCGGGAGTGTGGCGGCCGTGATGTCACCGCGCGAGTTATAGGTGTAAGTTGTCGTCCGAGTGTTATCGCTCGCGTTGAGCGAGAACGTGGTGAGCTTGTACACGCGATCGAAACTGTCGTAGGTGTATAAAGTGGTTGGGAAGCTCGTCGTCGGCACTGACGGATTGTTCGGGTCGGCTGTAGCGAGGTGGTATGGGTCGCGATACTGAGTTAAAAGCCCACGCCCATCGTAGGTGTTTGTTTCAAGGCCGCCCGTCGTGCCGCGATGTGTCAAGATCTCGCCAAACGAATTATAGGTGAAGCTTTCAATGCCGCCACCAGCGTAGTTTTTTTGCGCGACCCGTTTCGTCGAGTTGGATTCACGGCTGACAGTACTCGTGTTCCCTGCCTCATCAGTGACGCTGTAAAGGTAGTAGGCGTTGTAATTGTTTGGACCATCTGTCGGATTGTACAGGTTGACGCCTCGATTATTTGTATCCGGACACGTCGAGGATCCGTACACGTATGTGACCGAACCCGCCGATGTGCAGGACGGGCAGCTTGTTGGCGTCGCGGGATAGGTAATTTTGGTTATTACGGCAGTATAGCTGTCACGTTGAAAAGTTGTCGTGTTACCGCCCGTACCACCACCACCTTGACCGCCGCTACCAGCTGTATGGAAATCCGTGACGGTCTTCACGAAACCGTTGTTGTCGTACGTTTGCGACGCCACGGCTCCTTTGTAGTCTGTCCAACTGGCTAGGAGGCCAGCACCGTAAGTGAATGTGCGCGATGGGCCGTCTCCGCGCGTTTCCGTTCGTTTGGGACTGGTGTTGGTGGTGTTGTCAACGCTGAGCGTCGAAACAGCTGGCCCGACTGTGGTCCCATCAAAATAGTTTTCGCTCAGAATCTGTCCAGCTGCCGCCGATGTCTTGCCATCGGCATTTAGTCCTTGAGCGAATTTGTAGCCAATTTTCCACATCGCTCCGGCGTACATCGGATCGATGCAGGTGTTGAGGAGTGGATTGCCGCCGACCCCTTGATAGGTGTAGCGGGCCGTCAGGTTTGAATCCCCGTAGTAGACAACGTTATCGACTACTGTCCATCCGGCACCACCGCTGTCCGTGTAGGTTGTATAATTGTACTGAACCACGCGGCCGTCGCTTGCCGATACCTGGTCGATTACGACATCGCCATAGGTGGGATCACCGAATCTCATGTAGTGCAATTTCAACCAACGACCTGCCGGCTCGGTGATCGTCACAAAGCTTCCCGGACCTGCCGAACCTGTGATGGTCGTGGTCTGACCATAGGGGTCGGTGACGCTCTGAACGGTGTAGGTGTAAACGCTATACTGGTTTGGCGTCCAGATGCTGATAGCGAAATGCACGTAGCCGCCGTCCGGCATGATCAGATCAGCGTGGCCCGACGTTGAGCTATCCCAGACTACGTGAAGACGATCGGCGATTGCCTGCCCACCGCGAAAATACGGGTCGCCATTGGACGCTGCGCTGAACTTAATTACCCGGCTGTCGGGATAGCGCACGGTGAAGACCTTGGGTTTTCCGTCGCTGGTTTTCTTAGTCACTGAATCAATCGTCCACTGGTAGGAGTGCGACCAGCTCGCGCCCTCGCCAAAGTCTGCGTTCAGGCCATTGCCATAGTCGTCAGTGCCGATCGCATATCGACTATTGGCGTAACGTATAAATGCGAGCGGATAAGCACCGGCGCTTCCAGCAAGAACGATGTCGGGAATCGCCCGCGTCGCGTTACCGGTGTACGGATCATATGAACAGCCGCTTGTCACTTGGCCATTGTAGCCTCCGGCGACGCCGCCCGGATTATCACTGCCGGTTTGGGCGAATGAGCACGTGACGAACGGAAGGATAATCAGACCTATTGCTGCAACAAATCTTTTTCTGAGTTTCATGGCTTAGTAATTATCCGGCTGAGCTGCGGTGATCGCCGGGGGGTTATTTTGCAGATTCGCCAAGTCCTCGACCCAGAACTCGAGTAGCATCGCGCGAGTGCCATGGCGGAGAGCGACACGGTAGCTGCCGGGAAGCAGGCCCGGCACAAATGTGAAAACTAGTTTTCCGGTCGTATCAGCAACGAGCGCTAAGAAGGGACATACCGACAGTCCGTCGCCAATGTCGCAGTTGAATCCAAACGCTAGGCCTGGCAATACGGCGGTGGTTCCCGCCGGTGGCAGAAGGATGCCGCCGTCTAATGCTTGGAGCACGATGACTGCGAGAGAATTGCTCGCATTTGCCGGTGGCTGCCCCGGTGGATACTGAACCGTTACTTGCACCGCTTCGGTGGGCTGTAGACCAATTAGGGGAAACGTCCCGCCGCCGCCGGGTGCGACCACAGAAGAGCCATTCGAATACGTAATTGTGGCGTACGGCGCAGGTGGCAAATCGGCGCTCCTAAGTTGCCCCAACGCGCGAGTTGAGATCGTTGTAAGTAAGATGAGAGCCATCCAGTGAGAACTTAGTTTCATATTTTTTTACTGAGAATCGGTTCCCAACGCAGCTCGGACGTGTCCGGTCGGGTGAAACAGTTGCGAAACAGTTGCGTTAAGGCGTTCCGGGATAAGTGATCACTGTTTTTTCGAAGTTTTTATAAGAAGTGCTCCGAGAAACAATGATCCCTTTGATACATCCAGCTGGTGCTGGCTTTACGAAATTCTAACTAGAGTAAGCAAGTAACACGATGAGAAGGCGTTCCCCCAACGGACTCCCGGAACTCGCACACTTAGAATTAACTATTCACGGCGACAGGTCAGCATCACTTGAAGCGCTTTTGAAAGAGGTCGCGGAGCAAAATCGCAATGGCGCTTTGCAGTTGTTCTACTCGATTCGAAGCGTCGCCAGTCGTTTTAATGTCCCCCCGGCAACTGTTTTCCGCATTTATCGCCGACTCAGCGCTGAGAGGATTCTTCGAATCATCTGGGGATCAAAGACCCTTTTGGAACCGCGGACGGTCTGCGGAAATGGCCAGAGCTACGCGATCGGAATTCCAGTTGAACTCAGCCGGTTCATGGAATCGCCTGATTATCGGACGTCGATCCTCCTGTTGCAGTCGGAGCTTTGGAATCATGGGATTGATGAACATCTTATGTTCTTTGAAAAGCACGATGACGAGATGGTGAACCTCTGCACGCGAAACCATCGTCTACACGTTGATTCAGTCGTTTGGCCTTTTCCTGAGGCCTCTTCCAAGCCGACGATACTCCGGCTTCGTGATCTCGGATTTCGAGTTTTCTGCCTAACCGATCAGACAATTCCAGGGATGCGTGATTGCTACGCAGTTTCGGACCGCTGTCCGATTCGGACGATCATTCGCAAGCAGATTTTGAAGATCTGATCGGTGTCTGTTTTTGCGCTTCAGATGCGCAACCTAGCTTCGGAGCCGAATTGAGAACCAGAGTGTGACTCAACTAATCGCTGATCGTCACTGTTGCGGAAGGTCCGCTTGGCTTCTTTTTCTTTTTGCCAGAAGTTGGGGGCAAGTTGTGGCCGGTTCCGCTTTGCAGAGTCACCTTATCGACAATCGCATTGAGCGTGACACTGCCGGCAGTTTGACCCGCCGGGACAGTTACCTGGCTATTACCACTCAGGGTGTAGTCGGAACCAAGAGTAGCCTTGCCACTCATCGGCCAACGCGCGAACCGTAAGTAAAACACGTCTCATGAATCCGTTCTAACTAAGGAAGCGAGGTCAGTGTTTGCTGTCGCGTAATGAAGACGTCCGTTGAATCGATACGGCCGCTTTCGTCCACATCCGTTCGGAAGTTGGAGGAGTTGGCGTTTTGGAGACTCTGCTGTCTAACCTGGAAAACATCTGTTGAGTCAACCCGACCACTCGCGTCGACATCGCCAAGGAGCACATCCATGCGCGCTACGAGATTATTTAGAATAGCGCCGGCAGCGTCCTGCACCCCATCTAGAGTGATGATGAGATGCTGAGCGTTGGTTACGTTGGTGAGTGGCACGGTGATTTGATTCGCGTTCGGACCGAGTGTCGGTGTCCCCGGCGTCGCGGTGCCTTGGCGAACAGAAGCAGTACCGGTCGCGCTAATGTTTCCGCTCAATGTATAGACGAGGGTGAACGCATTCGACGCGCCGCCGCTGCGACATTCAATCGCCGGATTGCTGCTGGCAGGCAGAGTGATATCGAAGTCCGATGCGCCGTGAGTTTTTCTTGAGACAACCGTGGGACACGCGCCTTCCACAACAGTGTTCGTGAATTGCACATCGTCGATCCACCAACCCACGCCGGGCTGCGAACCAGCGGCGAACGGATCGCACGCGAGACGAAAGCGGACGCGCACATCGAGGCCGGCAAAGGCGCCGAGATTGATGTCGACCTTCGACATCGCGGCCGTGACGGTACCGAGAGTCCAGGCCGGTCGTCCCGCGATCGGGCTGCCGAAGCTCGGCGAGATGGTACCATTGTACGCTCCGCTAACAAAACTGCCGCCGCCCGCTATGGCGTCGACCCATGTCGATCCACCATCGGTGCTCACTTCAACGACACCGCCGTCAAAGCCGGATTCGAATTGAAAGCGATGCCAGAAGATGAGGTGACTGGTGCTCGAAAATCGCTGGCTCGGCGCGATTAGTCGATCATCTTTTAAATCTAAAGTAGTCGCGTCACTTTCGAACGACATGGTGGGGCTGTGCGCGCTCGGATCCGGCACAATCATCCAAGTGTGGCTGGCTGGAATGTTGTTGGCTGCCGTTTGCATGATCCAGCCCGGAGCGCCGGACTCGAAGTTGTCACTAAAGCTGGCGGTGTTGATGAGAGCACAGAGCGCATTCACAGTGACGTTGACCGTACGCGTCGCAGTCGCGCCCAAGCCGTTGCGGACGGTGTAGGTGAAAGTGTCGGGACCGAAATACCCGTTAGGCGGAGTATAGGTGACCGTGCCGTTTCCATTGTTGTTCACGACACCGTGGGCGGCGGTGCTTACGGCGGTGACGGTCAATGGCGGTGTTCCGCAATCATTAGCAATCACGTTGATGACAACTGGTTTGTTCTCCTGCGTCACGGCCACATCATCGTAGGCGAGGAGTTCCGAACTCATATCGATCTCGTTGCTGATCGGTCCGGTACCCTGCGAGTTAATCACCTTCACCACGTAAAAGTAATGACGCGTCAAAGGATCGACAGGGTCGTCGAAGGTTGTGTTCGCATTCCCTGTGTTGGCGACGATGACGCTTTCTGCGCCCGGGCTCGTTCCCCGCAGAATCACATAACCGGAAATATTAGCGCCGCCGTTATCGGGCGCCTTCCAACTTAGATGGACCGCCGAACAATCGCGCACTCCGGAAAGGCACGCCGCTTTGGGCATGATCGGTTCGGCCTGATCAAATTGTGCGAGCAAAGTTTTGCCGCCGCTCTGCCGCGCGACCCGCATGTATGCAGTATCGTCGTTGCCTTTCGTTCCGGCGATGCACGCAGGAGAAACGCAGCCGTCGTCATATCCGAAAAGCACGCGGCCTTTGTCGTCCATGGTGACCTCGTTGAAATCGAGCAGATTCCACGGCGAAGTTGATGAGCCGCAGTTGATGCCTTGCAAGCAGACTCCGGCTTGACGTTGGACCGGGTCGTTAGGCGTGGCATTGACCGTAACCCAGGTTTGACCTTCGTCATAAGTCGTCGCGATGAACACGTACCAGTCGCCCCGAAAAATGGTGCCTTGAAAACTACCGGCCGTATTCGTGCCCATGAAGCCGCAAGCCGCGCGTCCCGCGCTGCCGCCGACCGCTTGAGGGAACACGGCATTAACGACACCCTGGCTCGCCCCAACATCGACATCTCGCAGCCAGTTAATCGTCGAGCCGCTTCGTTTCCCGACGGCGACGTGAGCGTGGTTCTCATTGCCCTGACCGTTCACGTAGCAGTAATAAGCGGTGCTGTTGCTATCAAAAGCGATCGATGGGTCGGAGCCCTGACTGCTGACCACACTGTTGGGGACCTTAAATTCGGTCCAAGGCGTTGTCCCGCCATCAAGGCTGAATGCGCCGCCAGCGTTGCCGCCGCAGGATTTATCCGGCAACCAGGCTGTCCCGTCGGGCGCAATGTGCACGTGGCCGTGGAGACCACCGCAACCTTGGGAACTCATGGTGCCGGGACCAGTCGAGATGACTCCGGGTCCGTAGCTCGCGCCGAGATCATCGCTGCGTTGGCACATC
>DASQBB010000058.1:0-1513 GCA_035635435.1 Chthoniobacterales bacterium | reverse complement strand
GCATCTCGTCCGCAACTCTGTTGACCATGGTATCGAACCAGCCGACGAGCGCCTCACTGCCGGCAAGCCCGCACGCGGTACCGTGTATCTCAACGCCTATCACCAGGGCACTCAGGTCGTCATTGAAGTCCGTGACGACGGTCGTGGCATCGACCCTGCTCATCTGCGGACGCAAGCCGTTGAAAAGGGAATTTTGAAACCCGATGAGGCCAAGCGCCTAACCGATCAGGAAACCCTCAGTCTCATTTTCGAATCGGGATTCAGCACCGCTTCCGAAGTGACCGAAGTATCTGGTCGTGGCATTGGCATGGATGTCGTTCGAACCGTCCTCGACCGGCTCAAGGGAACCGTTCACGTTTCTTCGAAAAAAGGCCGCGGCACAACGATTCAACTTCGTGCGCCGCTCACTCTTGCGAGTATTCAGACTTTGCTGTTCCGCGTCGGCGGCCGTCTTTTCGCCGTTCCACTATCCTCGGTTGTGGAGATCACGCGCATTACGGACCCCGAGATTCACCGCATCGACCAGCGTGAAGTGCTGCGTCTTCGCGACCAGATTCTTACTCTCGTTCGCCTGGATCACCTTAGCCGTTTGCGCAGCATCGACACCGAGCCGGTTCGAAAGAAACATTTCGTCATCGTCATTGGCGCTGCCGAAAAGCGTTTTGGCCTCCTCGTGGACAGTCTTGTTGGAGAAGAAGAGCTGGTGATCAAAGCTCTTCCGGACGAAATCGTCTCCAGCGACTTGGTCAGTGGCGCTTCCATTCTCGGTGATGGAACGGTTGTCCTCATCCTGAATGTTCCCGCAGTCCTCTCGCGGCTCTCTCGCGTTACACAGCTAGGAGCGATCGCATGAGCGAGCGCATTCGAGTTCTCGTCGTCGATGATTCCGCTCTCATGCGGAAACTGATCCCCGCGATCCTCGCGCGCGAGTCTTCCATCGAAGTTGTCGGTACCGCGATGGACGGCGCATTTGCATTGAAAAAAATTGAAGAGCTGAAGCCCGATGTCGTGACCCTCGATCTGGAGATGCCGCGTATGGACGGCATGGAAACCTTGCGCCTCATCATGCGGCGCGCTCCCTTGCCGGTCATTCTCTTCAGCACTCATTCGAAAGAGGGTGGTTACGCTACCTTCAAAGCCCTGGCCATGGGTGCCGTCGATTTTCTCGCAAAACCAAAAGACGCCGCCAGCCACCTCGACGAAATTGCCGATCAGCTGATTGCAAAAATAAAAGTCGCCAAGCGCGCCGTTGGCCGCAAACTTCCGCCCGCCGTCATCGAAGAAACCGCCGCGCCGAAAAAAGCAACCCGCGCGGCGCTGCCTCCGCGCCGCGTCATCGCCATCGGAATTTCAACCGGCGGCCCAAACGCGTTGCAATTTGTTTTGTCGCAAATCCCCGCGGATTTTCAATCCGCGATCGTGATTGTGCAGCACATGCCGGAAGGTTTCACCGAAATGTTCGCGAAGCGCCTCGACGAATGCTGCGCTCTTGAAGTTCACGAAGCGCGTTCCG
>DASQBB010000057.1:0-2444 GCA_035635435.1 Chthoniobacterales bacterium | reverse complement strand
TCTCCCATGCCCGTCATCAATACGCCGACGGCAGTGAGTCCAAACTCCTGCGCCACGGAATGGAACAGCACGTCCGCGGATGGACGATGCCCATTGACGGGAGGCCCATCGGAAAGAACTACCATGCCACCCCGGGGCATGTTGCGAACCATTATGTGGCGATTTCCCGGACAGATGAGAACGCGGCCGGCGAGAAGGAGATCGCCGGACCGCGCTTCATGAACTTCAAGAGCGCAGCATTCGTCGAGGCGCTTCGCGAACATTTCGGTGAAACCCTCCGGCATATGCTGCACGATCACAATCGCGGATTGAAAATCCGCCGGGATTTGCGACAAGACAAATTGCAATGCGTTTGGACCGCCGGTTGAAATTCCGACGGCGATGACGCGGCGCGGAGGCAGCGCAGCACGAACTCCTTTTTTCGGCGCGGAGGTTTCTTGGATGACGGCGGGGGGAAGTTTGCGGCCAGCGGCGCGTTTGGCGACTTTTATTTTTGCAATCAGCCGATCGGCGATCTCGTCGAGGCGGCCAGCGGCGGCGTCTTTTGGTTTTGCGAGAAAATCGACGGCGCCGATGGCGAGGGCTTTGAAGGTAGCGTAACCACCCTCTTTCGAATGAGTGCTGAAAAGAATGACCGGCAAGGGGGCACGCTGCATGATGAGGCGCAATGTTTCCATGCCGTCCATCCGCGGCATCTCCAGATCAAGGGTCACCACATCGGGCTTCAGCTCTTCAATTTTTTTCAATGCGAACGCGCCGTCCATGGCGGTGCCGACAACTTCGATGGAGGCCTCGCGCGCGAGGATCGCAGGGATCAGTTTCCGCATGAGCGCGGAGTCATCGACGACGAGAACACGGATGCGTTCGCTCATGCGATCGCTCCAAGCGGGGTGCCACGAGAGACTCGCGATAGGACCGCGGGAACATTGAGGATGAGGACAACCGTTCCGTCACCGAGGATGGAAGCGCCACTGACCAAGTCGCTGGAGACGATTTCGGCAGGCAGCGCCTTGATCACCAGTTCTTCTTCTCCGACCAAACTGTCCACGAGGAGGCCAAAACGCTTTTCGGCGGCGCCAATGACAATGACGAAATGTTTCTTTCGGACCGGCTGGGTGTCGATACTACGCAAGCGGCTAAGGTGATCCAGCCGAACGAGCGTGAGAATCTGGTCGCGAAGACGCAGCACTTCACGCTGGTCGATGCGGTGAATCTCGGGGGCCGTGATGCGCGTGATTTCCACCACGGAAGATAGCGGGACAGCAAACAAGCGGCCGCCGACGCGGAACAGCAGGGTCTGGATACTGGCGAGGGTGAGCGGGGCACGAAGTTGAATCGTGGTGCCGCGGCCTCTTTGCGAGGAAACGTGAACGGTTCCCCTGAGGCGGTCGAGGACGGTTCGAACGACATCCATGCCGATTCCGCGGCCAGAAACCTCTGTGACTTCGGAGGCGGTGCTGAATCCCGACTCGAAAATGAGATTGAGGGTGTCCTGATCGGTCAGGCGCTTGGCCTCTTCGAGTTTCAAGATTCCTTTTTCAACGGCTTGCCTCCGCAGATGAGCAGGGTCCATTCCACGGCCGTCGTCACGAACTTCAATGACGACCTGAGTGCCCTGGTGATAGGCGTTGAGAAAGACGGTACCGCGTGCCGGCTTGCCAGCAGTGAGGCGCTCGCCAGCCGGCTCGATCCCATGGTCAACAGCATTGCGGACGAGATGCATTAGCGGTTCGGAAAGACCATCCAGGATGCTTTTATCGAGGTCGGTGTTCTGGCCAGAAAGCTCCAGGGCCACATCCTTGCCACACTGCTTGGCAACGTCGCGGACGACGCGCGGGAAACGACGGAAAAGTTGCTCGACGGGGACCATGCGGATTTTCAGAACGCATTTGTGAAGCTCATCGAGAATACGGGCCTGAAATGCCATGGCGTCCGCAAGTTTGGCGCGCAGGGGATCGCGGGAGTGCTTCTGGTCGAACTCGGTGAGCGTGCGATTGAGCATGGACTTTCCGATAATCAATTCGCCGACCAGGTTCATGACCGCATCGATGCGGGCGGCATCCACGCGAAGCGTGCTTTCGGCAACCGCAGTTGCCGCGGAACCGGAAGTACTGGGATTAGTTGCTGCGGCGCTTTCGGTGGTCTCGGCGGCCCCGGCGACAGATTTCGCCGCCTGCGCCTCCAACAAATCACCGAGCAGTTCATGGTCCGGTGTCTCCGCGGTCGAGGCCCGTTCGAGACGCACATCGGAGACAATCGAAGGAATCCGGCAGCGCTGGAGAAGTCTTTCTTCGGGCTGGGAGCTTGCCAGGGCCGCTTCGACAATTTCCACGGTTGCGGCGGCGACATTGTCTTCCGGACGCAAGGCGATGACGGTACCGCTGCCGTGAAGAACATTTCGAATGAGCTGGAAAGCGGCGGCGCGCATCAGGCTGTTGGGATCG
>DASQBB010000056.1:0-17457 GCA_035635435.1 Chthoniobacterales bacterium | reverse complement strand
AGGAAATCACTAAAACTGGGCCCAGTTCGGATTGTAGGCTGCAACTCGCCTACATGAAGCCGGAATCGCTAGTAATGGCGCATCAGCTACGGCGCCGTGAATACGTTCCCGGGCCTTGTACACACCGCCCGTCACATCATGAAAGCCGTTTGTACCCGAAGTCGCCCCTTAAAAGGCGCCGAAGGTATGGATGGTGATTGGGATGAAGTCGTAACAAGGTAGCCGTAGGGGAACCTGCGGCTGGATCACCTCCTTTCTAAGGAGAGATTCATCGCACTCGAATTTATTCGAAGCGCGGTTGAATAGGTCGACGGCTAAGTCCCTCGGGTGAATCAATTGATCATCCGTTGGATATGCCGTGAAGACTTTGGGATCGAAAGAAACCAGAGCCCAGAGAAAAAAGACGGTAACGCACAATTCAGTCTTTGCTGCACATCGACTACAAAATGCCGGTCGCCAATTTTGGTGACCGGCATTTTCTTTGTCTTGCAATCGAAAATTGGCAATCGACATTCGGCAATTCTCAGAATGGGGGCATAGCTCAGTTGGTAGAGCGCCAGCTTTGCAAGCTGGAAGTCAGGGGTTCGAATCCCCTTGCCTCCAAAAATTTCGCGGACGTTCCAATGCTAACTCTTGAGTGCGCTTCGAAACAGCGAAATGCTTATCGCCGAGGCGAGTAAAATCCCGAACACCGATCCCATCGAATGGCTGAATGCGAGATCGCCCCCCGGCGAGCTTCCCCCGAACAGCTTCGCCAGCAATGCCATTGCCCAGAGTGTGGCTAAAATTCCAAACACAATTTAAATGACCTTCATATCGCAATCTCAAAAGAAGGAATCATGCCGAAGTTCGGGTAATCCCCTTGCCTTCAAATCAATTAGCGATTTTAGCGAATCAGTGATTGAGTGACTGTTGACGGCAATCGTTAAATCGCTAAATGATTCACTCGCTAAATTTTCCGGGCCTGTAGCTCAGTTGGTTAGAGCATGCGCTTGATAAGCGCAGGGTCAAAGGTTCGAATCCTTTCAGGCCCACGAATTATTTCTTCAACTTCTTCAGGGCTTCCTTGGCAGCCTCAGCATGATCGCCTTCTGGATCGGCCTTGATCGATTCCTCATACCATTTCCGCGCCGCAGCCTTATCGCCCGCCTCGGCTGAGATCCGTCCAAGATTAAAAATAATCAGTCCATCTTTCGGGTCGACCTGATGCGCTTTCTCCAGCCACTCGCGCGTCTTTTTCCGATCGCCCGTGTTCGAATAATACAGAGCAACGTCATTGTAAGCGAAAGGATGATTCGGATATTGCTCGGTCGCGAACATTGCGATTTTCAGAAAACGCTGATCGTCCTCGGGAGTGTCTTTCTTCTCATAGTATGTCCCGTAGCTGTGCAATTTTTCCGGGACGAATTTGTCGGCCGGGTCCGTGATTGGCTCGCCTTTCAACCATTTAAGTCCTGTCGGATGTTCGCGCGCGAACGCGACCATTTTCTTCAACGTCGCCAGCTCATTGTCGAAATCGCCACGCTCTTGATACATCCACGTCAGCCCGCACCAGATATCGAGCCGATCCGGAAATTTGCCTGTTGCTTCCTGTAACAGATCGCTCGCCTGGCGTGAGGTTTGGGCTACTCCAGGCTTGAACGAAATGCTGCCGGACTGTTTGCCTGTTTTTTTATTGGTCAGACCGTAGTCGCCCTTCTCGGGCGGTTTTGTCGAAATCATCGGCCCGACCGATTGATTAAAATAGTAATTCGCGCCGGTGATCCACGCCTCCGGATCGTTCGGTTGCTTGGCACGCCATTCATCAAGCAACGAATCGATCTGCGCGTCGGGAGCTTTTTGCGACTGCAATTCCTTGATGCGTGCCGCGTAGTCTTTCGCTTGCGACCGAGCAAGGGAAAGCACGAACAGCGCTGTGATGAGGAGGGTTTTATGAGGCATGTTTCTCTTTAAGAACCCTTCGCCGCGCCACTGCAACACAAATTGTTAGACCGATCAAAGCCCCAAGAACGTCGATCATCACATCGTTTGGTGATGCTGTCCGCGACGGAACGAACGATTGATGAAATTCATCGCTCGCCGCGAAGATTGCGCAGGCGAGCCAAGCGCCCACAAACAAGATCGACATCCTTCGTTCCCGGCCAGCTGCGCGACGCAACGCTCGCCAAAGCAACGTTGCCAGGATCACATACTCGCTGAGGTGCCCGGCTTTGCGGACAAAGAATTGCACTCGCGCGATTGTCTCAGCCGAAACATCCGGCCTAAACCAGCGCAGGATCGGGCCAATGATTCGGGAAGTGTGCTCGGCCGACATCAAATCGGTTGAGCCGATGAAAATGATTGCCAGCCAGATCAAAACAGGCAGCCAGTATTTGAGAAAGGATTTCATCCGGAGATCACAGGTCAGAAGTCAGCCGTCAGAACGAGTCTCTTTTGCATTGGACAATGTGCAATCTACAATCTTGCATCTTCTGATCGCTGACTTGTGACCGCTGTCCTCTCGCCTTTGACTTTCACGCCCATTTTCATGGAGCGAATCTGGGGCGGATCCAAATTGGCGGAATTGTTCGGTAAAAATTTGCCGCCAAACAAACGCATCGGCGAATCTTGGGAAATTGTTGATCGACCGGAAGCCCAAAGCCTTATCGCGCGTGGGCCGCTGAAAGGCAAAACACTGCACGAGCTTTGGTCGCAAGATCGACAATCGATCTTCGGCGACGTCCCAAATGCGCCGCGCTTTCCGTTGCTGATCAAACTGCTCGACGCCCACGAGAAACTTTCTCTCCAGGTTCATCCGCCCGGGAAGATCGCGGCGAAACTGGGTGGCGAACCGAAGACGGAATGTTGGTACGTCGCCTCCGCTGAACCGGATGCTGAGTTGTTCGTCGGATTCAAAAGATCGACATCGCGCGATGAGTTCGAAAAGGCGCTGCGCGCCGGATCAGCTGCCGATCACGTCCACACTCTCAAGGTCAAAGCCGACGATTTCATGTTTCTTCCAGCCGGTCGATTTCATGGAATCGGCGGGGGCAATTTGCTGGTCGAGATTCAACAGAACAGCGACACCACATATCGCGTGTTCGACTGGAATCGTGTCGATGACGAAGGCAAGCCGCGGCAGTTGCATGTCGATCAGGCGCTCGAATGCATCGACTATGACGATGTTGCTCCGAAGTTAATCGAACCGAAAGGCGATCTGCTGGTTAAGCACGCGCTCTTCGAAATCCAAAAATGGAATATCGATTCGCCGCGCGAAATCACGCCGCCCGGACAATTCGCCATCGTTTGTTGCCTCACCGGCGCGCTCAGCTGCGCCGATGTCGATCTTCGCCCGGGCGAATTCTTTCTCGTGCCGGCTTCATTACAAGATCGACAAGTTCATCCTCGCGCTAACGGGACAACTTTGTTGCGTGTGACGATCCCGAAAACTACGCCCTGACTCCGCGTAACAAATGCGACCGCGGAATGTACCACATCCGCTGCACGTTCACGATTTTCCAGGAATTGCGCTCCGGCAGAAGCTTGTAGAGAAAAGGCAGAACACGCCCGTCGTTGCTGACGAACACAACTTCAGCCAACGCGGTCCCCTCCTCCATCCGCACCGAGCCGAATTCCATTCGACCGCGCTGCGATTTGGCGACCGGATCGCGGCGAATGATTGTTTCCAACTGTTGGAACGTGAGCTTCGGGCGCGCGCGGCTGGCGGCAAATTGATAGCCATCATCACTAGTGGTCGCATCGATCGACTCAGAGCTTGTTCCGGGGTTCGAAGACTCCGCGCGCGATAAATGCGTGATAACAATTCCGCCGGCACAAAGAAGCAACGAGATGGCGACAATTGTAAATCGAGTGGAGGTCTTCATTTCGATGTCACCGGCTGCGACAATCGTCGGAGATATTGAAAACTGTAAATCCCGGTCCCGTGACCGTCGCGCCAACGCGGCTGAATTGCATATCCTCCGACGATTTCGAAACCGCCGAGGTCAAAGCTGTTATCGGAGTAGCTCACGTTCGGTCGCATGATATTTCCGAGAACATCCGGCTCGCCGCCGCAGGCCGCACATGGACACGCCCTCCGTAGAAATTGGAGATCGAGATACGACTCG
This sequence comes from Chthoniobacterales bacterium, assembly GCA_035635435.1. Taxonomy (GTDB): domain Bacteria; phylum Verrucomicrobiota; class Verrucomicrobiia; order Chthoniobacterales; family UBA10450; genus AV40. The sequence goes on along the minus strand of DASQBB010000056.1, from coordinate 13,351 downwards.
GTTCCGTCGTTCCATTGAATGGCGAGTTCGTTGCCGATTTGCTGGATGTTTGTCGGCTCCAGGCGCATTGGGATTTCAATCCTACCACGATGTCGATCTTGAAAGCAATCTTTCGGCCACGGATCAACACCGATGAAACGCAGATGAGAGAAGTTCAGAACCTGGATTTCAGGAATCTGTGAAAATCTGTGTCCATCTGTGGCTTAATCCTTTTGTCGTTTGGACCGCTCTCCAAAAATCGCCGTGCCAACCCGAACCAGCGTCGCGCCTTCTTCAACCGCAACCGCGTAATCCTGCGTCATTCCCATCGACAGCTGCGCAAGATCGACATGAAACTCCGTTTGGAGCCGATCGCGCACCTCGCGGAGTTGAACAAAGAATTTCCGCGATGCTTCGGCTTCTTCCGCCACCGGCGGGATGGTCATAAGCCCCAGGATCGACAATCGAGAAAATGCGAGCAGCGATTCCATTTCCGCGCGCAACTTATCTGGTTGAAAGCCGAACTTGCTCCCCTCGCCTGCCACATTCACTTCCAACAAAACTCTTGGATGCAGTCCGTCTTCTTCCGCGATCCGATTGATGTCCTCCGCCAGCGCGAGCGAATCGACGCTGTGAATCATTTCAAACAACGGCAGCGCGTGCCGGATCTTATTTTTCTGAAGGTGCCCGACGAAATGCCAGCGCAAGTTCGACGGCAACTCCGGAATTTTTACGCGCGCTTCCTGGACCCGACTTTCGCCGAACAAAGTCTGCCCCGCCTCAACGGCTTCACGTACTTTTGCGGCATCGTGCGTCTTCGAAATCGCCACGAGCTCGACTCCATCGCCTCCGCGTCCCACTTTCGCCGCAGCCTGCGCGATTTGCTCGCGCACGCGCTCAAGATTTTCAGCGATCGAAGACATTGTAGAGGCGCTTGTGCCAAGCGCTTATTTACAAAGTTCGGTGCTTGAGACAAGCACCGCTACAACCCGCTTTCCTCCCGCTAACGCGGATCGAAAAAGATAGCGACCGAATCAGCGCCCTGCGCAACGATAGGATAATGAATAAAACGTGCAGACACGCGCATTTCGCCGCGTTGCTTCCTTGGCGTCATTTCTGTCCTACCAGTTACGAATGCATTAGCCGCAGCACCAATGGCAAGCACTTCAGCATTCATCTGCTTCGCCTCGATCTTGAGGTTCAAAGGCATATCAACCTTGCCATATTCCCTTTCAAATTGTCGATACAGTTGTGCAAAGGTTTGGATCGCTTTCTCTTTGTCTTTACCCTCATACAGATAGACGCCAATCCGAATTAGTCGGCCGTTTCCAAAGAAAAACTGCACGTTCTCTTTATGCCCTCGATAAATCCCGCGGTACGTTTCCAGATCTCCATTCGAAAAACTCTTATAGGGAGCAAATTGTTTGAAACTCTTGACCTGTTCCGGGGTCATACCGAATTGCCACGGCGAGAGTCCAGCGGAGAACGCGAAGTTCGAAATCAGGAATGTGAAACTAACTGCAAGGAGAATTCTGGGAGTTCGCATGAGACGATTAAATCAAACTCCTGAACTTTATTCCAGCAGTTCCATCCGCGTAAAAGGCTGCGCCTCACGCGGTCAGCATTTCCGACATCTGTTTCGCGAGCTTTGGGCCGATCCCACTTTCTTCGTGCTTGAAATAGACGAACGCATTCTTCCAGTCTGATTTTTGTTCGGAAACGAACTTTGCCCAACTTTCAACGTCGCTCTTCTGATAATCTTCCCGCCGAAGCCGAAGATAACCGTAATCGGCGGTGATTTTCTTTGGCGTTGCGAGATCGTCCGTGTCGGCAATGCACAAGGAAATGTTTCGAGACTTCAACAGATCGAAAATCTCGTCATCGAACCAGGAATCGTGACGAAACTCGAAAGCCGCGCGCATTGATGGAAATTCGCGCAGGAACGAGCTCAAGACGTCGGCGTCTTTCTTGAAGGTCGGCGGGAGTTGAAACAGGAGCGGCCCGAGTCGTTCGCCCAGGCCGGTCGCGACTTTGCAAAAATATTCGAGGGTGTCGGCGCAATCCTTCAGCTTGGACCAATGCGTGATCCTTTGCGGCGCCTTGAGCGCGAACCGGAATTTTTCCGGAGTCAGCGTTTTCCAATTATCAATTGTCTTCGGCGCCGGAATCCGGTGGAAAGTGTAATTGATCTCAGTGGTCGAAAATCGCTCCGCGTAATACGGAAGCATCTTAGCGGTCGGCAGATCCTCGGGATAAAAATTTCCCTTCCATTCCGTATATTGAAAGCCCGAAGTACCGATCCACGTGTTCATGTCGATCTTATGAGGAGCGGAAAACGTCCAACGCCGAACGCCGAACGTCCAATGTTGAATTCAGAGGCAGAAAATCCTGATCCATTCCTGCCTTCCTGCTTTCCTTATTTATTTTTCCTGATCACAAAACACCAACGGCGCGCGAGATGAGCAGGATCACGATGCTGAGTGAAATGAAAACCTGGATCATGGCCAGCACTTTGGCCCAGCGCGCCAGCAACGGCGCATCGGTCGGGCCGAAGGTCGAGCTTTGGGTAAACGCGACGAAAAGGTAATCGATAAAGCGCGGTCGCCAACCGGTGCAGGCAAATTGCGCCCGCTCGTCGTGTGGGATTTGCATTTGCGGGAAAAGAAAACTGGTGCTGCCGAATTTCTTCTGTTCGTGGCGCAAGGTGGGACCCCCGCCGTCCAATCGCCAATACCAAAGCGCGAAGACAATCACGTTGGTCAGCCAGAGCAACCCGCCGGAACGCAGAAGCGCGAGCGGCGATTCTTTGTGTGACGGGAGTGCTCGCACCAACAGCCCCACCGAAGCGATCAGCGCAAGGGTAGTAATTCCATTAATGAAGATACCGAGGGCGCGATTGAGTGAGCGTTTCCCGGTGCGGTGACTGATCACTGTTGGGACGAGCAAGACAACGATTAGCGTCGGCAACAACCAGATTGGTCCTACGATGAGATTGCGTGGGAGGGCCAAATAAATTGCGCCGACCGCCAGAAACGCGAGCAACGCCTGCCAGCGCGGCTCCGGCTTGTCGATGTGCTCGGGTTGATTCGTCACAACGCCGCTATAGCAAAAATTCGTCGCCCTGCGAATAACAGAAACCGCGGATCACCCGGGTTTCTCGGATGACGAAGAGAAATTCACCGGTTCCCTGATCAGTGTAATCCGTGTAATCCTTGGTCCGTTGAAGGCCAGTCCGGCTCGGACTTTGGTCGTGACATTCGTCGCCCGCCGTGAAAGATCGACATCCTCACCTAACGAAAGGCACACAACATGAACTTCCAGAAAAACCTCGGTCTGCTGTTATTGGCAATTTATCTCATCCTCGTTGGGCTCATGGCGCTCGTTCCAAGCATCGCCATTCCAGCCATAGTGATGGGTATTTTGGCGCTTGCGGCCGGAATTCTCATTCTGATCGGCAAGTAACGAGAATCTGCGGGGGATAGTTTAGAGCGCGGCCGGCTCCGTGTCGTGGATGCGGCCGTAATCGACGGTCAGTTTGCCGTCGCCGTGTTGGCTATAAATCTCGACGAAGCGTTCGCCGAATCGAAGATCGCGCCAGGTATAATCCTTTTGCGTTTGAACGGCGGCTGCGATTACCGGATCGATTCCGACAACCGATACAAAAAATAGAGCGCGGCCGGCTTCGAGCGATTCGAGAGTGGCGCCGTAAAGTGGACTCTGTTCATCGATCTCGTGCCGCAGAGTTAATGCCGCCGGAAAAACGGTCAGGTGATCGAAATGCAGCTTCAGGGCGTAAAAGTACCTGAAATCTCCACCTTCAATCAGCGGTTCATCACGCGAAAACATAATTCGAAACTCCGCTTCAACCATGCTGTGGTGATTTTCATTCCCAATCCGCACCATCAATGTCGGCTTTCCATTCAACGGCGCCACCACGATTGACCTGCTAAACACCACCCGCGCGATGGGGCGCGAGAAGCGAACGAAAATGAGGCCGGTCATGACCGCGATCAAAAACACGCCGGTCATGATCTCGACTGTACTGACGATGTGGCCGTAAAGCGTTTGCGGATACATGTGCCCATAGCCGACGGTGGCCAGCGTTTGGACACTGAAGAAGAAGCAATCGAGGAACCAGTCGGTGCTGGTTCGCCCCGCGATGCTGCTTTGCTGGAGGCTGTAGAGAACCGCGAACAGCAAGTTTAGTCCGATGTAAACCAGTGCGACGAATCCGGCGAATCGCGGCCAGCTCAAACCAAGCAGCCAGCGATAAATGTCGCGCCATCTCCATGCGTCTGTGCCGACTTTAACGAACTCGACCTGGCCGGCTCGAATTGAAACTTCGCGCGAGCTTCTCATTTTAATCGGAGGAACCGAAGACTTCGAGGAATGCGACCTCAAACGCAAGCGCTTCCTGAATATTGCGCCCAAGATTGTCTCGCAGCTCTTCCAATCGCTGAATTCGGCGCAACACTTCCGCCGCCGTGAATCGTTCCGCCAAAGCGGCAGTTTCCTTTTTTGCGGCGGACAAATCGCGGCGCGCGACTTGGGTAGATGCGCGTAAAACATCCGACCAGAATTCGAGCAGCACTTCGATTAAGATAGCACGCCGCTGAATGTAAAGACTCTCGGTTAGCGCCTTGTAATAATCTTCGCGATCGTCCAGCCAGGCTCCGTCGGTCGAATTTCGATAGCGCGTCTCCTCATCTTTCAACGCATCTGCGGTTTGCGCTTTGATTTGGTCACGAATCATTCCTAGCAACGACTGCAGTCCCTGGACGACACGATATGCTTGCTGGACGCTCCAATTTTTCTCGCGCGCGGTATCGCGAAGCAATTCCACCAGTTCAGCGCGCTCCGGCAGTTCCATTTCTTCGCCGTTAGCAGCCAGCGGAATAGAAATGCAACGCGACACAATTGTGTCCGGCAACGCTTCCGGCAGCGCGCTCAAAAGAAGCAACAGCGAATTGCTCGGCGGTTCTTCCAGCGTTTTCAAAAACGCATTGGCGGCCTGCGGTTGCAAACGATCCGCTTCGGCAATGATCGCCACTTTGCGACGGCCATCGCTGGCGCGCATCTGCAGTCCATGCTCCAGCTCGCGAATTTGCTCGATCAGAATCCTGCGCGATTTCGATTCCGGCTCGGCCACAAAAATCTCCCGCGCCTTTGATGAAAAAACATCGCCGGCGTCTGTCCCGTTGACGGTGCTTGCCAGTTCCGCGGCCACTTCCCGTTTCCCGCTCCCGGCCGGCCCTGAAATTAAATAGGCGTGGCCCAAACGCGCTTGTTTGTGCGCGCGCCGCAAAAGTCCAATCGCTGCTTTCCGGGTAAAAGCCATCCTTTAGATTTCTGATTGCTGATTGTTGATTTCTGATTTCGCAGCAAGCTCCGGAAACCGTTTCACGAGCGTTTCCCAAATCCCCTTTTCGATATCGCGTGGCGATTGCCAACCCTTGATCACCACCACTCGATCTCGCTGCCATTTCGCAAACTCCAGATAACCGTCGCGAACCTGTTCGTAAAATTCGACCGATTGCTGTTCCATCCGGTCCGGCCGGCGCGGCTGCTGCATCCGCGATTGCGCCGTTTCCAGATCGACATCGAGCAAAAACGTAATGTCGGGGACGCAATCGCCGACGGCAAAAGCATTCAGTTGCCGCACGACTTTGCGGTCCAGTTTGCGCGCGACGCCTTGATACACTGTCGTGGAATCAAAAAAGCGGTCCGCAATCACGCACTCGCCGCGTTCCAGCGCAGGTTTGATCACTTCGCGCACCAGCTGGGCCCGGCTCGCCTCGAAAAGAAGCAGCTCCGCTTCCGGAGTCATCCCCGCGCTTTGCGGCGCGAATTGCAGGAGCTCGCGGATCGATTCGCCAATCGCAGTCCCACCGGGTTCGCGGGTGATCAGAAAAGGAATTCCTAAAATATCGAGGCGGTTGGCCAGCAGTTGCACCTGGGTCGTCTTCCCGCAGCCCTCCGAGCCTTCGAATGTGATAAACGGCATCCGCTCCATGATGTCGATCTTCAAACAAAGATCGACAATTGTCGAACCGCGTTAAGTTGGAGCAATGAAAAATTCCTGGCTCGTGAAGCAAGAACCATCCGATTACTCCTGGGCAGACTTCGTTGCTGATGGCAGCACAAGTTGGACCGGAGTGCGCAATTTTGCGGCGCGCAACAACCTTCGCCGAATGTCCAAGGGCGACGAGGTTCTCTTTTATCATAGCGGCGAAGACAAGGCGGTCGTCGGCATCGCAAAGGTCGCGCGCACGGCTTACCGCGACTCGACCGCGAAAGAAGGCGATTGGAGCGCCGTCGATCTTGCTCCGGTGAAACCATTGCGACGGCCGGTCACGTTGCACGAAATTAAAGCAAAACCAGCGCTGAAGAAGATCGCACTCGTTCGACAATCGCGCCTGTCGGTCATGCCGCTGGGCGCCAAAGAGTTCGGCTTCATCCTAAGGATGGCGGGCTAGATACTTTGCACTTGTTCCGGCGGGTAGCGGGGTCGAAAATTTGGCAAAATGACCTCGGCTGTGGCCACGCAGTTTCTGCCCGTTGTCGCGGCGGCGAGTGCGACCAAAGATTTCCTGATCGTTTCCATCCACGATATAGCACCGTCCACGCAATCGATTGCGGATAAGATTATTTCCGAGCTGATCGCAAAAGGAATCCGGCACTGCTCACTCCTGGTCGTCCCCGATTACCATCATCAAGGCGCGGCGATGAAAGATCGACAGTTCGTTTCCTGGCTGCGCCAACTCGAAGCAGCCGGACACGAGATCGTCATCCACGGATATTTCCACGAACGGACGCCGCAAACGCGCGAAAGCTTTCTCGAGAAGTTCGTCACCCAATTTTATACGCAAGGCGAAGGCGAGTTTTACGATCTCGTATACGACGAGGCTTTTCAGCGAATCAAAACCGCGCGCGACGAATTTTTCGCCGCCGGATTGAAACCGCGCGGATTTGTTGCGCCGGCATGGTTGCTCAGCAGCGAAGGAGAGCGAGCAGCCCGCGATGCGGAAATGGAATACACCACTCGCCTGCGAACGGTGCGCGATCTGCGGTCCGGCGAAACGTTTTCGGCAAGATCGCTTGTCTATAGCGTGCGAAATGGCTGGCGTCGGATGACGAGCCTGGCTTGGAACGCCGCGCTCAGCCAGGCACTCAAGAGCAAGCCGCTTATGCGCCTAAGTATTCACCCGCCGGACTTTTCCCATCCGACCATTTGGCGGCAGATTGTCGATCTTATCGGTGAAATGGATGGACGCAGGACGCCAACGACTTATCAGGATTGGATCGCGGAGCAGCGGCTCAAGCGCGGCCTCTAATTATATATGAGCAAATGTGACCTTCACATTCACTCACGCTTCAGCGCGCGGTCGGAGGAATGGCTTTTCCGGCGGTTTGATTTTCCGGATTCCTATTCCGACCCGCTCGAGTTGCATCGACAACTGCTGGAGCACGGAATGGATTTTGTCACCATTACCGATCACGACACGATCGAAGGCTGTTTGGAAATCCGCGACCTGCCCAACACTTTCATTAGCGAGCAGGTCACGACTTATTTTCCACAGGATCCCTGCAAGATTCACATCCTGGTCTGGGGTATCACCGAAAAGCAGCACGACGACATCGTCATCATCCGGGACAATATTTTTGCGCTGCAACGATATTTGCAGAGCGGCAAGATCGCGCACGCGGTCGCGCACCCGCTTTACAGCATCAACGGCAAGCTCGACGCATCGCATCTCGAACGGCTGATTCTGCTCTTCAAACATTTCGAGGCCATCAACGGTTTGCGCGACGCGCTCCTGAGCGAGCTTGCGCAACAGCTCTTCGCGTCGTTGACCCCGGAGAAGATCGAAGAATTCGCGGAGCGGCACAATCTGGAGCCGACCCATCGCGAACCGTGGAAGAAAATTTTCGTCGGCGGCTCGGATGACCATGGCGGAAAATTCATCGCCTCAGCTTTTACCGAAACACCGCCCGCCGATTCGGCGGAAACATTTCTCGCTCATGTCCGCGCGGGCAGTTGCGAAGCTCGTGGCGAGGGAGGCACGCCGCTCGCACTGTCCCACGGCTTTTACAACACGGTTGCCTGTTTCATTCAGGACCATTTCCACGAGAAACTCGGACCGAGCGCGGCCCTGATTGAGCAAATGTTCTCGCGGTTCATGGAAGGCCGCGATCCCACCGAGTTCACGCTTGCGGAAAAAGCGAGCTTCATTGCCCAAGGCGTTCTCTCAGGAAAAATCTTTGAACTGGCAAAGCCCGCCAACATGTCGCTTTGGAAGGAGCTCTCCGGTTATTTCGCGCAGCCGGACGTGAAGGCGAAACTCGCCGAACAGTTGAGCGCGGTGCCGGAGGCGGAACGGCGCACGTTCATGATGGCGAACATGGTGGCGGAACAGCTGACGTTTCGCTTCTTCCAAAAGTTCGTCCAGCAAATCAGCAGCGGAAACATGCTCGAAAGCGTACAGGCGCTGACTGCGATCGCACCGATCCTGATCATTCTCACGCCATACATCTACGGGTTTCACAGCCAGGCCCCGTCGCGCAAGTGGTTGCAAAAAATTTTCCAAGAGCTGACCGGAAAAATTCCGGAAGCTCTGCAAAACAACAAGCGCGCCTGGTTCACCGACACGCTCGACGACGTCAACGGCGTCGCCACGACTATTCAGAAAATGACCGCCGCCGGTGCGGCCGCTGGAAAAGAATTGATCGTCATTACCTCGCATGACGAGCTGACGATTAACGAGATCCCGATCAAAAATTTCAAACCGATCGGCGAATTTGAATTGCCCGAGTACGAGCTGCAAAAACTGAGTTTTCCGCCGATTTTGCAAATGCTCGATTACATCCAGCGCGAGCGATTCACCGAAGTCATCATCAGCACGCCGGGACCAATCGGCCTGACTGCGTTGCTCGCGGCCAAGATGCTCAATTTGCAAACCAGCGGCATTTATCACACCGACTTTCCGCAATACGTTCGCATCCTGACCGAAGACAGTTTTCTCGAAAGCGTGACCTGGCGCTACATGCACTGGTTTTACGGCCAGCTCGATACCGTGTTCGTGAACTCGGAGGAATATCGGGAGAGCTGGATCAAGCGCGGCTTCGAGCCAGACAAACTAAAAATTTTCCCGCGCGGACTCGATACGCAGCTCTTCCATCCCACTCGTCGCGATCCAAGGTTCTTCGAAAAGTTCGGCGCGAAGAACGGCCAGATCAGATTGCTTTACGTCGGTCGCGTTTCCCGGGAGAAAGATCTCGATCTTTTAGCAGAAGCTTACCGGCGTCTGCGCGACGAGGGATTATCGATCCAACTTTGTGTCGTCGGCCACGGGCCGTATTCGCGCGAGTTCTCCGAATCGCTGCCGGAAGCTCTCTTCACCGGATATCTAACGGGCAAAGAACTCGCCGCCGCATACGCTTCCGCCGACATCTTCGTTTTTCCGAGCACGACCGACACATTCGGCAACGTGATCATTGAAGCGCAGGCGTCCGGGGTTCCAGTGATCGTTTCGGATTCGGGCGGACCAAAGGAACTCGTCGAGAACAATCGCAACGGTTTGATCACGAGATCGCACGATGTCGAAGACCTCACTCGCGCGATTCGTGAGCTAGTGGCCGATCCCGAGCGGCGAAAAAAGATGGGTAATCTCGCGCGTGAGAGCGTAATTGACCGGACCTGGCCGACTGCGTTTCGGAAATTCTGGGCCGCGACCGAAGTATAATTCAGCTCGGCAACGGCGGCGGAATTGGGGGCGGCGTTGGCGACGCCTCTGGTATCGCAGCCCACACATCGTAATCCGGGCCGAACTGTCGAATAAAACAGAGCCCGAACGCGCGCAGACAAACGAACAACGGCAGCAATATCACCGTGCCGATGTACGGCAACGCGGCCAGACAACAAGTCGCGCATGTCGCGATTCCTCCAATCATCGCTGCTCCGAGCAACAGGCAGATCGAAAACAAGCAAAATAGAATGAACGAGCCGGCGTTTTGCAAAATCAATCCGGCAACTTCGCGAAAGGCTTCTACCGCCCTGCATCGACGAACGTACATAAACGGAATCATGAAGTAGGAGGTCACACCGAAAAAAATCGCAAAACAAATCCATGCCAGGCCAAGCACGATCAAGAGAATCACAACTAGCGGTGTGAACGCATCACTACTGACCCCCTGACCCAGCCATCCGAGCGGAACAAAAATAATCAGGGCCAGTAATCCAAAAATGACCATGGACACAAACATCACCAGCAAAAGAAACAGAAAATAGCTGTTTCCTTCGCGTCGATACTCGCGCCACGGCGCTACGATCGCCGCGCGATTCCGCACGATACAGTCCATGAAGATAAAATTGCCGCGTGCCTTTAACCACGAGAGGACGACGATCAAGACAAGAATCAATACGACGAAAATGACAATGAAGATGGCTAGCCACGGCTTCCACTGCTCCCAATCAGCCGAAGCAAGATTTGGATTCGCCTCGTGCGACGGAAAACCTCCGATCGGAAAATTGAAGCCGACCCCGGCAAAATGCCCCGACAAAAATGCGGCAAAGCCAATAACAAGCCATTTTTCGAAATTGAACGGTTGAAAAAGGATTTTCTTCATTAGCTCGAACGCTTCGCCGAATGGCTTGAATATCTCGATCTTTGCGCTGCCGCCGTTCATACGACGATTTGAGCGCCTTGGAAGCAACTCATCAAGCTCTCACTGCGCATCCGATGTTTTTGTGTAGGGTGGGTAAATTATGGAGCGAGGGATGTCTCGCCGATATCCGATCGGCGCCGAATTAATCGGTTCGAACAGAACGCATTTTCGCGTTTGGGCGCCGAAAGCCCAAGATGTCGATCTTGTCTTGGAAGAAAGCGCGAAAAAAGATGCGAAACGGACATTTCATCCACTGGAACGCGAAGAGGGTGGTTATTTTTCAGGCCTCGCCAATGTTGGCGCCGGATCGCTCTACCGTTTCCGAGTAAACAAGGCCGAGGATTTTCATCCCGATCCGGCGTCGCGGTTCCAACCGCACGGCCCACACGGATCTTCGTGCGTTGTCGATCCAACACAGTTTGCATGGACGGATGCGCAATGGCGCGGTGTCAAAATGAAAGGCCAGGTCGTCTACGAGATGCACATTGGCACGTTCACTAAAGAAGGAACTTGGCGGGCGGCGGCGGAACAACTGGCCGAACTAGCACGCATCGGCATCACCGTTGTTGAAATGATGCCAATCGCCGATTTCCCGGGAAATTTCGGATGGGGCTACGATGGGGTTAATCTTTTCGCGCCATTTCACCTCTACGGAACGCCGGACGATCTGCGCGCTTTTGTGGATCACGCGCATTCGTTAGGCCTGGCTGTTATTCTCGACGTCGTCTACAACCATTTCGGTCCGGACGGAAATTATCTCGCCGTTTATTCCGACGATTACCTCATCCGCGAACAGGAAACCGACTGGGGCGATTCAATTAATTTCGATGGGCCGAACTCGAAGCCGGTCCGCGAATTTTACGTCACCAACGGCCGTTACTGGATCGACGAATTCCACTTCGACGGTTTCCGCTTCGACGCCACCGATGCGATCCATGATAGATCGGACGAATACATCATCGGCGCAGTTGGCCGGGCCGCCCGCGAAGCCGCTGCTCCGCGCTCGATCATTTTAATCGCCGAAAACGAGCGGCAAGTGACCAAGCTCATCCGTCCCCGCAGCGAAGGCGGCGACGATCTCGATGCCGTTTGGAACGACGATTTCCATCACAGCGCAGTCGTCGCACTGACCGGAAGACGGGAAGCGTACTACAGCGATTTTCTCGGCACGCCGCAGGAATTTATTTCCGCGGCCAAGTACGGTTATTTATTTCAAGGACAACCCTACTTCTGGCAGGAAGCACCGCGCGGCACACCGGCTTTCGGTTCTCCCCCACACGCGTTTGTCGCCTTCATTGAGAACCACGATCAAGTTTCAAATACCGCGGTGGGCGAGCGCCTGCGGTTTCAAAGCTCACCCGGTCGTTATCGAGCGATGACCGGGCTGCTCCTGCTCGGTCCCTGGACGCCGCTGCTTTTTCAAGGCCAGGAATTCGGCGTTTCCACTCCATTTATCTTTTTCACCGACGTGGGCGATGGCCAGATGCGCGAAGGAATTCGCAAAGGGCGCTTCGCATTTCTGGCGCAGTTCCCTTCCCTGGCCACGAAGGAAGTGCAGGAACGTTTACCGGTACCTTCCGATCCGACATCGTTTGTTAGCTGCAAGCTTGATTTTAGCGAGCGCCAAAAAAACCAGGAGCTTTACGACCTCCATGTCGATCTTTTGCGGCTGCGCCGGGAAGACTCGCGCTTTCGCGAACAGAAACCGAATGGGGTGGATGGGGCAGTTCTCGGTCCGGCCAGTTTTCTCCTGCGTTACTTCAGCGAGAACAACCGCGACGATCGACTTCTGGTGGTGAACTTTGGCGAAAGTCGCGAACTGAACCCGATTCCCGAGCCATTGCTCGCACCGCCACTCGGTTTGGAATGGGAAATTCTTTGGTCGAGCGAATCGGCGCGCTACGGCGGGTCCGGAACCGCGACCGTGGCAACGCAAGACAGATGGACCATACCGGCGGAAGCGACGGTGGCGCTGCGTTTGGTGCCCGAGAAAGAGCCGAGGAAGCAGCCGGCGCGAAGGAAGTTCGGGTGATCCAATTTCCGCTCGACAGCCAGCATCGATGAACAAGCAATTTGAAACGCATCGGCCGATCATCCGCGCGATGTCATGGGACGGAACGAAAATGTCGCGCGAGCTTTTGCTGACTCGCGAATGGCTCGTTACCAACGGACTCGGCGGCTACGCCTCCGGCACCGTTTCCGGCGCAGTCACGCGTCGTTATCATGGATTGCTCATCGCGGCGCTGCCGGGACCTCTTGGACGGATCGTAATGTGGAATCACGTATCTGAATTTCTTCGCTTCAGTGACGATGACGTCGTTTCGCTCGGCGCGGAAGAGCGCGCCGGCGGACAACTCGATTTGAAAGGCGCTGATTATTTAACTGAGTTCCGACTCGAAGATGGGCTTCCAGTCTGGACTTATCATGTTCGCGACGTCGTGGTCGAGAAACGCGTGTTGCTGCCTCACTTGCAGAACACCGTCCATGTCAGCTATCAAGTGATCTCGAAGGGAAAGCCGCCGCGACTCGAGTTGCGTCCAGCTTTTCATTTTCGACATCACGAAGCGCCGGTCGATTCGGACCTGGCTGAGCCTTACAAACTCACGGCGGTTGATGGTCGTTACGAAATCGCCGCGGCGCGCCGAAAGCTGCCGCCCCTGCGCATGCAGCTGCACGGTCGAGAAGCCGCGTTCACAATTGCTCAAAC
>DASQBB010000055.1:0-8236 GCA_035635435.1 Chthoniobacterales bacterium | reverse complement strand
CTTTGAGTTCCGTCCACAACAGCAGGAGATGGCAGCTCGCGTCGCGCAAGCGCTGGAGGAAGAACAGCATCTGATAGCCGAAGCGGGCACTGGCGTGGGCAAATCGCTGAGCTACCTGGTGCCGTCGGTCCTGTTCGCGCTCGAGCGGAACAAAAAAGCAATCGTTTCAACGCACACCATCAATCTCCAGGAACAACTGCTGCACAAAGACATTCCGATCTTGAGAAAAGTGCTACCGGTCGAGTTTGAGGCAGCCTTGATGAAAGGCCGGCAAAATTATCTTTGTCCGCGCCGGCTTGAGCGCGCGTTGCAAAGTTCAAAGGAACTGTTTACCGGCCCTGAAACAAACGAGATCCAACGGATCGCGGAATGGGCGAGCAAAACGCGCGACGGTTCGCTGAGCGATTTGTCGATTGAGCCCGATCCGAAGGTTTGGGCGCAAGTCTGCAGCGAAGCGCACATCTGCACCCAAAAAACCTGCGGGCAGAATCCGCGCTGTTTTTATCAGCAGGCCCGGAAGCGGTTGCTCGCGGCGGACGTGATCGTCCTCAACCACACGCTGCTCTTCATGTTGCTCGGCAGCCCAGCCGAACAGGAGGGACGTGAGAGCGGTTTTCTTTTCCCGAACGACTTCATCATTTTCGATGAGGCCCACACGGTTGAGCAAATCGCATCCAAGCAAATTGGGGTCGGCGTTTCGCAATACGGCCTAAGATCGACCATTCAGCGGCTCTACAACGCGCGCACAAAAAAAGGACTCTTCACCGTCATGCGTGATGCCGCCGGGGTCCGTCTCGCAGCTGAGTTGATCGATGACGTGGAGAAATTCTTCGATGCGGTCGAATCGAAATCCGATTTTAGAAAGGGCCGCGAGTTTCGCGTGCGCGATGTCGATCTTGTCCCGGATACGATCACCGGTCGCTTGGTCGCGCTCCAGGCGCGTATCGCCGAAGTAGTAAAACGCGCCGATGACGAAATTTTGAAAGCCGAGCTGCAGGAATTTGGCCGGCGCGTTCGCGATGCGCGGGACGGGATCAGCATTTTCCTGGAGCAAGGCGCGCCTCAACATGTCTACTGGGTCGAGCGCACCGGCAAGACCGCGCAGTTTCTTTCGCTCAACGCCGCACCGATCGATCTCGCGCCGGTTCTTCGGCGGATGATTTTTCGGGATAATTGCTGTTGCGTGATGACCAGCGCCACGCTCGCGGTCGGTCGCGAGGACCTCGCTTATTTTCGCGAACGGATCGGCGCGACCGAAGCCGAACCGCTGCAGCTCGGCAGTCCGTTCGATTTCCAGAAGCAGATGAAAATATTCGTCGTGCAAAAAATGCCCGACCCGCGCGACGCTTCTTATCAGAAAGAACTCGAGCGTTGGATCGCGCATTTCGTCGAGAAAACCGATGGCTGCGCTTTTGTTCTTTTCACCAGTTATCGCGACATGCAGCAGGTGGCCGGTGAGATGCAGAAATTTTTTGCGGAGCAGAAGATGAATCTGCTGGTTCAGGGCGGCGGCGCGCCGCGCACAAAATTGCTCGAGCAATTCAAATCCACGCCCCGCAGTGTGCTTTTCGGGACGGACAGTTTTTGGGGCGGTGTGGATGTGCCGGGTGAAGCGCTTTCGAACGTAATTATCACCCGATTACCGTTCGCGGTTCCCGACACTCCTCTGATCGAAGCGAAGCTGGAACTCGTTCAGGAACGCGGTGGGGATGCGTTCACCGAGTATTCGCTCCCGGAAGCGATCTTAAAACTGCGACAAGGCGTCGGTCGTCTGATCCGAACCAAGACCGACCACGGGATCATCGTGATTTTGGATAATCGGATCGTGACTAAACCCTACGGCCGGGCGTTCATGCAGGCGTTGCCCAAATGCCCGGTGGAAATCGTTTGAATTCGATATTAAAAAGGCTGACGCGGCCCGGCGCGCATTGGGAAATGCTCGCGGTCACGGGCGTGTTGTTCGTCTTGGTCGCAGTATTTGTCGATCTTAAGCCGGTGGTGGAGGAGAATTTTTTCTTTTCCACCAGCGACCCGGGTTTCGGACAATCCAAAAAGATCGAGCAGCGTTTCCCGTCGCAGCCGGAGGTTATCCTGAACGTGTCGTCCCGGGATATTTCTTCGCCGCGCTACCTCGCTGGGATCCAAAAGCTCACGCAGCAGATCAACACGATCGACGAGGTGAGCGCGGTCAAGAGTTTGGCCGAGGGGCCGAAGAGTTTTCAAGACGCGCTGGCCAGCCCGTTTTGGAGCCGGTTGCTGATCGCCGAGGACCGCAAATCGAGCAATGTGCTCGTCTTCCTTGAAAACAAGGATCCCGAGAAGCCGATCAAGCGCATCGAGCGCATCATGCACGAGTTCGATGAAACAGATTTTCGAATTCACATCGCCGGTCCGCCCTATGTCGTGGAGATGATCCGGCGCAGCTTGGCCCACGATTTCGGGTACTTCAGCCTCACCGCAGTCGTTTTGTTTGGCCTGACCATGGCCGCGATGTTCCGGTCTGGTCGGGTGTTTCTGGGAATGCTGGCTACCTGCACCAGCGCCGTTTTGTTGACGTTGCTCCTCCAATCAGTGCTCGGCAAAAAGATTGGGATCCTGACCGTCAATCTCGGCACCATCGTCTTTGTGGTGGCGATGTCGCACTTGGTCTACATGACCTTCAACTGGCAGACGCTCGCCGACCGGAGGCACCGCCTCGGAAAGGAATCGCCCGATCTCGGAACAGACGCGCTCCGCATGACCTTTCCCCCGTCGTTTTGGTCGATGATTTGCGCATCGCTCGGTTTTGCCAGCTTGTTGATTGTCGAAGCCAAGCCGCTGCGCGAGCTCGGATTCGGCGGCGTGCTCGGATCGGTGGTGGCTTTCGCCTGCGCTTATGTGATGTATCCGCCGTTTCTGCGGTGGGCGGTGCCACGCAAAAGCAAAATCGTCGAAGCCGAACCTCCGAAGAGATTTTGGGCGCGCCCATTTCCAATTTTGTCCGCGGCCGTAATTCTCGTTAGCGCAGTTCTGGGGTTCGGTCTCAGAAAAGTAAACACCGATCCGAGCCTGCTTGATTATTTCAAGCCGCACCAGGAACTACGCGACGGACTGGAATACGTCGACCGCAGCGGCGGTTGCAATCCGCTCACCCTGGTCGTCTCCGCAACCGACGGCAGCAAATTAAACACCGACGACGCTTACCAGAAAATGTGGACACTGCACGGCGCGCTCGAGAACTACAAAGATGTCGGAACGGTCGTTTCGTTGCCGACGCTTCTGGCCGAAGGCGACCGGACGCCGTTTTCATTTCTGATCAGCTACGAAAAGATGATGGAGATCATGGCGCAACCCAAGTACGCGCGAGTGGCGAAGAGTTTCGTCACCGAGGACCGCACTCAAGCAGTTTTCCTGCTGCGAATGGTCGAAGCGCGCCGCGATAAACTTCGTCTCGAAGTGGTGGACGATCTTCGCTCGATCACCCGCAAGCACGGATTTACGACATCCCTCGTCGGTGGCATTTACTATTTGCAAGGCCGCCTGGCCAAGCTGGTCGCTTCCAGTTTAGTGACCGGACTGTTCTGGCTGAATCTTCTGTTCGTTGTCATCGCCTTGGTCGTTGCCCGCTCGGTGCGCGGCGCTTTGGCGATGATCGTGAGTCTGACGCTGATGCCGTTGTGCATGCTCGGCGGCATCGGCTGGTTCAATATCCCGGTGGATATCATTTCAGCGCCGGCCACGAACGTGTGCATCGGCATCGCGATCGACTCGATGATTCACCTTGTCTTTGGCGTTCGCCGCGCCGAGCGCGATGGAAAGAAAGGCTGGTCGGCCTGGGTGGCTGGGCGCGAAGAACAATGGCGCGGAATCGTTTATTCGGACGTGATTATTGCGGCGGGCTTTGCGATTTTCGTGCTATCAAATTTTCCGCCGACCCAACGTTTCGGTTTGGTGGTACTGGCGGGTCTGATTGTCGACATCCTGGCAAACCTGTTCGTTCTTCCGCTCCTCGGCGGCTCCCAATTGAAGAAAAAGTAAAGCCGCGTGGCGCAGCTTTACGCCCGAAGAAGAAATAGCTTGCGCGTCGCCTCTGCGCATCCTTGCTCACTACGGCGGCTGAGGTTATGGAGGCTAAGGAAGCCCAGTAAGCGTCTGTTGCCTCGTAATGAATACGTCGGTCGAATCGATGCGGCCACTCTCGTCAATGTCCATTCGGAAGTTCGAGGAGTTAGCGTTCTGAAGGCTCTGCTGTCGGAGTTGGAACACATCAGTTGAATCAACCCGGCTGCTCGCGTTCACGTCGCCAAGTAGCACGCCCATCGTGGCGGCAACTGAGGCGCTACCGTTGCCCTGTGAGTCAATCACATTCGCTAAGGTCGCGGTAACGTATTGGGCATTAGTAACGCCAGTGAGATTGATGATGTACTGATGGGCATCATTACCGATTCCGCTATTCTTTACGACACCAGTTCCACTCGTCACGCTGGCGCGTTGCACACTGGTCAGCGTATTGGCAAAGATAAAAACAATCGTGTAATCGCCATTCGCGCCGCCGCTACGGCATTCGATACCCGGACGGCCCGCGAGCGGAAGATCGACATCGAACGTACCAGCGCTGCCATGGGTCATCCTCGATGCGACGGCGTTCAAGTGCACCGGTGGCGGTTCCGCTATCTTGGCGATGAAAGCGTCATCTGTGCCGAGTAGGTTTCCCTGAAACGGATTCATCACTGGGAAATTTGTCGACCATGTCTGCCCGGCAATGTAAGCGGTTCCGGAAGCGTCAACGGCAATACCGAACCCCAGGTTCAGCGAGTTGCCGCCAAGGTAGGTCGAATAAACCATGCTATTGCCTGCCGCATTCAGCTTTGTAATGAAGGCGTTATCGCCGGGGCCGGCCTTGGCGGACTGAATTGCGTTTGCAATAGGGAAATCTTTCGAGTCAGTGCTCCCGACGATGTAGGCCTCGCCGGCACTGTCTAGCGCTATCCTGCTGAGATTGCCTTCGCTTCCGCTTCCGCCTAGATAGGTGGAATAAACCAGCGCACTGCCGGCCGAGTTCAACTTCGCTACAAAGGCGTCCGCGTCGCCGCCGCCGAACGCTGGCTGAAATGCGTTCACCGTGGAAAAGTCATTCGAGCGTGTCTTACCGGTAATGTAGGCGTTACCCGAAGAATCTACCCCTATGCCGAACGCCACGTCGAGATCGCTCCCACCCAGGTAGGTCGAGTACACGAGCGTGTTTCCGGCGGGACTGAACTTTGTCATGAAGATGTCGGAGCCGCCGGCCAAATTAGCCTGCAGCGGATTCTTAGTTGGAAAGCTGCTTGAGTAAGTGTAGCCCGTAACATAAGCGCTTCCTGAAGAGTCCACAGCTATACCGAATCCTTCATCGATGCCGCTTGGGCTGAAACCGGAGCCTGAACCACCTCCGCCAAGATAAGTAGAATAGACTAAGGTCGTACCGTCGGCACTTAACTTCGTGACGAAGGCATCTATAGCTAAGCCGCCGCCCATTGCGAGCATCGGTTGGTAGGCATTCTTCGTCGGGAAATCGATTGAAGCAGTCTCTCCCGTAACATAAGCACAGCCGGAAGAATCTACGGCGATCCCGAAGGCGTTCTCAGCGTTCGTGCTGCCACCTAGATACGTTGAGTAGACCAGCGCGTTTCCAGCCGGACTTAACTTGGTAACAAAAGCGTCAGAAGAATTGCCAGGAAGAATGCCGGTAGTGCTGATAGGTTGGAAAGCAGTGGGAGTAACAGGAAAATTCGGCGACTGCGTGAATCCGGTGATGTACGCGCTCCCCGCGCTGTCAACGGCGATGGCAAAAGCCTTTTCAGCATTCATCCCGCCCAAGTACGTTGAATAGATTACTGTGCTTCCCGATCGGTCGATCTTTGTAACGAAGACGTCGTAAAGACCTCCCCCGTATGCTGGCTGCTCAGGATTCGCAGTCGGAAAGTCAATCGTGCTCGTAAACCCGGTAACATAGATGTTCCCTGCAGAGTCAACAGCGATGGCTTGAGCACCGTTGTCAGCGGGTGAACGAGGTGCAGCGGTACCTCCTCCGAGATAAGTGGAATAGGTAAGAACGGGATCAATCACCAGTGGACGATTCCGATCAAAGGTCGCGACCTTAAAACCAACTTCGCTCGGGCCGTTGATCACGTAACCGCCGACCAACTCTCGCCTTTTGCCGCCGATCTCCTGATAAATTACAGGACGGTGTTGCCTTATCTCATTACCACGTTTAGTCCGGACGACCAGCGCGCCGTCCTTATCGATTCGCAACCGCGAAGTCCCCTCAAAGGCGAAACGGATGCGCCGTGGGTCGGAGCCAGGCGCAACGACAAAGTCATACTCAAGTTGTCGCTGACTTCCGCGAAAGATGAGATCAACGCCTGGGTAAACTCCGGCGTACTTCACCCGCGCATATTGCGGGACGTCCGTCGTCCACTTCGCCGGATCATTGCCAATGAAGTAGCTGCTCTTACCGGGAAGAAGGTCAATCCCAGCGACATCAGGTGCAGCATTCCCGCCCAGGACCTTCATACGGAACTCGCCGAAAGCGACCTCGGACGCGGTAAAATAGAACGCGGCTCCAGATGTATGCGTGATAAAGCGTACGTGGGGGTTAGCCTGCCCAATGTTCAGCTCAAACGAAATCGGCAGAGTGCCAAACACCGAGAGCCTCGACTCGGCAAGACCGAATGCTGAGGTGGCGGCGACGACGACCAGAGCGCTAACAAAAGTAACGTATCCTTTCATAACTCTGTTTCCTTAAGGAAGTGAGGTCAGCGTCTGTTGGCGCGTAATGAAAACGTCGGTCGAATCGATGCGGCCGCTCTCGTCAATGTCCATTCGGAAGTTGGAAGAGTTGGTGATTTGAAGAGTCTGCTGTCTCACTTGGAAGACATCAGTAGAATCAACGCGACCGCTTGCATCCACATCACCAAGGAGCACACCCATCCGTTGAGAAACTGTGTTGCTAAAGTCGCCAGCTGAGTCAGCCACATTACTCAAACTAACGGTGATTACTTGGGCGTTAGCTATTCCGGTTAAGTTCACGATATAATTATGAGCGTCGTTACTGTCGATGTAACTGCTAGCTATCGAGCCAGTGCCGCTGGTCACACTCGCGCCACCCACACTCGTTAGGCCTTTGGCGAAGTTGAATACCATCATGTATTCATGATTCGCGCCGCCACTGCGGCACTCAATTCCAGGATTTCCAACTGGCGGAAGATCGATACCGAATGTGCCAGCGGTGCCATGAGTTTTGGGTGAAGCGGCGCCAACCAATTGCACCGGCTTCAGATTGACGATAGTGAGAAAGTTATCCCAAATGCCTCCGCCGTACGTCGTTTGCGGCGCGGAGTTGGTCACCGGGAAGTCGTTAGATCCAGTCCGGCCCGCGATGTAGAGCTGATTATTCCAGAGATCTATTCCGTAGGTCGAGTCCTGACCACTGCCGCCGAGATAGGAGGAGAGAAGCAACGTTGTGCCTCCCGGCGAAAGTTCGGCAACCCATCCGTCGCTATCCGTACCGTATGTCGATTGAAACGCTCGCACCAGTGGCAGATCGCTGCTCGACGTGTACCCAGACACGAAGATGTTCCCAGATTTATCAAGCTTGAGGGCGAAAAGGCCGTCGTAATCGCTCGCACCGAGGTAAGTAGAGAATACAAGCGCGGACCCGTCCGCCGAGAGTTCGGTGACGAAGCCATCGTCAATGCCGGCGTTACTAGGCTGGACGACTCCGGGCGTGGTGGGAAAATCGGTGTCGTTAGTCTCGCCATCGACATAGGCGTGTCCGTTCGAGTCGATGGCGATTGCTGAGGGGGCCGTGTAGTTGGTGCCCGCACTAGCGCTGCTTCCTTTGCTGCCGCTGAGTAACGTCGAGTAAATCAAGCTGGAACCAGTGGGGTTGAGTTTGGTGATGAATGCAACTGTTCCCGGCGTGTGAACACGCTGATACGCTCCCAATGTGGTCGGAAAAATAAGTGATTGAGCTTGCCCTGTAACGAATGCGTTTCCGGCGCTGTCCGCCGCCACCGCCGAGCAGAAATCGTTAGACAGACCGCCTAAGTAAGTGAGGTACATCAGCCCAGCCGATCCAGCGGCGTCAGTTCTGATCCGTGCGACAAAGCCGTCAGATTCTCCGCCGATGATCGGCTGCGCTGCGCCCGATGTGACCGGCAGATCGATCGCGTTGGTTCCGCCGACGACATACAGAGTTCCGTCTGTTCCAACA
>DASQBB010000054.1:0-22624 GCA_035635435.1 Chthoniobacterales bacterium | reverse complement strand
CGGAAATAATCTCCTCAGTTTTTGCACCATTGATCGACCCAATCGTTCACTGTCTTGTACCAGAGCTGGCTATTCTGCGGCTTAAGCACCCAGTGGCCTTCGTCGGGGAAATACAACATCTTCGACGGCACTTTCAGAACTTGCAGCGTGGTGAAAAGATCGAACCCTTGCGACACATCGATCCGGTAATCGTTCTGACCGTGCACGACCAGCGTCGGCGTTTTGAAATTCTGCGCGTATTCGTGCGGCGACCACTTTCGATAGACGTCCCGTTTTTTCCACGGCGGACCGCCGAATTCCCAATTCATAAACCAGATCTCCTCCGTCGTGCCGTACGCCGACTCCGCGTTAAACGTGCCGTCGTGCGACACGATGCATTTGAAGCGGTTGGTGTGGCCGAGGATCCAGTTGGCCATGTAACCGCCGTAACTAGCACCGAGCGCCGCCTCGCGGTTCTTGTCGATAAACGGGTAGGTCTTCTCCACGTAATCGAGCCCCTTCATTACATCGACGTACGGTTTGCCGCCCCAATCGCCGCTGATCGAATCGGTAAACTTCTGCCCGTAACCGGTCGAGCCGTGGAAATTGATCATCACCACCACGTAGCCGTTGGCCGCGAACAACTCCGCGTTCCAGCGATACGTCCACGAATTTCCCCACGCCCCTTGCGGCCCGCCATGGATCAAAAACTTCAGCGGATACTTCTTCTTCGGATCGAACCCCGGCGGCGTCACTATGAATCCGTGAACTTTTTCATCGTTTGCGCCTTTGAAGGTGAAATCCTCGAGGCCCTGTATATCCACAATCGCGAGCACAGCTTCGTTCATGTGCGTGATCTTTGTCGGAACGCGCACACCGCCGTGACTGTCCGGATGCAGATTTTCAGACCATATCTCGTCAGGCTCGGAGATTAAGTTTTGGGTGTAGTAAAGCGCGTCACGGGTTGCCACGACATTATCGATGTGGCCATCGTGCAGATCAGGCCATTCCAATTCAGGTGCCCTTGGCCCGGCAACATCCACCAAATTTGGATCGAGAAGCCCACCGCGCCCAATCGACGCCTCGCCAAAGACCGCCTGGCCAGCAGATTCATAGCTGAAGTAAATGAACTCGCTCGTGCTGTCCCAACTAAAACTACCGACGGAGCGATCAAACTTCTCCGTTAGATCGCGCGTCTTCCCCGATTGTCGATCTTGGACGAAGAGCCGCCATTTATCGGCTTCAAAACCCGCGCGGGCTTGGGAACGCCAGGCGAGATATTTTCCGTCCGGCGAATAAAGCGGCGTCGAATCGGCGCCGGGACTGGTGGAAATCTTTTTGGCCGAGCCACCAGAAATCGGCACGATGAAAATTTCGTTGTTCGTGCTGGTCGCTTCGACAAACGCCGGTCCGGCCTCGGACTTGATGTTCGAGGTGTAAGCGAGCTCCTGGCCGTCCGGCGAAATTGCATACATGTCCTGCCCGCCAAGATGGAACGGCGGCACATCGTGATCGCCCGGTGTTAAATCTTTCGGTGCTGTGGTGGCAGCCGTCCCCGGCTGCACTCCCGCAGGCGAGACGCCTGCCTCCACAGGCTGCACAAACAAATGGCTGCGCTTGAACTCGGTGAAAGCGTTCCAGTGCCGATAAAACAGCCGCGTGAAGGTTTTCGCTTTCACCTTGCTGTTCTTAAGTTCTTCATCGCGCTGCTTGTTGCACGCGTCGTCTTTGCAATCCGGATAAACCGACGACACGAAGACAATGTTCTTTCCGTCCGGCGACCAGATCGCGCCGTCAGCGCCAGTCGAAATGGAAGTGACTTGATGCGGTTTCCCTATTAACTGCCCCGCTTCGGGATTGAAGTCGCACATCCAGATTTGCGTCGGATCGGTCGCTTTCGATGTCCAAATGAGACGTTTGCCATCGAGCGAGAACCGCGGCCGCTCCTCATGAGTCGGCGTTTCACTTAAGCGCTTTGATTCACCGCCGCTCGCCGACACGATCCACAAATGGGCAATCTTCGTGTTCGCCTCAAGATCGACATCTTCCGCCGCGAACACGACCCATTTCCCATCCGGCGACGGCACCGGCTCATCCACCCGCTTGAGTTTCATCATGTCCTCGAACGTGAACGGATGTTTTGGCGGGGACTGGGCGAAAGCGGAAGCGACGAGAAAAAATATCGAAACGAGAAGTTTTATCCTCATGTCGCCCCAATACTGATGTTGTAGAGGCGCTTGTGCCAAGCGCCTATTCGATAGACAGGCGGCTGACACAGCCGCCTCTACAACGTTTTCAGCGCGCTCCACATCAGGTAGATTGGCAACATGGTAACAATCGAGACAATCAAGAACGGTCCTTACATCGTGAAGGGCGAAGTCGAGTTGATCGACAGCGACGGAAATAAATTCCCAGTCGAACCGCGAATGGCGCTCTGCCGCTGCGGCGCTTCGACCGAGAAGCCGTTTTGCGATGGAACCCATTCCAAGATCGGTTTTAAAGCCGCGGAGAAGGCCGTGCCGGAATCGAAAGAATGAAAACACGCGTGCTGCTTTTAGTAATCGCTGTCGCTTGCGTCGCATTCGCTGCGTACGCGTTTATGAGTTACAGCCGACCTCCGGCGTACATGTCGATGAGCAAGATGATGCTCGCCGGCAAACTGAATATTGAGGCCGGCAACGCTTCTTCAGTAACTGAAAAATTCTCACTCGTTGGCGCGACAGTGATCAATCCGGCGGACGGCAAAGTGATGCCGAACGCGACGATCGTGATCAACGGCGACAAGATCGAGCGCGTTTCGATTGGCAAACAGGACGCCGCGTCGCTCGGGAAACAGATCTCCTGCGTGGGCAAATTCATTTTACCGGGTTACATCGACACCCACGTTCACTTTTTTCAATCGGCCGATTTGTTCACGCGCCCCGACGGCGCCGATCTGAGCAACGTCCGGCCGTACAAAGATGAAGTGGCGTGGATCAAGTCGCATCTCGACGACGTTTTCGCGCGCTACATTCGCTGCGGAATCACCAGCGTGGTCGATGTCGGCGGACCGATGTGGAATTTCGAAGTCCGCAAAAAAGCGAACTCGACGGCAAAGGCCCCGCGCGTCGCAGTCGCCGGTCCGTTAATCTCAAGCATCTCGCGCGAGAAACTCGATCTGGGCGATCCGCCGATTGTGAAGATCGACACTCCCGAGCAGGCGCGCGAGTTCGTGCGCAAGCTCACCGATCAAAAAGCCGATCTGGTAAAGATTTGGTACATCGTCGACAAAGATCATCCGGTTGACAGTTTCCGGCCCATCGTTCGCGCGACGGTTGAAGAAAGTCACGCGCACAAGATCCGCGTGGCAGTTCACGCGACCGAATTGGAGACAGCTCGCGCGGCAGTAGAAGAAGGCGCGGACATTCTCGTCCACAGCGTGGTCGATAAACCGGTGGACGACGCGTTCGTGAAGCTCCTAAAGGATCACGGTACGATCCTTTGTCCGACACTCGTAGTTTTCGAGCGTTACGGCCGGACGTTTTCGCATCAGTTGAATCTCACGCCGGAGGAACAGAAGTGGGGCAACCCGGAAGTGATCGCGTCACTCGACGTCACGAAGATCCCGCAAGACAAATTGCCTGATCGAATCAAGGCCGCGCTGGCCAAACCGGATGAATCACTCGATCGAATCAAAAAAACTTACGAGGTCGCGCTGCCGAACTTGAAGAAACTGGAAGATGCCGGCGTAACGATCGCCGCCGGCACTGATGCGGGAAACATCGGAACGATCCACGGGCCGGCGTTGTTCCGCGAATTTCAGCTCATGAAAGAAGCCGGGCTGAAGCCGATGCAAATCTTGCAATGCGCGACAGCGAACGCCGCGAAACTTTTCGGCGGCGAAACCGGCGCGCATATCGGCAAGATCGACAATGGCTGTTTCGCCGATCTTGTGATTCTAAAATCAAATCCGGCTGACGACATCGCGCGCGCGTCGGACATCGACAGCGTGATCAAGAATGGCGTAATTTATCCAGCCGATTCGATTTTGCCTTGAATCCAAACACGGCGCGCTGCGTCAAAATCCAACAAATGAAGCGGGCTCTCGTTGTAATATCTTTATTCGGGATCGGGTTGTCGATCTTCGGCGCGGAGCCGGCACAGACCGAAGATTGGAAAGTGGCCAAGCAGACCAACGGCGTGACAATTTACAGCCGGCCGCATCCGGGATCGCGCCTGAAAGAGTTCAAGGCCGTAGGCGAGATCGATGCTGCCAGCGACACCGTCCACAAGGTCATCGACGACGTCGAAGCGTATTCGAGCTTCATGCCCTACACGACGGAGGCCCGCGTTATTGAAAGGAAACAGAACTCCATTGTCACTTATCAACGGCTCTCGCCCAAGATCGTGAGCGATCGTGATTACACGCTTCGGATCGAGAAGAAATCGTGGCCGGCGGAAAATGGAACGGCGTATTTGAATCGATGGACTCCGGCCAATGAAAATGGACCGGCCGAAAAACCGGGCGTTTTTCGGGTGAAAACGTGCGAGGGCTCGTGGCAGCTCGAACCGGCAGGGGCGAACAAGACACGGGCGACTTATTTCGTGTTTACTGACAGCGGAATCACCGTCCCGGCTTTTCTTGCCAATACCATCAGCGAAACAGGCATTGCCAAACTTTTCGCGGCCGTCCGTAAACAAGCGAAGGATCCGAAGTATCAGACGAAATAAGAGTTCACGCGTGAACTTCGGCTGATTTGGTTTATCCTGCGCGCTGCGCAGATGCCGCGGAACAACGATCTAAAGAAAATCTTGCTGATCGGCTCCGGTCCAATCGTGATCGGGCAGGGCTGCGAATTTGATTATTCCGGTGTGCAAGCGTGCAAAGCGCTGCGCGAGGAAGGCTACCAGGTCGTGCTGGTCAATTCGAACCCGGCCACGATCATGACCGATCCCGAGTTCGCCGATCGAACTTACATCGAGCCGATCACCGCCGAAGTGATCGAAGCAATCATTGCTCGCGAAAAGCCAGATGCGCTTCTGCCGACGATGGGCGGACAAACGGCGTTGAACGCGGCGATGGAGCTTTATCGCAACGGCGCGCTGGCGCGGCACAAAGTGAAATTGATCGGCGCCAACGCGAAAGCGATCGCGAAGGGCGAAGATCGACAATTGTTCAAGGAAGCGATGTTGCGGATCGGACTCGACGTCCCGCGCTCGGGCGTGGCGCGGTCGCTCGCGGACGCAGGCCGCATCGCAAAGGAGATCGGAACTTTCCCACTGATTATTCGGCCGGCATTCACACTCGGCGGAAGCGGCGGCGGCATCGCTTACAATCCGGACGAGTTGGATGAGATCGCCGGCTGCGGCCTGGCCATGTCGCCGGTCAACGAGGTGTTGATCGAGGAATCGCTCGTCGGCTGGAAAGAATTTGAAATGGAAGTGATGCGCGACCGGATGGACAACTGCGTCGTTGTCTGTTCGATCGAGAATTTCGATCCGATGGGCGTGCACACCGGCGATTCCATCACCGTCGCGCCGGTGCAAACGTTGACTGACAAGGAATATCAAATGATGCGCGACGCCGCCTTCGCGGTCATTCGCGAGATCGGTGTCGAGACGGGCGGCTCCAACATCCAATTCGCGGTTCATCCGGACAACGGGCGCATGGTCGTGATCGAAATGAATCCGCGCGTGTCGCGCTCGAGCGCGCTCGCATCAAAGGCGACGGGATTTCCGATCGCGAAGATCGCGGCCAAACTCGCAGTCGGTTACACGCTCGATGAAATCAGGAACGACATCACCCGCGAAACGCCGGCGTGCTTTGAGCCGACGATCGATTACTGCGTGGTCAAAGTGCCGCGGTTCACATTCGAGAAATTTCCGCAAGCCGATCCGACGTTGACGACGCAGATGAAAAGCGTGGGTGAAGCGATGGCGATCGGCCGGACGTTTAAAGAAGCGCTGCAGAAAGCGCTGCGCAGTCTGGAAATCAAACGCTTCGGACTTTGCGCCGACGGCGCCGACAAAGATGTCGATCTTGAAACCCTGCAGCTCAAGCTCGCGATCCCGAACGCGGAGCGAGTTTTTTATCTCGCGCAAGCTTTCCAGAAAGGCGCGTCGATCGATGAAGTTTTCGAGCTAACCAAGATCGACAAATGGTTTTTGCGAAACGTGGCGGAGATCGTGGCCGAGTCGCAGTGTTTGAAAACGAAAACCCTGTTGCGCAGTAAGAAGCTCGGCTTTTCGGATCGACAACTTGCGCTGGCGAACGGCTCGACCGAGGAAAAAGTTCGAGCGAAACGCATCGGCGAAAAAGTGACGCCGACGTATCGCCTGGTCGACACCTGCGCGGCGGAGTTCGAGGCTTACACGCCGTATTATTATTCGACTTACGGCGACGAGAACGAGCGACGCGAGAGCGGGAAACGAAAAGTAATGATCCTGGGCGGCGGGCCGAACCGGATCGGTCAGGGGATTGAGTTCGATTACTGCTGCGTGCACGCCGCCTTCGCGCTGCGCGAGCTCGGGTTCGAAACGATCATGGTCAATTCAAACCCGGAAACGGTTTCGACCGATTACGACACCAGCGACAAACTTTATTTCGAGCCGCTCACGCTCGAGGACGTTCTTAATATATATGAGCAAGAGAAGCCGGAAGGCGTGGTGGTGCAGTTCGGCGGGCAGACCCCGCTCAATCTGGCCGATGGATTGAAAGCAGCCGGCGTTCCGATTTTTGGCACGCAACCGGAGAGCATCGAGACCGCAGAGGATCGCAAATTATTCGCCGCCATGTTGGACAAACTCGGATTGCGCCAAACACCGAGCGGCTCCGCTATCAGCACAGACGAAGCCGTAAAGATCGCAACCAAGATTGGTTACCCAGTGCTGGTCAGGCCGAGTTTTGTTCTCGGCGGCCGCGCGATGGAGCTTGTTTACAACGAACCGGATTTGCGGCGCTACATGGCGAGCGCGATTGAAGTGACGCCGGACCGCCCGGTGCTGGTCGATCGTTTTCTCGAAGACGCGATCGAAGTGGACGTCGATTGCATTTCCGACGGCGAAACAACCGTGATCGGCGCGATCATGGAACACATCGAAGAGGCCGGCATTCACAGCGGCGACAGCGCGTGCGTGATCCCGACGTTTTCGTTGTCGCGGAAAGTGCTCGATGAAATTTCGTCAGCGACAAAAGCGATGGCGCGTGAGTTGAACGTTCGCGGCCTGATGAACGTGCAGTTCGCGGTCAAGGGCGAAGACGTTTATGTGCTGGAAGTAAATCCGCGCGCGTCGCGGACGGTGCCATTTGTGAGCAAGGCGATTGGCGTTCCGTTGGCCAAGCTGGCGGCGAAGATCATGGCCGGCAAAAAGTTGCGCGAACTCGGATTCACCAAGGAAATCGTGCCGAAACATTTTTCGGTGAAGGAAGCGGTCTTTCCGTTCCTGCGTTATCAGGGGATGGACATCTCGCTGGGCCCGGAAATGAAATCAACCGGCGAAGTAATGGGGATGGATGTCGATCTTGGTCTCGCCTACGCGAAATCGCAGATGGCGGCGCCGCCGCCGTTGCCAAAAAAGGGCAATGTCTTCATCAGTGTGAAAGATACCGACAAGGAATCCATCATTCCGGTCGTGCGCGAGTTCGTGAAGCTCGGCTTCGGAATTATTGCCACGAGCGGGACGGCGGAAGCGTTGGTGAAAGCGAAAATCAAAGTAAAAAAAGTTTTCAAATTGCACGAAGGCCGCCCAAACGTGCTCGACCGGGTTAAGAACGGTGACATCAGTTTCATCATCAACACGCCGAGCGGAAAAATCCCGCGCGAGCACGAAGTCACTATCCGGAACGCAGCGCTGGCGCAGAAAATTCCGATCATGACAACGGTGCGCGCAGCCCAGGCAAGCGCGAATGGGATCCGTTCTTTGCAAAAAAGCAAAGTGCAGGTGCGGAGCCTGCAGGAATATCACGCCACCGTCTGAAAATTTGCGACAGCCATTGACCGCCGCTACAGAAGAAAATGAAGATGTCGATCTTAGCGGTCTTATTGTTGAGCTCCGCGCTATTTGCAGCTGAGGAAAAAAAGGAAGGAACGAGTTCCGTGAATGCAGGAAATGAAGTGGCAGTGATTAAAACGAGCGAGGGCGACATGGTGGTGCAGTTCTGGACTGACGCCGCGCCGAGCACGATCGAAAATTTCAAGAAACTGGCCCGCGCCGGTTTTTACAACGGGACCATCTTCCACCGGATTGTGAAAGGATTCATGATCCAGGGCGGCGATCCGAATTCAAAAGATCCGGCGAAGGAAGACCGCTACGGCGCCGGCGGCCCCGGTTACAAAATTAAAGCGGAGTTTAATGATCATTCACATGAGCGCGGCGTGGTTTCGATGGCGCGCGAGCCCGATCCGGATTCGGCCGGCTCGCAATTTTTCATTTGTCTTGGGCCGGTAGCGCGACTCGATCATCAATACACGACGTTCGGCAAATTGATCAAAGGGGACGATGTGCTCGGAAAAATCGGTGACATGCCGGTGACCCGAAACAGCATGGGCGAAAACAGCAAGCCGACCAAACGTGTGACGATCGAGAAGATCGACATCGTGCCAGCGGATTCGGTGAAGTGACAGGCAGCTCTTGTCATTCCGAGCGGAGTCGAGGAATCTCTTACTGTTTCGGAAATATTTAGAGATGTCTCGGCTTCGCTCGACATGACAAAAAAGCCAGAAAACCAGACAAAGATCGCGCTGGTGCAGATGCGTTGCGGCACGGATCCCGAGAAGAATTTCTCTCGCGCGCTCGATTTCATTCGAGACGCGGCCAAGAAAGGCGCTGCGATTGTCTGTCTGCCGGAACTTTTTCGATCGCAATACTTTTGCCAGACCGAGGACCACAAAAATTTTGAGTTGGCCGAAGAAATTCCGGGAAGATCGACATCCGAACTGGAAAAGCTCTCCCGCGAGCTCGGCGCCGTCATCATCGCATCGCTTTTCGAGAAACGCGGAGCCGGCGTTTATCACAATACCGCCGCAATCATCGACGCCGACGGAAAATTTCTCGGGAAGTATCGCAAGATGCACATCCCGGACGACCCGTTGTATCACGAGAAATTTTATTTCACGCCGGGCGACCTGGGCTTTCAGGCGTGGGAAACAAAGCGCGGCAAGATCGGCGTGTGCGTTTGCTGGGACCAGTGGTATCCGGAAGCGGCGCGGCTAACCGCGCTGCGCGGCGCGGAAATTATTTTTTATCCGACGGCGATCGGCTGGCATCCGAGCGAGAAAAAAGAATTTGGCGCGGCCCAGCATTCTGCCTGGGAAACAATTCAGCGCAGTCACGCAATTGCGAACGGCTGCTACGTCGCCGCAGCGAATCGCGTTGGTCATGAAGCCCCGGCTGGCGGCGATGGAATTGAATTTTGGGGACAAAGTTTCATTTGCGGGCCTGACGGCGAGATCATTGCCAAGGGCTCAATCGATAAAGAAGAAATCGTGATCGGCGAGATCGATTGGGACCGTGTGAATGAATATCGGACGCACTGGCCGTTCCTGCGCGACCGGCGCGTGGACGCGTACGCGGGAATCGAGCAACGGTTGCTCGATTGAGAGTTTTATTTTGTCCAGAAGGGCGGTACGTTTGCGGCATGAAAACGATTCTCTTCATAACAATGTTTTGTGCGGTGGCTTGTTCCGCGCGGGCGCAAGAAGTCACGAAAGCCGCGGCCCAATTGGAGCCGAAGTCTGGGAGTCAGGTAACCGGCATGGTCACATTCACAAAGGTGGGCGATGAAATCCAAGTGGTCGCGGACATTCAAAATCTAAAACCTGGCAAACACGGCTTTCACATTCACGAAAAAGGCGATTGCTCGGCGGCAGACGCCGCGTCGGCGGGCGCTCATTTCAATCCGACACAAAAACATCACGGCGGACCGACCACGCTCGATCATCACACCGGCGATCTCGGCAACATTGAAGCGGATGCTTCCGGCAAAGCGCATCTCGATTGGAAAGGCAAACTCAGTCTTAGTGGAAAAGAATCGATCATCGGCAAATCAGTGGTCGTTCACGAGAAAGAAGACGATTTGAAGACGGATCCGTCCGGTAATTCCGGCGCGCGCATCGCTTGCGGCGCGATCAACGCGGCCGATTAAATTTTACGCGGAACGGGAAGATCGAGCAGGAGAAGATTAAGAGGTAGAGGAAGATTGGAATCGACATGCAGTTGATGACGCTGACTGAAATTCGCCGGGGCGCACAAAGCGGGCCAGTATCGGCCCGGGTGCATGTGCAGGTCGAATCGGCAGCGCCGAAACTCACTCGCGAACAAAAACCGTACTGCGAATTAGGTCTGGCCGACGCCTGCGATCGAATGACGTTGCGGGTCTGGAGCGATCATCCCGCTTACAAAACATGCAGCGCTCTGAACAGCGAAAACTTCATCGAGTTAACTGGAGAATTTAATTCCCATTCGCAATATGGGCTGGAAGCACAGAAATGGACGGTGCGGCCGTTAACGCCGCAGGAGAAAAATGAATTGCTGCAGGGCCCAGCCGAGCTGCGTGCGAAACAAAACGCAGATTGGCAATTCATTCTCGAAACAATCGGGACGATTGGCGACCCGCGTTTGCGCGCGTTGTGCGATGCGTTTGTGAACGATTTGGGCGAGCGTTTTCGGCGCACGGCGGCAGCGCGAAATTATCATCACGCACGCCGCGGCGGCTTGGTCGAGCACACCGCGCAAATGATGCGGATCGCGAACGAGATTGCGCCGTTGTATCCGCAATTGAATGTCGATCTTTTGCTGGCCGGTATTTTATTTCACGATTGCGGCAAACTCTGGGAAAACGCGCTGCCCGAAAACGGATTCGTGATGGGCTACGACGAGCGTGGCGAATTAATGGGACACATCTCGATCGGGCTCGAGTTGGTGAATTCGTTGTGGCGAAAGATTTCGACGGACAATGGCGACGCGTGGAAAGGCCTTACGCCGTCGTCGGAAGATGTGCGTCTGCATTTGTTGCATCTAATTGGGGCACATCATGGCGAAGCGCAGTTTGGTTCGCCGGTGAGTCCGAAAACGCCGGAGGCGATGGCGCTCCATTACATCGACAATCTGGATGCGCGGCTGGAAATGTTCGCCGCCGGTTACACCACGGCGAAACCGCTGGCGGCCCGCATTTTTGATCGGGTTCGTCCGCTGCCGGGAAATTTGGTGAAGTCGCTCGAGAAATTTCAATCCGACAAACTCGCGAGCGACAGGCTGCTGTAACACAGGCATCTCGCCTGTTAGTCTAAAGATTCAGGCAGGATGCCTGAATTACGAGATGCGGCGGCGCGCTTCAGCGAGATAAGTTTTGTCGATCTCGAAGCCGATAAATTTTTTGACGCTGCAGTGTTGAGCGGCGACGGCTGAATTTCCAATCCCCAGAAAGGGGTCGAGCATCGTCTTCACGCGCGAAACGCCATGGAGCTTGATGCAATTCTCCGCGAGCGCGACGGGAAACGTGGCCGGATGGGGTCGCTCTTTGGCGCGGCTCTGGATCGTTTCGTAAGGAATGAACCAGGTGTTGCCACGGCAGCGCACGTCTCGTCCGCGGGTGTGGGACCAGCGCGCGATGTTGCTCTTGTCTTGATACGGGACGCCGAGCGCGAGACGGTCGACGTCGACCTTGCCATTGATGGTGAAATGAAAAATGTATTCGTGGCAGTCGTTCAGAAATCGTTTTGAGCTGATCGGCTTAAAATGTCCGAATGTGCGATTGTCGATCGCGATTGATTTGATCCAATGAATCGTGTTTTGCAGAACAAAGAGATCGCGCAGCTGAAAAACAATTTCGTGCGGCAGCATCGGATTTGAGGGCGCCGCCCCAATGTTGAGAAAAAATGAGCCGGCTGGTTTCAGAACGCGCCGGACTTGTGATGCCCAGGCTTTGCACCAAAACAAATAGGACTGTCGATCCTGGCGGTCGGAGTATTTTCGATATCGAACACCAAGATTGTAGGGCGGTGAAGTGGCGACAAGATCGACATCTGCATCGGGCAGCCGCGCCATCCCTTGGACGCAATCTTCAGGATGCAGATCGAATTTGGTCACCAAAGAAAAGTGGCCGAACAAATTCGATTCGTACAGCGAATTCGTTATTGTCTAGGCGATGTCGGACAAGCCTTCCAAGCTGAAGATCGCCGACCGGGAATTCACATCGCGGCTGCTGGTGGGCACGGGGAAGTTTGCTTCCAACGAATTGATGCGCGATGCGCTGGTGGCCAGTGGAACCGAAATTGTGACAGTGGCGTTGCGGCGGGCCGATCTCTCCGGCAAACATGATCCGTTCGCGAACATTTTGGACTTCGTCGATCCGAAGAGATTTCTGCTTTTGCCGAACACGAGCGGCGCGCGCACGGCCGACGAAGCGGTGCGGCTCGCGCGCCTGGCGGCGAGCGCCGGTTTGCCGACGTGGATCAAGCTCGAGATCCATCCGGATCCGCGCTATCTTCTGCCGGATCCAGTGGAAACACTCGCCGCCGCTGAGATTTTGGTGAAAGAAGGATTTACCGTGCTGCCCTACATCAACGCAGACCCGGTGCTCGCCAAACGTTTGCAGGATGTCGGAACCGCGACGGTGATGCCGCTGGGTTCGCCGATTGGCAGCAATCGCGGGATCGAAACACGGCCGCAGATTGAAATCATTATCGAGCAAGCAACCGTGCCGGTAGTTGTCGATGCCGGTCTGGGCGCGCCGAGTCAGGCAGCCGAAGCCATGGAAATGGGCGCGGACGCCGTATTAGTAAATACCGCGATCGCGATTGCGTCTGATCCCGTCCGCATGGCGCAAGCATTCAAGAAGGCAATTGAAGCGGGTCGCGAAGCCCACGAAATCGGCTTGGGCGAGAAACGCTGGACTGCTTCGGCGACGAGTCCTCTGACCGCATATTTTTCGAATCAGACGCAGTCCGACGAAAAGAATAATTGAGCGCAACAATTCCATTTGCGTTGGGTTCAAAGCTGGACATAGTCCCACGCCCGCAACCCCCAACTCGGCATCAAACTAGCTGCTTTCTTACCCCCATGTCCCTGCCATAGGGAGCCGGATTCGGCCTTGACCTAGAAGTCATCACGCCAGTTTAAATTCAGAAAAGAATGCAAAGAAATCCCCAACCCGAATCCGGCCGCTTTAATCCACGCATTGCCGTGGCTGTCATGCTCTGTTTGGCCGGCACATCACTGGCGATGCTGAGTTTCGCGGCACCGACCAGTCAAGCTCCCGCTGCCGGAACTGTGCAACAGGGGCCGACAGTTATTCCGTCAGAATTTCGCGGCGACGTCAGAAACCTAACCCAAACGATCACCGACGCGGAAAGACAAAATTTCCTTCTTCGGCCGGAATTTGAAAGTCCCGAAATCGGAATCAAGCAGCCGTTGCCCGGAGCTCGTACCGAGGTGCCAAGCCCGGATGTGAGCGCTATCAGCGCGCCGATGCCGAATCCTATAATGAGTTTCCCGGGGATGGATCACGATACGTGGGGAGCCGGTCACCCGCCGGACACCGTGGGCGATGTTGGGCCAAACCACTTTGTCCAGGCAGTGAATACCTCGGTTGGAATTTACGACAAAGCAACCGGCGCCGCTCTGGCAACGTTTACTTTCGACGGCTTATGGTCCGGCGCGGGAACTGGAACACCGTGCGATACAGACAACGGCGGGGATCCAACCGTAATTTACGTCCCACAGTACGATCGGTTTATTGTTGCTGATTTCTCGTGGGCCAACATCCAAAACGGTCCCTACTACGAGTGCATCGCGGTTTCAAAAACGAGCGACCCGGTCAGTGGAGGTTGGTGGCGGTATGCATTCAGAGCCGACGACGCTGCCCATCCGTGGCTTCCGGATTATCCGAAGATGGGAATTTGGCCCGATGGACTCTACATGACGGCCAACATGTTCCAGTGCAACAACTCTTCGTGCAGCAGCGCTACTTACAGAGAGTCGCGCGTCTACGCATTTAATATTAGCGATCTGGTCAACGGCGCGCCGCTAAGAAGCGTTGTTGTCGACACCAGTTCCAGCCGCTTCGGTCTTTTGCCCAGCAATTATCGCGGGACGCCGCCACCGGCGGGCGCGCCAAATTACGTAGTGGCGGAATCGATCAGTTTATGGGCTTGGGAAGTCTACCAGTTCCACGTTGACTATTCAGTACCGTCCAATTCGACCTTTCAGGGGCCCATAAATGTTTCGCAGGCGACTTATGTCGCCGCGGCTGACCCCGTGCCCGAGCCCTCCGGTAATGACACCGACACGCTCGCGGATCGGGCAATGATGCAAAATCAGTATCGCAACATTGCCGGCGTCGAGTCGCTCTGGGTGAATCACACAACCGGCACGCCGAGTTCATCGACTCCAACCGGCATTCAATGGGCCCAAATCAATGTTACCGGCGGCAACGTGAACACGACGCCAGTGCAAGAACAGATTTTCAACAACGGCCCCGACGGCATGAACCGCTTCATGGGCTCGCTCGCAGTCGATCACGCCGGCAACATGGCGGTCGGCTACACTGCTTCGAGCTCGAGCGTCGCTCCAGATATTCGCTATGCAGGACGACTCTCCACCGACCCAGCCGGCGCGTTGCCACAGACAGAAGTCACGATGCTGCCGTCGGTCACACGCAGCGTTCAGTTCGGTACCTGTGGGCCTTCCACTTGCACGAGATGGGGCGATTACAGCGCGATGACGGTCGACCCGGTCGACGATTGCACTTTCTGGTACACAAACATGTACTACGGCGCTCAAGGTCTAAACTGGCTCACCCGCATTGGCTCATTCAAATTTTCCACCTGCTCGGCTGGTCCAAGCCCAACGCCAACGCCAACCCCGACTCCGGGCGGAAGTGCGACGCCCACTGCGACTCCGACCGCTACACCAACTGGCACTCCCACTCCGACTCCACCGCCATCGTCAGGACCAGCAGTGATGTTGAGTCCGACGCCAGGATCAACCTTCACCTCTTCGAGCGTCACCTTTCAGTGGAGCGCGGGCAGTGCTACCGGCTACGTACTCGCTGTCGGTAGTTCGCCGGGTGGCACCGACATTTACTTCTCAGGGATGCTGCATGTGCTATCTACCACCGTAAACAACATTCCGACTGATGGTCGCACCATCTACGTCACGTTATATTCTCAAGTGAACAACTCGTGGGCTACAAATAGTTACACCTACCAAGCATTTAGCGGTTCGGGCACGCCGACGCCGACTCCAGTCCCTACTCCGACTCCGACACCGACCGCGACGCCAAGTGGTACTCCAACAGCGACTCCAACCCCAACTGGCACGCCAACTCCGACGCCAACTCCAACTGCCACCGCTACACCAACGCCCGTTCCGACGCCGATACCGACAGTCGACACGCCGATGTTCTCGCCAAGCGGCGGAACATTCCGCAGGCGAGTGACAGTAGAAATCTTCTGTGCGACACCCGGCGCTACGATTTACTACACGACTAATGGCACCATGCCGACAACCAGCTCGCTCGTTTATAATGGGAGCGGAATCACATTGACCGGAAAAGGCAAAAAGACCCTTAAGGCAATCGGCTCCGAGATCGGCTACAGCGACAGCGCGGTCGCGACAGCGACTTACACGATTCGCTAAGCCGGCCACAGTGGCCGACCCTGGCGACCGCACGTGCATCTGTCTCCCCAAGTTGCCCCGCCCGCGCCAGCTGCGGTCCGCAAGGAAATTCGGCCTCGTCTTAGGTACCGGGTCGGGATAAAATCAGATAAGTGATGCGTACAAATTCCGACGCCCAGTCCGGCCGCGCTAATCCACGCGTTGCTCTCGCCGTGGTGCTCTGCTTAGCCGGCACATGCCTGGGGATGCTGAGTCTCGCGGGGCCGGGGTCGCAAGCGCCTGTTGCTGGGACTGGAATCCAAGGACCAACCGTCCTTCCGTCAGAATTTCGCGGCGACGTGCGAAGTCTTCCGCAGCAGATAACGCCAGAAGAGCGGAAGCTTTTCATCCGACCATTGGAGCTTGAGGTGCCGCCCTCCGGGCCCAAGCAATTGCTGCCGGGCGCCAGCTCTTTTCAAGCGCCGAGTCCAACGCTAGCCGGTCCCCTGGCGCCAATGCCCACTCCGATCACGAGCTTTGATGGGATGAACTTCACTGCTAATGGCGCCGGCTTCCCGCCGGATACGGTCGGCGACGTTGGGCCGAACCATTTCGTCCAGGCGGTTAATACCTCAGTTGGAATCTATGATAAGGCGACCCACGCCACGCTGGCCACTTTCACATTCGGCGCTCTTTGGGGAGGCGCCGGAACAGGAACCGCGTGCGACAATTTTCATGGCGGCGATCCAACCGTTATTTACGTGCCGCAATACGATCGGTTTATCGTCGCGGACTTTTCGTGGAGCAATATCCAGAACGGTCCCTATTACGAGTGCGTTGCGGTTTCAAAGACGAGCGATCCGGTGGGCGGTGGCTGGTGGTTTTACCCGATCAGAACCGATGATGCCGCGCATCCGTGGTTCGCAGATTATCCTAAAATCGGAATTTGGCCCGATGGACTCTACATGACGGCCAATATGTTCCAGTGCAACAATTCTTCCTGCAGCAGCTCTACCTACAAAGAGGCCCGTGCCTACGCCTTCAACATTAACGATCTGGTAAATGGAGCACCGCTCCGGAGCGTTGTTGTCGACACAAATTCCAGCCGCTTCGGTCTGTTGCCCAGCAACTACCGCGGCACACCTCCGCCGGCGGGCGCACCTAATTACATGGTCGCGGCATCGAAGATCTACTATTACGCCTGGGAAGTGTACACGTTCCATCCGGACTATTCTGTCCCTGGAAATTCGACATTCGTCGGACCAATTTACGTGTCGCAGGCGCCTTATTTTACGGCCGCCAGTTCGGTACCGGAACCCTCTGGTAATAACACTGACACGCTCGCGGACCGGGCAATGATGCAGAACCAGTATCGAAATATCGGTGGCGTCGAATCGCTTTGGGTCAATCACACAACGGGAACGCAGAGTTCCTCCACTCCAACCAGCATTCAATGGGCCCAAATTAACATCACTGGGGGCAACGTGACCACCACGCCGGTGCAAGAACAGATTTTCAATAATGGCCTTGATGGCATGAACCGCTTCATGGGCTCGCTCGCAGTCGATCACATTGGTAACATGGCCCTCGGTTACACCGCATCGAGCGCGACTGTTGCACCGGACATCCGATATGTGGGACGGCTGGCGACTGATCCGCTGAACAGCTTGCCTCAGACCGAAGTCACGATGTTGCCGTCGGTCACGCGGAGCGTTCAGTTCGGCAACTGTGGCGGTGTCGCTTGCATTAGATGGGGCGATTACAGCGCGATGACAGTCGATCCGGTGGACGATTGTACTTTTTGGTACACAAACATGTACTACCGCGCCCAGGGCCTAAACTGGGTCACCCGAATTGGGTCGTTCAAATTCCCGACGTGTTCCGCGAGCCCGGCTCCAACACCGACGCCAACTCCAGGCGGTACTGCAACCCCGACTGCAACGCCAACTCCAACGGCTACATCTACACCGAGTCCGACGCCAACTCCTAGCGGCACGCCAACTGCAACCCCAACCCAAACACCAACTTCAACGCCAACTCCAACTCCGACGGCTACACCGACACCGAGTCCGTCGCCAGCAGGCGCGGCGGTGATGTTAAACCCGCCGCCAGGATCAACGTTCACATCCTCAAGCGTTACGTTCCAGTGGAGTGCGGGTAGCGCTACTGGCTATGTGCTTTTTGTAGGCAGTTCGCCAGGCGGGGCGGACATTTACTTTTCAAACGTGGTGCATGTGCTCTCGATCACCGTGAACGGTATTCCAACTGACGGGCGCAACATTTACGTCAGGCTCTATTCCCAAGTGAACAATTCATGGGTCTTCAACAGCTACACTTATAAGGCGTTCAGCCCTACTCCTACTCCCGTTCCAACTCCAACCGCGACCGCAACGCCAACTCCAGCGCCAACTCCCACACCAACCCCAACCGCAACGCCAACTGCAGCGCCGACACCAACACCGACCGCCACCGCGACGGCCACGCCAACTGCCACTCCAACTCCGAGTCCAACCGCGACGCCCACTCCAACTGATACTCCAACGCCGACGCCAACTGCCACCGCTACTCCGACAGACACGCCGACACCAACTCCAACGGCGACTCCGACGGACACGCCGACAGTAACACCAACGGCGACTGCGACCCCGACTGACACGCCGAGCCCGACGCCAACTGACACTCCCACGCCAACGGCGACTGCGACCCCGACTGATACTCCGACACCAACTCCAACGGATACGCCAACCCCGACAGCGACTCCAACTCCCACTGATACTCCAACTCCGACGCCGACGGATACTCCAACGCCAACGGCAACCCCTACCGCGACGGCTACACCGACCGACACGCCAACACCAACCCCCACGGCTACGCCAACGGATACACCAACACCAACGGCGACTCCTACCCCGACTGATACGCCGACACCAACCGCGACCCCGACTGCAACTCCAACTCCCACATCAACGCCAACTGCCACACCAACCCCGACCGCGACCCCGACCGCAACTCCAACGCCAGCGCCAACTCCAACGCCCACATCAACGCCAACTGCCACACCTACCCCGACCGCGACCCCGACCGCAACTCCAACGCCAGCGCCAACTCCCACACCGACATCAACGCCAACTCCCACACCGACATCAACGCCAACTGCCACACCGACACCGACGGCCACTGCGACTCCTACGCCGACTCCGACTGCTACCGCGACACCAACGCCAACGGCCACTCCAACCCCCGCTCCGACTCCCACTCCCACGTCGACACCTGTTCCCACCGCCGACACGCCAGTTTTCTACCCAAGCGGCGGAGTCTTTAGAAGAGAGGTCGACGTCCATCTCTACTCCGGCACGCCTGGTGTAACGATGTATTACACGACTAACGGCACGACGCCGACGACCAGCTCCTCGCTTTACACCGGCCAAATTACGCTAACCGGAAAAGGCACTAAGACGGTCAAGGCCATCGCCGTTGCCAACGGCTATAACAATAGTTCAGTTGCTTCGGCGACTTACACCATCAATTAAGTAAGCGCGCGTTCAGGAGACATCAGTGCGCTGTCGCGCGCACTTGCATCATTGTAAAATTCAATTTGCCTCCCGCCGAGGCGCCGAACCACGCGCCAGCCGTTTTCCGCCGCAAACGCGCGAAGATCCTGGTCCGACATTGATCGCAAAATCCGGAGTTCCGCCGGATGGATGATAAAAATCTCCGGCTTAACCGCGAGCCTGGCCGCGATTTTGTTAGCTAAGCCGGCGAGGCCGTCAATCTTTCCCATAAACGGATCTGCCGACACTCTGCCGCGATTCTTCTCCACCCTCGCCACCAACAGGCCACGCCGGAGCCGGCTTTGATTTGCGATTTAATTTTTCGCGCAATACGAGATGCGCCTTTCGCCTGGGCGAGGGTCCGCGCACATTCGGTTTTTTCATGTCGATCTTAGTTAATTGTCGATCCAGCCCTGCGTTGACGCAATTGGCGCGGGGAAGCTTCATCGACTAAATTTTGCCGATGTTTTCCGAGACGATCGAGCTGCGCGGCCACATAATCGATTCGCTCACCTTGCCAAAGGTGCTGGATCAGATCGTAACTCGCGGCGCCACGTTCAACATTGTCGAATTTAAGATCGGTCAAAAACGTGTCGACCCCAGTTTGGCTCGAATCGAAATTACCGCACCGAGCCGGTCCGAATTGGACGAATTGATTCAGCGTTTGCGAGAGCAAGGCGCGGAAGTAAACCGCCCTCAGCTCCGCGATAAGTAACTGGCGATCTTATGCGCGAGCTCTTGCTCTGCCCGCCGGATTATTACGGCATCGAGTACGAGATCAATCCGTGGATGAGCCGTGCGCGTGGTGCGGAAGCGGCGCTCGCGCAAAAGCAGTGGCGGGGTCTGCACGCGACATTGTCCAAACTGGACTGCAAGATCGAGCTGGTCCCACCGCAACCGAAACTGCCCGATTTGGTTTTCACGGCCAATGCTGGACTCGCTGTTGGCCAACGATTTATTCCCAGCAATTTTCGGCACAAAGAGCGGGCCGGCGAAGCGCCGCATTTTGCCAGCTGGATGGAAAAACGCGGCTACCAAGTCTCGTGGTTGCCCAATGATTACTATTTCGAGGGCGAAGGCGACGCGCTTTTCGGAGGCGACATCCTCTTTTGCGGTTACAAATTCCGTTCCGACATCAAGTCCCATCGCGCGGTCGCGGAAACGCTCGGCTGTCTCGTCGTCTCGGTGGAACTTGTCGATCCTCGCTTTTACCATCTCGACACTTGTTTTTGTCCGCTGCCCGATGGCGCGGCGGTTTGGTTTCCCGCTGCGTTCGACGAATACGGACATCACGCCATTCGCGAACACGTTTCCGATCTGATCGATGTCGCGCCGGAGGAAGCGATGCATTTTTGTTGCAACGCGGTCGTGATTGAACGCGACATTGTTTTGCCCGAAGGCGCGCCCAGGCTCGTCGCTGATCTGACTCAGCGCGGCTACCGTTGTCATCAGCTCCCGATGACCGAATTCCTCAAAGCAGGCGGCGCCTGTAAATGCTTGACCCTGTTTTTGCCGCAGCGCGAAACAATCTAAGCCTTTTTGTTCCTCTTTGTTTGCAACGCCGATTCTATTTTGCCGAGCGGCAAACAATTCATTACGTCGGCTTTCGTCAGCCAGCCTTTGCGCGCAATCCCGACGCCGAACCATAAGTCCTGCAATCGCTCCGCACGATGCGCGTCCGGATTGATCACGCATTTGACGCTCTTCTGTTTCGCCAACGGCCACCATCGCCAATCGAGATCGAGTCGCTTCGGCGCGGCGTTGAGCTCGATCCAGGTTCCGGTCGCGGCTGCGGCCTCGATCACCGCTGGGATATCGACCAGATACGGATCGCGTTTCAGCAACAAGCGTCCGGTCGGATGCGCCAGGATCGTGATGAACGGATTTTCCATTGCCCGGATGATTCGCTTGGTCATTTCCGCTTCCGACAAATTGAAAACGGAATGGATCGAGGCGACGGCAAAATCCAGTTCCGACAAAATCTCGTCGTCGAAATCCAGCTTGCCGTCGCGGAGAATGTCGCACTCGACGCCGGCGAAAACGCGAAAGCCGTCGAGTTTTTTGTTCAACTTGCGAATGGCCGCGATTTGCGAGCGCAGCTTTGCGGCGTCGATGCCGTGCGCCTGAATTGAGCTTCTGCTGTGCTCGGCGATCCCGAGATATTCGAGACCCAGCTCCTGTGCGGCCGCCGCCATTTCTTCCAGCGTGTTGTGACCATCGCTCGCGACGGTATGGCAGTGAAACGTGCCGCGCAGATTTCCCTGCTCCAATAATCGCGGCAGCGAATGGCCTTCCGCCGCTTCAAATTCGCCACAGTTCTCCCGCAACTCCGGCGGCACGTAGTCGAGTCCAAGCGCGCGATACAAATCCGTTTCATCGTTAACTTTTGGAATTTTTGCCGGCCGAGTTTTTTTCTTGGATTTCGGATCAGGCGGCAAACGGGCGAGCCGATATTCATTCAACGTCCAGCCGCGCTGCAGCGCGCGACTGCGCATCTCGATGTTATGTTCCTTGCTCCCGGTAAAATAATTGAGCGCGAACGGATATTCCGCGGAGCTGACAACGCGAAGATCACATTGGATGCCGGACCGCAATCGCACACTCGTTTTCGTCGGACCTTGGGCGATGATCGATTCCACTAGCGCATGTTTGACGAAAAATTCCGCAATCGCGGCCGGCTTTTTCGTCGCCACCACGAGATCGACATCGCGCACAATTTCCCTGCGCCGGCGGTAACTTCCCGCGACATCCACTTGGAGCGCATCGGCATGCGCTGCCAGATCGCGTCGGAGCGATTCCGTTTCAGCGGCAATCTGGCCAAATTGAAAATATCCGGAATGTTTCGCGCGTTGCTCGATTGCCGTGGAGATCTTTGCCTGCGTCGTTTCGCCAAAGCCGGGCAGTTGCGCCACTCGACCGGATTCGCACGCTTCGCGCAATTGCTCGATCGAGCTGATGTGGAGTTGCTCGTAAAGCGCTTTGATCTTCTTTGCGCCGAGTCCGGAAATCGAAAATAAGTCCAGGATGGCCGCCGGAAATTCCGCCCGCAATTCTTCGAGGTATTTGAGTTTTACGGTGACGGCCAATTCTTTGACTTTCGCCGCAATCGCTTTGCCGATTCCCGGAATTTTCGCGAGCGCTTCCTCGTCCTGAAGATCGGATAGATTTCCGCCAAAGGTTTCCAACGAACGCGCGGCGTTAGCGTAGGCTCGAATCTTGAACGGGTTTTCGTCTTTTAATTCGAGCAACGTCGCAATTTCCTGCAAAACGTCGGCGATTTGCGATTTTGTCATTCCCTTGAACCGTTACCGAAGATTCCGAACATGGCGAACCAGTCGGTAAAGTTAATCGAGTGCCCGCGCGATGCCTGGCAGGGCCTGCCGCGCCAGATCCCAACTGACCTCAAAGTTCAATATCTCCGCGCGCTCATCTCTGCCGGCTTTAAAAATATCGACGCTGTGAGTTTTGTTTCGCCAAAAGCTGTTCCGCAAATGGCCGATAGCGAACAAGTTCTCGAG
>DASQBB010000053.1:0-26965 GCA_035635435.1 Chthoniobacterales bacterium | reverse complement strand
ATTTGGATGATGATTTATCTTTTGCGCTCCAAAACCACTGAATCAGTGGCCGGACTCGGCACGGCAATAGCTGGCTTGCTCCTTTACTTTTGCGCTCGGAAACGCGTCAGTGCTGCCTAATGAGAAGATTTGCCGCCGCGACAATCGTTGCGTCGTCCATCTTCGTTGTGATTTCGAGCAGTTCGGCAATAGAATGGCCGTGGCAACGCGGCACTCCCAAACCAACCGCAGCCGCTCCGGCCCCGGCTCCCGCCGCGCAAGTTCGGGAGCCAGTCCAAACCGGGGGTTCGTCACCAGACGACGTGGCCCGTTTTCTGGCCGGA
The DNA here is from genome assembly GCA_035635435.1 of Chthoniobacterales bacterium. Taxonomy (GTDB): domain Bacteria; phylum Verrucomicrobiota; class Verrucomicrobiia; order Chthoniobacterales; family UBA10450; genus AV40. The sequence continues at coordinate 26,642 of DASQBB010000053.1, read as the reverse complement.
ATGCCGCTCCCAAAGGTTTCGCCTCTGGCACCGTTGACGAACGATCCGGCATGGCAGGAGCACGCGGCGAATTTCGAAAAAGCCTTTGCTAAACTCAACACCAGGCGGCTGGCAAAAGTGCGCACTTGGGAAGCGCAGTACTTTCCCGAATCGCACGAGAAGATCCCCGTCGCGTATTACATGTTCAGCGGTCCCGATTTTCTTTACGTCGATCAATTTTTCCCAAAAGCCGATGTCTATATTCTTTGCGGCAAAGAATCGATGGGTCCGCCGCCAGATCCGCTGCACATCACAAATCTTGCCGACGCGCTTCACAATCTCGAAGAAGCGATGCAACCCTCAATTCGCTTCAGCTTTTTCATCACAAAGGATATGAAAGTCAGTCTCGACTCGCAGGAACTCAAAGGCGTGCTGCCGATTCTTTACGTTTTTCTGGCGCGCGCCGACAAATCGATTCGAGATGTAACTTTCGGATCACTGAGTGGCGGCGGATCGTTTCAGCCCGGGCGCGCCGGTGCCGGCGGCAGTCCGGGCGTGCGCATTCAGTGCATCGACAACCACTCCGGTCAGGAACAAACGCTTTATTATTTCACGACCGATATTTCCGACGGTGGCGTTGGCTCGTCAGGCTTCCTGAAATTCTGCAACCAGTTTGGCGTGGGCGGCAGTTTTCTCAAAGCGTCATCCTATTTGATGTTTGAAGAAGGCTTCAATCGCATTCGCGATTTCATTCTCGACCACAGTAAGACCATCGTTCAGGACGATGCCGGTATTCCGCTCGCTAATTTCAATCGCGACAAATGGAACATCCGCGTCTTCGGCACCTACCTTGGGCCGATCGAGATTTTCAAACAACACTACCAGCCCAAGTTGAAAGAGCTTTTCGATCAGAGCGCTCCACCGCCGATCGAGTTCAACTTCGGCTATCGCTGGAATTACAAAGAAAGCCACGTCATCGTGGCGACCCGCAGTTAATTTATTCCTGGAAGCGGCGGAACCAGGAGTACGGGAAGACATCGCCCGGACAATCAGTCGCCCATCGTGGCGGATTCACTTCCCGATGCGGTTTCACGATCGGATAATGATCGCCCACTTTGCCGCAGCGTTGCCGCAGATAACGAATTAATTCTTCGCAGCAGTCGAGCTGAGCGCGAGTCGGTTGATCGCGATTGAAATCGCCGACCAGACAAATCCCGAGCGCGATGTTGTTCAAATAATCGCTGTGGACGTGGCCACCGTTGATTTGTCGCCGCCAACGATCGCCCACTTCGATTTGACCGTTGCCGGTGGAAGTTCCGTTGCCGATCACGAAATGATAAGCGAGTCCGTTTTGCATCCGGCGAAAATGCCGGTGGTAATAATCGAACGCGGCCGCGTTCCCCTGACGCGTTCCGCTGTTGTGCACGACGATGTATTGCCAGCGACTCCGCGCGACCGGCGCGCGATCGATCTGGGCGCGCACAGAGCTCGTCAGATAACGGTAACCGGCGCCGCTACTGGTGCTGCGCCCGCCGCCGCCGAACAATCTCGACCAAAAACCGCGCGGCTTTTCGTAACCGTATTTTTCGATCGTCAATTGCTCCGGCTCTTCCACTGGTCCCCTTCCGAACGCAGATGTCGATCTTGGCCCGGGTGCGGGAGGCGCGTTCGGGCTCGGGACCGCGATCGCGCGCGGCGGAGACGCGCTCGGTTTTACGGGAGGCGTTTCAGATGGTTTAGGTGAAGTCTTTTTGTGCGGAGTCGGCGATTTCCCTGCAGTTGTTTTCTTTTTTTTCTTCCCCTTCGGCGAAGTTTCTTTGGCGGCGGATTTCTTCGCTTTTGCCTTCGGTGTCGCTTCCGGTGTTTCACTCGGGGTTGGAGACGCCTTAGATTCATCGGCCGGCGTTTTCTTTGCTTTCGGTTTCGGTTTAGGCGTGGGCGAGGTCGATTTCTTCTTCTTGCGCGGTGAAGTCTTCGATTTGGGCGTCGGGCTAGGCGATTCGTCCTCGGAATTTACCGCGCGAGCTTTGCGTACGGGCAACGGTTTTTCTTCATTGATTGGTTGCGCTTGAAGGACAAGGCCACCAATGACCGCGCTGAGCGCGAGAAAACTACAAACGCGGAAACGTCCCACTGCGCGCAGCGTAACAGAGTGTTACGCGCGATCAACTCGCGAACGCTTTTCGGAGTCAACCGGCAACGAAATCAAAAAACTGGTTACGCCGGCTGCATCGCCGACGCCGACTCTTCAGATTTGCCGCGCCGTTCGCGTTCGCGGCGAAGAATCGCATTCAATTTGCCGCCGAGGAGCAAAAACAAACAAGTGAGATACATCCACGTCAGCAAAATGATGATCGACGCCAGCGCCAGATAAGTCGCGTCGTAGCGGCTGTAGCGTGCGACATACAACTGAAACAATTTCGTTACCGTGATCCAGCCGGCCGAGAAAAAAATCGCGCCCGGCAACGCCTGTCGAACGGTGAGATAATTTTCCGGCGTCAGCAGATACAAAACGAGCGCCATCCCAATCAGCACGATCGCCGTGAACGGCAGGTTCAACGCCGCGACCCATCGCTGCAGCGGTATCGTTAATTGAAAATTTACTTCGGCGACACCGGCCAAGGTTTCACCAAAGACGATGGCATTAAAACAAACCAGGATGACGATCCCGAACCAGAACAGCAGCAAAAACGAAATGATGTATTTCGACCACCAATTCCGCTGCTCGGTCACTCCGTAGGTATGACTCAGCGCCCGCGAGATCGTGGCGATGAAAACTGTGCCGCAGTAAATTCCGAGCAGGATCCCGGCGTTCGCGAGCAATCCGCTCGAGCCGGTCACGACCACACTCGCGGCTGCAGCATCGAGAATGTCCTGCACCTTTGGATCCGGTGGGAGAAAGCTTTTTAGGACGCCGAAAATTCCATGCAACTTTGCTGGATCGGTTCCAAACAAACCGAGCAGGTGCCAGAGAAACAGAAGCACCGGCGCGAGCGCGATCAACAAAGTGTAAGCCATCTGCGCGGCCAGACCGGTAGTATTGTCGGTCGCGGTTTCCCAGACCAAGCGGCGAAAAACTTTCAGGATCATGCGCACCGTTTTCACGTTTTCAGAGTTTACTTTGCCGACCGGAAATATCCATTAAACTTCCACTCGCTTCAGCTGCTGTCGCTGCGGTGTTGGCCTAACGAATCGTGAAAAGAATTTTGATCCTCACCGCCGGTTTTGGCGAGGGTCACAACAGCGCCGCGCGTGGTGTCCGTGCCGGGCTGGCCCGGGTCGCGCCGAAGATTGAAGTCGAATTGCGCGATTTGTTCCCGGAAACGTTTGGCGCTTTCAATGAACTCGTTCGGCGGGCGTATCTCGCCCTTATCAATCATTGGCCGAAATCGTGGGGCTACGTTTACAACTGGCTCGACCGAATAGAAAATTTTGACGAACGATTCCAACGATTCCACGGCCTCAAGAAAAATCTCGGCCGCCTGCTCGACCGTTTCCAACCGGACGTCGCCGTCTCGACCTTTCCACCATACCCTCATTTGCTGCAGCAGATTTTGGCAACGAACCCCGAAAGCTTTCGGCGCTGCAAAAACGTCGCCATCGTGACCGACTCGATTACGGTCAATGCGATCTGGTATCGTTCACCGGCAGATTATTTTCTCGTCGCGAACGACCAAAGCGCGGCCGTTGTCCGCAATAGCGGCGTGCCGCCAGAGAAAATCAAAGTGTTCGGTTTTCCGGTAAGTCCGCGGTTTGCCGACTTCGCCAAAGATCGACATCCACTTCCGCAAACTAACCCGCGCCTACTCTATGTCATCAACGCCGGCACCCGCCGCGCGCCGCAGCTCGTGCGGAAGCTTCTCGAGCTGGATATTCAGTTAACTGTCACAGTCGGCCGCGATGAAAGACTTCGGCGGGCGATCGAAGCAGTCGCAGGTGATGGGAAAATCCAGATCTTCGGCTGGACTGATGAACTCCCGCGAATGCTTTGCGAAAATCATTTACTCATTGGCAAAGCCGGCGGCGCGATGGTCCAGGAAACGATCGCCGCTCGATGTCCGATGATCATCAATCACGTCGTTTCCGGTCAGGAAGAAGGCAACGCGCGACTGATCGTTGAAACAAACTCCGGCGCGATCGCACTTTCGAACGATGAAGTGGTCGCACAAGTTCGGCGCGCATTCGCCGACGATGCGAAACAGTGGCGTCAATGGTCGGCGAACATTTCCAAACTCAGCCGTCCGCGCGCGTCTCTCGAGATCGCCGAGTTTCTGTTGTCGATCTAACGGTGAAAAACTTCTTCGCCGCCGAGAAATGTTCGGACTACTTCAAGTTCCGGTGAAATTACTACCAGGTCGGCGTCGCCGCCGATTTTGAATTGACCTTTGCTGGTCAGGCCGATGACGAACGCAGGCGTGTCGGTCGCCATCGCCACCGCTTCGTGCAGCGGCACGCCAACTTTCGTGACCATTGTCCGAACGAGATCGATCATCCGCGAAGAGCTTCCGGCCAGCGCGGATTCGTCAGCTAAAAGACAAACGCCTTTCTTTACGATGCATTTGGTTCCGTAGAGCGAAAATTTAGAGCCATCCGGCAATCCAGCGCCGGCAGTTGCGTCGGTCACGAGACAAATGCCTCGAACACCCTTTGCCCGATACAACATTTTCATCAAAGTCGGCGACACGTGATGGCCGTCGGCGATCAGCTCACAGATTATCTCCGGTTCGCTCATCGCGAATTCGAGCAAGCCGGCGACGCGATCGATCCCGCGCCGGCGCGTGCTCGACATGCAGTTGAACGTATGCGTAACGCTGCGCACCCCGTGCTCAAACGCGGTCCGCGCGTCATCCTCCCACGCGTCACTGTGACCGCCGCTGGGAGAAATGCTGTGTCCGCGCAGTTCATCAATCAACGCGATCGCCCCGGGCAATTCCAGAGCGAGCGTCATTCGTTTGATCACGCCGCTGTGCTCAAGCAAAGGCTTGTACATTCTTCGAGTCGGCTTTCGCATGAAAGTCGCTCGCTGCGCGCCCGGTTTTGATTTCGAAATGAATGGACCCTCAACATGCACGCCGGCGATTTGTTTAATCGACGACTTAGCGGCGCGCACCTCCTTCAGCACTTTCACGATCGCTTTGATCGGCGCCGTCGCGGTCGTTAGGAGCAGCGACGTCGTCCCGCCGCTCGCGTGATAATCACAGATCGTGCGAAAAGCTTTGGCCGAGGCTTGCATCGTGTCGCGACCCATCCCGCCGTGGACGTGAAGATCGACAAACCCCGGCACGAGATAATTGCCTTCAAGATCGACAACCGTCTCGCCCATCGCCGGCGCTTGCGCCCGAATCGCTGTAATCAACCCGTCTTCGACGGCCAGATCCAGCCCGTCGCGAACGCCATTCGGAAAGATTAAACGCCCGTTCTTGAAGATCATCGAGGGAACACAATTGCGTTTGCCGCGGGCAAAGTCCATCCTCTCTATTGGCGATGGAGTTCGATTACGATGTCGTGATCATCGGCGGCGCGTTTTCCGGCGCGGCGACGGGGGTCATGATCAAGCGCAAGCATCCCGCCGCGCGCGTGCTGATCATCGAGAAGAACGCGACGTTCGATCGCAAAGTTGGCGAATCGACCACCGAAGTGAGCAGCTGTTTCATGACGCGCATCCTTGGCCTGGCTAATTATCTCGGTCACGAGCAACTCGCAAAACAGGGCCTGCGAATGTGGTTTTGCAATTCATCCGATCAGCGGTTCGACGATTGCGTAGAGATCGGACCGCGCTACGGCTCGCGCGTGCAAACGTTTCAAGTCGATCGCGCGAAACTTGATTCCCATTTGCTTGAGTGCGCGGTGAACGCCGGCTGCGAACTCTTGCGGCCGGCCAAGGTTACTAAGATTGAGTTGAACGGCGCGAACGGACAGACGGTAGATGTCGACTTGGCCGCCGGAGCCTCGGCGAAGGCGGCTCTTGGCAAAACAGTTCGCGCGCGCTGGCTGATTGACGCGAGCGGGCGCGCAACGTTGCTGGCGCGAAAGCTCGGTCATTATCGGCCGAACAACGAGCATCCGATCAATGCGGTCTGGGCCCGTTTCACCGGCGTGAAAGATTGGGACAGCTATGATTGGCGGGAAAAGTTTCGCGATTACATGGACGCGTGCCGAACGGCGCGGTCGTGGGCGACGAATCATCTAACTGGACACGGTTGGTGGTGTTGGATCATTCCGCTCCGCGGCGGCGATGTCAGCGCGGGGATTGTTTACGACAGTCGCATCTTCCAACTGCCAAATGGGGGAAACATCGCGGAACGATTGCAGGCACACATTTTGGCAAATCCGGTCGGACGCGAGATCTTTGGCAACGCGCGCGCGATCGAGGGAGACGTGCACGCTTTTTCGGCGCTGCCTTATTACAGCGAAAAAGTTTGCGACGATGGCTGGGCGTGCGTCGGTGACGCTGCGGGATTTATCGATCCACTTTACAGCCCAGGCTTGGATTTCTGTTCCTACACCAGCAACTACGTGGCTGATTTCGTCGCGCGAAATCTCGCGGGCGAAGATGTGACGGCAAGCGTCGCGCACTACAACGAGCAATATCCGATTATGTACCGCTCGTGGTTCGAGACGCTCTTCAAGGACAAATATTATTACATCGGCGATGCCGAGCTGATGTCGGCCGCGTTCCTGCTCGACGTGGCCTCGTATTATTTCGGGCTGGTCATTCCGGCGTATCGAAATCCGGAGGAAGCGTTTCTCGTGCTGCCATTTCACGGCAGGCGTGGACGCATCGCGGCGAGCGTGATGAAATTTTACAATCGCCGCCTCGTGGCGCTGGCCAAACGCCGATTGGCCACCGGACATTTTGCCAGGCGCAATGCCGGCTGGCGCGAATTATACGATGGCTTCGTCCCGGATTTTCGCGTGACGAAATTGCTCCGCAAAGGATTATTGCGTTGGTGGAAAGCCGAACTAACGAATCTGCGGCTGATGTTTGCCTCCCCGGCACCGACGGCGGCGAAACGAAGTTCCGCGGTCACGCCGGCGGAAGCGTGACCGGTGTCGAACGTCACTGGTGGCACGGCCTGGCCGTGCACGGAATTTTTTGGCGGCGTTTTGTCGATTGGAGCGTGCGCCATCTTCCGGCAGTCTTCCATCCTCCATTAATTTGGATCGCGGCTTTCCTGTTTTTGTTCATCGCGACTCCGGCGCGCAAATCCGTTCTGCGGAACTTGCGCGTGATTCGTCCTGGTTCATGGCGAGTGATGAATTATCTGCGCGTTCTTCGCGTGTTCACGAATTTCGGTTGGTCGCTGACCGACGCGACGGCCTATCGAATGTCAAAGGCGCGATTTCGGTATGAGCTCGAAGGCGGAAGATTTTTGGATCAGCTCGCCGCGGCGAGAGGTGCGATCGTCCTGACCGCGCACATGGGCAACTATGATTTAGGCGCGGCCTTGTTCGCCGAAAGATTTCATCGCCAGATCCGAATGGTGCGCGCGCCGGAGCCGGACGCGCTCGCGGCCCAACATGTCGATCTTGCCTTGCAACAATCGAGCGCCGGCGCGGTCAAGGTCGGTTACAGCGACGACGGAACTGCGCTTGCTTTCGATTTGCTGAGCGCTTTGCGCAGCGGCGAGATCATTTCCATTCAAGGCGATCGTGTCGTCGGCGGAGTAGGGCGCGCGCCAGCGAGATTTTTTGATCGCGAAGTTTTTCTCCCGAACGGGCCGTTCGTGCTCTCCATCGTTTCCGAGAAGCCCATTTACCCGCTCTTCATTGTTCGGATCGGCTATCGCAAATACAAAATCATTGCACGCGAACCGATCGTTTGTTTCCGCGGGAATGGATCGCGCGACGAAGTCATCGCCGAGGCGATGCAGAATTGGGCGCGGGTGTTGGAAGAAATCGTCCGCTACTATTGGCGGCAATGGTTCGCCTTTACCCCGCTGTGCTAACGGCGACGCGGCCGATTTAGAACGGGTTCACGAGTTGCACGTACCACTGGACAAACTTTTCGCCGAAGAACATCCAGATAAAAGCGCCGAAGGCGAGGTACGGGCCAAACGGCAATTTCGCCGACCAGACGCGTTTGCCGATAAGCAAAGTCGCCAGTCCAACAATTGAGCCGAACACCGAGCCGGCAAAAATACTGAACAAAACACCGCGCCAGCCGAGAAAGGCGCCGATCGCCGCCAGAAATTTTAAATCGCCGCGGCCCATCGCTTCGCGCGGGATTTCCAGCTCGTGCGCGACCCCGGAAATCCGATCGACGGTATCGAGCACGAATTCATCGGCTCCGACACGGACGCGATTGTAGTGAAACTCCAGGATCTCATTTCCAAAAACACGGTTGTCGATCTTCGCTTCGTCGCAGTGAAGTAATAAGCGATCTCTTTCGCGGGCGAAGTAATCGCTCCACAAACTGCGTTCCTCGCCGACGATGAAATCGGCGTCGTCGCCATGGCGCGTCCAGATAAACGGCGTTGGTCCATCCAGCTTCACCCGTTTTTTGCCGAAAGCGATCTTGCCGCCTTCGAGCACGATCCACAAAATCACATAACCGAGCGCGGCCGCGAGCGCAGCACGAACCAGCGCAGCCAGCCGCGAATCCGTGCTCATCAACTCGGGAACAATAAAACTCGCGACAATTCCCGCGATCGTGCCGCCGATGGTGATCTGGTCGGGAATAATAAAGTGTTCGAGATCGACGAAGGTAGCTATGAGCAGGATCGAAACGAAAACCCAATAGGCGATCGCGATTTTCCACGGAAACAATTGCCACACCGCGAGAAACAAGAGGGCGGTCAGCAATTCGACGCCGAGGTAACGAAAGGCAATCCTGGCCCCACACTTGGCGCAACGGCCACGCAGGAGTAGCCAGCTCACCAGCGGAATATTTTGCCGCCACGGAATCGGCGTCTTGCAAACCGGACAAAACGAACGGCGCGGTTGTTTGATCGAGATATCGCGCGGCAACCGATAAATGCCGACGTTCAGAAACGAGCCGATGGCTGCGCCGAGAACGAACGCGACCACCGCGAAAAGTGTATAAAAGAAAGAAATTTCCACGCGATCAGGTAAGACGCGAGCGCGACGCACGACGCTCCATCAACCAGGCGACCCAGATGCAGCTTTCGTAAAGTAAAGACATCGGCAACGCCATTGCGATGAGGGTCAAGAGATCCGGCGTCGGCGCGATAATGGCAGCGAGTATAAAAATGAGCACGACCGCGTACGGACGGGTGCGGGCCATGAATTGGTAAGTAATGAGACCGAAGTAAACCAAAGCGAGAACGACAACCGGTAATTCAAAAGCCATTCCGAAACCGAGAACGAATTTTGTCACGAACGAATAATATTGTTGAACAGTCCAGGTCGGCACCCATCCGAGCGATTGGGTGTCGCGGAAAAAGAAAAGGATCGTTTTCGGAAGCAACCAGAAATAGCAGACGACCACGCCGAGTAGAAAAAGTCCGAAGCTGCCGAGGATAGCTGGAAACAAAAAACGCTTTTCGATTGCGGTCAGCGCGGGAAGAACAAATTGCGCAACGAAATAAAGGAGCAACGGAAATGAAATCACGATCCCGGCGTAAAACGCGAGGTGGAACGAAATCACGAGCGAGTCGGTAATGCCCAGCGCTTTGAGCGCGCCGACTTGCGGATCGAGCGCGTGGAGCGGCGCCTGCATGACACGCACGAGCACTGAACGAAAAGCGAAACAAACGATCATCGCCAGAACGAGAGTGATCGCCATTTTCACGGCCGTCCACCGCAAGTCTTCGAGATGCTCGAGAAACGGCTTGGATGTTTCTCTTTCCGGCAACTCGCGGAATTTGAAGATGTCTTGCAGTGCCATTAGATCGACATCTACCGTTGCGCGACGAACGAGAAAAATCCGCGCGCGGCCATGCGCGCACAAATGCTCAGCGTATTGGAGTCGCGGATTTCGTTTGCTGCGATCATCCGGTTCAACTCTGCGACCGTGAATGCGCGGGACTCGAGAATTCCCTCGCCCTCTTCCTTTTGCTGAACGGCGGCGACTTGAACGAAGCGCGCCAGAAAAAGGTAGCAATGCTCGTCCGTGAAACCCGGTGAGGTGACAAAGTAACCAAGCGGAATCAGCTCACCGTCGGGCGCGAGCTCGTAGCCAGTCTCCTCGTTCAGCTCTCGCAATGCGACCGCTTCAATTTCTTTTTCGTCAGGTTTGATGTCGTCGTCGATCTGACCCGCAGGCATAGACCAGATAGCGGCGCGAATCGGAACGCGTTCTTCTTTGATGAGCACGAACTTTCCGTCAGCGGTTTGCGGAGCGATGACGACGGCGGCTTTGCGACGAACGGTCGTCCACGGTCTCGGCTCGGGATTCGTCGGCGTTTGGACGAGTTCGGTCACGACCGCGAGATGCTTGTCGGCAAAATGCGTCGCTGTCGATCTTGTCACCCACCCTTTTTCTTCCGGCAGCAAATTGGTGAATCGCATTTTAGCGCAACTGATTTCGCCAAGACTTGATCTGCGCTTTCACATTCTCCGGCGAAGGGGCGCCAATGGCGCGACGTGCAGCAAGCGAACGGCGGACGTCGAAAACATCGGTAACATCGACATCGAACAGCGGTGAGAGTTTTTTTAGCTGAGCCAGCGCAATCGCATTGAGCTTCGTTCCCTTCTCGGTTGCGCCAGCCACGAGCTTGCCCACGATTTCGTGCGCTTCACGAAAAGCCATTCCTTTTTTCACCAAATATTCGGCAAGATCAGTTGCGAGAAGGTTCGGATCGCTCGCGGCTTTTTCCATTCGCTCTCGATTGATTTTCAATTCGGGCAGCATCGCCGAAAATATTTCGAGCGCAGCCGTGACGGTATCGACAGAATCAAACAGCGGCTCCTTGTCTTCCTGGAGATCGCGATTGTAAGACGAGGGCAGCGCTTTCAATGTGGTTAAGATCGAGATCAGGTTTCCATAAAGCCGCCCGGTTTTCCCGCGCGTGAGCTCGGCCATATCGGGATTTTTCTTCTGCGGCATCAAACTCGACCCAGTCGCAAACCCTTCACTGAACTCGATGTAGCCGAATTCGCTCGTGCTCCAGATGATCAAATCTTCGCTCACGCGGGAGAGATGCATTCCAATCATTGCGAGACAAAAAACGAATTCGCAAACGAAGTCGCGATCGCTAACCGCATCGAGACTGTTTTGGCTGACGCGGGCAAATCCGAGCTCGCGCGCGATCAGTTTGCGATCGAGAACGATGGTGGAACCGGCGAGCGCACCGGAGCCGAGCGGCAAAACGTCCGTTCTTTCCAGACAATCGTCGAGACGTTCGACATCTCGCGCGAACGCTTCGACCTGGCCTAACAAGTAGTGCGCGAACAAAATCGGCTGGGCGCGCTGCAAATGGGTGTAACCGGGCATGACAACATCGGCATTCTTCTCGGCGAGATTGAGAAGAGTCGTCTGTAATTTTTTGAGCTGCGACGACGTCCGGTTGATTTGATCTTTGACGTAAAGCCGGAGGTCGAGGGCGACCTGATCGTTGCGGCTCCGCGCAGTGTGCAGCTTCGCGCCGGTGTCTCCGATTTTTTTCGTGAGCGCGCTCTCGATATTCATGTGGATGTCCTCGAGCGATTCGTCCCACTGAAATTTCCCGGAATCGATTTCCTTCTCGATTTCGCGCAGTCCGGCTTCGATTTGTTTCTGTTCCGCAGCGGAGACAATCCCCGCTTTAGCCAGCGCGGCGGCGTGAGCGATAGAGCCAGCGACGTCCTGCCGGTAAAGCCGACGATCGAATGATACCGACTCGCTATAACGCTGCGCGATATCGGCAACGGCTTTGTGAAATCTCCCTTTGCGCATGTTTAACCAGCAGAACGTTGCGAACGTGTCACGCGGGCAAAGTTACCGCTAGTTATTTCGGCGCGAGCGACGCGACAATTTTTTGGAAGCGCGGATCGTCCCGAATCGGATCCCACATCGGATCGAGCTTCAGCTCGCCATAACTCAGGTAGCCGGGAATTTTGACGGCATCACTTAGCTCACTAAAAGCGGCGTCTTTCTTTCCGGTCCACGCATAAGTGAGCGCTAAATATTTGATCATTCTTGCTCCATCAACTGAATCTTTTGCGACTGGAAGAAGCTCCACGGCTCGTTTGGATTCGCGGACTGCATCTCTCCGGTTACCAAGAGCGGCATCTATCAAACCAAGCACGCAAAGAGCCGGTGCATTTTCAGGTTGCTGCTTAATGATTTGTTCCACTTCCGCGCGAGCGGTGGTGAATGCAGAACGCGCCTTGTCGCCATCACCGCGGAAACGAGCCACAGTCCCCTCGCACCATGCGCGCGGGAAAGGAAGGGATTCTTCGCGACATCCATCGGCCGTCATGACACTGAGTGCGCGCGCGGCATCATCCCAATTTCGTTCATATCTCGCCAGTTCGAGCCATTCGAAAGCGAGGTGCGCGGCGTGAGTTTTGTCGGCAACAAGAGAGCGCAAGGTGTTTTTGAACGGTTGAATGTCGCCGCGCGAGGAAACATCAAGGAGAGCTCGGTTAACCCGAAGATTTAAATTGTTCGGGGTCAGAGCGAGCGCGCGATCAAGCGCAGCGGCCATATCCGCGTAGCGGCGCAGGAGATCATAGGTCCTTGAAATCTGCTCGAGCATGAACGGTGTCTGTGGACCAGCCGGATCGAGCTCCAAAGCATGCCGCATGTTTTGCAAGGATTCCTCCCATCGGCCTTGTCGCCTGTCGATGTAACCGGTGAGTAAGAAAATCACTGGCTCGTTAGGCAATGCTCCCCGAGCAGCCGCCAATTCCTTGCGCGCGTTATCGTAATCGAGATAGCCCCAGTAAAGATGTTTGGCCAAAGCGAGATGCGCTTCACCTGAATCGGGCCGGAGACGGCGAAGCGATTCAATCGCAGCTTCGGCCAATTTCAAACGCTCAGTCGTGTGATCAATCGCGCGGACATACAATTGATCGTGCGCGTGTGCGAGTTGATAGTATGCGAGAGCAAAAGATGGGTCGCGCTGAAGTGCTTGTTCGAGCAAACGAATCGCCTCGAAAAGTTCGTTACCGGAGGAGAAAACTGCACCCTCCACAAGCTCACGTCCCCGTAGGTACAGATCATAGGCGGCCAAATCGTTGGTGGGTTTTTGTTCGATGGCGGCTTTTTCGCTGGGAGAGAGTTTCGATTTGAGTTGGGCGACGATTTTTTGGGCCAGCTCGTTCTCGATCGCGAACACGTCCGCGATGTCGCGGTCGTAGCTTTCCCCCCACACATGCGCATCGGTGCGAGCATCAATTAACTGAGCACTGACCCGAACTCTCCCGCCGGCGCGCTGGACCGCGCCTTCAAGAATGTGTGCGACACCGAGTGCTTTGCCGACTGCGCGGAGGTTACGCTGGGCGATGTTTTTGTACTGCATCACCGACGTGCGGCTGATCACTTTAAGATCCGCGACTTTCGCGAGGTTAGTGAGGATTTCGTCCTGAACGCCATCGGCAAAATAGGCGTTCTGTTTGTCATCGCTTAGATTTTCAAATGGAAGAACCGCGATGCTTTTGTCCAGAATTGTCCCGGCAAGGGCAATTCTTTCATCGGCATTGTTAATCCAGTGAGGCCTGAAAAAGAGAAAGAAGCTGAGGACGAGGGCGCAAGCTGAGAAAAGGAGCGCAGCCAGAGGCGTCCAACGCGGCCAACGCGGTGCGGAAACAGGACGAACCGCGCCGGTATCTTTCCAGCGTTTGCGATATTTAAACTTTTGCGGCGGCGCAAGATTACCAAGCCCGTCCTTGCACAGATTAAAAAGGTGAAGCCGCAGACCATGTTTGACTTCGCATTCGCCGAGGTCGTGCAGATAGGGCTGCCAGTGCCGATAGTGAACGAGGTTGTCGGCGACGTGTTTCGATACAAGAATGTGGCCGGCGTCTCCGCAATCGAGGACGCGTTGCGCGATGTTAATGCCCGCCCCCGCAATATTAACCCGGTCATTCACATCCGGCATCTGGTTGACGGGACCGCTGTGTATTCCCATGCGCACTTGAATTCCAGTCGAGCTTCGCAATTTTTCTGCAACCTCCAGCGCACAGCGGACTGGTTGCTCCAGGCTCTCGAAAAAAAGGAGCGCCATTCCGTCGCCGGTAGGTAAACGGATGAGTTTACCTTTGGCTTCGGCAGCACGAAAACATTCGGTCTCGCGCACAATGCGATTTAGCTCCTGCATGGCTTCGATCTGCTCGTTGACCAGCAACTTGGAATAGCCGACGACGTCGACTAGCAAAAGGTGAGCGATCTCGAGCTGGAGATCGGGCGATGACTCAGCGGACATGACTGGCGGCTGTGGAGCACTCGTACGCTTGGAAGATGGTCGCAAAAGCGGGCGCTTTGGTCGAGCCTAATCGTTAGGCAAAAGATCGGGTGAATGGGGTGGACCATTCTCTGCCGGATTCTTATCAGCCCAAAGAACTCCAGGGCCGAACGCGGCCAGATTCAAGACAATCATGATCGAGGCGAACAAATACATGCCCATGGCAATACCGATGCCGACGTGCATGAGCAAAACCGCGATGAGCCATGGACGCCGTATTTGGCGACGCCAAATAAAAAATGGGTAACCAATTTCCAACAACCAAACCGCCATGCCGCTGACCGGCAAGAAATATTTAAACCGGACGAGAATGTCGGCCGAAATGAGATCAAATGGTGGACGAGTGAGAGCGCGCCAGAGGTTGGTCCCGTTCCACCAATCTCGGCCGAGTGCTTTGCTTAGCCCGCTAGAAAAATAGATCAGGCAAAGATGCAATTGAAGAACTCGGCGCCAAAACCCGAGTAATTGCGGATTGGACAATTTTTTGCGCCAAAGGTAATCGAGCGCAAGCCGATCGGGCAGCGGCGAGAGCATGAGATAGAACAGGCCCGTCGTGGTCAAAGCGTCGACGCCATAGCTCGCAAGTCCGCCGCTCTTAACCGAGCCAAGGTGAAGAAACCAACTGGCGATGGCCATCGGACGACAGAACAGCCCGATCAGCAGGAAAGCGCTTGCCAGTGTTAAACAATACCAACTCAGATCGAGGACAGTCGCTTCGTTAAGACCGAGCTGTTTTCCCGCAACCACGAGCCAACCCAGTCGCGGTACTATTGGACTTTCGAGCGACAACAACGCTTCGGCCAGATCGCGGCTCACGAATCCGCGGCCGCTTCCGGCAAGAAGAGAAAGCCAGTCAGCGCGGAGCGAAAATGTGTAGAAGATCAATTGAAGGCTGAGACCGATCCGCAAGATCGACAACCAGCAGTCGGAGCTTGCGGGAAAAAACCACTCACGCAAACGCCCGGGCACATTTTTGATGCTATCTGGCGTTCGGATCGGCACGTCGTTCAAACTCGTAGGCTGCGATAAATTCATAGGATGGCCTGACGCCGCGCTCGTACTCGCGCGGGTCGGGCAATTTCAATTTTCCGAACACGGCATGAGCGGAAGCGGCGCCCGGATGATTCTGCCAGACATTTAACGTCACCATCCGGACGACGATTTTGCGAAACTGCTCGGAATCGCTTCGCCCGACCATGTCGAGCAAGCTGCCCAATCGGAAACCAGCAGCACGCGATTCGACGTTCGGCAAATCGTATTCGAGACCGCCATCGGGATCGCGAAACTCGAAGACCAGTTTGTAGCTTTCCGGAATGTTCGGCGCGAAAAAGCCATAAGCGCCCTCGATTCCAGCGCTGTGCATATAACCGAGCAGTGTTGCTCGGGCCGGTTTTGAGGCAGGCAAACGGTTTGCGCCAATTGCGGATGCAATTTTTTCACTCTGCGCCCAGACGCCCGAGTCAGAAGCAATGATTGTCAGTCCGGCGGCGATGAGCCACAGGAGCTGGCGAATCGAGATCGCAGCGATCAGAAAAAAATGAAATGTGAACCACGCCAGGTAAATATTTTTCCGGCGCACGCGCTCCCAGTCTCGAAATCAGCGGGGCGATCTACGGCTCAAACGCACTCAGCACTGCCTGCATGTCTGCGGCCGACGCAGTAGTGAGCGTTTGCGTGACGCTCGGTCCCGTAATTGCGCTCAAAGGCATTCCTGCTGTGGCCGCCGGTGTCGGCGAGCTTGTCGTCAACTGAACTGGAATAATCTCCGAAGTGGGCGCGTGCTGAGCTCCTGTCGCACTTGCCGGTTTGGGGCCTTTTTGATGAACGCGGTCGCCAGTGTCATTGTGATGTTTCAAGTAATAGGCAGAGCCATGCTGTTGGAGAAGTCTTTCAAACTCGTCGTGATTACCATGGTAGGACGACTTCAATCTGGCATAACCATCGATGTTTAAAGTGAGCTTCACGTTACTGGCACGCGGTTGAGCAAACGCCCGCAGCACCACGGTGAGCGCGCCACATCCCAGAGTTAGAACAATGGCAATAGCGATAGGTCGATAGGCGGTTTTCATAGGAGTGCCGGTTTGAGCTAACGAGAGCGAAATGACAAGCCCAAAGTTAAACTGGAACGCCTTGGCTCGGTCGAGCTTCTGACTGAAACCCGCACGACTAAACTTCAGCCATTAATCCAGTGAAGCGCTTCGTGTAACAATAACAGCGGCGTAGGCTGCGTCTTTGAGAACAAACTTCCGAATTTCGACGCTGATCTTTCGGATCCGAAACTTCCGCAGCAGATGGGCTGTGAGATTGTTGGCGAGCGTTTCGACGAGTTTCGGTGATTGCCGCGACAGGAATAATTTCGTTTCCTTACACACCAAAGAGTAATCCACCGTGCGACCGATTGAGTCTTGCAGATCGCGGAGATCGCGCGCAGGCCAAAGCGTGATGTTGAGAACGAGCCGCTGTCGCCGCGCGCGTTCTGATTGGGTGACGCCAACGCGGGCAAGGACCTTCAGCTGTTCGATATGAATTTGCTGCTCCGCAGTAACTCTCATTCTAAAATCGGATGCTCCTGACGAATGCTCTTGTAACCGAGAACTTCTGATTTTGGTAAGTTTTTCGGAACTTCTACCGGCAAATCTCGTAATGACCAAATGAAAGCGAGACCTGCCCCAGCATGAAACGCCACGCGCGTCGCTCGACCTTGCAGCCTTTAGACTTGTCCATTATGGCGCAACATTCCATCATCGCCGCCCGTGAAGGCCGAACCGGCAGGCAGCGATACGCTCAATTCGAGCCGGTTCCAAACCACCCGCTGGAGCATCGTTCTCTCCTGCGCCCAGACCGGCGAGACGCAGGATGCTGCGCAAAAAGCCTTGACCGAGCTATGCCGCGTCTATTGGCGACCGGTTTTCGCATTAATCTGCCGACGGGGATATTCCGTAACCGATGCACAGGACCTAACACAGGATTTTTTTGTGATGGTGCTTAGAGGCAACCTGCTCCTATTGGCGGATCCGGCGCGAGGACGTTTTCGATCTCTGCTGCGAACGGCAGTGGAAAATTTTTTGAACGACAAGCAGCACCTCGCCCGGCGTCAAAAACGTGGCGGCCGGATCCAATTTGTGGCCTGGGATGAGTGGATGGCAGAAGCGCCATCACAATTGTCGATCTACGGACAGGAACTTAAAACGTGCCCGCCGGAACGGATTTTTGATGTGCGCTGGGCCGCGACTGTAGTCGAGCAGGCCTTGCGCCGATTAGCTGAGGAATGTGAAAGCCGCGGGCGGCTGCGAATGTTCACGACCCTAAGCGAGTACCTCAGTCTCGAGCGAATGGAGATTTCTTATGCCGCCTTATCCGCTTCGCTGGGCGTGTCCGAGAGTGTTATCAAACGCATGCTGCATCAACTCCGGGTACGCTATCGCATCCTTTTGCGGGAGGAAGTCTCACACACCGTGACCGACCCAGCCGAGATTGACGACGAAATTCGCTATTTGTGCGCCGCACTCGCCAGCACTCAGTGAATCAGACGGATGAATTTTTCAGGATTAACTGATTTGCCGGAGCAGGGCGCGCAGAATTGTGTGCGTTGTCGATGCGGATCGCTGGCGCGGGTTGCATCCGGCGTGTGCGTGAGCTGCTTGCTGCGCAGCGGCTTGGAATCAACCGAAACGGAGATCGAGGATTTCGACGCACTCCTCGCCGCCGTCGACATTCCGGATCGCGACTGGCAATTGGGGAGCTACCGAATCTTGGAAGAGATTGGCCGCGGCGGGATGGGAGTTATTTATCGCGCGCGGCACGCGCCTTCGCGGCGGATCGTCGCCCTCAAGCGAGTGCTCAATTATCACAGCGATTCGCGTGAGACCCTCACCCGATTTCAACGCGAAGCGATCGCGGCCGCCAGTCTCGAGCATCCAAACATTCTGCCCATTTACGACGTTGGTGCGTCTGACGACGGCCTTCCATTTTTCAGCATGAAATTCGCCGCTGGCGGAAGTTTGTCAGACTCGCGACACACTTTCCGCGATTCCCCGCGACGCGCAGCCGAATTGGTTGCCACCGTGGCGAAAGCGGTCGATTACGCGCACAGCCAGGGAATTCTTCATCGTGATCTGAAACCTGGAAACATTCTGCTGGATGCGCGCGGTGAACCGATGGTGAGCGATTTTGGTTTGGCCAAATGGCTGGATGCCACCCAGGAGCTGACATGCACGCTCACTGTATTCGGCACACCCGGCTACATCGCGCCCGAACAGGCGGAGAATGCAGCCACAGACCTTACACCAGCGGCCGATGTTTACAGTCTTGGCGCTATTTTATTTGAGCTACTTAGCGGACGACCACCGTTTTTGGGCGAGCACGCGGTCGCGGTAATTCGCCAGGCAGCTGAAAGCAACGCTCCGAAGCTGCGCTCGATTGTTCCGAACGCTTCCCGCGATCTGGAAACGATTTGCGCTCGTTGTCTCGAACGCGATCCAAATCTGCGTTACCAATCCGCGGCCGCGCTTGCGGCTGAGCTTGAGCGATGGCTACAAGGGCGACCGATTGAAGCGAGACCGGTCTCGGCGCCAGTCCGGCTCTATCGCTGGTCACGCAGGAATCCGGTGCTCGCGGGGAGTCTGGCTGTTTGCTTGTTGTTCGGCGTCGCAGTAGTCGCTCGCCAGGTCCAGAACTGGAAGTTGCAAAACCAAATCCGAGAAAATGAGCTGGCGAGGAACTCGGTCGCGATATTGCCTTTCCTCGACCTCGACACCGCAACGGAACAATCCGATTGGACCGCAACACTGGCGCAAGGATTGCAAACAGAACTTTCAAGCATCGGAAACGCTCGCGTGGTCCGAGTCAGCGATGCCAGCGATGTGAAAACGGCCGCTCGTAATTTCAAAACGCGCACCGCGCTCTTCGGCACTCGCCGAAAAACGGATCGCGGCTTGCAAATTTCCGTGCAGCTGCTCGATCCTGATGGCGAATCACTCTTCGGACGAATTGTCGATCTCGACGCAGCATCCGATTTGAAATCATTCACACGCGGTTTAGCGCCGGCGTTGTATTCGGTTTTGACCGCAAACGACTGGTCGAACTTGATCGCATCCAGGCGTGATCCCGGCTTACAAAACGAGCAGGCGCGGGAATTAATTACGGCCGGTCGCGACCTACACTTTCGCTATACCGTCGTGGATTTGGATCGTGCGATCAGTTGCTTCGAAAAAGCACTCAGTTTGGAACCGAGGTCCGCTTTGGCGCACGCCTACCTGGGGAATTCAGCGGCAAGTCGCATCCACTTGGTTTCCGATCCCCGTTTTCTGGATCGCGCTGAGATCGAAGCGCGCGAAGCTCTCCGGTTGGCTCCAATGCTAGCGGATGGTCACCGAGCGCTTGCTGGAGCTCTGTATCAAAGAGGACGATTGCGCGATTCCCTGGAAGAGCAGATGCGGGCAATAGAATTAGGCGGACCTGAGGAACACGTGATGGGATTTATTGGGATGACGTTAGAGAGCCTCGGGCACCCGGACAGGGCTCTGCCGTGGTACGAAATAGCTCGCTCCTGTGCAAGACATGCGGGGACCTGGGATGCTTTAATTGGGGATTGTTGGTCAAACCTGTGCAATGACGATCAAGCTGAGGCTGCGTATCGGCGAGCGATAAACTTAGAATCGCAATTGCCACGCGGCTGGGTCGGCATATCTCGACTTCAGCTTCTCCACGGGAATGTGGGGGCCGCGCGCGTAATATGCCGCGAGCAACGAGAACGGTACGGCCAGTCCATCTACTCAGACGAGATGGCCGCCATGGTTGAATTTTTCGCGCGTAACTATTCAGAGGCCGAACGCTTGTACGATAAGCTTGCCCAAGCTGATGGCGATGGCGGCGCGACATTCTACGGAAATATAAGTTTCAAGTCAGCACTAGGCTTTCTGCGCCTCACTAGAGGCGACTCCAAACACGGACGGCCTCTATTGCGCGAAGCCCTGACCAAGGAATTGTCGTCGCTCGCGGCCGCCCCGGACAATCCTGATCTTCTTTATCGAATTTCTGCGATCGAAGCGTCTCTCGGGAAAACCGAATCCTCGATTGGACACCTCGAGACCGCAGTTTCAGCCGGTTGGATCGATTACCGTTCGCTTTCTCTCGATCCGCGATTCGATGGGATCGCGGATGATATCCGCTTTCAAACCATTCTCGGCAAATTGAAGCTGAAAATCGAAGCCCTTCGAAAAGCAGCAAACTTAGACACCGAACCTCAACGCAAACAAACAGCAAGAAACTAAAAACATGAGAAAATGGAACAACCCTGACGATAAAAAAGCGGCCTGCACCGCAGTCCTGAAGAAAATAATGAGCGACAGAAGTTTTGGAGCGAAATGTCTGGAATCGGACGAATTCGCTCGCAATGCTTTTCGCACCCTTGGCGAAATCAATGTGCCACAAGATGCCAAGGTTGTATTCATACCAGAAGGCGACTTGGACAAAGCGAAACGCGATGGAACCGGCTCGCTTGTGCTGGAAATACCTCCTGCCGCGAACGGACATCCGAATGGGCATACGATGGAATACGTTCGCTGCACCTACAATTTTTGGTAAGAGGCAGAAGATTTCTGCACTGGAAAAGATAAGTGAATTCCAGGTGCGTCCTAGACAGGACGAATTCCTAGGAGAACACGTCGGCGAAGAAGTCGCGACGAACCCTTCAGGTCCGCGATAGCGGCTGAAAAGCTCTTCCACGAAGCGGGAACAGCTCTTCGCCGCGTCGTAAACTTTGGTATATCGCAACGCAAGAGCGAGCGCACTTCGGCAAGTCCGACTCGTCGGTTTTCGGCGGACGCGCAACACTCGCGCGCAAGCAGCCGCCAACGTTCGCCTGCAGAAACCATATTCCGCGCTTCAACGGAATCCCGCAGAAGTCGCGCGTATTGCGCGCTGGCCCGCAGAAGGACGCGCCCATCTTTCCGTTGCCCGGCAGGCGAAACTATTTCCCTGAAAAACTTTTCTGCCGAGCATCGATCGGCAAAAATCCCGGCAACAGCTTCGAATCCGCGAACAAGATCGTTTACATATTTCGAAGGTTTCTGGATCGCTCGCCGGTAGCGAGGCCAACAACTCGGCGGCGCCGTCTCTGGAATCGTTGCATCAAAAGGAGCGATTCCCTGATAAAAACCAACTCGATCGCGCGGGGTAAGCGGCAGTAAGCCGGTCTGGAGAAGCATCGGCAGCGATTGTCGATCTAAGCGAGTTCTTCCAGTTCGCTTCGGCGGCTCAGCGTCGCCGATTAATTCCGCGTCCACCAAAATCGGCTGCGACCCTACGGCGAGCCAGTTTTCTCGATGCAAATCGGTAGCGCCAAGAATTTGCGCAAGAGCTGCCTGTGCTCCCCAACGAAAGTAAAAATTTCGGATTTCACGAGCAGTGCGGCAACCCCTTGTCGGCAGAAATTCCATCCAAAGATAATTCTTTCGCTTCAGAATTTTCGGGACACGAAACGAAAACTGGAGGCCGTTTCGAGCCAGCCAACCTAAAGCTGTGAACCACAGTTCTTCCCCCGCACCTGACCTCGGCTTATAAATGACGCGACCCCGCCCCGCGAACTCGAGCATCGTTGCGGTTTTTCCGCCATTATGCGGATCGGAAAGTCCGGCGCGGATGCGAACGATCCGGAAATGTCGGCGCCCATTCAGAAAAACGTCGCACAGATTATCTTTATCGCGCCAAAGACGATCGAGCAGCTCATCTTGCGCCTCCCACCAAGCGGCAATGATTCGTGCTGCGGTGTCCAGAGCGCCCGGAAATTCTTTCACGGTCTCGAGAAAGTTAATTTCGCCACTCTCGTGGCGACGCCGCTCGCTTCGCTCCACCGCTTTCTCGATGCTGTGCTGAAGGCGCAGAGTCGGTGCGAGCGCAAAGGAGAGACGCGCTAACAGGTGCTTACCCAGATCACGCCAAGCGGAATGAGCCATGATCTCTCCCACGGCCAACCTCTTCGATCGCAATCGCCCAACGGCGAAGGTGACCGCCGGCGCGATTACTCTGTCGAATGGAATTGTCCCACGATTCCCAACCTGCGGAGAAGAGCCACGGCACGGCCGTTTCAGAAAATTCTTAACCTGCCCTGCAATTCCTTCGACTTTCGCGTCCGCCGCTACCGCCGCGGTCGCATAGGTCCGGCCGCGCGCGCGAATTTTCACTGTCTCGGTCCAGTCTGCTTAGCGGGCTGGCCGACCTTTCGCGAACGCCACAAACTTTCTGAGGGTATCAAGTCGTCGCGGTTCATTTGATCCACCGAAAACAGCGGTCAACGGCCTCCAATTCGGATCCACATTTAAATAATGTTCGGGATCCGCGTTCATCACGCCCAGCAAAACTTCAGCAACAATGCGGCTACCGAGAGGCCCGAGACATTCGCCGCCCCGAAATCTACGTATCCCAAGGACCTCCGCTTCGCGCAATAGATAATACCAAAGCGGCGTCTTCTCGTTCAGGCCGCGGTCTCGAAGAAATTCGTTACCTTCGTCATCGAATCCGACCTGCGTTTCAGCGAGCGATTGCACCCCCGCGGCTCGACAGGCCTCTTGTCCTGACGGCAAACCGATTCGAGATCCGCGCACAAGCGTCATCTCCGGCAACGGCGGTGGCGGCGTCTTGGTAGGAACGGGCATCGCCGCCGCCGGCAAATTAAACATGTCCTCGGAGATCAAGGTGTCGATGTTCTCCGCGAAATTCGCGTTCCCGCCCCAGGTGCGCGTGAAGCGGTCCCAGTCCAAGACGTTATCGGCCGGAAGCGGTTCGCCGGGTTCGTCCGGTCTTGTTTTTCGAACCAACTCGGACAAACGGACAAGTCCAACCCACTGATTAATTTCATATTGAGGTTGCACCATGCTGTGGCCAAAACGAAAAGCCGCTTGAGTAAACTCAACCGGAAGTGACGGAACTTTTTCGCCCGGAACCAGTTTGAAAAAACGTGGCCCGTGTTTTTCGATGTCCGTCAAAACTTCCGGTAAGACAAACCACTTCAGGAATTCGTTGCGGACGATCCATTGGTAATGCCAGACAACCAGCCGGCGCGCCGCGTCGAAAATGGTTTCATTCGGAAAAGCTTCGTCAGTTGCCCTGCCGTGTTTGAGATAACCAATCATGCGATTGTGAAACTGGAGAAAGACAACGTGCAGTTGGGCCAAAATTAAATGCTGATCGTTGCGATTGTCCGCGAGCAGCGGTCTTCCGTTTCGCCGAAAGAAATCGTCCGGCGTAGACGGAATCCTTTTGCGTGGCAGCGCCTCGGTGCTGCCCAAGAGAAAAGTCTCGCTCCCGCTCTCGGAATGATCATAGAGATCGGGCGATTTCCTCGGTCCTCCACCGTAGAGACTTTCCAAATTCAGCCGAGGCACATGAAGATTTTTGGTTCTCTCCGGAGCGGCCGATGCGTGTTCGAGTCTGGTTTCATCCCGGGTTAGGTCGTGATCCAAGAACTGACCAAGATAAACGAAACCAGACGGCGCAAGATCGCCCCGTCTTGGGCGGCCGCGCCGATTTTGCGGAATGTCCTTCATCCGCGTCGAAAGCTCACGGAGATGGGTCTCGTCATGACCAGCGAACGGTCCACCAAACAGCCGCGAATAATGCGACAGCACAGGAGAAGATTTATCCGGGGGGCGCAACATTCGCAGGCGGTTTTTTACCCTACGCGAAAGCGAACGTCACGAATGATTTTCCCGCCAAAGCGTTGCTTCAACTTCCGCAGGATGTCGATCTTGGAAACCTGCTCGAGCTCGTAGTGCAACGCCGGCTGCAGCACGCGCACGTAAAGAATGCCTTCACGCAACGCGACCGGCGCCGAATGCGCTGAGATGAATTCGCCGACAATCTTTCCCCAGGCCTCCATCACTTCGGTCTCGTGCAATCGCTCTTTCAGTCCGAGCCGTTGCATCAACTTCGGCAGCACGTCGACCGGCGCTTGCCAGCGATCCGGTCTTAAATATTTCTCCGGCAACCCGCGCCATTCAGCGATGACGTGAGCGCGAAGAGAGGGGTTCATTTTTTTAACTGTAGCGGCGGTCTATGACCGTCGCACAATCAAATAATGCGACGCTCGCAGAGCGCCGCTACAAAGAAAATCTCAATATCTCCGCCGCATGTTGCTGGGCAGAATATTCAGCTCGGTCCGGTACTTAGCGACGGTGCGGCGCGCGATCGGAATGCCGCGCTTGCTCAGAATCTCGACAATCTCCTTGTCGCTTAACGGCGCGTTGCCTTCCTCACTCTTGACCAAATCGAGGATGGCCTCTTTCACGCTCGTGTTGCTCATCGACTCGCCGCTGGAAGTCTGGTAACCGGGCGTGAAGAAATATTTCATCTCGAACACGCCCTGCGGCGTGGACATGTATTTCCCGGAAATCGCGCGACTCACTGTCGTCTCATGCACGCCAACCGCATCCGCGATCTGCACCATCGTCATCGGCTTCAGAAACGCCGAACCCTTTTCGAAAAACTCGCGCTGCCGTTTCACGATCTCGTGCGCAATGTTGGAAATGGTCTGCTGACGTTGATGGATCGATTTGATCAAAAATTTTCCGCTCCGGATTTTGTCGCGAATGTAGTCCTTCACTTCGCTTCCGTTGCGGTCCTGTGCCATGATATCCTTGTAAGTGTTGCTGATACGCAGATGCGGAATTTGCTCGCCGTTTAAGATGACCTGGTAAGTGCCGTTCACTTTTTCAACGGTCACATCCGGCAGCACATAGTTTTTCGGCGCCTCCGCGAAAATGGCGCCCGGTCGCGGATCGAGCTGGGCGATATTGTTGGCGCACTTTTGCACTTGTTCGACGCTGATTCCGATCCGGCGCGCAATCTCCGGAAAACGTCGCTTGCCCAAATCCTGCATGTGATCGGCCACGATTTTGTATTCGAGACTGTTTTGTCTTCCTTCGCGCTTGAGTTGGATGAGCAAACACTCGCGCAAGTCACGCGCGCCCACGCCCGGCGGATGAAAGCTTTGGACGAGCGTAAGCATGTGCTCGAATTCTTCCTGTGGAATTCCGGTATTGAGCGCCATCTCTTCCGGTGTCGTTTGCAAAAATCCGTTGTCGTCGATGTTGCCAATAATCAGTTCGGCCGTCTTGCGATCGTCGCCGTCGAGCGCGTTTTGATTGAGCTGCCCCATCAAATGCTGCTGCAGCGTCTCCTGGGTCGGGATGGAATCGAAAAAGAACTGGCGCTTTTCTTCCGCTTCCTGCGAGCGGCCGCTATAGCTGCTCGATTGCGCCATGTAATCGCGCCATTCCTCATCGAGCTTCGCCAGTCTATCGAATTCCTCTTTGAAATTATCCTCCGCAGGCGCCGTCTCCGATTCAGGCGGCGCGTCGGGATTCGGCGGATCGGCCAATTCTTCCAGCACCGGATTCGTTTCCATTTCTTGCTGAACGAGATTGCGGAGCTCCAACAATGGCGCCTGCAGAATGAGCAAACTTTGCTGAAGTTGCGGGGCAAGGACCTGCTGCAGAGAAAGATTCTGCGTCTGATGCATCCCAGGACCGGCCATAGTGGAGTTTACTGTCGGGCGAGCGACAGGCAAGCAGGATGCGGGCCGCCTCCCTCGCGTGGCCGGTAATTTCACGCCGAAGAGCAATCCCGGGAACACGACTTGCTACCTAGTTGAATAGTCGATCACTTCCGAATGAAACGCATTCTGCTCGCGCTTTTACTGCCCGCTACGCTGATGGTCATGTCATTTAGCGGCGCGCAAACACCGGACGCGAACCAGGAACAAAGACTTCTGGCGCTGATCAAAGAAGTCCAGACACAGCAAGCGCAAATGGCGGAGAACCAGAAACAAATTGAAACGAAACTCGCTGACATTGGCGAGACGGTTCGCATTGCCCGCATCTACGCGGGACGCTCAGAATGAAGACCAGCCTCGGTCTCCTTTTGTTTTTGGCGCTTAGTGCTGTGGTGAGATGGCCGACGCAGGCGCAAGATGCGGCGTCGCAACTTTTAGCCGCCGTCGGCGGGTTAAAACAGCAGCAGGCTGAGATCACAGAGAACCAAGCAAACCTTGATCAGAAGATCGCAGATGTCAGCGAAACCATGCGTGTCGCCCGAATTTTCATGAGCCGCGCAGGTGGAAAACACAAACCACCGCCGCCAAAACCGAAATAATCACCATGATCCGAAACTCGATTACTGCGCTGTTGATCGCCCTCGCATTGGCGGGAATTGCAAAATCCCAGTCGCCAGCGCCAATCGTTGTCCAACCAGCAAACTCTACTGCAGTTGCATCGACAACTTCTAAAACAGCGGCGGTGGAGAATGATCTGCGAT
>DASQBB010000052.1:0-4633 GCA_035635435.1 Chthoniobacterales bacterium | reverse complement strand
CGAGGTCGCCCGCGGCTTTGGCCACATACGCCTGAAGAACGGCCGGATATGGACGCTACTGACGACCATGAGCGAACTCAAGGGGCACGAAGAGCCAGTTGGCTTCGACCGCCCAATGGGAGCGAAACATGGCGCCGAACGGAATCGAAAAACGTGGAAGGAAGAACGCGAGGCGGAAGCTGCCGAACTCGGCTACTCGCGTCAGCCCTATTGCGTCATCATTGGTGGCGGTCAGGGCGGCATAGCGCTTGGGGCCCGGCTGCGCCAACTCAACGTGCCAACGATCATTATTGAAAAGAATGAACGACCGGGCGACAGCTGGCGCAAGCGTTACAAGTCGCTCTGCCTGCACGATCCGGTTTGGTATGATCATCTGCCCTATCTGCCATTTCCCAGAAACTGGCCAGTCTTCTCGCCGAAAGACAAAATCGGCGACTGGCTCGAAATGTATGCAAAAGTGATGGAGCTCAACTATTGGGGTTCGACGGAATGCATAAAGGCATCTTACGACGAGAAGAGCCAGGAGTGGACCGTTGTTGTGGAGCGCGACGGCAAGGAGGTCGTTCTCAAACCAAAACAGCTCGTGCTTGCGACAGGAATGTCAGCCAAGGCCAACATGCCGAAATTCGAAGGCATGGATATATTCAAGGGTGATCAGCACCATTCGTCGCACCATCCAGGGCCGGACAAATATAAAAACAAGCAAGCCGTGGTGATCGGTTCGAATAATTCTGCCCACGATATTTGTGCAGCGCTTTGGGAAGCTGGTGCGGATGTCACTATGGTACAGCGCTCAACAACTCATATTGTGAAATCGGACTCGCTGATGGAGCTCGGATTGGCTTCGCTTTACTCCGAACAGGCGGTCCAAGCTGGGATGACGACGGCTAAAGCCGACCTGATCTTTGCCTCGCTGCCGTACAAGATTCTGCACGAGTTCCAGATCCCGGTTTACAACGCGATCAGGGAACGCGATGCTGATTTTTACAAACGTCTGGAGAAGGCAGGCTTCCTGCTCGATTATGGTGACGACGACTCTGGTCTGTTCATGAAATACCTACGACGCGGGTCCGGATACTACATCGATGTTGGTGCTTCGGAGCTGATCGCCAATGGCAGCATCAAGCTGAAGAGCGGCGTCGACGTCAAAAAGCTCACGGAACATTCCGTCATCTTGAGCGACGGAACCGAACTGCCGGCCGATCTCGTGGTTTACGCCACCGGCTACGGCTCGATGAACGGCTGGGCTGCGGACCTGATCTCCAGGGAGGTAGCTAACAAGGTAGGCAAAGTCTGGGGACTAGGCTCGGATACGACCAAAGACCCCGGCCCATGGGAAGGCGAGCAGCGAAACATGTGGAAGCCGACACAGCAGGAGGCGCTTTGGTTCCATGGCGGTAATCTGCATCAGTCACGCCACTACTCGCAGTTCCTGTCCCTCCAGTTGAAGGCGCGAATGGAAGGCATTCCAACACCGGTTTACGGTCTTCAGGAGGTCCACCATCCTGGCTGATCGTTTACCAGCATAGTCCGGAGACGGCACGAAGGATTGCGACTACGATATTCGAAAATTCGTATCGGCTGGCAGTCCATACGGCAAACGAGGGGGCAAATCTTGTATAAGAAAGTTCTTCTCGCCTATGACGGTTCAATTGAAGGACGACGAGCTTTGCGGGAGGGTGCGAAGCTTGCGCAATTATGCGGCGCCGAGGTGTTCCTGCTAGCTGTTGTAGAAATTTCTTCCGGCGCCGTGACCTTGGAAGGAGGCTTCGCGGTCCCGGTAGAAGAACAGATTGCAACTTATAAAGGGATCCTTGCGGAAGGGGTGGACCGGCTCAAGGCTATGGGCTTCTCTCCGACGGCACGGCTGGGCATGGGAGCCGCGGGACAGGAGATCGCTGGGGTCGCCGAAGAGATCGGAGCAAACCTCGTCGTCGTAGGCCATCGTCCCACGGGGCCGCTGGCGCGATGGTGGTTCGGCTCAGTCGGCACCTATCTGATCAAGCATCTGCGCTGCAGCGTCCTGGTCGCGCAAACCGAGATTAGCGATGATCAATTCGGCCAATTGCTGACGATGCCCGCCGAGCAGGCGTGACATGTTTCCGCGATTGGCACTAACCCAGGAGGCTTGGTCCGGACGCGATCAGGGCGCTCCCAGATCCACTCGTGCGGTTAGAGAGTGGTCATGGGCTGCGGGTTAGTGAAGTGAAGAGCTTCAGATTCCTAATGGCGGCAGGTAGCAAAAGACGTTATCGGCTCGATTCAAAAATATGATTCCATGACCCACGGGATTGCCTTCGTTCCATTTGATCTTGTTGTTCGGAACAACAATCCTTGTTCCAATATCGCGGTGCCGTCTTCCTAGTGGCTCGTCGTCACGCGGATCGGTGATGATTGCGATATATTGACCGTCCGACGTTGCCTCAAAGGCATCAGCCCAATATGCGTCTGCTTCGCCGCAACACGACATTGCGGGGTTATCGGGTTGCTTTAAATCCTGATACCATCTTTTCAAATCGGCGTTGGCCGGATCGTCAAATTGGCCAAGGTCGCGTGCGTTGATTGCGGTGCTGGCAAGCAGCGCGACAACAGCGACTAAAATTATTCTGATGATGACGACGTTGCGAGCCATATCGCAGCCCGAATGACGAACAATGAGGGAATGCACGCCAAGTCGAAGTCAAAAGTTAGGCGTCGGTATCCGGCGCTGCAATTATTCCGGATTGAGCCTGAGTGTGGCGGTTGCTCCGAGACGGCAGCGCAACGCGGCCAGCCTCCTGCCGGAACCGACCGCGTCGGTGTTGTGGATCAGGTCTCGCCACCGGCGAAGATATCCTTCTTGATGACCGCGTGGACGCCCCAATTTCCATCAACCACCTGGGCGATGCCGAAGTCGACTCCGATCGATCGAAAAGAAAAAAATAGATAGACGTTCCTGCGTCACCGACAAACGATATCGCGACCCCTATAAACTACAACGAAACTCGCTCGTTAAGCTGAATGCCAGCGTTGCGGGTTAATTCGGGAACCGCTTCGCCAATTACTGGCTCACCAGTTTATTGAGAGCTGAAGCTTTCAACCGGTCGATATCGCGCTCGCCGGTAGCGGCCTGAGCCAGCAAATGTTCGGCGATTTGCAGCGCTGACGTAGATCTTCGATTTAGAAATCTTGGATCTGTGAAAACATCGTCCAACGCGCGCCTCAAAATCGCGATCGTCTCGGCATCGTATTGCTGGCTTGCAACCATGGCGATCTGCGTTTCCGACAATTGCCCTTAACGATGGCTATCGCAATCTCGCGGAACCATTAGTGAAGTAGCTCACAGGGTTCCAAACAAAAAGCCCGCCCGAAGGCGGTCTCCGTGCGGCGACTTGGTGCGCAAATCCGCCTTACCTCTGGGTGCATCCGGACGAGACGAAGATTTCGGAACCATCGTAAGGTTGATCGGTTAGGTTAAATCGCAATCGCGGTTGTGTCGGTTGGAATCTCTCGTCAAGGTCCCGGAATCTTGAGAGAGGCTTACCATTGGCAAAAATTAAGATTTCGAGCACCGACCTGATCTGGATTTTTCGGGAGGAGTTATCGTCGTTCGACGACTGTTCGCCATCAATCCCTATTGCGATCGTGCCGAGCAGGGAGGGTTGGACCGCCGTGACGACACACCGCGACCGAACCGGACACCCTAATTGCGTCAGGCGTATCGAGCAGCTTCAAAAGCAGCTTCGTGAAATCTATGTCCTGGCGAAGGATTGAGAACGCCACAGCCGTTCCTGGGAGTGGTGGGCCCCCGCCGCTTGCCATGCCCGGTACCCAGATCGATCAAGGGCGCAAAGCTATTCGCCGGGTATCAGATTATGGATCTTTTGATAATACCAACGAGCCCAAAGGCCTTGTCTCTGCTGGCTAGAAAATTCAGCGATGGGTGGCTTCTGAGAACGAGTGGTATTTGGTGCCTGATTTGAGAAACGTTCCGGACGATGGCACCTTTACGGGCCGCCCTCTGTTGCCGAAAATCATCAGGGCGGCAGCAACTTCCGCTGCACGACGAATCACTTTGACTGTGCATTGCGCCGCGCTCTTACTTCGTGGGACCGCACAGGATTGATCATGCTTACGGCTATAGCAGCGATTATTATCATTCTGAGCATCGGCATTTTAATTGCCCACGCTCTCGATGCCTTTCGGTCGGGTTAGTGAATCTACTCGTTGAGCGACGTCCTCCCAAACCAGAACTGCAGCGATTAAAAAGTATGTAGTATCGTTTCAAAGCGGCTCATTTTTTTCCTTTAGCCCGTCATCTGCAAGGCGGACGATTGAACGTCTGCCGTTGAAGAGCAATGCCAGACTGCGTTGGCGAATGCGCTCAAAACTGGATTTCGAAACTTCAAAGCCGTTGCCTAAAGAGCGTAAGGGCAGTGCGCTAAAGATGCTGCCCCCGGTCGGAGGAAGCGAGACACGTTTCCGGACGGCTTATCTGACTCCGCGCATGACATGATAGCTGAGCTCGCCTGGATCGCTGAGATCGGGGACCTTCCAGCCATCCAGATCATACTCGGCCATGCACTCCTCGGCGAATCCCTTGAATTTATCGGCATTGCCGGAGGCTTGTGCGCCGAACAGGCAGTAGCGCCGG
>DASQBB010000051.1:0-21342 GCA_035635435.1 Chthoniobacterales bacterium | reverse complement strand
ACGGAGCCGGAGCGTATTTTCAATTGGTGCGCCGACATCCTTTTGTGAAGAAATTTCGCGAGAAATGTTTTCTCTTTTGCTCCAACGATTTCGTCATTCCGTTTCTGCCGGGCGTTTATGCATCGATCGAGAAACGCTGGTTGTCGGCGCGGACGCGTTCCGGATTTTATCTCGCAGTATCCGAAAACGAGTTCGTCGATTTCACTGCTCCGCGTGAGGATCTGACTTATCTTTATAGCTTCCTCGGTACGGTCGATACTGCTCCGGTGCGCCGCAAACTGGCTACGTTATCGCACCCGAGGTCGTTTTTTCAGGATACTTCGGCGGACTATCGTGATGTGCTGAGCGCAAAATTGGACACAGCGGCCATGCAGCAGTACTGGCGGCGATACGGAGAGATATGCAAGCAAAGCAAATTCATTCTTTGTCCGAGAGGCATGGGCACGTCCAGTGTCAGGCTGTTTGATGCGATGCGAATGGGACGTGTGCCGGTCATTTTATCCGACCAATGGGTTCCGCCGGAAGGTCCGTCTTGGGACAAATTCAGTCTTCGTGTTCGAGAAGCTGATTTCGATCGAATCCCGGCTCTGCTCGAGCAGCTGGAGCCGAAAGCGGTTGAGATGGGAATGCTTGCTCACGCGCAATGGGAGGAATGGTTTTCGCCGGCGGTTTGCTTTCATCACGTGGTGGAATGGTGCTTGGACATCAAGAAGCATCGCGGTATTCCCGAAGCATTGGCCCGCTTCATCCCATTCATTCAATACTTGAGGCCGTTCCATTTTCGTCATTTACTGCGCACGAAATATCACGCGTGGCGGAAACGATGAGCGCGCGCATTTGTTTTGCCTTTAATGGATAAAGAAGATGTTCGCCTCTGGCTTTGGCGAAAGTTTGGCCTCGCAATGTGGCGCCATGCGCTTCCATTCGGAGCCGATGTTTACTTGGATATTTGTCGACTTGGTTATAACCCCGCAATTATTTTCGATGTCGGCGCAAACGTTGGCCAAAAGAGTCTTTACATGTTGAAGTTGTGGCCGAATGCGGACATTCATGCCTTTGAGCCGGTCAGCAAAACATTTCAGGCCCTTCGAGAAAACGTCGCGAAGCGCCCCCAAATTCATCCGTGGAACATTGCTCTTTCCGATTCGATCGGCGTCGCGGAAATTTTTCTGGACGCGCAATATTCAGAACTGAGCAGCATGAACAAACCGGGAGGCGCAACGAGCGAAATGATCCAGCTCGCAACGCTCGCTGCTTTCACGAAAGATCACGAACTTAATCATGTCGATCTTCTAAAAATCGACACTGAGGGGCATGAAGAGAGCGTTCTTCGCGGCGCCGGCGCGATGTTTGAGACAAACCCGCCGTCAATCTGTGTGATTGAAGCAGGCTTTAATGGCGCTAAACCGTTTGTTCCGGCCGACACTTTGATGAAATGGTTTGATGATCGTGGTTATCGCTTTGCGGGATGCTACGATCACGGCCTTAACTCGAAGGGCCGTTTCCTCGAGCGCGCTGATCTTCTTTTCATCTTTGGCCGCGAGATTGGTTGAGACGCTCTGAAAATTCTTTTTTCATCTTATTTGTTTGATCCCAGTGTAGGCGGAATTGAATCGGTCTCGAAACTTCTCGCCGAAAAATTCGCGGCTTCTGGCAACGAAGTCCACGTCATCACTCAAACTACTGGAGAGGAGATTGCCGGCGCGAATTATCGATTAACCCGACGTCCGTCGATCGCCAGACTGTTTAGCCTGCTTCGCTGGAGCGATTTGTTTTTTCAGAACAACATCAGTCTCCGGAGTTTGGTTCCCGCTTTGGTTTTGCGAAAACCTACCCTTGTCGTTCATCAGACCTGGCTGCAAAACACCCGCGGCGGCGTTGGTTGGAACAATCGGCTCAAGTACGCCCTGCTTCGCTTTGTCACCAACGTTGCGATCAGTAAAGCGGTGGCCGACCGCATCAGCGGACATTCGTTTGTGATTGGCAATCCGTATGACGACACCGTCTTTCGGCCGAACCCGAACGTCGCTCGCGACAAAAGCCTTGCCTTCGTTGGCCGCCTCGTTTCCGACAAAGGCGCTGATCTGCTTTTGCAGGCGATGAAGCTTTCGCAAAACGATGGCGTAACGCCTGACCTCACGATCGTTGGCAGCGGTCCGGAAGAAAAAAATCTGCGAAGGCTCGCCGCTGAACTTGCCTTAGATCGACAGGTAACTTTTGCCGGCCAAAAATCTGGCGCCGCGCTGGCCGCGCTTTTGAATCGACATCGAATTCTGGTCGTACCGTCGCGCTGGGCTGAGCCGTTTGGAGTCGTTGCATTGGAGGGAATCGGCTGTGGTTGCGTTGTCGTCGGCTCGGAAAAAGGCGGATTAAAGGAAGCAATCGGTCCGTGTGGTCTAACTTTCGAAAACGGAAACGTCCGCGGGCTGACCGACCAATTGAAGCGCCTGCTCAATGATCCCGACTCGCAGATGAGTTTGCGGCAACATGCCGCTGAACACTTGGCAAAGTTTCAATCGGACACGGTCGCCGCAGCTTATCTTCGGTTGATCCGAAAGATGGTCACATGATTTTACTTTCTCATCCTACCGGCAACGAATTTGTCCGGGAAGCATTGGTGGCTTTCGATCGCGCCGGAACGCTTGGCGAATTCTGGACAACGGTGAGTTGGGATTCCAACTCGCTGATCGATCGCGCTCTACCGCCACGGCTTGGCGAGATTTTGCGGCGTCGATCTTTTGTGAAAACAGTTCAGTCGCGCACGCATACGGTCCCACTACGCGAAATGATTCGATTGTTTGCCGGAGCGATCGGAATTACGTCGCGCCACGAAACCGGAG
This sequence comes from Chthoniobacterales bacterium, assembly GCA_035635435.1. Taxonomy (GTDB): domain Bacteria; phylum Verrucomicrobiota; class Verrucomicrobiia; order Chthoniobacterales; family UBA10450; genus AV40. Next base: position 18,502 of record DASQBB010000051.1, on the reverse strand, counting down.
CGTTCAGCATCGACGCTGTTCTTCGCGCCCTGGATCGAAAAGTCGCGGAACGACTCCGCAAGATCGACAACCCCGAGATAATCGGGGCTCGCGAATCTTTTCGAAGTTGTAATACTATCTACGCTTACGAAGACGGTGCGCTCCAAAGCTTTCGCGCGGCGCGTGATCTTGGTTTGAAACGTATCTACGATCTGCCAATTGGTTATTGGCGAGTTGGGCAGCGCATTTTTGCGGAAGAGAAAGAGCGCGAACCAGCGTGGGCAGCAACTTTGACCGGAACCCTCGACAGCGCAGAAAAACTTGGCCGAAAAGACGACGAGCTGCGACTTGCCACGCGGGTAATCGTTGCGAGCACGTTCACAAAGCAAACTCTTGCCGACGCGCCTTCTACCGCGAAAATCGACATCGTTGCCTACGGCGCGCCGCCGACGATTTCCGATGAGATCAGAAAATCGAACGGTCGACTCAAGGTCCTCTTCGCCGGTTCCCTCGGCCAGCGCAAAGGTTTGTCTTATCTGCTCAAAGCAGTCGAGATGCTCAAAGACGCGGCGGAGTTGACCCTACTCGGCCGAAAAGCCGCCTCCGGATGTGCACCGCTCGAAAACGCCGTCCGAAAATATCGTTGGGTGCCAACTCTGAGCCACGCTGGGATGCTGCGCGAAATGCAAAGCCACGATGTGCTCGTTTTGCCTTCCCTCTTTGAAGGTTTTGGTTTGGTGATTCTGGAAGCAATGGCGCAGGGCACGGTTGTGATTACGACCGACCACACTGCCGGTCCGGACGTCATTGAAAACGGAACCGACGGGTTCATCGTCCCGATCCGATCGGCGGAAGCGATCGCGGAGAAACTCGACTTGCTGGCGAGTGATCGTGAGCGGCTCATGGCCATGAAATTGATGGCCAAACAGAAGGCGGCGTCGCGAGGATGGGAAACTTATCGGCAACGCCTGGTAGAAGTGGCACGGGAAGTGATGGCGAGCTAAGGTGCGCCACCAATGCGAGCATCGTCGCGGTAGTGCGCCCCTTTGACCTGCAAATGAGCATCGAGACTCCGGAAGAGAAAGCAAAGCATCGGATTCGCCAGTTGATCTGGCTTTATCTCTGGCTGCTCCTGATTGAAGGCGCGTTGCGCAAATGGGTCATGCCAAGCTACTCCAATCCGCTGCTTCTTGTGCGCGATCCAGTCCTGTTGGCGATCTATTTTTACACGCTCCGGGCGCACGTTTTCCCGCGAAACGCTTTTGTCATCTCACTTTGGATCATTGGCGGTCTCTCACTGGCGGCGAGCATTATCCAGTTGAGTCCGTACTTGCCGATGACCCCGCTTCTCGAAGTCACGCTCTACGGTTTCCGCTGCAACTTTTTGCACCTGCCGCTCATTTTTATAATGGCAAGTGTGTTTGATGAGGAGGACGTAAAGAAATTGGGTTGGTGGATTCTCTTGGGAATGATTCCGATGTGTTTGATCATGGCTGCCCAGTTCAAAGCATCGCCAGATTCGTTCATCAATCGGACCGCCGGCCTTGGCGAAGGCGAACAGCTCACCGCTGGCGGCGGTAAAATTCGCCCGCCCGGAACATTCTCTTTTATTTCGGGACCGGTTTTTTACATGAGCGTCGCGGCCGCATTTCTGATTTACGGCGCGCTCACTCGAACAGTCTACAAAAACTGGCTTCTAATTGCTTCGGCGGTAGCATTGGTGGTTGGCATTGTTGTCTCCGGTAGCCGTTCGTGCGTCGGTTCCGTGCTCATTGTTGTCTCTTCGATCGTGGTAATTTTTGTGGTCCGCCCCAAAGCCGTGAATCAATTTGGCCGCACTTTGCTGATTGTTGTTATCGGCGGATTTATTCTTACCCGCCTTCCTATTTTCAAAGAAGGTGCACAGATTCTGTCCGACCGGTTCACCACCTCAGCCGAAGCCGCTGAAACCACCATCACTAAGGGAATGATCCAGCGAGAAATCAGCGAATTCACCGAAGGTTTGAGCAACATCGACAAGTTTCCACTCTTTGGCTACGGGATTGGGATTGGCACAAACGTCGGCGGTCGCGTTCTGATTGGGCGGCCCGCATTTTTACTCGCCGAAAACGAGTGGTCTCGTGTTTTGGCGGAAAGCGGGCCGATTCTCGGATTGGCATTTTTGATCTGGCGAACTCTTTTAACGCTCAAGCTCGGATGGTTGAGTTTCATTGCCCTCAGACGCGGGTCCCTTCTTCCAATCCTGGTTTTTAGTTCTGGTTTTGCCTTGCTCTTAAAGGGACAACTTGGTCAGCCGACCACTCTCGGCTTTGCTACATTCCTCTGTGGTCTCTGCCTCGCCGCTACTCGGCCTCGCATTATCGAGCCTGCCGACGTCGGGCCTCCGTTGATCGATCAACCGCTTGCAAAACCGCTCCCGCGTAGATCGGTTTACGCAAATCGTCTCCACGGGCCCGAGATCGGCGCCGAACACAACAATGGTTCTGCTGATCGGTAATTACCCGCTCGATCGGCAGCAAAGCATGCAGCGTTTCGGAACGATGATGCTGCACGGCCTCAACGCCTCTGGAATTTCCGCGGAGTTAATCGCGCCCCGGCCGTTTTTTGGAAAATTTCGCGGCGCCGGAAGTTTCGTCGCCAAATGGCTCGGCTACATCGACAAGTTCGTTTTGTTTCCGCGCCAACTCCGGTCCACTCTTACGAAAGAAAAGCCGTCCATCGTTCACATTTGCGATCACTCGAACGCGATGTACGGCAGCTCGGCCGCGCAAGCGCCCGTGGTTGTGACTTGCCATGATCTTCTCGCTGTTCGCGGCGCGCTCGGTGAGGAAACAAATTGTCCCGCGTCGCTCACCGGAAAAGTTTTGCAACGCTGGATCTTGCGCGGATTGCGCCGCACCAGCGTCGTGGCCTGCGTTTCGCAAGCCACCGAAGCGGACGCACGTCGCCTCGTTTCACGTGGCGCGGCTAGGCCCAAAATTGAATTGGTCCGGCTCGGTTTGAATTATCCGTTTCGCAAATTGCCGGAAGCAGAGGTCTCGGCGCGTCTCGCGAAAATTCCAAACTTTAATCTGGATATTCCATTTATTTTGCACGTCGGCTCCAATTTGCGCAGAAAAAATCGAGACGGCGCGCTCCGGATTTTCGCGCTCTGCAAAGAGAAATGGAACGCGCGTCTCGTTTTCGTCGGCGACATGCTCACGCCCGAATTACTTTCCTTGGCGGAAAGTCTCGGAATTTCCGACTGCGTCACGCAAGTGCCCGACGCTTCTGCCGAAATGCTCGAGGCACTTTATAATCGCGCGGTCGCGTTGCTCTACCCATCGCGCTTTGAGGGTTTCGGTTGGCCGGTCATTGAAGCGCAAGCCTGCGGCTGTCCGGTTGTCTGCAGCAACTCCGGTCCCTTACCCGAAGCAGCCGGCGACGCCGGTCTTTTTTACGATCCGGATGACGAGGCCGGCTTCGCGAACGATCTCCTTCGGTTGCGTGATCCTGCGCAACGCGCGATTTGGAGCGAAAAGAGCGTGCGCAACGCGGAACGTTTTTCGACCAGCCGGATGGTCTCGCAATACATCGACATCTATCGCAATCTGGGAGCGCAACTGTGAAAACAATTCTGATGCTTCTCAGTTTTCTGTTGCCTTGGAATTTGCGGCGGTCGTTTCTCGAGAAACAATTCGGTTACCAAATCGATCCGAGCGCGCGCATTGGATTGGCCTGGATTCTTCCGACGCGCTTGATCATGGAAGAAGGCAGTCGGATCGGCGCCGCGACCGTGTGCAAGAACCTCGATCTTCTTCATCTCAAAGCGCACGCTTCCATCGGCCGCGGCAATTGGATCACGGGATTTCCACTCGGCTCGTCACGCCATTTTGCACATCAAACAGATCGCCGCCCGGAGCTGATCGTCGGTGAGCACTCGGCCATCACTAACCGTCACCTGCTCGATTGCACAAACTCGGTCATCATCGGCCGGTTCACCACCTTTGCCGGATTTCATTCCCAAATCATCACTCACAGCATCGACATCGAGCAAAATCGACAGTCTTCGAAGCCGGTGCGGGTGGGCGACTATTGTTTTGTCGGAACCAATTGCGTTTTACTGGGCGGAAGCACGCTCCCCGACTTTTGCGTTCTCGGCGCGAAATCTCTGCTCAACAAAAGCTTCACCGATACCTATCAGCTTTACGGCGGCGTGCCGGCCCGGCCGATAAAATCGCTCTCGCGCGACTGCAAATATTTCCAGCGGACGGAAGGTTTCGTTGTCTAGCGCCTTGAAGATTCTGCAATTGGTGCACACGCTCGATCCGAGCGTTGGCGGCGTGGCGACTTCAGTGCTCGCACTCAGCCGCGGAATGGCGCGGCGCGGTCACAAGATCGACATCGTCGTGTTAGACGAACCGTCCGCCTCGTGGATGAAGGATGTTGATCTAACCGTACATGCGCTCGGCTCCGGCAGGACGAGTTATCGTTATTCGCGCGCATTCCTGCCGTGGCTGCGAGAACATGGTGGCGACTACGATCGCGTGATCGTGAATGGCATCTGGCAATACTTGAGCTTCGCCGCCTGGCGGCGTTACGCCGGCTCATCGATTCCTTACTTCGTTTTTCCACACGGCATGCTCGATCCGTGGTTTAAGGAAACGTTTCCGCTCAAGCATCTAAAGAAATGGCTCTACTGGCCGTGGGCTGAGTATCGCGTGTTGCGCGATGCCGCCGCGGTGATCTTCACTTCCGCGGAGGAACGCTTGCTGGCGCGCAAATCGTTCTGGCTTTATCGCGCTCGCGAAAAAGTTTCACCGCTGGGGGTTGAGGAATCGCCGATTTTGCCGAACGCGGAGGCAGAATTTCTCTCGCGCTATCCACAATTGCAGAACACGCGAAATTTTCTTTTTCTGGGACGACTTCATCCCAAAAAAGGTTGCGATATTTTGCTGGACGCCTTTGCGCGATTTTCTGGCCGCGACGGAATTTCCCTGATCCTGGCCGGACCCGACCAAGTTGGCTGGGAAAAGGATCTGCGCAGACAAGTGGAGCATTTGAATTTAACAGACCGGGTTGTTTTTACCGGAATGCTGCAAGGCGCGATGAAACAAGGCGCGTTTGCCAGCGCCGACGCATTCGTCCTTCCATCGCACCAGGAAAATTTCGGGATCTCGGTGGTCGAAGCTCTCGCCGCCGGTGTTCCCGTTTTAATTTCGAATCGCGTAAACATCTGGCGCGAGATCGACGCCGACCGCGCCGGCTACATTGAATCGGACGATCTCGAAGGCACGACTCGTTTGCTTCAACGCTGGATCGACACACCATCAGCGGAACGCGAAGCGATCCGCGGCAATGCCCGACACTGTTTCGAGCAACGCTTTGCAATCGACCGCGCGGCCGATTCGCTTTTGCGGATCCTGAACGAGCCCCAAACTGCTCCATGAAAATTACGATCGTCCTGGGTGCCTTCTTTCCAGTGCCTCCGATCATGGGCGGCGCTGTGGAAAAAGTCTGGTTCGCGCTCGCAGAGGAATTTGCGCGACGCGGCCACGAAGTTCTGATCGTTTCGCGCGCCGTCCCGCAATTTCCGCGCTCTGAAGTGCGCAGCGGCGTGAAACATTTGCGTGTCCCGGGATTCGACACCCCGTGGTCGATCGTCTGGTTGAAATTTCTCGATCTTATTTACTCGATCAGGGTTCTCTCGGTTCTCCCCACCGCCGACATCATCGTTACGCACACGTTTTGGCTGCCGATTTTGCTGCGCTCCTCCAAGCGCGGAAAAATTTACGTCCACGTAGGCCGTTACCCGAAAGGCCAGATGTGCTTGTATCGCCACGTCGGACGATTGCAGACGCTGACTCGGGCGCTAGCGCGCGCAATTGTGGAACAAGTGCCCGATCTCGAACCGAAGGTTTCGGTCGTGCCAAACCCAGCTCCGGAACCGCAAACTCCGGGCGCACCTCCTTCCCTGGCCGAGCGTGAGAAGATCATGCTTTTTGTCGGCCGCGTGCATCCGGAAAAAGGCGTTCATCTTTTAGTTGAAGCGTTCGCGGGCAAGCCGGCTGCTTTTGAGGATTGGAAACTCGTGATTGTAGGGCCGGCAGAAATCAAGTTAGGCGGCGGCGGCAAAGGTTACCTTGTCGATCTTAAGCGCCGCGCGCGAGACGCAGCGGTTGTCTTTCGAGGACCGGTCTTCGATCCGCTTGCGCTGGAAAAAGAATTTCGTTCCGCGCGAATTTTTGTTTATCCCTCATTGGCAGAGCGCGGCGAAACTTTCGGCCTGGCGGCGCTCGAAGGAATGGCGCACAGTTGCGCCGTGTTTGTCTCCGATCTCGGCTGCTTCCACGATTTCATTAGCGATGGCGAGACCGGTTTCATCTTTAATCATCGCGCCCAGAATCCGGTCGAATCGCTCCGGGAAAAAATCGCGGGTGCGATTGTCGATCCAACCTTGCTCGCCCGTGTAGCCGACGCGGGCTATGGCAGATCGGCCGACCATTCGATCTCGCGCGTCGCGGATCAATTTTTAGCCGACTTTAATTCCGTGCTTCGAGAATCCGATGCCGCACGAACAAATCGTTAATCCAGCTCAAACGTCGCCCTACGATTCGCCCTGGCCGCTGAGCCAGCGTTTCTTGCGGGTGCTCTGGGGATTTTGCTGGACCCTCTTTTGCGTTTGGACGCCGAAACCGCTCAATGAATGGCGGCTGTTTTGGCTGCGTGTCTTCGACGCCAAAATCGACGGCACGCCCTTCGTGCATCAGCGCGCACGCATCGAAATTCCGTGGAATTTGACGCTCCACGATCACGCCTGCCTCGGTGATCGCGCGAATGCTTATTCGTTAGGTGAAATAGAAATCGGCGCGCACGCCACGGTCGCCCAGGAAGTTTATCTCAGTAGCGCCACTCACGACTTCAATCGACCGGAAATGCCGCTGGTGACGGCGAAAATTACGATTGGCGAAGACGCGTTCATCGGCGCTCGGGCTTTTGTTCTGCCTGGGGTGACAATTGGCGCGCGCAGCGTGATCGGCGCCTGCTCGGTCGTGACGAAGGATGTTCCGGATAATGTGGTCGCGGCGGGGAACCCGTGCCGGGTCATCAGGTCGCGGCCGCCGTCAGCATGAATTTTTCCGCCCTGTCTCGTCACGGGGCTTTCATCGCTCTTCTTGTTTTTTACGGGGCGCTTCTCGCGTTTCAACTCGATCACGGTCTCGCCAGCGGCGATGGCCACGGTATTGTGCGCGCGACCCAGGCGCTGGTGAACAGCGGTCAGATCGAAGTTTCGCGGCCTCCCGGTCATCCTACGACTGAGTTTTATCTTTTTGGCACAATCGGATGGATTTTGCTGAAAATATTTGGCGTCGAGTTTGGCGATAAAGTTTTTCTCATCTGGCAAGGCGTGGCCGCGCTCGCCACCCTGACTGTTTTTTACGAACTACTCTATCGTCTCACCGCGAGTCGCCTGCGCGCTCTTTTGGCCACCATCGGCCTGGCATTTTCAAGCCAGTTTTTTCTCAACGCAGTTGATGGCGAAGAATTTATTTTCGGTCTTCTGTTTTTGTTGATCGCGGTCCGGCTCCTGGTTGTTCCACCAGAAACCGTGAGCGTCCGTCGGCTGCTTTTGTCGATCTTTTGTTTCGCGCTTGCGAGCGGTTGCCGGCCGGAGCTGGTGTTCGCGGTGATTATTTTCCCGATCTATTGCCTGCTGAATTCGAAGCTCGGTTGGAAGTATGCGCTCACCAGCGTCGCGCTAACGGGGATCGCGGTCGTCATCGTTTGGCTACCAATCTTGTTCGTTGGCGTTCGCGCGCCCTACACCGCCGGCATGAACCTGCGGGAATCGATTCTTGGCGGCGTCTACCGGATCGTCTTTCAAGCTTTTACGCCGCCGGTCTTTCTTTTGCTCTGCTGGGCCCTGATCACGGCGCTGCGCGACTGGCGAAGACAGAAGAGAAATTTCGCATTCATCGCGTCTTGCCTCATTCCGCTCATTTTTCTGGCGGTGTTTTTCTTGCACGCCTCCAAAGCCGCTCACCTGCTCGTCGCTTTACCCTTCATCTTGCTGTTGGCCGCTAGTCGATCGCTGGCTTTGGTTCTAGCGCTCTCCTTTTTTACTTTGCTCGGCTCGGTGGTGAACATCGACATCTTCAAAGATCGACAACTGGTGCGTCCGTTTTTCGTTCCGGGAAGTTATTTTCAAGTCGTCCGGCAGAAGCCGTATTACAAACTGGATTATCTCCGGAAACTTTTAGACCGGTGCGAGAACCGGCCGGCCGTCATAATTGGCAGGGCTTGGCCATGGGACTTTGAATACCACATCGACCGCGGCAATTTGCCGGTGCGTGAGAAGGATCTGCACGGCGCAATTAAGCGCGACATCCCGGCGTTTTTTTCCAGTGGCGACCGTTGCATTTTTCTGCCGCCGGATGCCGCTTATGAAAATGCTTTGTTGGAGGAATGGCAGCAGAAGGGTTATGCCATGAAAATGGACGCGAACCTTTATCGCAAGCTGTTCGCGCGCTACGACGTTCGCTCCGCGTTTTCGGCAACGACCGCCGATGTGGGCGGCGTCACTTTTACTTTGTTTCGGGTCGAGTGAGATAGCGCCATGTCGGAATCGCTCGCCATCATCGTTCTGACCTATAACGAAGCCGACAATCTTCCTCGTTGTTTGGATTCCATCGCCGGCTTCGGCGAAATTATCGTGCTCGATTCCGGCAGCGACGACGGCACCCTGCAGATCGCTCAGAGCGCCGGTGTGCGCGTTTACGAACGTCCTTTCGAATCTTTCGCCCAACAGCGAAACTGGGCCTTGGAAAATTGTGATCTGAAGACTGAATGGGTCCTCTTTCTCGATGCCGACGAAGTTGCGACGCCGGAATTTCGTCAGGCCGTTGGCGATGCGATTCAGAACGCGGCCAATTCAATCGCAGGTTTCTATTGTTGCTGGAAAATGATGCTCGATCAGCGATGGCTCCGGCGGAGCGATTCATTTCCAAAATGGCAATTGCGAATCGTGCGGCGGGGCCGCGCCGACTTCATCGACAGCGGCCATGGTCAGAAAGAGGGACGGGTTGACGGCGAACTCGGTTATGTCCGCGAGCCCTACCTGCACTACGCGCTGAGCAAAGGCTGGGAAGCATGGTGGGCCAAGCACAACCAGTACTCCGATGAGGAAGCGGCCGACCGATTATCTCGCTCCGCTTCGTTCGGCGAATTGTTCTCGAAAGATCCGTCCCGCAGAAACCGCGCGCTTAAACCAATCTTGAGCCGAATTCCCGGTTGGCCGCTCCTGCGGTTTCTGCACATGTATATTTTGAAAGGCGGCTTTCTCGAAGGCCGCGAGGGATTCGCCTATTGCGCCAGCATGGGCTGGTACGAACATCTGATCCGCGCGAAAATGCGCGAGCTTCGCAACAATCAGTAAGCGCTGCGCGGCGGCCTGAACAATTGGCCGAACGTGCGCAGAATGATCGCGCACTCGAGCGACAGGTTCCAGTTCTCGAGATATTCAATGTCGCAGGCGACCCGGTTCTCGATATCGGCGCTGTTACGCGCTTCGCCGCGAAATCCGCGCACTTGCGCCAGACCGGTGATGCCCGGTTTCACAAACGTGCGGACGTGATAGTTCCCCATGAATTTGGAGAACTCACGGTTGTGTTCGATCAAATGCGGCCGCGGCCCGACGATGCTCATGTCGCCGCGAAGCACGTTCCAGAACTGCGGCACTTCGTCGATGCTCAGTTTGCGGAACAATTTTCCAAACGGGTAAACGCGCTCGTCGGCAACACTGGCCTGACGCGATATCTCGCCATTGTTGGAATGCATCGTGCGAAATTTGTAGATCTTGAACTCACGATTTTGCATCCCGGCGCGGTTTTGCACGTGAAAGAGCGGACCGGGCGACTGCAATCGCTGTGCGATGAAAACGATCACGGCGAAAACCGGAAAAACGACGAGTATGACCGGAAGCGCGATCGCGATATCGATCGCGCGCTTGAAAAATCGGTTCAGCGGGTTTTCCAACGGCTCTTCGCGCAATCCGATGAAACGAAAGCCGCCGTCTTCAAAGTGCGTCACCGAATGGCGCAATCGTTCTTCCAGATCGCTTAGGATGAGAAGCCGAATGCCAAGCTGATCGCAAATCTGGATGACATTTGAGTTGGCCTCGGAAAAAAGGGGGAACTCGAGCAGAATGACTTGGGTAATGCCATGATCACGAATGACATTTTCCAGTTGATCGCGCGTTCCGAGTACCGGAACTCCGCCATTGTCGATCTTATCGTCGTCGGAAATTAAGCCGACGGTGCGCAAACCGATTTCGGACTTGCGCTGAAGCCACTCGCGCAGTTGCGCAGCCCGTTGGCCTGAGCCGATCAGAAGTGTTTTGTCCTCACGGCGAAAAATTCCCCAGGACAAGAGTGAGGGGAGGTAATAATGCGAGAACAAGAGCGCGATGTAGAGCCACGGAACGAAGTTGAATAAAAATACGCGCGAGATGAATGCGTCCTTGGCGGCGACGAGATAAAGCACAAGCAGCCCGACGCTGGCGGCCGTTTGCCGGAGACTGAGCCGATGCGGGCGGAGCAGTTCGTTTTGGAGGAAAAAATTTTTGGACCGGCTCAGCGTTTCCAAAGTCAATCCGAGCACCAGCATTCCGCAGTAAATGCTGTAGCGGCCCCAGGTCAGTGAGCCGCCCGGCGAATAAAATGTCACCATGATCCAGACGCCCATCCAGAAGATGGCAGCGACAATGATGATCTGGCAAAACAGGAAGACGCGGTAAAGTCCTTCCGTCCGTTGCGTGACCATGTTCTATTTTGCTGGGCTGATCATGAGAGTACGCGATGGCCGCACACCTTCAACTCGTGCTAGGATTGTTGGGCTCATGAGATTTCAATTTCGCCAGCAGCTCGCCTCGAAGCGTAAAAGCGATTCCCATACCATGCCAGCCGACGCTGCCTGATGGAGAACGCAACCGAACAAGTTGAATCTGGAAGTGGACGCCGGGGGACGCCCGGTCCGTTCCCCGAGGCGTTTCTTGCGCTCCTTCCGGTGCTCGCCTGTTTTTTGGCGGGCGGAACTCAAAAATGGAGTGAAGGAATCGTGTTCGCGCTTCTTGGAATTTATTTGCTCGCGCGACCGCCCCGTTTCTCACTTGGACCACCGATCAATCTCGTGCTGCTCGGGTTGTTGATTTGCGCGACGATGGCGTTCTTACCGGCGAGTTGGTTTTTCCAACCGCAGTGGCGCGCAACTTACATCAATGACTTCGGCATTGCGCTTCCAACAACGTTGAGCCCGCAGCCATGGATCACTGCCACGTGCTTGATTAGCTTTGTCGCTGGCTTGAGCTGGCTCTACGTCGTCTGCAGCGAACGGCTTGGCTTGGGCGAAGTGCGCACGGCGTTGCGTCTGTTCACTGCCGGCATTGTCGCTCTTGCTGCAATTTGCGTTCTGCTTTGGCTTCGCCACACCACTCTCCCGTTCTGGCATAACGAACGAAATTTCGGACCGTTCCCGAATCGCAACCAGACCGGAAACCTTTTTGGCCTCGCCGCGATCATGATTCTGGCCTGCGGCCAGGACGATCTGCGGAAGGGACGAAAGCGCTGGATTCTTTGGGGCGCCGCGCTCGGCCTGATGATTGCCGCGATCATCCTGAATTTTTCACGCGCCGGGATTGGGATTCTCGTGGCCGGAAGCGCACTCTGGCTCGGTGTCTTCTCGCTCCGCCAGCGCTCACCGTCACGCATCGCGGTCGTCATTTCGTTCTTGCTCCTGTTGCTTACGGCGCTGCTTCTCTTTGGCGGCCAGACGCTCGAACGATTCCATCTTCGCAATCTCGGCAGCGCCGGCATCTCGAGCGATTTCCGTTGGCGAATTTTTTCCGATGTCTTTCAACTCATCCGCGAATCCCCCTGGGTTGGGATCGGCCTTGGCAATTTCGAAGACGTCTTCGCTCTTTTCCGCGCCGCATCTTATAGCGACCGGCGCGCGATCCATCCCGAAAGCGATTGGCTCTGGCTTTGGACCGAGCTTGGCTGGGTCGCCGTTGTTCTCGTCATCGTCGGACTCGTTTTGATTCTCAGGAAAGTTTTTCCTCTGCGCGAAGGAACCAATCAGCGTTATCGACTCGCCACCCTCATCGCCGCAATCCTCTTCGCCCTTCACGGCCTGGTCGATGTTTCCGGACATCGCGTCGGCACATCGTTTGCCGCGATGTTTTTGCTCGGGCTCTCGCTCCATCGCCCGCTCTCACTTAAACCAAGCCGATCGATGTCGATCTTGTTTCGGTTGGTCGGATTAGTTTTGCTCGTTGTCGGCGCTTCGTGGGTCGTAGCGGCGCGCGGGCAGAAATTACTTCCTGGTTCCGTCGGCCTTACTAACGCGAAGCAACTCGCAACCATCGAGAATCGCGAACGCAACTTCACCGAAGCGATCGCCGTCACGACGACTGGACTGAAATGGGCGCCGCTTGATTGGGAACTTTATTTCTCGCGCGCGATGGCCGAGGCCGAACTCAAGCAAACCGACAATGCGCTGGATGATTTTAGGCGCGCCCGTTTTCTCGAGCAGATCTCTTACGAAATTCCGCTCGCGGAAGGCAACGTCTGGCTCTCATCTCAACAACCCGTCCTCGCCGCGACCGCGTGGCGCGAAGCGTTGCGCCGCGCCGGACCGGAACGCGCCGGAGTCTTTTCGAGCATGCTGAGCAAGGCGTCGCTCCGCAGTCCGGCGGTCAGTCGCATCCTCGCCGACCTCGGCGTAAGTCGCCACGATCTCGCGCTGCCGTATCTCGCACGAATTTCCGGCGCGGAGTTCAATCGTGCCTTGGCCAAAGTCTTGGAAAACGACCCGGATCTTCACTCATTCGGCGAAACCGAGAAGCTTGCGCTCTTCGCGTTTTGGTCGGAGCGCGGCGATCCCGCGGAGCTTTCACGCGCCACCGCGCAACATCCGGATTGGCTGCCTTATGCCTGGTTCGGTGTCGCCAAATATGACGCCAGTAAAAATGATTTTCGTGCCGCCTATGAATTGACTCAGCGCTACGGCGAACCGGTCGCTCTGCCGCGCATCGCTTCCGGCGCGTCTCTCCAACAACTCGAAAGTCGGTTCCGCGCCGCGCCTGACAATTACGCGATCGGCTACGAGCTCTACCACGCGCAAACGCAAAGCGGCCGCACCGACGACGCGCTTAACACCGCGCGCCATTTCAGCGAACGCGCCAATTCACCCGCCTATTTCAAACATCTCGAAGCGCAATGCTGGGCCGAAAAACAAAACTGGGAACGCGCCTGGACCGCCTGGTTGGCGTTTCATTCCGGGCAACCTGGAGCGAAATGACCCCAAGTTGGCGCCGCGCAAAATAGTTAGCGCGCGTATTCTTCTTTCACAATCCTCAACGGATCTAGTGACACAACGTAATGAACGTCCCAGCCGTATTTTGTGCCGCCACCCGTTCCCGCTTCATTTCGCTTCAGCTTTGGCTGATCAGGAACGAACGTTATTTCAAGCGTGTTATGATGCCGCAGTAGTTCGAGCGTGTAGTGTTTCAAATCACCATACACCGGCCATCCGGCGTAAAACGTTCCTTGTTTTGACTTAAAAGTTTTGACAGTGAGAGCGACAGCCTCGGCCTCCCGGCCTCGGATCGCTGGTGCAGTTTGTCCAAACGATGGCGTGTACAGGCCGAGGCCGATCGCGATAATCGCGAGAAATCTTTTATGCGCTCTGAACATCGACATCTACTCGGCGATGGCAGCCTGGGCGGCGGCGAGGCGGGCGATCGGAATTCGGAATGGGCTGCAACTGACATAATCGAGCCCGAGGCGGTGGCAGAATTTCACGCTGTTCGGTTCGCCGCCGTGTTCTCCACAAATGCCGAGTTTGATCTTCGGCCGCGTTTTGCGTCCGAGGTCGCGCGTCATTTCCATTAACTTGCCGACGCCTTTCTGGTCGATTGACGCGAATGGATTTGTATCGACGATGTCGAGCTCGGCGTAAGCCGGAAGAAAACTGCCGGAATCGTCGCGACTCATCCCGAGCGTGGTTTGGGTGAGATCGTTGGTGCCGAAGCTGAAAAATTGCGCGTCGCGCGCAATTTCATCCGCCAGCAATGCCGCGCGCGGGATTTCGATCATCGTGCCGACGAGATAATCGAACTTTGTTTTCTTTTTCTTGGCCACTTCCTCGGCCACGCGATGGACGATGTCGATCTGAAGTCTGAGCTCTCTCGGAAATCCGACCAGCGGAATCATTATCTCCGGTCGCACCTTGATTCCGCTCACTTGCACTTCGGCCGCCGCCTCGAAAATCGCGCGCGCCTGCATCTCTGAAATTTCTGGAAAGGTGATCCCGAGCCGGCAGCCGCGATGGCCAAGCATCGGATTGAACTCATGCAGCTCGTGCACGCGCCGTGAGATTTGCTCGGCGGAGACGCCGAGTTTATTTGCCAGCTCATTTTGCTGGGCGTGATCGTTCGGCAAAAACTCATGCAACGGCGGATCGAGAAACCGGATCGTGGCCGGCAATCCTTTCAGCGCGGTGAAAATCCCAACAAAATCTTTCCGTTGATAGGGGAGCAATTTGGCGACCGCGCAGGACCGCTCGTCTTTGGTCCCGGCCAGAATCATTTCGCGCATCGCGTCGATTCGGTTGCCTTCGAAAAACATGTGCTCGGTCCGGCAGAGTCCGATTCCCTCCGCGCCGAACGCGACTGCGTTGGCGACTTGTTCGGGCGTATCGGCATTTGTCCGGATCCCGAGTTTCCGGAATTCGTCCGCCCAACTCATTAGCTTCGCGTACTCGCGATAGGTCAGGCTTTTTTTCGCGTCCAACGATCGATCGACCAGGACCTGAATGATTTCCGATGGCGCGGTTGTGACTTCGCCGGCAAAAACTTCGCCCGCGGTTCCGTCGATCGAAATGTAATCGCCTTGCGCCAGTATCGTCCCGTTGGCGCTGAGCGTGCGCTTTTGATAATCGATTTGGATCCCGCTCGCGCCGCAAACGCAAACTTTGCCCATTTGCCGCGCGACCAGTGCGGCGTGTGAAGAAACGCCGCCGCGCGACGTGAGAATTCCTTCTGCTGCGATCATTCCGCGCAAGTCTTCCGGCGAGGTTTCAATGCGCGCGAGCACCACCTTCTGGCCCTTTGACGATCGCGCGACCGCTTCTTCCGCGCTGAAAACAACGTGCCCCGATGCCGCGCCCGGCCCGGCGGCGAGTCCGCTGCCGATTTTCTTGGCCTGACTCGCCGATTGTCGATCAAAGATCGGCGCGAGGAGATGGGCGAGGGAATCGGCCGGGATGCGGCGGACTGCGTCCTTCTTTGAAATTAATTTTTCGCCGACCATATCGACCGCGATGCGAACGGCGGCGTGACCGGTGCGCTTGCCGTTGCGCGTTTGCAAAATGTAGAGCCGGTTTTCTTCGACGGTGAACTCGAGGTCCTGCATGTCCTTGAAATGTTGCTCGAGAAGTTCGCGGACTTTCATCAGCGCTTTGTGCGCGGCCGGCATTTCCTTCGCCAGATGCGCGATCGGATGGGGCGTGCGCACGCCGGCGACGACGTCTTCGCCCTGCGCGTTGATCAGATATTCGCCGTAGAAAACTTTTTCGCCGCTGGCCGGATCGCGGGTGAACGCGACTCCGGTCGCGCTCGTCTCGCCCATGTTGCCGAATACCATCGTCTGCACGTTGACGGCGGTGCCCCAATCGTGCGGGATTCCATATTTGCGCCGATAAACAATCGCGCGGTCGTTCATCCAGGAACCGAAAACAGCGCTGATCGATCCCCACATTTGCTCTTTTGGATCTTGTGGAAACGATTTGCCGGTTCGCTCTTTGATTAGCGCCTTGAATCGCTTCACCAGTTCCTTCAAGTCGGCGACGCTCAATTTCACGTCGGGAAAATCGTGCTTGCCGTAGCGCTGGTCCTTCAAATGTTCGATGGCGCTCTCGAACGGCTCGTGATCTTCGCCGGGCCGCTTCTGCACGCCCATGACGACATCGCCATACATTTGCAGAAATCGGCGATACGAATCCCAGGCGAACCGTGCGTTCTTCGTTTGCTTAGCGACGATTTCAACGACCTCGTCGTTCATCCCGAGATTGAGAATCGTGTCCATCATTCCGGGCATGGAATCGCGCGCGCCCGAGCGAACCGAAACCAAGAGCGGCCGCTCCTTATCGCCAAGTTTCTTGCCGACTGATTTCTCAACTTTGGCTAATGCGGTTTCCACTTCGGCTTTGAGCTGCGGCGGATAACTGCGGTTGTGCGCGTAAAAATAACTGCAGACTTCAGTCGTGAGGGTGAAGCCCGGCGGCACCGGCAAACCGATCCGCGTCATCTCGGCCAGGTTTGCGCCTTTGCCGCCGAGCAGCGGCTTCATCTTGCCAGTACCGTCGGCGTGACCATCGCCAAAATAATAAACGTATTGCGGCTTCTTTGATTTTTTGGACGCAGTTCGCTTCTTCGATGTCGATCTTCGCGGCGTTTTAGCAGTCCGCCGTGAAGTTCGGCTCATCGATTTACGTTTTGTCGCCATGAAATCTTCCCGATTGGGGAGACTGGCCAAACTAGTTCCGCAGGTTGAGGTGTCAACGCAGCGGCAGGTGAGGGTTCTGCCTTACGCCGGCGCGCGATCGGCGTGCTCGATTACTTCGTCGATTGCCGACGTAAACTCATCCACGCCCGTGCTCGGGATGATGATGGTGTTGCGGCGGCCGTGCGCTTCCTCAGTGATGCGCAGAAATTTCCCGCGGTCGTTCTCGCGGAATTCCACGTGGAAACGCTTGCGTTCGATCTGCAGGTCCCTGGCCTCGATAAGATTATCCATGCTGCAAAAAACCGCGGAGTTTAGGCCAGTTAGGCTGAAAAAGGGAAGCAGTTTTTTTGAGGAAAAAGCGCTGCGGCAAAGGCTTTATTGAAAGCAGTTTCCGAAGCTCGAATTAACGACGTCGCGGACTTTTTCTCGGCGGCTGATCGGCAATGGCGAAGTCGATTTGACGTTTGAAAGTGTCGACTCGCGCCACGAACACACGAATTTCGTCCCCAATCGAATATCGTCGGTTTGTCCGGCGGCCAATCAGGCGGCGTTGGGCCGGGTCGAAGCGATAGAAATCATCGGCCAGCGTGGAAACGTGCACGACGCCGGTGACGAGCGCGTCCGGCAGCTCGACCACCAGGCCGTAATTCCGAACATCCATGATCGCCGCGCGAAAAACTTGCGGATTGCGCTCCTCAAGCTGCCGCTCGAAAAACTGAAGCTTCTTTAGCCGAACCGATTCGATCTCGGCGTCGGCCGCGTTTCGTTCGGTGTCCGAAATGTGGCTAGCCAGGGATTCGATTTGTCCGATGTCGATCTTCGATTGTCGCGGCGAATTGCGCTCGGCCAGAGTCCGATGCACGACCAGATCGGCGTAGCGACGAATCGGGCTGGTGAAATGCAGATAATTGGCTTTGGCCAGGCCGTAGTGTCCGAGCGGTTGCCCAGCGTAACGCGCCCGCTTCAAACTCTTGAGCAAACCAATTTTGAGCGCCTGCTCTTCCGGTTTGCCGTGGATTGACGCCAGGAATCGCTGGATTTCTTTTCGGTGCGACAGATCGCCAACTTTGTAGCCAAAACTAAGGATGAATTCGCGATATTCCGCGAGTTTTTCCGGATCGGGATCTTCATGGACGCGGTAAATTGTGGCGATGGATCGATGCCGTAGCTCGCGGGCGACCGCCTCATTGGCCGCCAGCATGAACTCCTCGATCAACTGATGCGATTGGTCGTTCTCAACGCGCTCGAGTCTTAACGGTTTGCCCGCTAAATCGAGATAAACTTTCACTTCCGGGAAATCGAGATCGAGCGAGCCCTGCTCGAAACGTTTACGGCGCAGCAACGAAGCCAGCTCCCATGCGGTGTGCAATCGCCGGCTGAGCTCGCCGTTCGGTTTCGTTTGCAGGATCGCGTAGGCCTCTTTGTAAGTCAGGCGCTTCGCGCTTCGGATCACGCTTTTGGCAAAACGTGCATTTTTTGCGCGTCCGCTTTTATCGAACTCAATGAAAACGGAATGGGTGAGGCGATCGACGCCCGGATTCAAGCTGCAAACGCCGTTGCTCAATCGCTCCGGCAGCATCGGGATGACGCGATCGGGCAAATAGACGCTGTTGCCGCGCCGCCGCGCTTCGCGATCCAGCGCGCTGTCCGGAGTTACGTAAGCGGAGACATCGGCAATGTGGACGCCGAGCCGCCAGCCGCCATTGTCGATCTTTTCGACGTCGATGGCATCGTCAAAATCGCGCGCGTCGTCCGGATCGATCGTGGCAATGAACTTGTCGCGCAAATCTTCGCGACCTTGGATTAGTTTTTGTTCGACCGATTGCGGAATTCGATTCGCTTCATCGACGACGCTTTTTGGAAACTCGGTCGGCAAATCGTATTTGCGGATGATCGACAACATGTCGATGCCGGGCGCAGTTGCGGCCCCGAGCACTTCGATGATCTCGCCTTCCGGATTGACGTGACGCGATTCCCACGCC
>DASQBB010000050.1:0-10614 GCA_035635435.1 Chthoniobacterales bacterium | reverse complement strand
CTCTATCTCCCGAATTTTTATTTGCAGGCGGCGATGCGGCATCATCCGAAATTGCGCGCCCAGCCGGTTGGCTTAATCGATCCGAGTCACAAGAAAGTTGCTATCGTTGAATTGAACGACGCTGCCGAAAAAGCCGGCGTTGTAAAAGGAATGACTCCGAGTCAGGCGCTTGCGCGCTGTTTGCAGGTGGCGATTCGCACGCGGGAACGCGCTCAGGAAAAACTGATCGGCGAAATTCTATTGCAGCACGCATTTATGCTTTCGCCGTTTGTCGAAGCAAGCGCACCCGGCGTTTGCACTGTTCAATTTACGGATAATCGCGATCTAACCGCGAAACTCTCACGTATTGTTGCAAAGCTCACGAAATGCGAAATTCACGCTCAAGCCGGGATCGCATCGTTACCCGACACCAGTTTTCTCGCGGCGCATCTGGCGCGGCCGGTTTTGCAGATCGACGAAGCGAAAGAATTTCTCGCGCCGTTGCCAATCGAGACGCTGGCGCTCGCCTAACTCGCAACCGGCTTTCGCTCGTACAATAATCCGTAAACGTAACCGCCGGCCGCGCCGCCGATTAACGGACCGAACCAGTAAACGTAGTGATCGTGCCAGAACCAGGACGCGAGCGCGGGACCGAAGGCACGCGCGGGATTCATCGCCGCGCCCGTGAGCGGACCGCCGAATAAAATGTCGAGCGTGATGGTGGCGCCGATCGCGATTCCTGCAACTGCCGCCCCACGCGACCGTTGATCCACTGCCGTTCCGTAAATCACAAAGACGAGAAAGAACGTGAGAATCGCTTCGACCAAAATTCCCTGCATTCCGTTGAGATTAATCGCCAACTGCGGCGTTCCCATCACCACCACGTCGCGACCAAACAGGCCGAGACAAATTAAGGCTGCCGTGAAACCCCCGAGGAGTTGCGCACCCCAATACCGCAGCGCCTTGTCCAGCGTCATGTGACCGCCGACGAGCAGGCCAAACGTGACGGCCGGATTAAAATTGGCGCCCGAAATGTGCAGCGTGGCGCAGACAAATGCACCGATGGTCAACCCGTGCGCCAACGCCACGCCGAGCACATCGTGGCCGGCGGTTTTAATCGCGCCGATGCCGACAAAGATCAGGGCAAACGTTCCAACAAATTCCGCGATCAAAGGACGAAATTTTTCCATGGCGCAATGAGATCAAATCGAATCGGAACTGGCAAGTGATGAGTGACCAGCCTTCGTTTTCACTACGGCTTGGCGAGCAAGTGACGAATGACCAGCTCAGCCGCCGGCGTAGTTCGGATATTTCTCGCGCAATTGCCGCGCCACTTTGTCGGCCTCCGCCGTTTTTCCAGCGCGCTGATAAGCGGTTACAGCTTTGTGCAAAGCGCGCGGCGTGATCGCAGGATCGTCGTAAAGTAGAGCGACGCTCATGAATGCCTTGCTCGCTTCATCAAAATTTCCGCGTTCGAATTGAACATCGCCTGCGAGCAGACGCGCCTGTGCATTCACCTGTCCTTCCGGTTGAAGCACCATGATTTGCTCGGCAATTTTTTGCGCGTCATCGGGTTTATGCGCGGCGATTTTTACAGCGCCGAGCGCGAGAAGCACTTTCGCCTTGCCCGCCGGGTCGGTCGCAACCTGCAAATATTTGCCGAGTGCGTTTTCCGATTCGTCAAACTTTTGCTGCCTGGCCGCGGCGTCGCCGAGATAAAACCAGAAGTCCGGTTTGACCGGGGGATTGTCGATCTTGCCAAGCACGCCGAGATATTTTTCGGCCGCGGCATAATTTTTTTCGTTGTAGTACTCAATTCCCATCCACTCGAGAATTTCAGCGGGGATGGTGCCGGCGGCGTTCGCCGCGAGAAAGCCATCGACTTCCCGCGTCACCGCCGCGCGATCATGCAAACCGAAATAGGACGAAATGATGCGCACGGTCGCTGGAACGTAGTAGTGGTCTTTGTCGAGCTGACGGGCTGTGTTCAGCGCAGAGAGCGCGGTTTTATAATCTTTCAGCTCGAAGGCAGATTTGCCGATGTAGTAATGCGCCATCGACGCGGCCGGGCTTTTCGGAAATTCTTTCAAGAGTTGACGAAATGTTTCGCTCATTCCCTTTGGATTTTGCTGCTGACCAAGAATGAGCGCTTTGTGTTGCAATGCTTCTTCGCGGTCGCGCGCGCCGGGATATTTCGTCAAGACCGCGTTCCAATCGGAAAGAGCAGCATCGTAGTTCTTGTCGCTCTCGTAGGTTTCAGCTCGGCGGGCAAAGGCCCCGGGCGCGAGCGGACTATCAGGAAAAGCTTGAACGAAAAATCCGAACGCCTCGACGATCCCGCCGACATCTTTCATTTGCAGATAACAGGAGCCGAGTTGATACGCCGCTTCGGCGCGAAGCTTGGGTGAGAGTTGCGAAGTGCGCAGCTCCGAAAAAACAGGCGCCGCCCGCGGATAATTTTGTTGTTTGTAAAGCGCCTCGGCTTTGAACAGTTTCGCCTGATCAGCGCGTTCGGCCGGAGGATTAGTAGCCAAATATTGATCGACTTCCGGCGGCAACGTCGATGGATCGGAATTGTAAATGTTGAGCAGACGATCGAACGCGGCGTCCTTCGCTTCCTCGCGGTTCGGATATTTCTGAATGATTTCCGCGTAGAGCGCTTCGGCTTCTTTGGTGTGGCCGAGTTGACGCTGGCTATTCGCCGCGAGCAACATTACTTCCGCGCGCATCTCTTCCGGAAGTTGTTGCTGAACCTTTTTGTGATCGTTCAGAAGCTGCGCGAATTGGCCGGTCTGAAATTGCACTTTCACAATGCCAAGTTGGGCAAGTGAATGCCAGCGCCCCGCGTCAGGCAAAGAGCGCCCTTTTTGCAACAAGGCCATCGCCTTGTCAGACATGCCTTTGTCGATCTTGCCCTTGTCGGATTGCAGAAGGTCCAGCGCGATGAGACCGGCGCGGACTGTCGCTTCCGCTTTCAGTGCCGGTTTCTGTGTTTCATTCGAAAGCGCCTCATATTGTTTCAATGCGTCTGCTTTTCGTCCGCGCGCGCTGGCAATGCGGGCGGCGGTCTCGCGGGCGTCTTCGCGGAATGGATTCGGGTTCTTCGCCTCAGCGATCTGCTGATAAATATCGCAAGCTTCGTCTTTGTGATCGAGTGCTTCGAGACACCGCGCTTCAAAATAGCGCGCCGATAACGCGACCGCCGCGTCCTTTGATTTGGTGGCCGAGCGATGAAACAACGAAACCGCCGTCGAGTAATCCTTTTGGCCGAATGCCATGGCCGCGAGCGCGTAGGCAGCAGGTCCGGCGAATTCGCTCTCGCCATAATCGTTCAGCACTTTTTGAAACGCGTTCCGCGCGTTAGAGAGCTTGTTGAGATTACGGTAACACTCGCCGAGCGACAGGTAGGCTTGCGCACGACCAGAGGCTCCAGGGTAATCGTCCAGATATTTCTGAAACTCGGGAGCGGCGAGATCGTAAAGTTTGCGCGCGAACAGCTCGCTTGCGTACTCGAGTTGGCGCTTTTCGGGCTGTTCCGTCTCCGCCGCGGGCGGTGGTTCCGGTGTTTGCTCGACCGGTAAAGCGCGCGCCACTGGCGGCGGACGCGGCACACCGGGGAGCGGTTGGGCAAGAGCTAGATCAACAAGCCAAAGCAGCATCGCCAGTCCGAGAAGACCGGCTCCGCTGCGCGCATTTTTCATTTTGCGGTCGCGAAAGCGACGTTTGTTATACCCGCTTCGGTGCAAATGTTGAGGACGCCGATGATATTTTTGTAAGCGCCCGCTTCGTCGCCGCGAATGATGACGGCTTGCTCGGTGTTAAGCTGCACTAGGCTCTTGAGCAAATCGGTCAGTTCGGCACCCGTTAGAGGTCGCCGATTAACGACGACGTTGCCGTCCGCCTTCACGTTCACGACCACGTCGCCGACCGGTGCACTTTTTTCTTTCGCGGCCGACGCTTTCGGCACTTTCACATCGAGTTCGTTTTCATTTCGAGCGGCATTCCACGTCAGCAAAAAGAAAATCAGGAGCAGCAACAACACGTCGACCAATGGCGCAAGCTGAATCCCCGGGTGATGGAGCGGCGCGTGACTACGCAGATTCATGAAAGGAGGATGTCGATCTTGCGAAGAGAGCTGCGGTTATAGTTCGTCTTCAATGAGCACGGGCGTGCGCTCGGTCCGAGTGCCGAACTGAAGCGAGAGCAAAGCCAGCACGTGGGTGGTAGCAGATTCCAACTCGGAAATAAGTTTTTGCGCTTTACCGCGGAAGAACGCGTAAAAAATCATCGCTGGAATACCAATGGCCAGACCGGCACAAGTGTTGACCAACGCCTCGCTGATTCCTTTCGACAACAAAACATAACGAGCGGTCCCAAGGTCCGCGCCCAGCGCGCCGAATGAGCGAATGATTCCGAGAACGGTGCCGAGCAATCCGAGCAACGGCGCGATCATTCCGATGTCGGCCAGATAAGTGACGCGGTTGTTCAGACTCGCGGCGACCCGCGTTCCTTCCGTCTCCGCGATCTCGCGAACCTGTAGCAGATCGGCATTCGGATTCTTTGTCGTAAAATCAAGCATCTTTTGCACGACGCGGGCAATCGCTTCGCCATGTCGATTCGAAACTGCAAGCAATCCGAGATAATCGCGTTTTCGTAGAAGCGCATCGGCCGTCGCCATGTAACCACTTGAAACAACTGCGCCCCGACGAATCGTCATCAGATAAACAATCACGAGCATGACAAAGAATACCGAGAGCGCGAAAAGCGCGAGCATCACCGGTCCAGCGGCGATCAACGTTTCCATGATGCTCTTGGAATGAATGTCGGGAACTAGTGATGGTGTTGCCGCAGGCGCGGCCGCCGGTACTGGTGTGGCGGTGGTCGTCACCGTTTGCGCAAATAATGGAGTTCCGATCGCGGCAGCGATCAGCAGGAGCAAAATCTTCATGCCAAAAGTGTTCTAATCATAGACGCCAGCGGGCGGTATGCAAATGGACGGCTACGGGTTAAACCACCTTCAAATACGGGAGTTGCTCAGGCAAATCGATCTCCTTCGACCCAGCGGCGGATGCGAAAAACATGGGCCGGCTGAATCTCCGGGTCCAGCTCAACGTAATTGCGCCTGCCGTGCCAAATATAACGCGCCTCGCTCAGGAGATCGTGCACCTGATAGGCGTCACCCTCCATGGTGCCAAATTGATCGATTGGAACGTCGATAAACGAATGTTGCTTGCGGTGCGGGTCGAGATTCATCACCACCAAAATGATGTTGTCGCGCGCCGCGGTCATTTTTCCGTAACAAAGAATCGCGTCGTTATCGGCGGGATAAAAACGCAGGTTATCGTGAAAATGGAGCGCGCGATTCGTCCGCCGGATTTCGTTCAAGCGCGTGATCCAATCTTTAATGTTACCGGGCGCGTCCCAATCGCGTTCTTTGAATTGGTATTTTTCGGAATCGAGATATTCCTCGCGCCCGGGTAACGCTTCGTTCTCGCAAAGCTCGTACCCGCTGTAGATGCCGTAGAGAGGTAAGAACGTCGCGGCCAGAACAGCGCGGATGATAAAGGCCGGGCGTCCCCCATCCTGCAGGAAAAACGGCAAAATGTCCGGGGTGTTCGGCCACAAGTTTCCGCGGAAATAATCGGGCATGTCCGTTTGCGTTAGTTCGGTCAAATATTCCGTCAGCTCCTGCTTTGTATTTCGCCACGTGAAGTAGGTGTAACTTTGGCTGAATCCGGCTTTGGCCAGTTCTTTCATCATCTTTGGACGGGTGAACGCTTCGGAGAGAAAGATCGTGTCCGGATATTTTTCGCGCACGCGTGTGATCAAGTATTCCCAAAATGCGACTGGCTTGGTGTGCGGGTTATCGACTCGAAACGTGCGCACGCCGTGCTCGGCCCAGAAAAGGACGATGCTGACCATTTCCGCCCAAAGCTCGGCCCACTTTTCACAGCGAAAATTAAGCGGAAAAATGTCCTCGTATTTTTTTGGGGGGTTCTCCGCGAATTTGATCGAGCCGTCGGGTCGCTGGTAGAACCAATCGGGATGTTCGCGAACGTAGGGATGATCTGGCGAACAATTGATCGCGAAATCGAGCGCAATCTCC
Source organism: Chthoniobacterales bacterium (assembly GCA_035635435.1). Classification (GTDB taxonomy): domain Bacteria; phylum Verrucomicrobiota; class Verrucomicrobiia; order Chthoniobacterales; family UBA10450; genus AV40. The sequence continues at coordinate 4,529 of DASQBB010000050.1, read as the reverse complement.
ATTCCCCGTTTACGCACTTCGCCTTGGAGCCAATCGAAATCCTCCAACGTACCGAGCGCCGGCTCGACCGCCTTGTGACCACCAGCTTCACTACCGATTGCCCACGGCACGCCGGGATCGCCCGGTTCGGCAGTGACCGAATTGTTTCGCCCTTTGCGATTGGTGTGTCCGATCGGATGAATCGGCGGGAAATAAATCACGTTGAAGCCCATCGCTCGCGCGTCATCCACTCGGGGCAAGCAATCGCGAAATGTAGATCCACGATCGCCGCGGCCTTCGGCGGAGCGTGGGAAAAACTCGTACCAGGCCGCGACCTGCGCTTCCTTCCGATCGACAATCACGCGCGGTGGCGGCGCATATTGTGTCGCCCACGAACGGTCCGGATAAGTCGCCATCAGAACTTCGAGTTCTCCGGAACGAACAACGTTATTGATTTGCGCATTATCCGCCGTGCGAATGCATTCCGAAAGTTCACGCAGACGCGCTGAATCGTCGGCGACATGGGCGCGCTTCGCTGCCGATTCAATCAAAGCGGCGCCTTCAAGCGCTTCCGCCGTAAGATCGGAAATGCCGGCTTCAAATTTTTTCGTAAACTCGTCTCGCCAGCTTCGAAAAGTATCGGTCCAGGCTTCGACCGTGTATTCGTAAACGCCAACTTCGTTCAGCGAAAAAATCCCGCGCCAGCGATCGTTGTCGACAAAACTCATCGCGGTTTCATGCCAACGAGGTTCACCAACCAGGCGCCACTTCAAAGCCGCGGCCACGACATCATGTCCGTCTTTGAAAACGTCCGCTTCGACCGCGAGATCATCGCCGGCAATGCACTTGACCGGGTAGCGACCGCCGTCGATCAACGGTCGCAAATTTTCGATAACCGCGCTGGGAAAGGCCCGGGCCATGGGCCTACACTAATATCTCTTAGAGATTAGTGGAAGTGGCACGCGCCGAAGGACGCGGGTGTCTTGCGCGCAGCGCAAAGTTGGCGCGGTTTGTGCGCAACTGAGCTTGATCAATCCGTGTGCCGCCCCTTGCGCGCCGATACTGCTACAAGAGTTGGATACAGTTGCGCAGAAATCCGTGCCAATCGCCGCAATCAACGCGAGATTAATCGGATGCGAAAGAAGAAATCGCGCCGCGCAAGATCGAGAATCGGATCAGGCGGCGAAATAAAACGCGCACTCGTAGAGTCCGCTAGTGCGCGTTTCCTCACGCCGGACGCTCGCTCCGAGAACCGCTTCAAACATGTCCTGCTCGAGCCGGCCAATGATCGGATATTTTTCAAGCAAATTGAAAATGGGTGAATGGCATTCGAGGATTTGCGGCCCATCTTTTTCGGAAGGGAGAAATTGGGCCATGTAACCTTCGCCATCGCGCACTTTCGCCAACCACTTTGCGCGTTCGACCACGTTATCTCCTTTCACTTTCGCCTTTAGCTCCGCCGTCCGCTTTTCAAACACATTGTAAAGAAGCTTTTCCGGCGCGTTCGTTCCGTAGATGTCGCGAACCGATTTGAGCAATTCGAGAGTAAACTGATTGCTATCGACCGGAAACAGATCGTGGCTGCGGCGGGTCAGCCGATAAACCATTTCCGGCCGTCCCATTTTTTGCGGGCGTCGCCAGGTGTCTAGATAGCCATCGCGCTGGAGGGTGAGGCAATGTTGCTTGATCCCCATGTAGCTCATCCCCATTTTTTCGACGAGCTCGTTGACCGACATTCCTTTGGTGCGCTTGAGTGAATTGACAATTTCCAGCCGCTGAGTCCGGCCGATCTCGGCGAGCAATCGCTGATTCATTGGTGATATCACAGTCTCGCCCCGACTTTACACGCGTCGATCTTCAAAAGGCAATACCTAAAATCGCGCAAATTCCGAAGGCAAAAGAGATTATATTGCCGGCTCGCGCGCGAACGGAAGGTCGACAACTTCCGCAGGAATAGCAGGATGTTCCGCCGAGGTCGCTTCGAGCCTGGATCCCACAGAATTAAATCCGCGTTTTAGGTATGCCAGCGCGACTTCGCGCTGACCGCTCCGCGTGGCGCTGGTGATCCAGCCGATTTCTTTTCCTTCGGGTCCGGTCAAGCGCATGCCCGAAGCCAGCGGAATATTTTTTAGCGAAACCAATCCACAGAGTTGCTTGTTTCGTTGCCCCGACATTTTCATACGCGAAATAGTTTCCTGACCGATGTAGCAGCCTTTTTCGTAATCGATGCAACGCTGTTCAAGGTTGGCTTCGACCGGAATAATTTCATTGGTCAATTCGCGTCCCCAACTTGGAATTCCTTGTTCGATCCGCAAAACTTCCGCGCAATTTTGATCGCAATAAGCAAACGCACTCGAAAGTTCGTCCGCGAGTTGGTCGCGCTCAGCTACTTCACTCCAAATGTCCTGCCCGGGCAGACCGAAACGATCTGTGGAAACGACGCGCGCCGGAGTCGAAAAGCTTGGGGGAGATGTGCCAATCACATGAAAGATCGACAATCCCGCGGTCACATCTTCGATCTGGACATCATCGGCGATGATGTAGCGCTCGAGTCGCGGCTGAAGCGATGGTTGAAGTCCCGGATCGGCATCAAGCACAAAGGACTCCGCTTGCGCGTGCAAAAAGAGATGGGCTTCCATTTTGCCCTTCGCGTTTAAGACGCACCCTTCGATGGCATTCGTCTCCGTCGCCTTGCGGACGTCGTTCGTTAGTTGCCCGTTGAGAAACCGCAAACGATCCGCACCGCTGATGCGCAGCTTCACGCGCGCTGAAAGATCAAAAAATTGCCGCTCAGGCGAAGGAAATTGCGCCGTCATTCGCTGGCGCAGTCTTTAAGATTCGTCGGGACGCGCGCTTTCGCCGCGGAGCAATTTCGTAAGCAAGTTCATCGGCGACTTCGCCGCGGCGGATTGCTCGGATTGCGGTTCGGGCGGTACTTCAGCAGAAACGACATCCTGCGGCGGCGGCGCCGGCTGATTTGTTTCAATCGCGGCCGGCGCAATTAATTCGCCAGTCGATTCGGCCAAAACTGGCTGCTCCGTTGACGGCTGAGGCTGCGTCGCTGGCTCTGGTGGCGGCGTAAGATCGACATCTGGCTGCACGGCGGCGGCAACCTCCCCCATGCTCGAAATCGTCGCTGCTGGCTCGATCGGCGGCGGTTTCTCGAAAAGCTCCAAGTCTTGCTCGATCGTCGGCAGCTGCATTTCCGGGAAATATTTGCGCGCGATCACCGAGAAATCTTCCTCGGCGTACCCGCGCTGCTCCTGCTCGAGGAGTCGATCGCGCGCGGCGGTAGCGACCGCGAGTTCCAGGTGATACGACAAGCCGAGGCGGCCCGCGATCAGCATGTCTTTGAGCATGTGCTTGAGCGCGAAGTGCGGTTCGAAATTGCCTTCGATCATTTTCGGCAATTTCATCGACAGCGTCTTGGAATTACTGGCGTTGTTTTGCAAAGCGGCTACGAATTTGTCGGAAGAAACGCCGGCGTGGTTGATGAGCGCGAGCGCTTCGGCCAAAGCCTGAACACTAGCACCCGTGACAATGTTGGTGGCGAGTTTGACCACCGTGGCTTGCCCGATCTGACCGATCTCAATGATTTCCTTCGAGCTCGCCTCCAAAATGGGGCGCGCCTCCTTCAACGCGACTTCATCGCCGGCAACATAAAAAACGAGTTCACCTTTTTCCGCGCCCATTTTGCTCCCGGTGAACGGAGCTTCAACAAAGCGCGCACCGCGCCGCTCGACCAAATCGGCGGCGCTGCGCATCGAATGCGGGGCTACTGTCGGATGCGCAATGACAATATGACGCGCCGTCAACGCCGGCGCCAGTTGCCGGACCACGTCCAAAAGGGCATCGTCGTCCGAGACAAAAATCTGAATGTAATCGCACATCTCGGCCAGCTCCGCCGGAGCGCCGACGAAATTCGGAACGGGGCGCGGGTTTCGGTTCCAGACAAACACGTGAAAACCCTGACGACGCAGATTGTCCGCGACCCGGCTTCCAATGATGCCGAGTCCGATCACGCCAACATTCTTTTTGATTCGACGCGCCATGTGGGGTTTGCGCGGCCTTTTCGCAGCTTTGGCCGCCTCTTCAGCCTGCGGCGAAAAGCGCCATCGTGCAATCCAGAAGTTCGCGCCGAGACGGCTAAAGCGGGCGCAAACAGTCGCCTTGAGAGCTAAGATCGACAACGGAGCCGGCGGGAGCCGAGCGACGTAGACGGGAAGGCCCGCGAGGGTTCGCGAGCGAATCAATCGACCGAGGACGAGATTGGCGACCTGTTGTTCGCGGTCGTGAATCTTGCCAGGAAATGCAAACTCGACGCCGAAACGGCGCTCCAATCCGCTACCGACAAATTCGTCCGCAGATTTAATTTATTGGAAGATGAACTGCGAGCGCGCGGCAAGAAACTGGGCGATGTCGATCTGGCCGAGCTGGACGAAATCTGGAATCGAGTGAAGGCGGCAGGTAGGGCGATTGACCCCAATCGCCCGCGGGCGGTTCGGTGAACCGCCCCTACCAAACCATTTACAACGCGCGCGGTTTAGCCA
>DASQBB010000049.1:0-50803 GCA_035635435.1 Chthoniobacterales bacterium | reverse complement strand
TACCGTTCACCAGGCCAAAGGGCTCGAGTTTCACACTGTGTTTGTGATCTGGCTGACCGACGGAATGTTTCCGAGTAGTCGCTCGATGGATCAGCGGAAAGATTTGGAAGAAGAGCGGCGTCTGTTTTACGTCGCGATCACGCGGGCTAAGGACGAACTGTATCTCACTTATCCGCACATGCGTTTGACAGGCGGCTACGGCGACGTTTTCCAGCGGCCTTCCCGGTTTTTGAAAGAAATTCCGAACAAACTCGTCGAAGACTGGCAGGTGAAGCGGAGCTGAAGCTCCGCAAATGACGAAGCACGAATGACGAAATCCGAAACACCGAGAGCGTGCTGGCTGATTCCTTCGACATTCGTCATTCGATATTCGTCATTCTCTTCATGAATCTTTCGCCGGAAAAAAAAATCGCGGGCATTCTCGCGCCGCTTTTTGGGCTGCGGAGCGAGAATGATCTCGGAATCGGCGATGTCGCGGTTTTGCGTGAGTTCATTGATTGGGCGGCCCAAATAGGGTTCAAGCTCGTGCAGCTCTTGCCGATCAACGAGATGGGCCACGACAACAGTCCGTACAATGCGATCAGCGCGATGGCGATTGAACCGACGACGCTTCATCTTGCTCCCGGTTCGCCGGAAGATTTAACTCGCGACGATTACGAGGCCGCGCTCGCCGACGCCGATCTTAGGAAACTTCGCCATGGCGCGGTTAAATATGGCGCGGTCAAAAAAGTAAAACGCCGTTTGCTCGAGAAAGCGTTCGTAAACTTCTCAGCCCACCCATCGGAAGATCGATCCGCCTCCGGCGAGGCTACGGCGGGCAGCCAATCGAAGTTTCGGGACTTTTGTCGCCAGGAATCGGCGTGGCTGGATGATTACGCGTTCTTTCGCGCGCTCATGGAAGAGAACGCGGAGAGCGAAGCCTGGGACAAATGGCCGGCCGAGCATCAACACATCAAATCGGCGCGCGCCTGGCTCGACCGGCAATCCCCTCAAAAGACAAAGCAATTCCATGATCGCGAGAATTTCTTCCGCTACATTCAGTGGATTGCGAACGAACAGTGGTGCGCGATTAAGTCGTATGCCGAAGAGCACGGCGTCGCCCTGATGGGTGACATTCCATTCGGCGTCAATTATTGCAGCGCCGATGTTTTTTCGCGACGGGACGAATTTGCGCTCGATTGGTGCGGAGGCGCGCCGCCCGAGTCGCATTTCAAGGACGACAAGTTCACCCAAAAGTGGGGACAGAACTGGGGCATCCCGCTTTTTCACTGGGACGCAATGCGTCATCGTAAATTCGACTGGTGGCGACAACGCGTCCGCAGCATTCGACGCAGCTTCCATCTTTTTCGCATCGATCACGTTCTGGGTTTTTATCGCATCTACGCATTTCCATGGCGTCCGCAGCAGAACCGGAAATTTCTTCCGCTGGAATGGAACCAAATGCTCGAGCGAACCGGCGGCCGCGCACCGCACTTCCATCCGCGCGATGATTCGAGCACGAACAATTGCGAAGCAAATCGACACCAAGGCGAAGAGTGCCTTCGCGCGGTGCTTGAAGAATCGGGCGACGCGCGCGTGATCGGCGAGGACCTCGGCACCGTGCCGGATTACGTCCGCCCGAGTTTGCGTTCGTTAGGCGTGGCCGGTTTCAAAATTCCGCAGTGGGAATTTTATCACGGCCGCGTCACGCCCGGCGCGGAATACGAACGCCTTTCCGTCGCCACCTACGCCACGCACGATCACAAACCGACGCGGGCGTTATGGGAGGAAGCATTCGAGCACGCAACATCGACATCCGACCAGGCGCGCGGCGAACTCGAAAAAATTGCGACGTTCACCGGATTCACACGCACGAGCGACCAGATCGATTTTGAGCGCGACTTTTATCCGGCGATGATGGAAGCGCTCTTCAAAAGCGAATCGTGGATCGCCGTGGTGATGATCACCGATCTGCTGGCGCGAAAGTACCGTTTCAATATTCCCGGCACGGCGGCGAGTTCGAACTGGGTGCGACGAATGCAACGGAGCGTTGCGCAACTTCGTTCGAGTCCAAAAGAACGAAAGCGAATGCAATTAATTCGCGAGCTCCTCGAGAAAAGCGGAAGGATCTAGCCACAGATGAACACAGATTTTCACAGATTCGGAATCTGTAGTTACCGGAACTTTTTCGCACAGAAAAAAATCTGTGTTTCATCTGTGTAAATCTGTGGCAAGGAAATCTGTATGAAGTCTCCGATTAAAGTCGCTGTCACTGGCGCCGCCGGGCAGATCGGCTACTCGCTTCTTTTCCGTGTAGCTTCCGGCGAGATGTTTGGCGCCGATCAGCCGGTCACGCTCCATCTCATTGAAATTCCGGCCGCGCTGGGCGCGCTTGAGGGAGTGGTGATGGAATTGCATGATTGCGCGTTTCCGTTGCTGCAGTCGATCGTGCCCACGGCCGACCTCGATGAAGGTTTTCGCGACATTAACTGGGCTTTGCTGGTCGGCAGCATTCCGCGTAAGGCCGGCATGGAGCGGAAGGATTTGCTTGGGATCAACGGGAAAATTTTTGTCGGACAAGGTCAGGCCATTGAGCGGAATGCTTCAGCTGACGTTCGTGTGCTTGTGATTGGAAATCCATGCAACACGAATTGTTTGATCGCGATGAACAACGCCAAGGAGATTCCGCGCCACCGTTGGTTTGCCATGACCCGCCTGGACGAAAACCGCGCCCGTGCGCAATTGGCGCACAAAGCCGGCGTCGAAATCACGCGCGTCACGAACATGACGATCTGGGGAAACCATTCCTCCACCCAGTATCCGGATTTTTACAACGCGAAGATCGACAAGCGGCCAGCCAACGAAGTGATTGGCAAAGAGAAATGGCTGAAAGAAGATTTCATCGCCGCGGTGCAGCAGCGCGGGGCCGCGATCATCAAGGCGCGCGGTCTCTCGTCGGCTGGTTCCGCCGCCAACGCCGTTGTCGATACCGTTCACTTCCTCACCAACGACACGTCGCGCGACGATTGGCACAGCGTGGCGATTTGTTCGGATGGAAGTTACGGAGTGGAAAAAGATTTGATCTCGTCATTTCCGGTTCGCGTGCGCGCTGGGAAATGGGAGATCGTGCAAAAACTTCCGATCAACGACTTCAGCCGCGACAAGATCGATAAATCGGTCGCAGAATTGAAGGAAGAAAAATCGCTGGTGAGCGAGTTGCTGAAATAATTCAGATTTTCAACTTTTCCCCGGTTAAACGCTCAAACGCTTCCAAATATTTCGCCGCGGTGCGGGCAACCACGTCGCCAGGCAGTTTGGGACCGGGCGCGGTTTTGTTCCAATCAAGCGTTTCGAGATAATCGCGGACAAATTGTTTGTCGAAACTCGGCGGGCTTTGGCCAACGACGTAGTGATCAGCCGGCCAGAACCGTGACGAGTCGGGCGTGAGAACTTCATCGATCAAAAGCAACTTGTCGTCGACGATTCCAAATTCGAACTTCGTGTCGGCGACGATGATTCCGCGCTTGTCGGCGTGATCGCGCCCGGCCGAATAAATTTGCAGACTGAGATCTTTGACTCGCTCGGCAGTGTCGTCCCCGAGGATCTGCGCGAATTTTTTCATGTCGATGTTCTCGTCATGGCCGGCTTCAGCTTTGGTCGCCGGCGTGAAAATCGGTTCCGGTAATTGTGACCCAAGCTTCAGTCCCGCCGGCAATTTGATCCCGCAAACGCTTTGCGATTCCTGATACTCTTTCCAACCGGAGCCGGCAAGATAACCGCGCACGACGCACTCGACCGCCAGCGGTTGCGTTTTTCTCACAATCATCGAACGGCCGGCGAGCTGTTCTCGAAATGGCCGAAATTGTTTTGGAAAGTAATCGAAATCGGAGCTAACAAAGTGATTGTCGATCTTGCCAAACCGGTTGAACCAGAACGCCGAAAGCTGATTTAGCACCGCGCCTTTTTTGGGGATTGGATCGGGCAGAATGACGTCGAACGCCGAGATCCGATCAGTCGCGACAAACAGCAGCGTCTCGCCGAGATCGAAAACTTCGCGCACTTTGCCGCTGCGCAGCTTTTTGATCCCCGGAAGATCGACAATCGATTGTGCGTCGGTTTGCATTTACCATTCTTCGCCATGGCCGGATTAGTCGTCAAACCCCGCGCGCGAATTCTTCACGGACACGACTGGGTCTTTTCCAGCGAAGTGCTGAAGATTTTCGGAAATCCGAGCGACGGCGACGTCATTTCGCTGAAGGACGGACGCGATCGTCTGATCGGCAGCGCAATCTATAATTCCAAATCGCAGATCGTTGCGCGCAGATTTTCCCGGCAACGGCAGGACCTCGATTTGGATTTCTTCAAGCGCCGGATCGCCCAAGCTTCCGAGTATCGCGACCGCCGCAAGGTCGACCCGAAATTGCGTCGCGTGGTCTGGAGCGAGAGCGACGGTTTGCCGGGCATGATCCTCGACCGCTACGGCGATTATTTCGTCCTCCAAACGCTGACGCTGGCGATGGATTTGCGGAAAACCCTGATCATCGCCGCAATCGTCGAACTTTTTGGGTGGGTCACGATCCTGGAACGAAATGACGCGCCGATTCGAAAAGCGGAAGGACTCGAATTACGAACCGGCGTTCTGGAAGGCGGGGCGCCGTCCGGGCCGATCACAGTTGAAATCGGCGGTTTGAAGTTCGCTGTCGATCTTTTACACGCGCAGAAAACCGGATTTTATCTCGATCAGGCGCAGAATTATTCCGCGCTCGCCCATTTCGCTCCCAGTCGCCGCGTTCTCGATTGTTTCGCAAATCAGGGCGCGTTCGCTTTGGCGTGTGCGAAGGCAGGCGCGACGGATGTCGCCGCAGTTGAGGAAAGCGCCGAGGGCGTCACCGCCGGAAAACAAAATGCGGAACGAAGTGGATTGAAAGTGCGCTGGATTCAGCAGGATGTTTTCCAATTCTTGCGGGGCGCCGAGAAAGCCGAAGCCGAATACGACCTGATCATTCTCGACCCGCCGTCGTTTACGAAAACGAAAAGCGGACTCAGCGATGCGTTGCGCGGTTATCGCGAGCTGCACCTGCGCGCGTTCAAGTTGCTTTCAAAAAATGGTTTGCTCGCGACGTTCTCCTGCTCGCATCACGTGAGCGAAACCGCATTTGCCCAAACAATCGCCGATGCGCTGGTCGATGCGCGCCGCTCCGCGAGAAAATTGCGCCGATTCGAACAAGCGCTCGATCATCCGGTGCTGCCAACGATTCCGGAAACCGAATACTTCAAAGGCGTTCTGCTGGAAATGATGCCCGGCCGCTAAGCCGGAATCTCCAGACTCCAAGCGCCAAATGTTTTGCGCGGTTACAGTCGAAATGTCTGGAAATTGTTGAAATGCGTAACTAATGTTCGCGTCAGCGCGACCAAACGCGAGGTGAGCCAAGTTTGAAGAAGTTTGACATGCCGGAAAAAATTCGACCGATCGAACAAATGTTGGAGTTGAGCGAAGAGGAGCCGCTGTCGCCGGAACACCTCGATTCGCAAGTGCAAAAGGCGCAGGACCAACTGCTCCAGCTCAAACGTCAGCAGGACCAGATCGAGAAACAAAAGCGCGAACTCGAGGAGCTGAGCCGGAAACAAGAGGAATTGGAGCGCGGCCGCGCCGAGATGACCGATAAACTGACGCGTTCTCTGGTTGTTTTGGAACGCGAAGCTTATGACGCGCAAAAGCGGCTCGAGCAAGTGCGCGCGATGCGGGAAAGTTTTGGACAGCATTTGGAGTTGATCGAGGGGATCGATCCGAAAAGCTGGAATCCGGCGGATTTACATAAGGAATTGAGCCGGGCGCTGAGCACGGTGGAAGGCGCGCGCGTCGAATTCGGTCAGCAACGCAGTCGCTTGCAACCGACCGGCGATGCTGAAGGCGGCGAGGCCCTGCCTGAAGTTGAACCTGTTTTTTCCAGCGGAGGGCGTTCGCTTTTCCAATGGATCAAAATCGGGTTCGCCTTCAGTTTGCCGCTGATCGTTTTCGGATTTATCGCGCTCTTCCTCTTTTTCTGGATGGCGTCAACGGGCCGGTGACGCTGCATGCTTCGTCGTTCGCCTAGGTCCCCAACCGCGCTCGATCAGACCAGGCAAGAGTTGGCGCGCCAGGAATCCGAGCTGCACGACCAGATGGAAAAGCTCGAACGCATGATCGCGGACGCGCCGCGAGTCGCTGAAGAAGTGGAAAAGCGTCAGCGCGAAGAATTACTCATGCGCGCGAGCCAGGGCGGGAGTCGCCTTGACGTTTCGATGGCGCTGCACGACAAACGCTACGGCGACGCTGGATCTGGAAAACGCCGCGGTTCGCTTCGCAAAGAGCGCCGCGAAGGCCGCATCGTCTTTCTCGTCCTGATCATTACGCTGTTGATAGCGGCCATTTGGTTGCTCAATCGCCTGCATTTCTAAATTATGGCCAAAACATCGGATCTCGATGTTGGATACGTGTCGAAACTGGCGCGGCTCAATTTGACCGGCGAGGAGACGAAGCTTTTTCAAAAGCAACTCGCCGAAGTTTTGAAGTACGCCGAAAAATTAGGAGAGGTCGACGTTAGCCATGTCGAAACGGCTGCCCATGCCGTTCCGATGTTCAACGTTTTTCGAGAAGACGAGCCACGCGATTGGTTTACGGCCGAGGAAGCGCTGAGCAACGCGCCCCACAAAGCCAATCAGCTCTTCATCGTCACCAAAGTGGTCGAATGAGCGCGTCCGAGCTGCCGGCGCTCACCATCGCCGATCTCCAATCTCGTCTGCGGCGCAAAGAAGTGTCGCCGCGCGAGGTGATTGAATCGCTCCGCGCGCGGATCGAAAACGTCGAACCGAAGATCGACGCTTATCTTTCGATCGATTTCGATGCCGCGCTCAAGGAAGCGGAAACGGCGAATGTCGATCTTCCGTTGGGCGGCGTGCCGCTCGCGATCAAGGACATCATCAACGTCAAAGGGCAGCCGTGCACCTGCGGGTCGAAGATTCTCGCCAACTTCCGTTCGCCGTACGACGCAACGGTAATTCAGAAACTGCGCGCGGCCGGCGCGATTCCTCTCGGCAAAACAAACATGGACGAATTCGCGATGGGCTCGTCCACGGAAAATTCGAGCGTCAAAGTCACGCGAAACCCGTGGGATCTTTCGCGCGTGCCGGGCGGCTCGAGCGGAGGCTCGGCTGCGGCGGTCGCGGCGGATGCCGCGTTCGGTGGGCTCGGCACCGATACCGGCGGATCGATTCGCCAGCCGGCGTCGCTTTCCGGACTCGTCGGCTTGAAGCCTAGTTACGGCCGCGTCTCGCGATTCGGTGTGACGGCGTTCGCGTCGTCGCTCGATCAAGTCGGCCCGCTGACAAAAACCGTGCGCGATTCTGCCCTGATCATGAACGCGATGGCCGGTCACGATCCGCTGGATTCAACTTCGCTGCCCGATCCAGTCCCGGATTACACAAAAAATCTCGGCCGCGATTTGAAGGGAATGCGTTTGGGCTTGCCAAAGGAATACATGATCGAAGGAATCGATCCGCAGGTGAAATCGGCGGTCGACGCGGCGTTAAAGCAATTGCAATCGCTCGGCGCGGAGATTGTCGATGTTAGTTTGCCGCACACCGATTACGGCATCGCGGTTTATTATTTTTTGGCAACGGCGGAAGCGTCCGCGAATCTCGCGCGTTTCGACGGCGTTCGTTACGGATATCGCGCCAAAGATCCGAAAGATCTGCTCGATCATTACGGCCGCACGCGCGGGGAAGGTTTTGGTCAGGAAGTGAAACGCCGGATCATTCTCGGCACCTACGTTTTGAGCTCCGGGTATTACGATGCCTACTACGTCCGCGCCCAAAAAGTCCGCGAACTGATTCGCCAGGATTTCGTTAAAGCCTTTGAAAAAGTGGACGCGATCGTCTCGCCGACATCACCGGTGCCGGCGTTTAAACTCGGCGAACGCACCGCCGATCCGTTGGCGATGTATCTGGCCGACATTTTCACCAACACCGGCAACCTCGCCGGTATTTGCGGAATCAGCGTGCCGTGCGGAATGGCGAAAGTAAACGGCAGCCAGTTACCGATTGGTCTCCAGATTCTCGGCAAAGCGCTCGACGAAGCGCGCATCTTCCAAATCGCGCACGCCTACGAACAAAGCACCAACTGGCACAAAGCCCGGCCGAAACTGTAGTCTCTATTTAGCGCCGCGCCGCACAACAGATCGCGCATTTTCCAAATCGCGCACGCTTACGAGCAGAGCACCGATTGGCACAAGGCGCGGCCGCCGCCCGAGTTATTGTCGAACTAACGGTAAGCGGCGGCGTTAACTTGCTCCGAATTAATCGGCTCGCACCGTTTCGCTTCAAACTCGCCCTGCTCGGGCGCGCTTTGTGTGAGCTTGCCGTTGCCCTTCCACATTCCGGGGACGATTTCGACCTTGAGATAAATCGAATCGCCCGCCTTGAGCGTTACTTCGGTGCCGGATTCCTGGTTTCGAATTTGAAACACGTGGTGCCCAGGCGGAATCGCCGCGACGAATACGGTGCCGTTACTGATGTTAACTAATTCCTTCCCGTCCATTTCCACCGACGGCGATAAAAGACCGCCGAGCGAGTTCCGCGGCCGATAAACCACCAGGACCGCTTTCCCGGATTTTTTTGCGGAAGAAATCTTCGAGACCGTGGCGGGATTAGCCGGCTTTACTCCGCTGCTTGCGCACGCGGCCAGAAGCGCGCACGTCGCCACCACCGAAACGAACAAAAGGATCGGACGCAGATTCATAATATTACTCGTAACACAATCGCGCGGATTCGCAGGCACGAATCTAGAAATGAGAGAGCCGACGACCGGGATTGAACCGGTGACCTACGGTTTACGAAACCGTTGCTCTACCAGCTGAGCTACGTCGGCACGTGAGCGGAAGAAATTACATTCGTTCTGAAAGCCGGCAACACGAGAGGATAAGAGGTTTCCCCCACTAAACACGCGAAAAGACGCCAAACTTCAGAGAGGAATTCCTGTTAACCCAAACTCTTTCGTTTATTTGGTGTGTTTCGTTGGTTAAACCTTCGTTCTCTTCCTTATCTTCTGTCAGGATTTAAGAGTCTTTGCCCACGAAACACGAGAAAGGACGCTAAAATTCAGAATGAATCGGCTGGAAGAAATTCTTGAGGCCAAGCGCCAGGAAATCGAACGATTGCGGCCGCGCGCGGCCGAATTGGATCGACAAGCGCAGGCACGGAAAGATTTTCGCGATTTTCGCGGCGCGGTGGAATCGAGCGAAGAGAAAATCGCCGTCATCGCCGAGATCAAGAAGGCGTCGCCGTCGGCCGGCGTGATCGCGAAATCATTCAAGCCGGTGGAGATCGCGAAGAATTACGAGCAGGCGGGCGCCAACGCGATCTCGGTCTTGACCGATTCAAAATTTTTTCAGGGCAGCTTGGAACATCTTAGAAATGTTCGGAACGCGGTTTCGCTTCCCTTGCTGCGAAAAGATTTCATTTGGGATCGCGCCCAAATCGCGGAGTCGGCTGCGAACGGCGCCGACGCAATTCTTTTAATCGTGGCAGCGCTTACTCAAGACCAACTGGTTCGTCTACTCAAAGGTGCGAAAGAATATCGGCTCGATGCGCTGGTCGAAGTCCACAGCATCGATGAGTTGCAACGCGCTCTTGAAGCCGGAGCCGAGATCGTTGGAATTAACAACCGCGACCTCACCACGTTCGATGTCGATCTTGGTGTTACCGAAAAGATTTGCCGCGAGGTGCCGGACGAAATTATTCTAGTGAGCGAAAGCGGAATCAAAACGCCCCAAGATGTCGCGAAAGTCAAAGCTTGCGGCGTGGACGCGATTCTGGTCGGCGAAGCGTTGATGCGCGGCGAAATTTCGATCGAACAATTGCGCGGGGTTATTTGACTGGCTTAGTCGCGAACGCGCGGCGGATTGAACGGAAAAACCCGCGAGGTCCGGCGACAGCACCGGCCCGCGCAACCAGGACCGGACAATTGGCGTGATTGAGAATGCTGAGAGTGAGATCGCCCATGATGTAGTGATGGAACATCCCCTGCGCTTGCGACGAACCGGTCACGATCAAGTCGTAATTACTTTTGCGGGCTTCGGCGAAAACCTGATCAACCACGATTCCGTGGCGGACATGCACTTCGGTCGGGACGCCGAGTTTTTCGAGATCTTGTTTTTGGGTGCGGAGATTGATTCCAAGTTCTGAATTCGATTCGAGCAAACGAGCGACGTCCTCTTCGAGTCGCACCAGATCGGCATAAATGGCCGGCGGCTCAGCCATGACGTGGAGCAAAGTCACCGAAGCGCCGACCGCGGCCGCGAGTTTCCCGGTTAACTGAACCGCTTCTTCGATGAATTCCTTTCCGCCAGTGCAAACGAGAAAGCGCTTCAACTGCGCCCACTCCCCCATCGCGACCAGGACCGGCGGCGAAATGGATTTGATCACTTCGTAAGTTTTTTCGGAACGCCAATGCAAGCCGGTCGAACCCGTCTTGCGGGCGCCGATTACAACGAAATCGTATTTTGCTTTGGTGGTTTGATCGACAATCTGCCGGACCGGATCGCCCGCGCCGACTGCGATTTGCGGAGAAACATTTTTCGCGCGCAACCATTCGGCCTGTTTCTCGAGCGCTTCGCGCAACGCCGCTTCGTCTTTGGCGCTCTCAGCGATGCCAAGAAGAGTCGTCTCGGCTCGCAGCGGCGCCGCCAGCAACGCGCCCAATCGCGTCGCGCTATCGGCGGCCGGTTTTCCATCGCTGCAGATCAAAATTCTCATGCGTTTACAATTTGTGGCCGCTCATCAGTGTGTAAATGACGATCGCAGCGCCGATCAATGGCAGCGGCACGAAAGCGAGCCGGATTTTCGGGCCGGTGAAATATTGCGTTGAAATTGCGCCGATCTGCGCGCCGATGGCGGCGCCGGTGTGCATGACCAACGCGATCAGAATGTCGACGTTACCTTTGACCGCGTGAGTGAACGTTCCATAACTGGCCGAAATAATAATCTCGAACAAATCAGTCCCGACCGCGAGATGAGTTGGAACTCCAAGCACGTAAACCATGGACGGCATCCGGATGTAACCCGCGCCGCCGCCGAGAAAGCCGCTGAAGAGTCCGCCCACGAAAGCGACCAACAGAATTATCCAAAGCGAAATGGTCACACCTGAAGCTGGAAGTGTAATCATGGGCAAAATCTTCAAGCGTTGGATCCCGCTGGTGACGTGTTTGAACGCCGAGGGATCGTGTTTCGCGTTTGCACCTTTGACGGTTCCGCCTGGGAGTCGCGTTTGAGACAGAGTTTTGCGGCTCTCCCAAATCATGAATGTCGAAATGCTCAGATAAACGGCGATCGAAACGATGCTTACGACCAGGTTTACGTTGCCAGCGCGTTTCAACATTTGAATCAATTGCGCGCCGACTTCTGCGCCGGCGATGGTGCCGAAGGCCATGATCAATCCCAGTTTCAAATCGACGTTGCCGAGAGCGCGATGCCGTTTCGCGGCCACGACCGATTTGCCGACGATGTGAGCCAGGTCAGTTCCGACCGCGAAATTCCAATCCAATCCGACCGCGCGCAGGGCCGGCCCGGCAATGAAACTGCCGCCGACGCCAAAAAATCCACCGAGAATTCCGATGAAAAAGCCAATGACGACGAGATAGATCGGACTGATGTGCGCGCCGGAAATCGGAAAAAACATAAATTACTCCGAACGGCCGCGTAGCATTCGCAACAGAAGTGTCGTCACATTTTCCAGAACAACGGCTTGCCCGACGATGAGCAGGATCGCGACTCCAGCGTAGGTATAACGGTGTCTAGCCTCAAGTTGATGCAATCCTTCACCCAAAAAATGGAGAACGAGAAAAAAATAGCCGACCACCAGAACGGCATAAATGGCCAGCTCAATCAAAAATGCGCGTAGCGTTCTAGCCGTCTCCTTTTTCATCTGTTTCGAACTCTTCGCGTCGCGACACACTGAAGGTCGTCTGCGATCATGGGGAAAAGCAAATTCCATTGCGCTGGTTGTCGTTTCTCCGTACCGTTTTCTTGGGCCTGATCAGGGGAAAACATGGCAGATGCTGCAAATAGATACCCGGAAAACGTTCCCGGGAAATTTTACGTCGATGATCAGTGCATCGACTGCGATTTATGCCGCGAGACTGCGCCGGCCAATTTCAAGCGGAACGACGACGGCGGACACTCCTACGTTTACAAACAGGCGGAGAATCCGGAGGAAGAAGCACGCTGCAAAGAAGCGATGGAGGGTTGCCCGGTCGAAGCCATCGGCAATGACGGCTAAGATTTGCTTCTGTCGCGGCCCCGAACGCTTTCGGGGTCGCATCATCGCGCGAAATTTTGTTGTAGCTGCCGCCGTCTCTGGCGGCAGAATAGACGCGTGGCTATCCCCATCGCGCTCACCATCGCCGGCTCCGATAGCAGCGCCGGCGCCGGTATCCAGGCCGACCTAAAAACATTCAGCGCGCTTGGAATTTACGGATTGACCGCGGTGACCTGCGTCGTTGCCGAAATTCCCGGTAAAGTTTCGCGAATCGAACCGGTCAGTGTCGAAATGGTTCGCGCGCAAATCGACGCTCTCGCCAAAAATTTTCCAATCGGCGCGATCAAAACCGGTTTGCTTTATTCATCGGCAATTATTTCGAACGTTGCGCGAAGCATTGCCGATCTTAAGCAACAGATTCCACTGGTGGTTGATCCGGTAATCACGGCAACCGGCGGCGACCCGCTTCTCGAAACCGACGCAATCGAAGTTTACAAAAATGAGCTCTTTCCGCTCGCGACATTGATCACACCAAACCTGGATGAAGCGGTCCAATTGGGCGCCAATACGATTCGAGATCGCGAATCGATGGAGCGTGCGGGCAAGGAATTAGAGCGCAAATTCAAAACCGCGATCCTGCTGAAAGGCGGCCACTTGTCCGGCGACGACGCGGTCGATCTTTTGTTCACCAACGGGAAAGTCATCGAATTTGCCGCACCATTTGTCCGTGACGTGGCCACGCACGGAACCGGTTGCACTTATTCCGCCGCCATTGCCGCCGGGCTCGCTGCCGGCATGTCTTTGCCAGATGCAATTGCGCGCGCGAAAAAGTTTGTGACCGCCTGCATCACCAGCCGCCTTCGCTGGAAATCAAACGCGGGAAAAAACATCGACGCGTTGAAGCATTCCTCCGGCGACGCCGTTGAAGACTGATGGTCGGCTAGCGTTTTTTCTTCTTGTCGATCTTGTCCGCCTTTCGGACGGACTGGTCCCGCGGCGGGCCCGCGCGCTTCGCCTTTTTCCAGCGCTTCAACTCCATCGCTTCCTCTGCCGCCGCTGTCTCCGCTTGCTTTTTGCTTCGGCCGCGACCTTTTCCCAGAACGACTCCCTCCCAGACCGCTTGGACGACGAATCGTTTGTCGTGCTCGGGTCCGGTTTGGGAAAGGACTTCATAAACGGGGCTCCGCGGTGAAATGCTTTGCAACAATTCCTGCAAATGCCCTTTCGGATTGATGTCGACCGGTTCCTCAGCCAACTCGGCCAGACCTTGTTGCGCCTGGGCCAGAATAAATTTTCTGGTCTCTTCCAATCCGCCATCAAGATAAATCGCGCCGATCAGCGCTTCGAACGCGTCTGCGAGGGTTGATATTCTCGTGCGTCCACCGCTCGCTTCCTCGCCCCGCCCCATCAAAAGAAATTGTCCGAGGTCGAGCGCGGCGGCGTGCGCCTTCAATGCGTCCCGCGAGACCAACCTCGAGCGCAATTTCGTCAACTGTCCCTCCGGCTGATCGCCAAAGTGTCCAAAAAGATATTCCGTAATGACGAGTTGAAGGATCGCGTCGCCCAAAAATTCCAGGCGTTGATTATCGAAATGTCGCTGCTGGGTTTCGTGGCCGAGGCTGGGATGGGTCAGCGCCTCGGCCAGCAAGAGCGGATTGCGGAATTTGTAACCGATTCGTTCTTCCAGCGGATGCACGTCAGCGCTTCTGATAAATTTCGAGCGAGGTCACGACGTCGAGGGCCCGCTGCAAAACTGAATCCCGAGCCGGCTGTTTTTCCCGAGCACGATTGCGACGCTGCGCGTCTGAGATGTCGAGTTCAGGATTGGTTCCCGCGATCAAGGCCGCTTCGTTTAAGTGCGGCCGTTCTGTTTCGTAAACGAACGGAGTCATTCCCTTCTCGCCGCTGAGGCGAAAGATTTGTCGCTTCTCTGCGACGGACATTTCCACCGGCAAATCCGGTTTCACGCCGCCGGGAAACAACGGCTGTCCATCGGCCATCACCGCTTCCGTGGAAGCGACGCGTAAAATCTTTCCGCTCGGCAACGGCAAATCGGAATATTCCACCGCGCGACCAGCGGTCGGTTGACCGACCAGCAGGGCCTTGTCATAAAACCTGAGATCGGCGGCAACTGCCTCCGCCCCACCGGCGGTGTCGCTGTCGATCAGCGCCACGATCAACCCTTGAAACGTCGGATCTCGATCGGAATTGAACGATCGATCCTGACGCGCCGCGGGCTTGCGCAAACTAAAAAGCGCTTTGCCTTTTGGACAAAAACGTTTCGCGAATTCCGCCGCGGTCGCGAAATCGCCGCCGCCGCTGGCACGAAGATCGACAACCAACGCATCGACTTTTTTCGCGACAAAGTTCTGCAGGTTTTTGTCCATCTCTTTCAGATTCGCGGTGTCGAGCGGACCGAGCCGGAGATATCCGATATGGCCTTCAAAAACTTCACTGTAAAATGGAGCGGCCGGTTCAACTGGCGCTGTTTCATGACTCGCCAAAACCATTAACCCGCCCGGCATGCGCACCAGCAATCCGGCGAGCGTCGCTCGATTCAATTCTGTCTCGGTGATCGCCTCCGGATTGGTGAAATTGCTTTTCAAAAGCGCGATCGCGGACTGGAGATCGCTTTCGCCTAACGAATTGATTATTTGCTCGGTGCTCGGCGTTGCCGACGCCGAGGCGGAAGGCGCGGGAGATTTGGTTGCCGCTGCCGAACCTTTCGCCGTCGGGGCCGAAGACGGCGCCGGCGTTTGGCCGAATAAATTTGTCGCGAGTAAAAGCGTGATGGCCGTTGTGGCCGCCCTATTCAACATTGCGCTTATTGTTAGCTGGTCACCGCGCTAAGAGCAATATCGCGCCGATAGTGACAACCATCGAAATGGATGCGCGATACCGCTTCGTAAGCGATAGCGCGCGCGGCCGCAATGGTTGATCCGAGCGCGGTTACGGCCAGGACCCGGCCGCCGGCGGTCATCATTTGGTTATTCGCGTTCTTTGTTCCGGCATGAAAAACCTGGATGCTTTCGAGTTTTGCTGCCTCGTCCAACCCAGAAATCACTTTCCCGGTTTCGTATTTGCCCGGATAACCGGCCGAGGCCAGGACGACCGTGACGGACGCGCGCTTGTCCCAGTCGATGGAGCAGTTGTCGATCTTGCCGTCGATCGTCGCCTCCAAAAGCGGCAAAAGATCGGATTTCATTCGTGGCAACAGCGCTTGCGTCTCCGGATCGCCAAAGCGGCAATTAAACTCGAGCACGCACGCGCCATTGCTCGTGATCATTAGTCCGGGATACAACAGACCGTGGTAGCTGATTTTTTCTTTAGCCAAACCGCGCAACAACGGCCGCATGATTTCGCTTTCGAATTGTGGTTGGAGCTGCGCATCCCAATTATCGGCCGGACTGAACGCGCCCATGCCGCCGGTATTTGGGCCTTCGTCACCATCGAACGCGCGCTTGTGATCGCGCACCGATTCAAGCAGTCGATAATTTTTGCCGTCAACCAGCGCGTGAATCGAGCATTCGGTGCCGCTGAGAAATTCTTCGATCACAATTCGCCGCCCGGCGTCGCCGAACCGCGCTTCGTTCATCATCGCTTCGATGGTAGATCTCGCACTCGCGATGTTCGGCGCAATGATCACGCCTTTTCCCAATGCGAGCCCATCGGCTTTGATCACGACCGGAAACTTGAGGTGCTCGCAGTAGCGGAGCGCTTCTTTGCTATCTGAGAACGTGCTCGCCTGCGCCGTCGGAATTTTTTGAGCGCGCATCAACTCCTTGGCAAAAATCTTGGATGACTCCAAACGCGCCGCGGATTTCGTCGGACCAAAAACGCGCAATTTGTTCTTCGTAAAAAGATCAACAATCCCCATGGCGAGCGGGTCGTCCGGACCGACCACGGTTAGATCGACATCGTTCTGTTTCGCGAATGCGCGTAATTGCGGCAAATCACTTGCGGCAATCGCAACATTCTCAGCGACGGCAGCGGTACCAGCATTTCCGGGCGCGCAAAAAATGCGATCGACCGCCGGCGATTGCTTGAGCTTCCAAACCAGCGCGTGTTCGCGGCCGCCGCCGCCAATGACAAGAATTTTCATCGGGCCGATTTACTGTAGAGGCAGCCGTGCCGGCTGCGAGAAGATTTGAATTGCAGACGAAACGCCTGTCACCACAGCTATTTCTGGCCCGCCGGCGACGGGGATTCTGCCGGAATGATTGCCAGCGCCAACTTTTCCGTGTGCCGAACAATCGTGATTTCAGATCGAACGCCGATCTGTTCGCCCATGAGCATTTTGTGGAGCTCGTGGATGCTGCTAATCGGTTTCGCGTTGAACGCGACGATCATATCGCCTTCGCGCAAACCGGCCTCTTCGGCCGGACTATTTTTTTCAACCGAAACGACAAGCACGCCTGTCTCCACCGGCAGATTATAAAAGCGAACGATCCGGCGATGGATCGGCACGTTTTGACCGGCCACGCCGATGTAGCTCCGGCGAATTTTTCCTTCTTTGATCAACCAGCCAGCCACAAATTTTGCGGTGTTACTCGCGATCGCGAAACAAATTCCCTGGGCCGGACGAATCATCGCCGTATTTACGCCAATCACTTCGCCAGCCGAATTCACCAGCGGCCCGCCGGAGTTCCCCGGATTCAGAGCGGCGTCGGTTTGAATGATATTGTCGATCAAACGGCCGGATTGCGCGTGCATGGATCGGCCAAGCGCGCTGATTACACCGGCGGTGACGCTGGTCTGAAAGCCAAGCGGGTTCCCGATCGCGATCACGACCTGGCCAACGCGCAAGTTCTCGGAATCTGCCAGCCGCACATGAGCAAGATGCGGCGCATCGATTCGAATGACCGCGAGATCGGTGTCCGGATCATCGCCGATCAATTGCGCAGGGTACTCGCGCCCATCGGACAGGCTGACCGCGATTTGATTCGCGTCATGGACGACGTGGCTGTTGGTCAAAATGAAGCCGTCGGGAGCGATGACAAAACCAGAGCCGCTGCCCCCGACTTCGCGCGGGCCGCGCCGACTATTGAGACGTTGCTTAATGTCGATGTTTACAACCGCCGGACCGACGCGATCGGCCGCGCTCACGATCGTGCGCGAGTACTCATCAAGCAATCCAGCATCATCATGCGAATGAAGCGATCGTTCCTGTTCCGGCGCCTCGGCCGACTCATTTAAAAGGAACGCGATCGAATCCCGATTCGGGAGAGTCGAAGTTGTCATAATCAAATTTCGGACTCGAGTTACCCCTGGTCAACTACATGTCGATCTTGCCCATACGTACCTATAGGGATGTTACTCTCTCCTTGCGCCTTGGAGCGACTCGCCCTACACAGGGACGTGCCTAAATCATCCCCCGCCTCAGTGATGGACGCCCAATGCCCATCCCGGCTCGTCCTCGACCGGATCGCGGATAAATGGACGACGCTGATCATCCAATTGCTGTCGAGGCGGACGATGCGTTACGCCGAGCTCCAGCGCGAGATCGGCGGGATTTCGCAAAAGATGCTGACGCAAACTCTCCGCAGCCTGGAGCGCGATGGTCTGGTCGAGCGCAAGGTTTATCCAGTCGTTCCGCCGAAGGTCGAATATTCGCTCTCCAAACTGGGCCGGACGTTGATCGAGCCGTTGCGTGCGCTTTGCCGCTGGTCTGAAAAACATTTGGCCGAATTGCAGGCCAATCGCGCGCGAGCGAAAGCAAAACAAGCGGCGGCCGAGAATTGACAGATTACTCCGAGTTCAACTCGAAGTTGATCTTCACGTCGTAATGGTCGCCCTTTCCGAGTCCGTCGGGCAACGGCTCGACTCGGCTGACGCGATTCGCGAGCGCTTTGACTGATTCGTCGAGCTCGGTATTTCCGGACGGCCGGACAACCTCGAAGCTCGAGACGCGTCCATCTTTTTCGATCCGCAGTTTTACGAGCACGGAGTTTTTCGCGCCCACAGTGGCAACCGTGGTCGGTTGGACCCATTCGCTATAAAAACGGTCGTGCAACATGCTGCCGTACCAACCGAACTGCGATTCACTGCCCGCCCCGCCGGCGCGCCCAGCACCGGTGCCGGGCGCAGTTCCTTTGCCGCTGCCGGTTTGAGTGGAGGGAGATTTCTTTGATTCCTTCTCGTTGGCATCGTTGTTCGCTGGAACAGCTTTCGCGATTTCTTTTTTCTCGGGCTCGACATCACTTTTTTCATTCTCCGTTTTTTCCGGCGTCGGTTTCACAGTCGGTGACGGCTTCGGAGAAGCCTTGGCCACAACGATTTTCTTTGGGGAAGCTTTGGGCGTCGGTTTCGGAGTCGGCTTTGGTGTGGGCTTCGGCGTTGTTTTCGCTTTCGCGGTTGGACTCGGCTTGGGGCTGCGAGCCGGTGTCGCAGTTGGTGTTGGTTTAGGCGAAGGCGTCCGAGCCGGACTGGCGGACGGCGGCGGCAGCTGAATCTCGCTCGGGGCCGAGGCCAGGTACGGCCGATCTTCATCGGGCTCTCGTTCTTTCAGTGCGTCCGTTTTCGATTCCTTCCGCGGCAACGGCGACTTCACCGGCGCGGGTGGATTCTTTTTTCCCATGACCACGCCATCACCGGCGCCGCCGCTCATCCAGACTACGCTTTGTCCACTCGCGTTTCTGCTTTCACGGCTCCAACGAATCAACCCAACAATGAGGACGACGTGCGCAACCGCGATGAGGGCGACGTTGCCCCAGAAGCGCAGGTTTTTCGGCATCGTCTATTTCGCCTCCGCCCTCGTCGCGATGCCGACCTTCATGATCTGCGCGCGTTGTAATGCGTCCATCAACATCACCAGTTTCTGCACCGGTAAGTCGCGGTCCGGTCGAATGACGATCGCGACGTCAGGATTTGTGCGCTTGATCTCACCCAATTGCGCAGCGAGCGCGCCAGGATCGACAAGTTGATTATTCAATCGAATCGTTTCGTTCCGATCGATCGAAATCGTCTGCACTTGCGAGGAAGTGACCGGCGGATTTTTGCCAACACTCGACGGAATAATGAGGCTCATGCTGCTCTCGAGCAGCGGCGTCGTGATCATGAAAATAATCAACAATACGAACGCGAGATCGAGCAGCGGGGTGATGTTGATCTCGGAAAGCGAGGAAAGACTCTGCCGTTGCGAGTAACGCCTCATCTGCGAAATGCGGATTCGCGCACGGTATGATCGACAAATTTGTGTTCAAACTCAGACGCGAGTTCGGCGGCAAAGTTGTCCATCTCCACAATCATTCCGCGGATACGCGTGACCAGAAAATTGTAACCGAACATCGCCGGAATCGCGACGCAGAGCGCGGTTACGGTGGTAATCAGCGCGCCGGAAACACCGGGAGCCATTGAAGCGAGATTGGGCGCGCCGGCTTCGGCGACTCCAGTGAACGCGTCCATCACGCCCCAAACTGTGCCGAGCAATCCGAGAAATGGCGAACCGCTCACCGCCGTGGCCAGCAAAATCATTTGCGACTCGAGCTCGAGCGCGGTTTCGCCGACCGCGCGCTCCATCGCTGCCGTGACCGCGCCCATTTGGGCCGCTGAAATTTTTTCGGCAATGCCAAGTCGCGCGCGAAACGTTTCGTCTACTTCGGCCGAGCCAAGCAAATGAAACGTCATCTCCTGACAACCGGCGCGATAAACGTTGAAAATCGGCGAACCTGAAAACCGCGCGTTTTTTTCAAACAACCGCAGTGGTTGTCGATCTTGGCGGAACGCAAAGAGGAAACGCGCGTTCTGTTTTCGAGCGAACTGGATCACGCGCAACTTGGTGATCATGACCGACCAGCTGAAAATCGAGACGATTGCTAGGAGGAGAAGAACGAGCTTGCCGGCAATGGTGGCGTGCTCAAATGCAAAGAGCAGACCGCCGGCTGCAATCAATGAAAGCATCTCCGCGTCACCTGGATAAGTAATAGCGGATTCTGAAGAAAGCGAAAGGGCTAGTCGCGCGCCGCGATCTTTTTCGGAAACGTCGGCCGCAATTTCGCAACAATCACAAACGCGAGGCCGATCGCGATCAGGAAGAAGGAAAAGAACTGACCGCGGGTAAAACCCGCAATTAAAGTTGCATCCGGTTCGCGGAAATCTTCAACGATGATCCGGAAGATCGCGTAGCAAATGAAAAACAAACCGGTGAGAACACCGTTCGGTTGCCGCATTCGTGTCCGCACGAACCAGAGGACCGCGAACAGAACAATTCCTTCGAAAAAAGCTTCGTAAAGCTGCGACGGATGTCGCGGCGTCAGAATTCCGCGCAGAATTTCCTTCACTTGCGGCTGATGGCGCACTGCGGCGACAATCGCATCCGAAGAAGTCAGCGATGGATCGATCTGACGGCAGGCAATGATCGCGCGTTCGGCCTCGCCAACGTTTTCAGTCAGTTCTTTTGGAAACTGCGTCGCCCACGACACGTTCGTCGCGCGTCCGTAAAGCTCGCCGTTGATAAAGTTGGCACACCGTCCAAAAAATAAACCGATCGGCGCAGTCACGACCAGATTGTCGCCGAGATTCGTCCACGAAATTTTGTGACGCCATGCATAGTAAAACGTGAACGCGAGCAGGCCGAGCATCCCGCCGTGGCTCGACATTCCCCCTTCCCACACCCGCAAGATCGACATCGGCGCGCGTAACATCTCCGGCTTGTAGAAAAAGGCATAACCGAGCCGACCACCGATGATCACGCCGAAGAGCGCGGCACCGGTGATGAAGTCGCCAACTTTTGCCACCGGCAAATCGGCGTAACCGCGCTTCGCCAACAGACGAAACACCGCGTAGCCGCAACCAAACGCAAGCACATAAGCCAATCCGTACCAGCGCGGGCCGACATTGTCCCACAGTCGAAAAATCAGCGGATTAAGATCGTGAACGTAGTAAGCGAGCATTCGTTAGGCGAGGTGCGCGATCACTCTCGCCGATCTGCGGTCGATTGCGCGAGCGTTTTTCGCAGAAATGGCGCGGTGCGGCTCGTACGACTTTTCGAAATTTGTTCCGGCGTCCCAACGGCCACGACTTTACCGCCTTCCGCGCCAGCTTCAGGACCAAGATCGACAATGTAATCGGCTTCCGCGATCACGCTCAGGTTGTGCTCGATTACAATCACGGTATTTCCTTCATCGACCAATCGATGGAGCACTTTGAGGAGAAGATCGACATCAGCCATGTGCAACCCGATCGTTGGCTCCTCTAATAGATACAACGTCGATCCCGGCTTGCGCATTTTTCGAATCCGCTCGTTTTCGGCGCGACCGACACCGCGTTTCAATTGCGTCACCAGTTTTAACCGTTGCGCTTCGCCACCGCTCAAGGTCGGGCTCGGCTGGCCAAGTTTGAGATAACCAAGTCCGGTTTCGACGAGCAATGAAAGTGGCCGGGCGATCTTCGGATGCGCGCCAAAAAATTCCGCTGCCTCCTCGATCGTCATCTCCATCACGTCGCCGATCGACTTTTCGTTGTAGAGCACTTCGAGTGTTTGCGGATTGTAACGGCGCCCGCAGCAGTCTTCGCACGGCACCAACGCTTCCGGCAAAAAATTCATCTCCAGTTTGATCACGCCCTGGCCTTTGCAGCTTTCGCAACGACCGCCTTCGGCGTTGAACGAAAAGCGGCTGGCGGAGTAACCGCGCACCCGTGAGACCGGCAACTGCGCGTAGAGACTCCGGATCTCGTCGAAAATTTTGACGTAGGTGCCCGGCGTCGAGCGCGACGTCTTCCCAATCGGCGATTGATCGACTTCGTAAACCGCTTCGATTTCTTCCGTGCCGCTGACGAGCTTGAACAAATCGCCATTGCCGCTGCGTTTTCGATTTTCCAATTGCTCGATCACCGCTGGAAGCAGCACGTCGTGGAGCAAGGTCGATTTTCCCGACCCGGAAATTCCAGTGATGACCGAAAGCCGGCCAATTGGAAAGCGAACATCGACATCTTTCAAATTGTTCGCGCGCGCGCCTTTAATCTGGATCCAATTCTCGACCGCTCGCAGCGATCGCCGCGATTTCCGCGTCGGATGAGAAAGCGGCGTTTTCAAACACCGGCCCGTCTCGGAATTTTTCGAACGTTCGATGTCGCGCAACGTTCCGGTGGCAACGACTTCCCCGCCATGAGTTCCGGCACGCGGGCCAAGATCGATAATGTGATCGGCGCGCCGCATGGTTTCCTCGTCATGCTCGACAATGACGAGTGAATTTCCTTTTTCGCGCAGCGCCGTGAGCGTGTCGAGCAATCGCAAATTATCGCGCGGATGCAGCCCGATGGTTGGTTCATCCAAAACGTAGAGAACGCCGCGCAAATTCGAGCCGAGCTGCGCCGCCAATCGGATTCGCTGCGATTCGCCGCCGCTCAATGTTTTGGCGGAACGCCCAAGCGCGAGATAGCCAAGCCCGACGTTTTCCATGAAGCGCAACCGCTGCCGAATCTCCGGAATGAGATCGGCAGCGATCGTTTGTTGGGTGCCGGTGAACTTTAGCTTCTCCATCTTTTTTGCGGCTTCGCTTGCCGAGAGATCCGTGAACTGATCGATGGTCTGGCCTTGCACGCGAACGTGCCGCGCGACCGCGTTCAAGCGCGAACCGTGACAGCTCGGACATTCGTGCGCTTCGGTGGCGTCGATCCATTCCGATTCGCGCTCGGCCGCCAGCTCGTTCTCCAAAACCGAGTCGCTGTTGTCGTCCGCGCCGGTTTGCAATTCCTTGTCCCAGATCTCGCCGAACCCGCCGCATTCTGCGCAAGCGCCATGCGGCGAATTGAATGAGAACAAACGCGGATCGAGTTCTTCGAACGCGCGGCCGCAGTTTGGACAACTCATCTCCGTGCTCATGACGGTGAGCCGATTCTTGGAATCGAGAAGGTGCGCCGTGCCGCGTCCAATTTCGAGCGCGCGTTGCGCGAGGTTCCGCGCTTTCAAGATTCGCTTGGCATCGATCACGCCAACAACGACAGCAATGCTGTGCTCTTTGAAGCGTTCGAGTCTTCGAAATTGCGCGATCGGGATCAGCGCCCCATCGACATACAACGTGTCGAAACCCTGGCGCTCGGCCCAGCGCGCGACATCGGTATGAAATCCTTTCCGCGCTTTCACTACCGGCGCGAGAACTTTAAGCGCGCCTTTTCTCGCCGCCGTCTCAATTTGTTTTACGATTGCGGCCAGGCTTTGCCTCTCGACTGGCAAATCGCAGTCCGGGCAAAATTGCGTTCCAGTCTTAGCAAAAAGCAGACGCAGAAAATGATAAACTTCGGTCACCGTCGCGACCGTCGATTTGCCGCCACCACGCGTGACGCGTTGCTCGATCGCGACACTCGGCGGCAGACCGGTAACAAGATCGACATCGGGCTTTTCCAGTTGCTCGACAAACTGCCGCGCATAAGGCGACATGCTGTCGAGAAATCGTCGCTGTCCTTCGGCGAACAAAATATCGAACGCGAGCGTCGATTTACCGGAACCACTCAGGCCGGTGATGACCACCATCTGATCGCGGGGAATTTTGACGTCGATATTTTTCAGATTGTGCTCGCGAGCGCCGTGAATGCCGATTGCGTCATTGCTGCCGTTAATTCGAAAACGCGGCGCGGTCTCAGCTGCGCGAGCAAATTCTTCCTCATCAACGTTCGTATACGTCAGTCGCCCCGCCGAAATACCCCGTGTAGTGCGCGCACTCGACAGAATTTTCTGTAGAAACCGGCCGGTGTGCGAGTGGTCGATCTTCGCGATTTGTTCGGGCGTGCCAACACCAACGACTTCGCCGCCTTCGTCACCTGCTTCGTGTCCAAGATCGACAATCCAATCCGCGGACTTAATCACTTCGAGATTGTGCTCGATCACGATGATCGAGTTCCCGCGCTCGACCAGGCGCTGAAAAACTCTCAGCAGCATCGCGACGTCATCGAAATGGAGTCCAGTCGTCGGCTCGTCAAAGATGAACAAATTTCCACACGCGCCGCCGCCGTTCCCTTCGACATCGGCGCCAGTTTTGGATTCGGCCAAATGCCTCACTAATTTCAACCGCTGCGATTCGCCGCCCGAAAGTGTGTTCAACGGTTGGCCAAGTCGCAAATAACCGAGACCGACTTCATCGAGCACCTCCAGCGGATCGGAGAGAGTTTTCTTTTCGCCGATCCGGGCGAAGAACTGGATCGCTTCGCTCACGGTCAGCTTGAGCACGTCGTGGATCGATTTGTCGTGCAGTTTAATTTTCAGCACGTGTGGTTGAAACCGTTTTCCTTCGCATTCGGCGCAGCGAACATAAAGATCGCTCAAGAACTGCATCTCGATCTTTTCAAAGCCGGTGCCCGAACAGCGCTCGCAACGGCCGCTTCCGGAATTGAATGAGAACGCGCTCGCGGTCAGACCCTGCGACATCGCTTCCGGTTGCGCGGCGAAAAGTTCGCGGACGCGATCGTAAAGTCCGAGATATAGAATCGGCGTTGATCGCGGCGTTCGCGCGAGCGGCGATTGATCGACCATCACGACCTCATTGATCCGGTGCGCGCCGCTGACTGATTTGCACGCGCCTGCTTCCTGATCGGTCGCCTGTCCTTTAGCGATCAGAAGGTGTCGATAAAGCACGTCGTGAATCAAAGTGGATTTGCCCGAGCCCGACACGCCGGTGACGCAGGTGAAGACGCCGAGCGGAAGATCGACATCGATGTTCTTAAGGTTGTGCTCGCGCGCACCGGTAATCTTGATCGACGACGTCGACCTTCGTCGCTTCTTCGGGACCGGGATCGTTTTGCGACCGCTCAGATAATCGGCGGTCAACGACTTGTTGCGAAAAAGCAACCGATCGAGTTTGCCGCTGAAAACCAATTCTCCGCCGCGTTCGCCGCGACCCGGGCCGATGTCGATCAAGTTGTCGGCCGCGCGAATGATTTGTTCTTCGTGCTCGACCACAAGGAGCGTGTTCCCGCGGTCGCGCAAATTGTGCATCACCCGCACGAGCCGGCCGATATCGCGCGGATGCAAACCTATGCTCGGCTCGTCCATGACAAAGAGCGTGTTGACGAGTGAAGCGCCGAGACAAGTGGTGAGATTGACGCGCTGCACTTCGCCACCGCTCAACGTGCGGGTGGAACGATCGAGCGAGAGATAACCAACGCCGACTTCGCACAAATAATTCAGGCGCGCGCAAATTTCGTCGCGCAGCATCTGCGCGGTCGAGTCGCCCGACGAGCTCTCGATCTTCGCCAACAAATCGCGCGCTTTGGAAATGGAAAGCGCTGCGAAATCCGGCAGGCTCAACGATTTTTTCCCGACAACGATCTTGTAATTGAGTGCTTCTGACTGGAACCGTCCCGCATTGCACTTTGGACAGGTCGTGTAAGCGCGGTAGCGACTGAGCAGAACCCGCATGTGCATTTTGTAAACTTGCGATTCGAGCCAGCGGAAAAATCCGCGAACGCCGTACCAACGATCGTCTTCGTAATCGTCAGCCGTATATTCGCCACTGCGTTTTTCGCCATTGATGACGAACTCCTGATCGGCTTTCGGTAATTCCTCGAACGGAACATTGATGTTGATCTCTTCGCGGGCGCAGGCCCGGAGCAAATCTTTTTGCGATTCGCCGAACTCGTTCCCACGAAAAACGCGAACTACGCCTTGCTTGATCGACAATGAGCGGTCCGGAATCGCTTTGTTCAAATCAATCGTGATCGTTCGGCCAAATCCGCGGCACTCCGGACAGGCGCCCAGCGGATTGTTGAAACTGAACAGCCCCGGAGTCGGCGGTCGAATGTCGATATCGCAGTGCGCGCAATGCCAACCGGTGGAAAACGGGTGCTCGGCCTTTGCTTCGAGATCGACAATGTTGATTTTGCCTTTGCCGAAGCGGAGCGCGGTCTCGAGCGCTTCAACCAGGCGCGCACGATTTTCTTGAGTGATCGCGATCCGGTCCTGGATGACCTGGACCCGCGCGCCGAGTCGTTTGATCTTTTTGGGATCGTCATCCACGCGCACGACTTCGTTGTCGATCCAAACGCGGAGATAACCCTGCTGCTGAAGAAACTCGAAAAATTTTCGCGGCTCGGTTTTCGCGGGAACCGATACCCAAAACGTGATCAGAACATTTTTATCGGTGCAATCGCGCAATATTTCGTCGGCGATCGACTTTGCCGTCTCCGGTCGAATCTCGCGGCCGCAGCTTGGACAAAATGCTTTCGCGATCCGCGGCCAAAGCAATTTTAAATAATCATTGATCTCGGTCATTGTGCCGACGGTCGAGCGCGACGATTTGACCGGGTTCGCTTGCTCGATCGCGATCGCGGGCGGAATTCCACGAATGTCGTCGACACGAGGTTTGTCCATGCGATCGAGAAATTGCCGCATATAAGGACTGAACGTTTCGACGTAACGGCGCTGGCCTTCGGCATAAATCGTCTCAAAGGCGAGACTCGATTTACCGGAGCCGCTCGGGCCGGTGATGACGGTCAATTTTCCGAGGGGAAGATCGACATCGAGGCCTTTAAGGTTGTTCTGGCGCGCCCCTCGAATCTCAACGCAATCACACTCAGCCGGAGCAGTGACGCATTTTTTTTCAGCAACCTTTGAACCCACTGGAGATTATCCGAGATGCGCGCGTAAATCGCAAATCTCGCCCCGCTCGGACTGACGGAATTTTACTCGGCGAAACGCCCGGCGACTTCTTCGCGCTGCTTCATCAACTCTTCGGGGACGACGCCGCCGAGTGAATCGAAAAACTTTTTGTGCTCGGCGAGCTCCTTTTTCCAATCTTCGTGATCGATCTCGAGCAGCTCGTCGACGCAGTTGTGGTCGATTTCGAGCTCGGCCAGATCGAGATCGTGTAATCCGGGGAGCCAGCCGATTGGCGATTTGAGCGCGCCGTTGCTTCCCTCGCAGCGATCGATGATCCATTTGAGCACGCGCATGTTATCGCCAAACCCCGGCCAGAGAAATTTTCCGCTCTCGCCTTTGCGGAACCAGTTCACGTTGAAAATGAGTGGCGGCTTGGTCAGACGCTTCCCAATTGCGAGCCAGTGGCGAAAATAATCGCCGATGTTGTAACCGCAGAACGGCAGCATCGCCATCGGATCGCGGCGGACCTGGCCGACCGCGCCGGTCGCAGCCGCAGTTGTTTCCGAGGCCATGGTCGCGCCGAGATAAACGCCGTGCTCCCAATCGAACGATTGAAATACGAGCGGCATCGTATTGCTCCGGCGTCCGCCAAAAATGATCGCGCTGATCGGAACGCCTTCGCCCTTTTCGACATTCGGATCGAGAACGGGATTGTTGCGCATCGGGGTAGCGAAACGCGAATTCGGATGCGCCGCTTTTTCTTTTGAATCGGGCGTCCAATCGTTTCCCTTCCAATCGATCGCGTGTTTTGGCGGCGGACCATCCTTGCCTTCCCACCAAACGTCATCGTCATCAGTGAGCGCGACGTTGGTGTAAAGCGTGTCGTGCTCGATCGATTTCATCGCGTTCGGATTCGAGTTGTAGCTCGTCCCCGGCACCACGCCGAAGTAGCCGTTCTCCGGGTTAACCGCGAACAAGCGCCCGTCGCGGATCTGCATCCAGGCGATGTCGTCGCCGACGGTCGTGACTTTCCACCCGGCAAAATGTTTCGGCGGAATGAGCATGGCGAAATTAGTTTTGCCGCACGCGCTCGGAAACGCTGCCGCCACATAATGTTTTTTCCCAGCAGGCGATTCGACGCCAAGGATCAACATGTGCTCGGCCATCCAACCTTGTTTCCGCGCGAGATAGGAACCGATTCGAAGCGCGAGACATTTTTTGCTCAACAAAACATTCCCGCCGTAACCGGAGCCAACCGAGATGATCGTGTTGTCCTGCGGAAAATGGCAGATGAAACGGCGCGCAGGATCGACATCTAATAATGAGTGGACGCCGCGGTTCCATTCCGCGGCCGGATCGTGGCCGAGGCGCTTGACCGCGACCTCGCCCATGCGGGTCATGATTCGCATGCTGAGCACGACATAAATGGAATCGGTGATCTCAAAGCCGACTTTGGTCAGTGGGGAATCGGGCGGCCCCATAATATAAGGGACGACGAACAGGGTCCGGCCGTGCATCGCGCCTTTGAGCAAGCCCTGCAGTTTTGAATAAGTCTCGGCCGGCTCGCTCCAGTTGTTGGTCGGGCCGGCTTCTTCTTTGGTCGGCGTGCAGATGAAAGTGAACTGTTCGACCCGGGCGACATCGTTCGGGTTGGAGCGATGCAAATACGAGCGCGGCACTTTTTTCTCGTTCAGCTTGATCAGCACGTTCTGCTTTATCGCTTCCTGGAGCAGGTAATCGCGCTCGCGCTCGGAGCCATCGCACCAAAAGACATTCTCCGGTTTGGCCAGGAGCTCGACCTCATGCACCCAATCGAGCACGGCCTGATTGCCGGGTTTGCTATCGCCAATTCCAGTCGGCGGCGAAATTGCTGGCGCGATGTTTTTCATTAATAAGATGTCGATCCTGGTAGAATCGAGCGGAAGACAAATTTCTTCCGGTTCTGGCGGTTCTCCAAGAATTTTTTCGCGCGGCACGAACGTCGCTTGCGTGGGCAAAACGCCGGTTGTCTATTGAAGCATGTTCGGAGTCACTACCTCCGATGATTATCGTCCGGTCACCTGGATGGGACGGTTTCCGGTCGACGTCACGACGATTCTTGTCGGTCTGCATGTCGGTTGTGCAATCCTGACCGCGTTCCTTTTTGCGATTGGCTCCGCTGGTGCGCTCAACTACGCGATGTTCGACAGCGCGCAGGTTTGGTTGCACGCGCAAGTTTGGCGGCAGATTACCTATGCC
Source organism: Chthoniobacterales bacterium (assembly GCA_035635435.1). GTDB lineage: Bacteria > Verrucomicrobiota > Verrucomicrobiia > Chthoniobacterales > UBA10450 > AV40. The sequence continues at coordinate 21,764 of DASQBB010000049.1, read as the reverse complement.
TTCATTCATCCGCCGCAGGGGTACGCGTTGCTCTGGTTCGCGATTGAAATGTATATGCTTTTTATGTTCGGCCGGGAGGTGGAGCGTTTCATCGGCCGGCGCGCTTACATTTGGCTGTATGCGCTCTTGTTGCTGGTGCCGGCCTTGGTTCTGACACTATGGGGCCTGAGCACGCGCACGGGTCTGGCCGGTTCCGGCCCGCTTCATTTCGCTGTCTTCGTCGCGTTCGTCACGATTTATCCGAACGTCCAATTCTTCCTGCGTATTCCGGCAAAGTGGATTGCCATAATTCTTGCCGCAATTGGAACCTTGAGTGCACTGGCCGCACACGATTGGCAAAGTCTTGTTGTTCTCTGGATCAGTATCGGCTCAGCCTTTCTCTTTATCGAGCTGCGCGGCGCAGGCCCGGAATTGGCCTGGATCGACAACCTCAAAGCTCGGTTCCGTCCCAAACCGAAACTTCACATTGTGCAAAAGTCGACCGCACGGCGCGTGGTCGAACCAGACGATGTGATTGCTTCGGTCGATCCGATCCTGGACAAGATTGCCAAGTCCGGAATGGTAAGCTTGACCGAAACCGAGAGAAAAATCCTCGACCGGGCGCGCAATCGGCTTCTGAAAAAGTCAGATTGACGGCGCGCCCAAAAGCGTCGCGATAAATTCATCCACGCTCTCGGCGTGGAGCAATAAGGTCCGGAGCGGCCGGTCTTTGGTGATGCGGGCAATCGCGCCGACCACGACCAGATAATCGCTGATTAATCTTTCCGGCACCGCGATCAAAAAAATCAGGTGTGCGACTTCGCCTTTACCGGTCCACGGAACTCCGGCTTCGCTCCGGCCGATGCCGAGAACAATTTCATCGACCAGTTTGGTCCGAGCGTGCGGAAAGGCGACGCCGTTGGCCGCATAAGTAGAATTGGTTCGTTCGCGCAGTTGCAGCTTGTTCAGAAATCTCTCGGCGTTGTCGATCTTTTCATTGGCAACGAGCAGATCGACAATCTCGCGCATCGCTTCGTCCTGAGTGTGAGCGCGGAGATTGAGCGCGATTTGCGTGGGATCGACAAGGTCGGCGAGGGCGATAGCCATGATGCGTTAAAGCAGGATTTGTTGGATTCTGCGCCAGTTATCCAGTTAATTGAGCAGCCGTGGCAACTGAAAACATCGCACCCATCGCGAACCAGGAAACGACTGTCTCGCTTCAGCGAAGCATTTACGATCCTGGCTACGTCAACGCCATGTCGCATTTCTATCGCGGCGAGATGGGGCGGATCATGGTTTGGCGGCAACGGCTCGACATCACAACGAACTGGGCCATCACCAGCAGCACCGCCATCATCACCATTGCGTTTGCCAACGCCGGCGTGCCGCACATCATTTTCTTTTTCAACCTCGCCATCGTCTGGGTGATGCTCTGGATCGAAGCGCGGCGTTATCGCTTTTACGACGCGTTCCGGGCGCGCATCCGGATGTTGGAAGCGCATTTTCTCGTGCCGATGGTGATGGAAAACCGCGATCTCTTGCAGGGCGAATGGAAAAAACTGGTTTGCGAAGATCTCATTCTACCGTGTTTCAAAATCAGCAAGCTGGAGGCGATCGGCCGCCGGCTGAAACGCAATTACGTTTTCATTTTCATTCTCATCCTGGTGGCGTGGGTCACAAAAATCTTTCTCCACGCGCCGACGGCGATGGATAGTGTGCCTTCTTTTTATCGCGCCCTGCGCGTCGGGCATATTCCGTCATGGCTGATCGCGTTCGTTCTGGTTGGCACATTCATCAGCGTGATTGGCATCACCATTTACGTCAGTAAAAAATCTTCCGGCGAGATCTCCGAGTTCGGCACCCACCGTTCGCTCTGGCGGATCTAAGAGGTTGATGGTTGAGAGTTGATGGAAAAGACAACTCAATCGGCATTTGCAAGGTTGTGCGAAATCGTCACGCGTTTGCGCGCGCCGGGCGGTTGTCCGTGGGACCGGGAACAAACGCACGAATCACTTTTGCCGGCGACAATTGAAGAAGCCTACGAGGTGGCGGAAGCCGCTCGCGCCGAAAACGACGCGCATTTTCGGGAAGAACTTGGCGATCTCTTGTTGCTCGTGGTCATGCACGCCGAGATCGCGGGCGAAGCCGGCCGGTTCAACATCGACAACGTCGTTGCTGAGATTACCGAGAAACTAATCCGGAGACACCCGCACGTTTTTGGAACTGTGGCGGCAGGCGTCCCGCCTGCAAAAGGCCGTGCTGCTGCAGCCGAGACGGCTGCCACCACAGACAGCGGCGCGGTCTTGAAACAATGGGAAGCGATCAAGCGCGAAGAGAAAAAAAACGACCAACATTATCTGGCGAGTTTGCCCGCTGCTTTGCCGGCTTTGATGCGCGCGCAAAAAGCGCAAAGCAAAGTCGCGCGGGTCAATTTCGATTGGACAGAACTGCGCGACGTCATCGCCAAGGTTGAAGAGGAACTGGGCGAACTGAAGCAGGCGATCGAAAGCGAAGATCGACAATCGACCGAGGACGAGATTGGCGATTTGCTCTTTGCAGTCGTGAATCTTGCCAGGAAATGCAAACTCGACGCCGAAACGGCGCTCCAAGCCGCTACCGACAAATTCGTCAGCCGATTTAATTTGTTGGAAGACGAACTGCGCGCGCGGGGCAAGAAACTAGGAGATGTCGATCTGGCCGAGCTGGACGAGATCTGGAATGAGATCAAACAGCAAACGCCCAACGCTCAACTCTGAACGCCCAATAGCAGAAATGCAGAGTTTGCATTCGACATTCGGTGTTGGACGTTGGGCGTTCGACGTTTGCTTCCAGGTCGCGTTTAGCCATATTCCCCGTCCCCGATGCAGATCCTGATTAATTTCCTGCTCGCGCTTTACGTTCTGATCGCGCTCCTGATGCTGCTGGTCATTTTGATGCAGCGACCGAAGAGCGAGGGACTGGGTGCGGCCTTTGGCGGCGGCGTGACTGAAAATATTTTCGGCGCGCAAACGACCAACGTGCTGGTCAAGTTCACCGCCTGGCTGGCGGGAATCTTCTTCGCGCTCACTTTCGCCTTGTCGGTCTTGTATTCGCACAAAACAAGCCGCGACACGGGGCTGCGACAGGAGTTGTTGAAACAGCAAACCGCCGGCCAACCGTCGGCCTCGGCGGCGCCCGCAAATCAAGCTGCGCCAGCGGTGCCGGCTCCGGGCGCACCGGTTGTGCCCGCCGCGAGCGCTTCAGCAACGACAACGCCGCCGCTCGCTCCGTCCGCTTCGCCCAAAGCTTCCGCAACACCGAAAAGATAATCGGATTGCCGGATTCACTCCGGCTATTCAGTATCCGCGGCATGGCGTTGAAAACGATGCCGCTTGTTCTTGCGGCGTTGATAGCTTTCCCGCTGCAACAACTGCGCGCGCAGACTGATTCCGATCGCCTCGAAAAACTCGAACGGGCAGTCGAGCAATTGCAAAAGCGCAACGCCGAACTCGAAGGTGAAGTGCGCGGGTTAAAGAAACGTCTCGCGGCCACGCCGGAAGTCGATGCCAATGGCAACCAAAAGCCAAAAACGGCTTCGGATGGAAAAACGCTGCTCGAGAAACCCGTGATCGACGAGAAACCGCCGGTTTTTGTCGTGCAACGCGGGCCGGAAATAAGATTGACGCTGGGTGGATTTATTCAGGCGAACTTCGAAGCCGGCGATGTTTCCGCATTCGAAGGACGTTTTGGACAAACCACATTAAAAGACCGGTTCCGCCTGCGGCGGGCGCGGATCAATCTGACCGGCGAGTTCGCTGAACAGTTTGACTTTAAAATGGAAGGCGATTTCGAAAACAGCGACGGAATCAACTCCAATCGGACCGCGTTCTCGGCCACCGACATTTTCGTTAACTGGCATCGCTATCCCGAGGCCCAGATCAAAGTCGGACAGTACAAAGCGCCGTTCGGCTTGGAACAAATCACGCCGGACACGCTGTTGTTCTCGATCGAACGCAGTTTGCCGACCGGCGCACTCACGCCCGAACGACAAATTGGAATTCAACTTTGGGGTAAACCACTCACCCACCTTTGGCCCGAGCAAAAAGATCTCGCTACCTACTATTTTGGAGTTTTCAACGGCAACGGCCGGAACACGACGCTCAACGACAACAACAATTTCATGACCGTAGGGCGCTTGGAGCTGATGCCGTTCAAAGGACAAATTTTCGGACAAGACGCGAGTTTGAAAATCGCGGGCGACGTGATGAACAGCCGCGACGACGCCGGCACGAACATTTCGCAATCATTGAACCTCAAAGTGAACGCCGACGGGTCGCTCTCGCCCTTTGTCTTGCCGGGAGCAGACGAGCGGACCGGCTGGAGTGCCGACGCCTGGCTCAATATCGGTCCGTTCGATTTGACCGGAGAATATCTCGCGGAAGATGTCGATGGACGCACGGTGGCAGGAAAAGCGCCGGGATTTAAAAATTTCGATCCGAGCGGTTACTACGTTCAAGCGAGCTATTTCATTCTTCCGAAAAAACTCCAGGGCGTTGTGAAATGGGAAGCGCTCGAGCCGGATCAAGTCGACAACGATAACATCCACTCGCTCACGCTCGGCCTGAATTACTACATTCATGGTGACGCGATCAAGTTGATGGCCAACTACGTCCACACCTGGTCGCGCTTCCGCGAAACGCATCCGCAATTCGGCGACGATAACTTCGACGAAGTGATTCTGCGCCTGCAATTGATGTTCTGATTCGCGCGGGCGGCCGCATTTTCATCGGCGATTAAGCCGCGCGTGAAGTCACGCAATTGTTACGCGAGCGCCATCTGCTCGTAACAATCGCTTTTTAGCTTCCCATCGTCGCGAGAAGAGCTGGGGCAAATGGCGCTCAACTCGCGATCCAACCCCGCAGCTAACGCCGTAATCAAAAGGAGAATAAATGTTGACCAAAAAGTTCGTTCTAATCGCGGTACTCTTAAGTTTCCTCGTCCCTCCGATGTCGATGTTGCGCGCCCAAGATGCAGGCGCGTTGCTCGACTTGCTCGTCCGAAAAAAACTGATCAACGATCAGGAGGCGGAAGAAGTTCGAGCTGAGCTGACAAAAGAAGCGGCCACCACTTCCGGTGGAAAATGGAAACTGTCCTCGCCGATCACAGAACTGGAACTCTACGGCGATGTGCGTGTCCGCTATGAATATCGGGGCGGCAGAACGGTCGATAATACGTTAGCGACTGAAGACGATTGGCAGGAACGCGAGCGCGAGCGTTACCGTTTGCGTATTGGTCTGCGCGGGACGTTAGCGGATGATTGGTTCTTCGGAGTTCGTTTGGAAACCAGCAACAAACGAAACTCGACCAATGTCACGTTCGGCGGCGATGGCAGCACGGGACCTTTCGCCAAAGACGATGATGGCATGTTCGTTGGCCAGGCATATCTCGGCTATAAAGGTTTCAAAGATATCACCCTCACGGTCGGCAGGATGCCGCAGCCACTGGTCACAACCTTGATGACGTGGGATGCGGACATCAATCCGGAAGGCATGGCCGAGCAGTGGAAACATACCTTTAATCTCGAATTCGGCGGCGGTGGCGGCGAGGCACCGCAGGGCTACAGCAAGGAAGGCGGAAAAGAAGCCGTGGCGACGCAGGCAGCGAGCGAACCGTTCAAATTGAAAATCGACGTCTTCGCCAACTTCGCCCAGTTCGTTTACGACGATGCGAATCCGGAGAATCCGCTCGGGCACCGTGCGACCACCACGTCACAAACCGGCAGAGTCCGGGGCAATCAGTTGATTCCGAACACCGATGCATTCCTGCTCGCGTGGCAGATGGGTGCGCGATTCACATTTCCAAAAACGCTCTACGCGCAAATCGCGCCGACCTTCTATAACTACACTGGCACCGGGGACAGCTTTAACATCCATTTCCGCGGCGGCGAAGAAACGCTCACCAACGCCGCGTCGATGGCCACCAATCAGACTGGTATCAACAGCCTCCTCGTCTACGACATGCCGATGGAGGTCGGCTGGAAACTAGGGGAGTTGCCGATGCGCATCTTCGGCGATTTCGCCGTCAACTTGGAAGGAGACGCGCGCGCGAAGGCGGCGCTGCATCCAGGCAAAGGCGATCAACGTTACGCCTATCAGATTGGCGCCGGTATCGGTCAGCTCAAGGTGAAGCACGACTGGCAGATCGAAGCTTTTTGGCAACACACCGAGCAGTATTCGCTCGATCCAAACCTGGTTGACTCCGACATCTTCGATGGTCGCGTTAACATGGAAGGGGCGGTCGTCCGCGCCGGTTACGCGCTAAGCGATGCAGTTATTTTCAACCTCACCTGGGGCTATGGCTGGCGAAGTGACGACACTCTCGGCACCGGTGGCGCGCACGATATCGCGATCAACCCGCTCGATCAGTACCAAATTTTCCAAGCTGACCTGAACGTAAAATTCTAAATAACGACCCGCCTCCGCTCCGCTACGGCGCGGCAGGCAATCACCAAGAAATAAACTAATTATGAAATTAACTCCTCTGATTCTAACTGTCGCAGTCGCATTCGGATTGGCCGAAGCCAAAGCCGAGCGACTCGTCATCAAAGGCTCCGATACGCTCGGCGCGAAACTCGTTCCGCAATTGGCGGAGCATTTCAAAGCCGAACACCCCGGCACGACTTTCGACATTGCCGCCGAGGGTTCGACCACGGGCATCGCCGCCATCATCGACGGCACGGCTGAAATCGGCATGTCGAGCCGGCGCGCGAAATCGTCTGAAGTCGGCGCCGCCAACGCGAAAGGCAAAAATATGAAACCGACGATTGTCGCTTATGACGGCATCGCGGTCATCGTGAACTCCGCCAATCCGGTCAAGGCGTTAACAAAAAAACAAGTTGAGCAAATCTTTACCGGCGACGTGACGGACTGGAGCGCGGTCGGCGGATCGGGGGGCAAGATTTCGATTTACACCCGTAACACGTCGTCGGGCACTTACTCAGACTTCAAAGAGCTGGCGATGAAGAAACGCGATTACGCCGGCGGCTCGCAGAAAATGGCGGGTAACGAACAGATCGCGGCCGAGGTCGGTAAGAATCCAAACGGCGTCGGTTACGTCGGCATGGCTTACACCAAAGCCGGCGGTATCAAAGTTGTATCAGTTGACGGTGTCGTTCCGTCGGTGAAATCGGTGCAGGACCACTCCTACTCCTATTGGCGACCGACATTCTATTACACGAACGGCGAGCCATCGGGATTAGCGAAGCAGTTCCTGGATTACACGATCGGCTCGGCCGGTCAAAAAATCGTCGGTCAAGTTGGTTTCGTTCCAATCAAGTAGCACCGCGATTCGACGCCACCCATCGTGAAAAGACTTTTTCTCACCCTGATTACGCTCAGCGCGGCGGCAGTTGCCGTTCGCGCGGACACGCTCGTGATCAAAGGATCGGACACGCTCGGCGCGAAACTCGTCCCGCAATTGGCGGAAGAGTTCAAGGCGCAACATCCGGACACAACGTTCAATATTGCCGCGGAAGGATCGACCACCGGTATCGCAGCGATCATCGACGGCACCGCCCAGGTCGGGATGTCAAGCCGTCCAGTCAAACCGGAAGAGATCGCTACGGCAAAGGCCAAAGGCGTGACCTTCAAGGAAACGATCGTCGCTTACGACGGCATCGCGGTCATCGTAAACGCCGCGAATCCGGTCAAAGCCCTGACCAAGAAACAAGTCGAACAGATTTTTACCGGTGACGTGACCGATTGGAGCGCGGTTGGCGGTTCTGGCGGCAAAATTTCCGTTTACACCCGTAACACGTCTTCCGGCACCTACTCTGAATTCAAAGAGTTGGCGATGAAGAAGCGCGATTACGCTCCGGATTCACAAAAGATGGCGGGCAACGAACAGATCGCATCGGAGGTCAGCAAAAATCCAAATGGTGTCGGCTACGTTGGACTTGCTTACACAAAAGCGAGCGGCATCAAAGTGGTGCCGATTGATGGCGCGATGCCGTCGAAGCAAAGCGTGCTTGGAAAAGCTTATCCCTACGCGCGGCCGACCTTTTATTACACCAAAGGGGAACCGAGCGGTCTGGTGAAGCAATTTGTCGATTTCACAGTCAGCGATGCCGGCCAAAAAATTGTCGAACAAGTTGGATTTGTCCCGATCAAATAGGTCCGAGCCGGACTGGCATTTAGCAGAACTGGTTAGGTCAACGAAAGCCCGCAGGACGAGCGCTCCGGCGGGCTTTTCCCCTTTAACGAAGATGGCGCACCATTCCGATGTCGATCTTAACGTCACCGCGATTTTCATTTGAACCACCGCCGACAGGAACGGAAGGGTTGTATCGCGTTCGAGCCGCCTGGATCTCGGACGTTCATCTCGGGACAAAGACGAGCAATGCGGAGGCGCTGCTCCAATTCCTGCGCGATTACGACTGCGAGAAACTCTATGTCGTCGGTGATTTGATCGACATCTGGCAGTTGCGACGCGGTCGTTATTGGCCGCAACAGCATAACGACGTGATTCAGAAAATTTTGCGCAAAGCGCGCAAGGGTGTCCCGGTTGTTTACATTCCTGGTAATCACGACGAATTCGTCAGCACGTTCGACGGCGATTACGGAAACATTTCGATCCAAGAACACGCGATTCACGTCACCGCTGATGGTCGCCGCATTCTCGTGATTCACGGACACGAACTGGACACCGTCGTCCAGAACGCGAAGTGGCTGGCTTATCTCGGCGACGTCGGCTACCAGTTTTTGCTCTCACTTAATCCCACGATCAATTTTGTCCGGCGGCGATTTGGTCTCGGCTATTGGTCGCTGAGCGCTTACGCGAAGAAGCGCGTGAAGGACGCGGTCAGTTTCATCGGCGAATTCGAGAAAGCGATCGTTCGTTATGCCGAAAAATTTTCGGTGGACGCGGTTTTGTGCGGCCACATTCATTCCGCCGCCATTCATCAGCTCGGGGGCGTCACCTATTATAATTGCGGAGACTGGGTCGAGAGCTGCACCGCAATGGTCGAACAACTCGATGGCAGAATCGAGCTCGTCACTTATCCGGCGTTCTCGGCGCCGCGATCTGCAAAAATTGCAGTTCCGGAAGGGGCACTAATATGAAGCGACGCCTGCTAGCGTTGTCGATCCTACTGGCGACAACGCATTTCTCATGGGCGCTTTCGGTTGCGACTGAGATCATCATTAGCGTCCCCGACCAGCAGCTCGCAGTGATCGATCATGGCAAGTTGATCTCGAAATATGCGATCTCGACATCGAAGTTCGGTCTGGGAGACGGCAATGGAACTTATCGAACGCCGCTCGGCACCTTGTTTGTTTCGGCGAAGTTCGGCGATCGTTTGCCGGCCGGTGCGGTCATCAAAAACCGGGTGCCCACCGGCGAAGTCGTCAATGCCAATGCGCCCGGCCGTGACGCGATCGTGTCGCGCGTAATTTGGCTACGTGGAATGGAACAACAGAACCACAGCGCGCGCGATCGTTGCATTTATATTCACGGCACGCCGGAGGAACGCAGCATCGGCCGGCCCGCGAGCTTCGGCTGTATTCGGATGCGCTCACGCGATGTGATCGCTCTTTACGATCTCGCCCACATTGGGATGCACGTCACCGTCACCCAACGCAAGATCGACAATTTCATTCCGCACGAGGAAGAGGAACCAAGTCTGTTGGTGCGCTCGGATTAGTCTCCAATGAAAAAGAAGGTCCTTTTCATTTGCGTCCACAACAGCGCGCGCAGTCAAATGGCGGCGGCATTGCTCAACAAACGGTGCGGCGAATCTTTCGAGGCCAAGAGCGCCGGCCTCGAGCCGGGCAAACTCAATCCGCTCGCGGTCGAAGTCCTTCGTGAAACAGGGATCGACATTTCTAAAAACAAAACTCAAGCCGTCTTTGATGTCTTCAGGTCGGGAGAATTGTTCGCGTACGTGATCACCGTTTGCGATGAATCCGAAGCACAAGGTTGCCCGATTTTTCCCGGCGTGACGACGCGGTTGCACTGGTCGTTTCCCGATCCGTCGAAGTTCAGCGGCGCGCACGAGGAAAAAATCGAGCAGACGCGGCAGGTGCGAGACAAGATCGACAGTCAGGTCCGGCGATTTTGCACCGAGCATCGCTCCAAATAATCCTGACGGGAATCGAGCGTTGTTACGGAATCGTCACGTCGTTTTGACAATTCGTAACCTGACCGCGCGCGAACGGCGACTACGCTCAATCATGCGCTTAATCACGATTAAACGAACCGTTGCCAAAGGGAAGCGAGCCAAAGCATCGACCAGTCGTCGATCCATCCGTCAATTTGCTGGAGATTTTTTCGCGACCGAAAATCACCTGGAGTTTGCCATCGAAGCGGTTCTCTTCGGCGCGCTCCTCGCGATTTCGGCATGGCCGATTGTGGCGGCCGCCAGCGCGATTAATGACATTCTGTAAATCGGGGGAGCTAAAAGAAATTATTTGCAGGTCCGAAAACGTTCTGTTATATATTTAACCAGATGGTTAAATATAGTTCGAGAACACTGAATCGCACTTTTGCCGCCCTGGCCGACCCGACGCGACGCCGGATTCTCGCTCATCTCGCGCGCGGTAATCACCGCGTCACTCATCTCGCGCGCCCACACGATATGTCGCTGCCGGCGGTTTCAAAACATTTGCGGGTCCTGGAGAAAGCGGGCCTCCTTCGGCGCCGCCGTTACGGACGCGTCCACGAAATGGAGTTGGATGCAAAGCCGCTGAAAAAAGCCGCGCAATGGGTCGAGGAGTATCGAAAGTTCTGGGAGGGATCGCTCGATCGCCTGGCCGATTATTTGGAGAAGACGGCCAAGAAGGGAGCGAAGTAGCGCATGTGTCCGGCTTGTTTCGCCAATTTCGTTTTGGTCGCAATCTGTGCGACTTCCAGCGGCGGGTTGACCACGTTCGCGCTCACGAAATTTCTTAAACGAAACAAACAGAAAGAAAATCAGAGGGACCGAAAATGAAGACACCATCGATCGTTTCCGCGCAAGAGTGGGAGGCTGCGCGCCAGCAACTGCTCGTGAAGGAGAAGGAGTTGACCCGCGCCCGTGACGCGTTGGCGGCCGAGCGTCGCCGGATGCCGTGGCTGGCTGTGAAGAAGCAGTATCAATTTAACGGGCCCAACGGAAAAGCGAGTCTGCTCGATCTGTTCGACGGGCGCCGTCAGTTGATTGTCTATCGCGCCTTTTTCGAACCGGGCGTGGTCGGCTGGCCAGAACATGCATGCGTTGGCTGCTCCATGGTGGCCGACCAGGTCGCTCACCCCGCTCATCTGAACGCCCGCGATACCACTCTTGCGTTCGCCTCTCGCGCGCCGCAGACGGAGATCGATCGCCTAAAGGCACGAATGGGCTGGCAGTTCATTCCTTGGTACACAATCACGGACGGCTTCGACAAAGACTTCGGCGTGGATGAGTGGCACGGCACGAACGCGTTCATCCGCGATGGCGACGACGTGTTCCGCACCTACTTCATCAACAATCGCGGTGACGAGCAGATGGGGAACACTTGGAACTATCTCGACATCACTGCGCTCGGGCGCCAGGAGGAGTGGGAGGACTCGCCGGAGGGCTACCCTCAGACGTTGCCGTACGAGTGGTGGAATTGGCACGACGAGTACGGTAACGACGAAGCCTCCGCCAAGGTCCTCGAACAGGTTCGCCGGGGCCGCGCAGCCGGGCAAGCGGGCGGCGACGCCGCATGAATATTGAAGGAACGAACACGAAAGAATCGACATGAATCGCGTGACTCACTTTGAAATTTACACTGACGATCCAACGGCGGTGCAGCCGTTTTACCAGGATGTCTTCGGCTGGAAGTTCCAGAAGTTTGAAGGCGGTCCGATTGAATATTGGCTCGTTACCACCGGCGACGACAAGGAACCGGGAATCAACGGCGGAATGACGAAGCCGCGCGAAGGCCAGAGCTCGGGGACATTAAACACCGTCGCGGTCGAGTCGCTCGATCAAACGATCGAGAAAATCAATCAACGCGGCGGAAAAATCTGCGTCCCGAAAATGGCGATCCCGAAAGTCGGCTGGCTCGCTTACGCGGAAGACCCGGCCGGCAACGTTCTTGGAATTATCGAACCCAATACAGAGGCGAAGTAGAAATTATGACAGCCGAAACCCAATCGTCAGAAGCAATTGTTATTGAACGCACATTGAACGCGCCGGTCGCGAAAGTTTGGAAAGCGCTCACCGATGTCGAAGAAATGCGGCAATGGTATTTCGATTTGAAGGAATTCAAACCGCAGGTCGGGTTTGAGTTCGAGTTCGCGGTCGAACATGACGGCAATCGCTACCATCATCTTTGCCGCGTCACCGAAGCGATTCCGCAGAAGAAGATCGCCTACACCTGGCGCTACAAAGGTGAACCGGGCAATTCGCTGGTCACTCTTGAATTGTCCGCCGAGGGCGACAAGACGCGACTGAAGCTGACGCACAGCGGAATCGAAACGTTCCCGAAAACGCAAGCGTACGCCCGGAAGAACTTCGAAGCTGGATGGACGGCGATCATCGGCACCGAGCTCAAGAAATTCGTTGAAACAACGGAGAAGAAATAATTATGACTACAAAAACATCAGAGAAAACATCGCTCGAGATCAAACGATTCATCAATGCCCCGCGGGCACGCGTTTACGCGGCGTGGACAGATCCGGCGCAACTCAAACAATGGTGGGGCCCGGAGGGCGTTCAAACCCGCAATTTCACTTCCGACGCGCGCGTCGGGGGAAAATATCGCTGGGATCTTCTCAACCAGGAAGGCGAAGAGATGACGGTGTACGGCAAATATCGGGAGCTCGTTCCAGGAAAGAAAATTGTATTCACCTGGCAATGGGATGATGACGAGGCCTGGAAGAATCTAAGCAGCGTTGTCACAGTGGAGCTCGCTGATCGCGACGGCGGCACCGAGTTACGTCTCATTCACGAAAAACTGCCGAGCGAAGCATCACGAGATCGTCACAACGAAGGCTGGACCAGCGTTCTCGATCGTTTGGAAAAGTTCTTCAACAAGTAGATGTCGATCTAACGGAAAACGAAAAAAATGAATACAGAAGACGTAGGGAAAAAAGTAGTCGAGTTCGTTCGCAAACAAGCGTGGTACGAAGCGCTCGAGGCGCTCTACGACAACGATGTTGTCAGCGTGGAAGCTTTCAGCGCAGGCGGCGGCCCGACTGAAACGCGCGGCAAGGAAGGCGTACGCGGCAAAATTGATTGGTGGGTCAACGCTATGGAGGTCCATAGCTTTGATGCCAACGGACCGTTTGTTGCCAACGATCGATTCGTCGTTCAGTACGACGCCGATGTGACCGACAAAGAATCAAAGCAGCGGAGAAAAATGTCCGAGGTCGGCGTTTACACCGTTAAGAACGGCAAAATTGTGCGCGAAGAATTTTTGCCGCGCAGCGGTAGTTAATATTCGCTGAAAGCGTCGTCCGGGTAGCAATACAACCAGCGTTCGCCCGGTTGCGCTGAGGCGATCACCGGATGTCCCGCCGCGCGCGCGTGTTTGCTGGCGTGCTGATTCGGCGAGCTGTCGCAACACAAAGTCACGCCGCATTGCTGACAGGTGCGCAAATGCATCCATTGCGCGCCGATTTTCACGCACTCGACGCATTCGGGAACTTCCGGCTGTTTGACCGACGCAACGTCGTTGAGATGGGAGCAGCCGCGGTCGGTCATTTACGATTGCTGTTGTTTGAAGCCGTCAGTCGAAGATGAACGCCAGCGACCGCCATTCCGCCTTCGCCGACGGCCGCGGCGCAACGTTTCACTGATCCGGACCGCACATCGCCGGCCGCGAAAATTCCGGGAAGACTCGTTTCCAATGGAGTCGGTTGATGTTTGCTGGCGCGCCAAGCTGGTTCATCTGCGACCGCAGTTCCGGTTTTGATGAAGCCCTTGTCATCGCGCGCGATGTCCGCGGGCAGCCATTCAGTGCAAGGCTTTGCGCCGATCATCGAAAAAACCGCGGGGGTTCGAACCACCTGACGCTCGCCCGTTTTCGTGTTCTCCAGTTCGACTTCCTCGAGTTTTTGACTGCCGGACATACGTCGAATCTCGGTGTGATAAAGAATGTCGATGTTCTTCTGTGCTTGGACACGACGGGACAAGTAATCGGACATTTTGCCGGTGATATCGTTGCCTCTAATAACGAGCAGCACTTTCTTCGCGCCGTCTGAAAGAAACATCGCGGCCTGACCCGCTGAGTTGCCGCTGCCGACGACAATCACGGTTTCATTGCGACAAATCTGTCCCTCAAGTGCCGTGGCCGCATAATAAACTCCCATGCCTTCGAGTTCTTCCCGGTTCTCAGCGTTAAGTCGGCGATAATTCGCGCCAGTCGCAATGAGGAGAGCTTTTGCGCGAAGCACGGCAGAACAACCTTCGGTCTCGAGACACACGCGATATTCATCCTCGGGGCTGTATTGCAGCGAGAGGGCCTCGGCTGGCGTGGAAAATATCGCGCCGAACCGGTAAGCCTGAAGCTGAGCGAGCCAGGTCAATTCGCCGCCACCAATGCCGGTCGGGAAGCCGAAGAAGTTTTCGATGAGGGACGAGGAACCGGCTTGTCCGCCTGGCGCATAACTTTCCAAAACGACTGTCTTCAATCCCTCGGATGCGGCATACACCGCTGCGGCCAGGCCGGCTGGTCCCGCGCCAACAATCGCGAGGTCGCAGAAAACTTCGGTTTCATTTTCTTCCGCGAGCGACCGCAACAAACCGGCTTCCCGGGCGACCTCGCGCAACGACGGCTTGCGCAAGCGCGCACCGGCCGGAGTGATCAGGACCGGCAAATCGCGACTCGTTAGGTGAAAACGTTTACCCAGCGCCTGCCCTTGTTCGCTCTCAAATTCCACCAGTCGATGCGGGATGCGATTCTTGTCGAGGAAATCATCGAGCTGATGTCCATCGCGCGCATCGCGGCTCGCCAGAACACGCATTCCCGCGAATTCGCGATCGCGGCGAAGCCGTCGCCGTCGCATGATCAACGCATCGACAATTGTCTTACTCACAGCGGGAATTTCCGCCAGTGCGCGCCGGAGTTCGGCCGCCGGAATGTGCAGTATCTCGGCCTCGTCCGATGTGACTCTGGAGGAACCGAGGATCGATGTGCCCTGAAGCATCGAAACGTCGCCCATGAAATCGCGCTCGCGCGCGGTAGCGAGGTTGTATTCCGTGCCATCGCGTGTCTCGAAGGCTTCGAGTTCGCCGCGCAAAACAATTGCTAATCCGAGATCGCGCTGCCCAGCTTTGAATAGCACGTCGCCACGTTTCATCACACGGCGTTCGGCTAATGGCTCGAGCAGTGAAAGCTGGTGATCGTTCAGCTTCGGAAAGGCGACACTTTCCGTGTCGCGATAAAACTGCTCGTCCTGCTCCTCAGTCGTTGCCGGCATGTTTTAATATTGCAAATGTGTCAACCATTCCCGCGCAAGATCGACATCGTCACTCGTAAGCTCGTGGCCGCTTTGAAAAAAGCGAATCGTCACATCCGCACCGGCAGCGCGCAAAAGCTCGGACAACTGTTTTGTTTCTAACGCCGGAACGATCGGGTCGTCAGATCCGGCGCCAATCCAAACACACTTCGCCGCAAGATTAGGTTGGGTCTCGGGAACTAACGGCACCATCGCTCTAAATAATATCGCGGCGGCTAATGCCTCCGGACGAAGTAAAAGCATGCTCGCGGCAATGTTCGCGCCGTTGGAATAACCGACAGCGATGATGTGTTTGATGTCGATCTTATAATGCTCGGCGGCCGAAACCACGAAGTCGGCCAGCTCGTTCGTGCGTTTTCGCAAATCCTCCAGATCAAAAACACCCTCGGCCAGGCGTCGAAAGAAGCGCGGCATTCCGTTCTCCAAGACCTTGCCGCGCGGGCTTAGCAGCGAAGCGTTCGGATCGAGTTCCTTTCCAAACGGAATGAGATCGCGCTCGTTGCCGCCAGTCCCGTGCAACAGCAACAGCGTGCGCTCCGATTTGCCGGGAACGAATTCGTGAATGAAATCCGGCTGCGGCCTCACGAGAGGATCTCGAGCGAGCCGATCTTATCGCCCTCGAGCGTGAACACGAACTCGAGCTCGATTGGACTTCCAGGAAAGTTTCCGGTTAGCCGATTGGTGACGATGAATGTCCCGCGCTCCTCAACGAGCTTCAGAGGATCGACAGTGTGCTGATATTTCTTTTTCGTTTCAGCTTTCCATTTTTTGATCACGTCCAAACCCGCGTGTGTTTCGTTTTCATCTCGAACGACGGAGTTTTCGGCAAAACATTGATCGAACAGATTTACGTCGCCGCTGTTCTCGGCCGCGATGTAAAGAGCGATTGGCTTCGGAAGGTTGTCGATCATGCCAGTGGTTCCACGCTGGGCCTTGCTTCCGGTGCGCGTTCGTGGCCGGCGAAGAATCGCTCGATGACATAAAACGTTACTGGGATCAGGAAAATCGCGATGGCCGATGCCGCGATCATTCCGCCAATGACGGTCGAACCGAGGATGCGGCGGGCGACTGCGCCCGAACCACTGGCAAACCAGAGGGGTAGAAGTCCGAAGATGAACGCAAAAGACGTCATCAGGATCGGCCGTAGACGCAAGCGCGCGCCTTCGAGTGTCGCATCGAGCAGCGGTTTTCCTTTCTCATATTCATCCTTTGCGAATTCAACAATCAAGATGGCGTTCTTTGCGGCCAGTCCGATGAGCATGATCAATCCGATCTGCGCGTAGATATTATTTTCCATCCCGCGCAGCCAAAGCGTCGCGAACGCGCCGAACACCGCGACCGGGGTTCCGAGCAACACGCTAAACGGCAGAGACCAGCTCTCGTAAAGGGCAGCGAGAATCAGAAACACGAACAACAGCGACATTCCAAAAACCAAAGTCGGCGAGACGCCTTGCTGCGCTTTCTTTTCCTGAAACGACAGGCCAAGGTAGTCGTAGCCCATTTCGTTGGGCATTGTTTGTCGAAAAGTTTCCTCGAGTGCGTTCATCGCCTGGTACGAGCTGTAGCCTGGTGCGGCCGAACCGTTGATTTGAGCCGCGCGATATTCGTTGTAACGCACTGTGAATTCCGGGCCGGCTATGTTCTCAACGGTTGAGATCGCATCGAGCGACACCGGCGTGCCAGTCGAGTTGCGGACATAGAACTGGCCGACATTCTTCGCGTCGGTCCGGTATTCGCCTTCCGCTTCGATGTAGACCTGCCAGGTTCGTCCGAAGCGGTTGAAGTAGTTCACGAAAAAGCCGCCCATGAAGGTCTGGAGCGTTTGATAGACGGAGGCGAGATCGATCCCCTGCTTGATGACTTTGTCGCGGTCGACCTTAACGAAAACCTGCGGAACGTTTGGCAAAAAAGTCGGAATCAACGTCCCGAGCTCGGGGCGTTTGCGTGCTGCATCTAAAAATGTCTTCACGTTTTGGGCGAGAAACGGGACGTCTTTGCCGGCACGATCTTCAAGCATGAATGTGAATCCACCAGATGTGCCAACCCCGGGAATCGCCGGTGGCGGAAACGCAAATGCGATACCTTCACTGAGACTGCCGAGGTATTGGTTTAATCGCGCCTTAATTGCTGGGTACTGTTCTTCCGGTTTCGTTCGCTCGCTCCAGGGTTTAAACGTGACGAAGAAAAAGCCGCTGTAAGTACTTTGCACAAAACTCAGCAGGCTGAATCCGATGACACTGGTCGTGTACTGGACACCGGGCGTTTTGCTTAGGAAATCTTCGATCTTATGGCAGACTTGATCGGTGCGCTCGAGCGATGAGGCGTCCGGCAATTGAAGCGCGAGAAAAACGTAACCCTGATCTTCCTCGGGCAAGAAGCCGCTCGGCAACCTTTTCCCAAAAAAACCGGCGCCAATCGCAAGAACGAGCAGGAGTGCGAAACTCAGCACCGTTTTCCGAATCGCTGCCCGCGACCAGTTTACATACCCGTGGGTGGCGCTGCCGAAAACGCGATTGAATCGATCATAAAACCAACCGAGCGGCCCGCGGGTTTTCTTGCGCGGGCGCAGTAACAGCGCGGAAAGTGCCGGGCTGAGTGAGAGCGCGTTGAACGCGGAGAAGACGACCGAGATCGCAATTGTCACTGCGAACTGTTGATACAATCTGCCGGTGATACCTGGGAGAAATGCGGTCGGAATGAAGACGGCCGAAAGTACGAGTGCGACCCCCACTACCACTCCTGAGACTTCGCGCATCGCCTGCAGCGTCGCTTCACGTGGCGACATTCCTTCTTCGATGTGACGCTCGACTGCTTCGACCACCACGATCGCGTCGTCGACCACGAGACCGATCGCGAGGACCAGACCGAAAAGTGAAAGCGTGTTGATCGAGAATCCGAAAAGTGGGAACAACATGAACGTTCCGACTAACGACACCGGCACCGCGCAGAGCGGAATCAAGGTGGCGCGCCATCCTTGCAAAAAAATGAAAACGACGAGCACGACAAGCGCGAGCGCTTCGAACACCGTCTTCAAAATTTCGCTCATTCCTTCTCGGACGGCCAGCGTTTGATCGAGCGAGATCGCGTAGTCCATATCGGCTGGGAAACGCTGCTTCGCTTCCGCCATTAATTTTCTGACGCCGTCAGAGGCGTTGATTGCGTTGGTTCCGGGAAGTTGATAGCAGGCGAGAATCGCCGCCGGTTGTCCGTTGAGTCGGCCCTTCAGATTGTAAGTTTGCGCACCGAGGTCGATCCGAGCGATGTCCTTCACCCTGACGAACGAGCCGTCCGGATTCGCCCTAACGACGATTTCGCCGAATTCCTCCGGCGTTTGCAATCGCCCCTGAGCTCGAACCGTGTAGGTGAACTTTTGGCCGCTCGGAATCGGTTCGCCGCCAACCTGGCCGGCAGGATTCACATTGTTCTGTTTTTGGACGGCGGTGATAATGTCAGGAACAGTGATGCCGAGCTTCGCGAGTTGATCGGGCTTCACCCACAAGCGCATCGCATATTGGCCGGCGCCGAACACCTGCACGCTTCCAATTCCCGGCACGCGCGTAAGTTGATCGTACAAATTGATGTAGCCGTAGTTCGCGAGAAAAATTCCGTCGTAGCTGCCCTTTGGCGAATAGAGCGAGATCAACATCAGCGGCGCCGTGACCGATTTTTTCACGGTTATGCCGTAGTTGTTCACGTCGGGCGGCAATTGGGATTGCGCTTGCGCGACGCGGAGTTGCGTCAGGACTTGATCGATGTTCGGATCCGTTGCGATATCGAAATTGACGATCAATCGAATCTCGCCGCTATTCGCGTTGATCGAGTACATGTAGTTCATGTTATCGACGCCGCTCATCTGCTGCTCGATTGGCGCCGCGACCGATTGCTCGATCGTGAGCGCGTCCGCGCCGGTAAAGCGCGTTTGCACTTGAATTTCGGGCGGCGCGATTTGCGGATATTGCGCGATCGGCAACGCCAGAATGCACACCCCGCCGATGAGCGTCATCAGAATCGCGATTACGATCGCGACGATGGGCCGCCGGACGAAAAACTCGGACATCTGTTAGGGCTTCTTTTGCTGGTCCGCTTTTGAAACCAACGCGTCGGCGGGAGGTGTCCAGTCTTTTGCGGTGACTGTCGATCCTTCGCGCGCTTTTTGGAGTCCTTGCACAACAACTTTGTCGCCCGGCTTCAAACCTTCCGTCACTTCCCACATCGCGCCGATGCGCTCGCCCATTTTCACCGGACGAATGCTGACCTTGTTGCTTTGATCGACAACTGCGACTTGAAAATTGCCCTGCAACTCGTTCACCGCTTCCTGCGGAATAACGAGCGCGCCTTTTTTCATATCGGCGACAAAGCGCACCTTTCCGAATTGACCGGGACGCAAAATGTTTCCCGGATTTGGAAAGGTCACTTCATAACGAATCGCGCCGGTCTTTGGATCGAGATTGCGATCCAGCGCGTAAAACGTTCCCTTTTGCGGATAGACATTGCCGTTGCCGAGAATCAAATTGAATTCGAGCGAGTTGACGTAGCGCTGCCGCTCGTCCGGATCGGGATGGCGCGACACGAAATCGGTAAATGGCCCTTCGCCCGCAGTAACGATAGCTTTGATCGGGTCGAGTTGTGAGACGGTCGCAAGCGATCCAGTACTCGGGCCGACCAAATCTCCCACTTGCGCATTCGCGATTCCGGCGACCCCATCAATCGGTGCGGCAATTTTCGTGTAACCAAGGTTCAATTCCGTTTGTTTAACGGCGGCTTCGTCAGCTTGAACATTGGCCCTGCTCGATCCGGCGGAAGCGATCGCAGTATCTCGCTCCTGATCGCTGATCACCTTCTTATTAAACAGATCCAGCGCGCGCTTTTCGTCTGCGTCTCCCTTTGCCTGGTTAGCCTGGTCTTTTGCCAAAGTGGCCTTGGCCTGGGCGACCGCGGCTTCGAACGGACGCGGATCAATTTGAAAAAGGAGATCGCCCTTCTTAACGGCGCTGCCTTCCTTGTAGTCGCGCGAAATAATGTAGCCCTGCACTTGAGCGTTGATGTTCGCGTTAATGAAGCCGTCGAGCGTGGCCACGCGTTCCAAAACTCGCGGCACGTCGCGTGGTTGCACCGTTGTCACCAGCACTTCCGGCGCGGCCGGACCGGCCGGGGTTGACTTCCGCGAGCAATCCAGCAACGACAACGCGCAAACCAAGAGCGCTCCAATGTGAGCAACCCGCCTCATTGATTCCGTTATCGCCGCTCATGGCCAAATGTCGAGTATGATCGATCTTGGATGCGATGACCCTCAAGCACTCGCACAACACGGGAGGTTTTCCTCGACCACCTTGATGAGATCGAAACCGTGTGTCGGTTTTGGGACGACACGATGGCCATTGATCCGACGACCATCTCGCGCTTCTTCCGGCGTGATCAGTGCCGTCATGAAGACGATCGGCACGGCGTGCAGCGCCCAATCCGCTTCAAGCTGCGCGGCTACTTCGAGGCCGTCAGCCTGCGGCATGATAAGATCGACAACGACGAGGTCCGGCTTGAAACTGCGCGCTGCTTCCAAAGCGCGCCGCGGATCATTCACTGCACACGCGATGTAATTCCCGGTTGCTTCGAGAAGCAGACGGACCCGGTCGGCGAACTGCGCATTGTTGTCGACGACCAGGATCCGTGGCTTCTCGTTAGATTCATTAGCAATTTGTTCATTCATATCGTTAATCGTCATCAGACCGCGATCGCACTAGTTGTTCGACCGCGTGAATTGCTTCTACGGCGTCGGGTCCTTCAGCGCGGACGCGCACGGTCGATCCTTCCGGCGGGTGAAGGGTCATCAGTTCAAGAACACTCTTGCCGTCCACTTCCGTGCCGTTGTAACGAACACGCACGTTGGAGTGAAACGGCATCATTGCCCGGACGAATCTGGACTCCGACCAGATGTAATGCCGCTTCCTTACCGTGAATTCCTTTTCCAGGTTCTTTGTCCCGTTCCGTTGATTGGTGATCCCGTTCGACGGTGCCGCCATGTGTCGCATGATTGCTTCAATTGTTCTGCTCATAGGTTCCTTTCTTTTGTCTGAGTAACGATCGCGCGACGGACGGCCACTTGTGAAAGACCATGTTTCTTGTCTCAGTATGCCGCTGCGGCATAGCTGATCATCGACTCGGCGGAAGCAGGTAATTCTTATCCGTCACGATCCGCTGGACACTTATTAGTGGGCAGCGATGGGACCGGCCGGTTTGTTGGCTTTCTTAAACAACAAGGCGAGCGCGGCGCACAGCACACAAACCAACACGCAAATCCGAAAACCGTAAACGTAGCTCAGGAGCGAGCTTTGTTGCTGAAGCGT
>DASQBB010000048.1:0-2481 GCA_035635435.1 Chthoniobacterales bacterium | reverse complement strand
GCTCCGTCCATGACGGACGCGGCAAAGAACGCCGTGAAAAAGGTCATCGAGCCGAAACCTCTGGTCGTTCCCGCTGAGACCGTGATCGCCGTTGTTCTGGATCAAACCATAAGCTCCAAAACCAGCAAGCCCGGGGACAAGTTCACAGCGACCGTCGAATCGCCCGTTGAAATCGAAGGAAAAATCGCTATCCCGAAGGGCGCGCGCGCGGAAGGAGTCGTGAGAGAGGCAAAGGCCGCCGGCCGCTTCAAGGGCGGTGCCGCGCTGAGCCTCACGCTCACGAGCGTCACTATCAACGGGAAGGATCATGAGATTCAGACCTCCGCTGCCACGATGTCCAGCAAAGGAAAAGGCAAGCGCACCGCGACAATGGTTGGCGGTGGCGCCGCCGGTGGAGCGGCTATCGGGGCCATCGCTGGTGGCGGCAAGGGCGCTGCCATCGGTGCGTTAATCGGCGCTGCGGCGGGTACCGGTGGTGCGGGACTCACCGGCAATCGTGACATCACCCTAAACGCGGAAACGCCGCTCGACTTCAGACTGCTCGAGCCCGTAACCATCAAACAAAAGTAGCTCGAAGTTTTTCATATCGCTGAAATGCATTATTTTTTCGACGGGTGATCTCCGTCCACGCATCCTGGCTCCCTCGATCCGATCTCAATAAATTCGTTTCGAGGGAGCCCATAAAACCCGCGTAACTTCCGCACCACCATTGCGTAATACAATTGAGCCGCTCGACCATGCCCACTGCCCCTATGTTCATTCAGGCTGAGAGTGTGTCCCGGGAATATCGCCTGGGCGAGACGGTCATCCGCGCCGTCGACGCCGTCTCTCTCGGCGTTGAAAAAGGCGAATTCCTCGCCCTTTTGGGAAGCTCCGGATCGGGCAAATCAACGTTGTTGAGCATGATGGCCGGCCTCGATCGCCCCACTTCCGGTGCCATCCGCGTGCGCGACCGCAACCTCGCCGAATTAGACAAGGACGAGCTCGCGCGCTACCGCCGCGAGACGGTCGGGATGGTTTTCCAGTCGTTCAATCTTCTCCCCCGCATGACGCTCGAGGAAAATGTCGAGTTGCCGTTGCGCCTTGCCGAAGTAAATCGCGCCGACCGCGAGTCTCGCGTTGGCGAAGCGCTCCATCGCGTGGGTCTTGCGCCAAGAAGGCGGCACCGGCCGAGCGAGTTATCCGGCGGTGAGCAGCAGCGCGGCGCTCTGGCACGCGCGCTCGTTAATCGTCCGGCAATTTTGTTTGCCGACGAACCCACCGGAAATCTCGATAGCGTCAATGGCGAACAAATCCTTCTCCTGCTGCGAGAGATTCAGGAGTCCCTCGGAATGACCGTTATCATGGTTACGCATGAGCGGCCCTTAGCGGAGAAATTCGCCAATCGCATCGCGCTTCTTTCCGATGGACGGCTCGTCAGTGACGGAGCGGCGCGTTGAAAACGCGGGACCTCAGTGAACTAGCGGTGCGCAATTTGCGCGAAGCTGTGCTTCGCAACTCGCTCACAACTCTTGGCGTTGCTGTCGGCGTCGCCTCCCTGGTGGCCATGCTTTCGCTCGGCGTCGGCCTGCAGACTCTGGCCTCGCAGCGCCTCACGCGCTCGGGCCTTTTCGACGCCGTCTTCGTTACTTCGCAGCGCAATTTCCGTGGACCGCGGCAGCCTCAATCTTCAGATGCTTCGACAAAAAAGGAATCGCGCCCCTTGGACGACGACGCGCGCCAGCAATTCAGCAAGCTCTCCAACGTGACGGAAGTCTATCCGCAAATCCGGTTCATCACCGACGTGCGCTACGCGGGCAAGTCGGAATCGACTTCCGTTCTCGGCCTGCCGGATTCTTCGCGCTCCAGCGGCGCTTTTGACGGCATGAAAGGCGCGTTTTTCTCGTCCCCAACCGCGGACGAAGCCATCCTCCAAATCGACTTTGCAAAACTGCTCTCCGATCAGCCCCCATCGCTCATCGGAAAAGAAGTGATTCTGCGATATGCCGAGCGCGGCGCCCTTTCGAAAGCCGCCGCGGACGACGACGAAGCCCTTCTCGATGCCATGATGGGCTCCGGCAAACCGGGTGGCATCTCGATCGTCCCGCGCGAGAAAACTCTGCGCATCGTGGGCGTTATTGAATCCGATCCTTCAGCCGGGATTGGAGGTTTCGGAGGCGCGCGTGTTTACCTCCCGCTCAAAACCGCGGAGCAACTCCATGTCGCCCAGCCGGACGACTTGCAAGCTTTTCTCTCCGGCAATTCCGCAAAGCCTTCTTACATGGCAATGACCGTGCGCGTTCGTTCGCCCAAGGACGTGCCGCAAGTCGAAGAGGCGATCAAGCAGTTAGGCTTCGCAACCTTTTCCCTGCTCGACGCCACCAAAAGTCTCCGCCTCGTCTTCACCGTGTTCGATCTTTTCCTCGGCCTCTTCGGAAGCCTCGCCCTCACCGTCGCTTCTCTCGGCATCATCAACACTCTGGTGATGGCCATCCTCGAACG
>DASQBB010000047.1:0-30871 GCA_035635435.1 Chthoniobacterales bacterium | reverse complement strand
TCGGCGCTGGATTCATTGTCTTTGAAAAGCAAACTTGGCTACTGGATGTCAACGGCTGGACAGTCCACCCAGATGCGGAGCCAAACGATCGCAGCGGAGCGCAGATGGCCTACGATGCGGCGACGCAGCAAGTAATTCTCTTTGGCGGTTACTGCCTCGATCAACCGGACACGGTCTGTATCGATACTTGGAATTGGGATGGGCAGCGCTGGATGCAGCTGCATCCAGCGTTCAACCTGGCCGCTGGTATCGGCGTGATCTACGATGCCGTCGATCAACAACTTGTCGTGCCAGGCGGCGCTAGCCCGGAACATAAAATAAGCGGCTTTATTACCTATACCTGGGATGGCGCTCAGTGGACAGAGCATCTCGATACGCTCGATCCAGCAATGAGAGGAATTATCTTCCTAGCCGTAAGTCAGGACTCGACCAGCAGGCCGGTGTTGTTCGGTGGCGTCTCATATGACCAGAATTTTCACGCAACGTATCGAAATGATCTCTTTCGCTGGGATGGAACACGCTGGAACAAGATTAACGTCACGCTAGCGCCGCCAGGCCGCGAGATCATGCAGGCGACCTACGATGCCGAACGGCAGAAAACGATTATTTATGGGGGCATAGGCTGCGGATCGCCGACGCCATTCACTAACTGCCCGCAAGCTTATCTCGATGATACCTGGACTTGGGACGGCGCGGCGTGGACAGCGCAAACGCCTGGGCAAAATCCCGGAAAGCGAGCATTCGGGCTAATGGCGTTCGATCCCGGAACACAAATGTCGATCTTGTTTAGCGGCGTGGTGACCGACAACCTTACCTTCGACTCGCTCGAGAACGATACCTGGTCATGGGACGGTACAAACTGGATGCAACTGACGCCGCCAAGATCACCAGGCCCACTCATTAGTTCGATGATGACAACCTATCCACCGGCGTCGGCGGTCTTGCTATTCGGGGGACAACAAAACAATCCCGGCAGAGTCGTAAGCGATACCTGGACTTTCGGCGCTGTTGCGACGCCGACACCTACTCCCACTGTTACGCCTACCCCAACGGTTACTCCAACACCAACCCCAGCTCCAACTCCGACCCCAAGCGCCACACCAACACCGACCGCGACACCTACCGCTACTGCTACGGCGACGCCCACAGCCACTGCTTCTCCAACACCGAGTCCAACACCAACGCCGACTGCAACTCCGACGCCAACAGCTACACCTACGGCCAGTCCTACACCGACTGTAACTCCGAGTCCTACTGTTACTCCGACACCGACACCGACTCCGACTACCAGTCCGACACCAACCGCGACGCCGAGTCCAACGCCGACCGTTACTCCCACGCCGACTCCAACTCCGGCCACAACACCGACGGTGACAGTTTCAGCCTCGCCAACATCAATTCATGAAGGACAGAGTGCGACGTTCACTGTTTCGGCCTCATCCGCGGTCTTTCAGGACACAACGGTGAATTACTCAATGAGCGGTAAAGCGATGTTGGGGAACGATTATACTATGAGCGGAACTCCGGGCCAGGTGATCATTCCGGCCGGCCAGAGTTCAGGAAGCGTCACTCTCAGCGCGCTAATCGACAACCAAAAGGAAAAGAGCGAAAAGGCTACGATGATGTTGCAGCCGGGTTCTGGCTACAACTTCCCAACGACTGGAAAGAAAAAGAAAGCAAAAGCGCCTTCGGCGACCGCGACAATCCTCAACGTTCCGTAATTTGATGGCGGCGTTGGTCGTAATCTCGATCGCTGCATAGGTGCGGAAAAATTTCGCATAAACGACGTTCGTGGTGTCAATCCCGCCGATATGAGCCGGGTCAAATCGCAATCAGGCAGCGCGCTGACAAATTCGGACCCCGCCAAGACTTGAACCCGACGGGTTTACCAAAAAAGCCGAAAAAAGCGAGGCGGACGCGTCCAAATCTCTTCGAGTTTCGAATTACGAGGTGGGAACTTACTCAATCCTAAGGCTTAACCTCTCATTTCCATGAAACGAACACCGATCACTCAATCCGCTTTTTTCAATCTCTCCACGTTGTTCGCGCTCACACTGTCCGTGATCGGGTGCTTCCTGGCACTTGCTGCCGCGGGAGTGGTTCGCATTCCATTTAGTGAACCGCGCCTCGATCCACCGACACAGTCCGCAGACGCGAAAAGCGCCTCTCAGCGCCACAACTCGGCAGCAGTTCCATCCAAGAAGAAAGTGGTTGCACGAGGCGGTGCATCGAAAAGTGTTCCCGGCGCCGCGGCCCCAACCGCCCCGAGCTCTCTGGCGCAAACGTCGACCGGCAGTCTTCAGCACAACAAAGTCAAAGGGCACCGAAACGGGCTCGGCCAAACGGTGTACTCGATCTCCGCCTCTAACTTCGACATTTCTCCACCGCTGACGAAGCTGGCAAAGCTCAAGATTGCTGAGCCGGTTGAAGTGCAGCGCCCGGAACTTGCGCTGCCGGCCTCGCGCATCCTGCGTTCAGACAAGCCAGACCCGGTGGTTCAGGTTGTGCCTCGCCCCAGGGATTTGGCAGTTGAAGCGGTTACGACCGCGACGCCGAGCCCGGGCTTCAATTTCGAGGGCGTTGCCGGAACCAGTGGCTACCCGCCGGACACCAACGGCTCAGTCGGTAACGACCAGTACGTGGAGACAGTCAATACGCGCTACCAGGTGTGGTCGCTCAATCGCACCACGAAAACAGCCACGTCAATTCTTGGACCGATCAACATCAACACGCTCTGGACGGGGTTCGGTGGGCCCTGTCAGTCACAAAATTCCGGCGACCCGGTTGTCCTTTACGACAAAGTCGCCAACCGTTGGCTGATTTCGCAGTTTACGTCCTCGGCCTCAAGCGGCTTCTATTATCAATGCGTAGCGGTATCCACCACCGCGAGTGCGACCGGGACTTATGCGCGTTATGCGTTCGCGGTGCCTAACGGCAACTTTGGCGATTACCCGCACTACGGCGTGTGGACCGACGCGTACTACGTGATGGCCCACAACTTTACTTCCTCAAGCGGCAGCCCCAGCTATGTCGGCGGCTGCTTCGGCGCTATGAACCGGACTAAAATGCTTGCGGGAGATTCGACCGCGACCTGGCAGGTAATCGTCGATCCTTTGGAGGGCGGACACATGCCGGCGGATCTCGACGGATTTGCTCCGCCTCCGGGAGGCGCCCCCGGCATCTTCGCCTCCGTCCACACCGACGGAATGTACCTCTACAGAATGAAAGTCGATTTCATCAATCCAGCGAACACCGTGAAAACGCTTCAAGCCATTATGCCCGTGGCCTCGGCGAGTGCCGCTTGCGGCGGTGGTAATTGTATTCCCCAGCCGCAAAGCGCGTTCACCCTCGATTCGCTGGCGGATCGTCTTATGTTTCGTCTCGCCTACCGAAACTTCATCGACCACGAATCGCTGGTCGTTTCACACTCGGTCGATCCCAACGTGACTGGGCTCGTGTCCGGCATCCGCTGGTACGAATTCCGTATCTCGGGACAACTCGACGCGACTTGCCCCTCTTATCCGTGTACGTATCAACAGGGGACAGTGGCGGATGCGCCGAATGGCCGTTCCCGCTGGATGCCATCCGTTAGCATGGATGGTGGTGAGAACATTCTCGTCGGCTATAGCGCCACTGGCACAGTGGAAGCGACCGACGCACACTCCATCCGCTACACCGCCAGAACCAAAACCGATCCGCTCGGGACGATGACCGCGCCGGAATCCATCATCTTCACCGGCACGCGAAATATAGTTGCCGATCCCGTCGGCGTCATGATCGGCCGCTGGGGCGATTACACCAGCACAAGCATCGACCCGGCCGACGACTGCACTTTCTGGCACGCGAACGAATATTATGCGCTCGGCGGCGCCACTAACTCAAACTGGCATACGCGAATCGGTTCCTCCAGTTATCCTGCTCCGCAATGCCAGCCCACGACTTGCACTACTCGTCCATCGACCGCGCCGACCATCGGCACAGCATCAGCGATCGCGCCTAACCAGATCCAAGTGACGTGGACCGGGATTACTCCGGCGCCCGGTAGCTATGCCATCGAACGGGCGATCTTCACGGGCGGGGATAGTCTTTATCAGCCCGTCGGGTTTGTCCCCGGCTCCGCTAGCAGTTTCACTGACACGACAGTGCAGGGCGGCGTGACCTACACGTATCGTGTGATCGCGGCGACGGATACTGCCGGCCGCTGCCAGGCGTTGGTCCGCAGTGGCAGTACCAGTGCGACCGCGACAGGTAACTGCAGTTTGAAACCAGTCTTCGCTGGCCTAACGAGCACCACGAGCAACAACGCTTCAACCTGCGGCATCACGTTGAATTGGTCGTCGGCCACGTCCAGTTGCCCACTCAGCTCCACCATCAAATACAACATCTACCGTGGCACCGTGCCGGATTTTGTCCCAGTTGCGGCCAACAGGATCGCGAGCTGCGTTGCCGGCCCCGGCTTCTATGTCGACACTAACAACGTCGCCAGTGGCAATACTTACTATTATATTGTGCGCGCCGAGGATAACAGCACCGGCAACGGCGGTGCTTGCGGCGGTAACGAAGAATTAAATACCGTCCGTATCTCGGCTACAGCCTATGGCTCTGGTGCATCGCCGTCCGCTGGCACTTGGAGCGATGGCGGTGGTGACGTGACCGGATTCCTCATGCTCAACACGACCGATCCCGGCAACACGAACGATCCGACTTGGCGAATCGTTAGGACGGCCGACGACGCGGGCGCCAACCATACCCCGAGTGGCGCTTATGCGTATCGCAACGCCGGGCCGGGCCCCAACGCGATCTACGGCAGCAATCTGTGTTCTGCCGCCGAAACGCCGGTGCTCACTGTTGGCTCGACCACATTGAACCTTACCTACTGGGAACGTCACCAGATGGAGAAAGGCTGGGATGGCATTGCCCTCGAATATTCGCGCAACGGCGGGCCGTGGACCGATGTCCCCGCGCCGAGTAACCTGCCCACAGACGGATGCATGATCACCGACGTCACGACCGACTACGCGGCCCTTGATTGCACCGGCGCCCCACCGATCAACGCATGCGACTATCCCGCTTCGAAGGCCGTCATCACTGGACCCGCGATGGCCGGTGTGGATTGCACGACCTGGACCACCGGCGCGCTAACGGACTATGGGCGTCGCTGCCATCTGCTCACCGGCTTGACCCCGGGAGACACGATTCAATTGCGGTGGAGGTTCACGTCCGACCCGGGCGCGGAATTCAAGGGTTTTTATTTGGATGACATCAGTATCACCAACATTCGTCTGCCCAATTCCTGCACTGCCGTGCCGGGCGTGCCGGCGCTCGTCTCAGCTGCGTCGCGGCTGTCTCACAGTGCCGCCGGAACGTTTAACGCACCGATGGCTCTGGATGGATCTGGAATAGAGCCGCGCGACGGGCAAGGGAACTACACTATCGTGCTGCACTTCGATCAGCCGCTTCAGAGCGGAACCGCTACGGTCACTTCAGGCACAGGCAACGTCGCCGCGGTGAGCTTTAGCGGCAACGACATGCTCGTGAACCTGAGTGGAGTAGCGAACGCGCAGAGACTCACCCTAACCGCGAACAATGTGACCTCGACCACTGGTGGATTGCTGAGCGCAGTGAGCCTCAACATCGGATTCCTGATCGGCGACGTCGATGGAAGTGGTCGAGTCGATTCGACCGATGTGTTCCAAGTAAGGCAACAAAGTCTCCAAGACGCGAGCGCCTCCAACTTCCGGATGGATGTCGACCTAAGCGGCCGGATCGATTCGACGGACGTGTTTCAAACAAGGCAACACACCTTCACTTCGCTGCCATGATCTGAAGCACGCCTTTCATGCGCACGACTGACATTTGATAGAGAGCGGCAGAGTCTCGCACTCGCGCGCTGAGCGCGTACTGCATGCGCCGCGTCTATACTCTCGGCAACCTCAGAGTTTTCCTGACGTGTTGCTGAGACGCCAACTTAGCCGCAGCGCAGAGAAAACGGTTTTGGGATAGGGCCAATTTTCTCCGGATTCCGATTCAGAACGCACCATCTACTCCACGGTCACGCTTTTGGCCAGGTTCCGCGGTTTATCGACGTCGCGGCCGAGTTCGACAGCAAGGTGATAAGCAAGAAGCTGCAGCGGGACGACAGCTAGAACCGGACTGAGACAATCGATGACGTCGGGGACTTCGATAATGTCCGCTGCGAGATCTTTCAATTTCCTGGCGCCGTTGCCAGAAGTGACAGCGATGATTGGTCCTTTGCGCGCTTTGACTTGCTCGATGTTGTTCACGTTTTTTGAGAATACGGCGTCGTCCGGGGCGATGAAGATTGACGGCAAGTCGGGCCTAACGAGCGCGATGATTCCGTGTTTGAGCTCTGCGCTGGGGTGACCTTCCGCGAAGAGATAAGTGATCTCCTTCATTTTGAGGGCGCCTTCGAGCGCGATCGGATAATTGAATTGCCGTCCGAAAAAAAGCATTCCGCTAACACCGGCGTATTTCTTCGCGATCGACTTAATTTGGTCGCTTAGCTTCAGGACGTCCTCGATTTGGTCCGGCAATGCTTCGAGCGCGTCGATCATTCGTTTTCCTTCCGCAGTGGAGAGCTGGCGCATTCGGCCAAGGAGAAGACCGATCAGGGTCAGAATCACAAGTTGCGAGGTAAACGACTTCGTGGCGGCCACGCCGATTTCGGGTCCCGCGTGCATGTAAACACCGCCGTCGCTCTCGCGTGCAATCGTGCTGGCGACATTGTTACAAATTCCAAGGGTCCGATAACCTTTGCGACGGCTTTCGCGTAACGCGCCCAAAGTATCGGCGGTTTCACCGCTCTGGCTGATCGCAAAAACCAGCGTGCGTTCAGTCATCGGCGTGTTGCGATGACGAAACTCACTCGCGAATTCGACTTCCACCGGGATACTGGCGAGTCGTTCGATTAAGTATTCGCCAACGCGACCGGCATGGAGCGCCGTGCCGCAGCCAGTCAGCACGACGCGTGCGACGTCGCGCAATTCTGCCGGAGTCATATTCAAACCGCCAAGCTTGGCCGTGCATTCCTCGTAAGTGAGGCGGCCGCGCATGGCGTCGCGCACCGTGTCCGGCTGCTCGCAGATTTCCTTGAGCATGTAGTGCGGGTAATCGCCCTTCTTGATGTCTTCCGCGCTGAACTCGACCTTGCTGACTGGATGTTCGCCGGCTGTGCCGTCAATCGAGCTGATTTCAAATTTGTCTCGCTCAAGCGCGACGAGGTCGAAATCGTTCAAGTAAACGGCGTCGCGGGTGTGAGCGACAATTGCGCTAACATCGCTGGCCAGAAAATTTTCATCTTTCCCAACGCCAAGGACAAGCGGACTGCCGCGACGCGCCCCGACAATAAAGTTCGGGATGTCTGAGTGGACCACAGCAATGCCGTATGTGCCGATCACCTGTTTCAACGCCGCGCGTGTGGCGTTAACGAGCCTGGCTTTAGAATCTTTGCCATCTAGTTGTTGGTAAATTTTCCCGATTAAGTGCGCCAGGACTTCGGTGTCGGTGTCGGAGCGGAAATTCGTGTCGCCGTCTTGAATGAGTTGTTCCTTGAGGGCCTGATAATTTTCAATCACGCCATTGTGGACGAGCGCGATCTTCCCGGTGGCGTCGAAATGCGGATGAGCATTCTCGTCGTTGACCTTTCCATGGGTCGCCCAGCGAGTGTGGCTGATTCCATAAGATCCAGCGGCTGGTTTTTGCGAGATAAGTTTAGCCAGCGACGCGATTCGACCGGCGCATTTGCGCGTCTCGACGTGATCGCCATTGACGATAGCGACACCGGCAGAATCGTAGCCGCGATATTCAAGGCGACGAAGTCCATCGAGCAAAATGGGCGCCGCTTGCGACCGTCCGACGTAACCGACGATTCCACACATATTAGGAAGTGAAGGTTGCCACTGCCGCGAGGCGCACGCAACCGGGGCAACTTGAGCAAAAAGGTTGCCGCAAGCCGCGAGCACTGAATTATTGAAGGCGTGCAGATGCAAAATCCCGAACGCCGTGATTCAGTTTCGCCGTTGTCGACACCCGCGCTTCCGCCCGGCACGACGCAGCGGACACTGGCTATCATCATGGGCGGCGGCGCCGGCACGCGTTTGTTTCCGTTAACCAAGGATCGCGCGAAGCCCGCCGTTCCGCTCGGCGGGAAATATCGGATCGTCGATATCCCGATCAGCAATTGCCTGAACTCCGGGTTGCGATCGATCTACGTGCTGACGCAGTTCAACAGCATGTCGCTGCATCGACATATTCAGGCCAGCTACAAGTTCGACAATTTTTCGCGCAGCTTTATCGACATCCTGGCGGCGCAACAAACGCCGGAGGGTTCGCAATGGTATCAGGGAACCGCGGATGCGGTGCGCCAGAACATGCGCTACTTCCTGGAGCGCTCGTTCGATTACTACCTCATTCTTAGCGGCGATCAGCTTTACCGGATGGATTTTCGCACGCTGTTGCATCAGCACATTCAATCCGGCGCCGACATCACGCTGGCGACTAAGCCGGTCCATCGACAACACGTTTCTGAGTTCGGCATCATGCAAAGCGGAGTCGATCGGCGGATCGTGCGCTTCGTCGAAAAACCCAAAGACGATTCAGTGCTTCAAGAGCTGAAGATGAGCCGCGAACTACTCCGCGCGGTTGGTTCAAGCGAAGACGAAGAATTGTTTCAGGCGTCGATGGGGATTTACGTTTTCAACCGGGAAGTGCTGGTGAAGTGTCTCGACAACGAATTGGAGGACTTCGGCAAACACATCATTCCGCAGTCAATTAAAGATCGATACGTGAGTGCGTTTATCTTCCAGGGCTATTGGGAGGATGTCGGCACGATCCGCGCGTTTTACGAGGCGAACCTCGATCTGACCGATCTCGTTCCCGAATACAGCTTTTTCGACACTGAAGCGCCAATTTATACGCATCCGAGATTTTTGCCGGGCAGCAAGGTCAATGGCGCGACTTTGCGACAGGCGATCATCTCTGACGGTTGCATTATTTCCGACGCGCACATCGAGCGGAGCGTCATCGGCATTCGGAGTATCATTCAGAGCGGCGCGACGATTCGCAACAGCGTCATCATGGGCGCGGATTATTTCGAGCAAGACCGACCGGGCGCGGCTGACGTGCCGCCGATTGGGGTTGGCCGCAATTGCGTGATTGATCGCGCGATCATCGACAAAAATGCGCGCATCGCCGACGGAGTCGTGATCACGCCGGAAGGAAAAGCCGCCAACTCGGACGCGGACAATTACTTCATCCGCGACGGCATCGTGATCGTGCCAAAGAACGCCGTTATCCCGCCCGGATTTTGGATCTGACCTGCGCTAGCAAGAGAGCGATGTCGATCCTGAGATGAACTCAGCGCTTGTCGCTGAAGTTTGCGAACTGACCGCCGGTCTCCCATTTTTCCTGCTTGTTCCAGGGCATTGCGGATTCCGGTTTGGCGTCGGGATCCTTGACCAACGCGACGTTCTCTTTTTGGCTCGCGCACGAAACCAACATGCTCGCCGCGGCCAGCAACAAAACGGCCGCGACCTTTCTCTCCTGCTTACGAATTTGTGCCAGCATAAATGACAATGTCTCCAGGTTGCACTTGGACGCCTCGCGCCAAGGTGCTGGTGATGATATCGCCGATAGCGGTCGCCGGTTCAACTGAAGAAATACGAATTTTTCCGATAAAGGTGCCGTCTCGCACGATCAGCATCTCGGAGTGCGGCTCGACCCCGTTACGGCCACCGAGATTGAGGACGACGAAATTGTAAGCCTGGTTGACCGCCAGGACGGTGCCCCGGACACCGATCTTTGCATGGACTACGGCCCGCCGCTTTTTTTCATCTTCGAGCTGTGAGGAACGCTCTCTGACAGCTTGCACTTTTTCGGAGAGAAGGCTTTTCTCCCGCTCGGCGGCCTCCAGTTGTTGGCGGGCATCATCCAGCTGCGCCTGGAGTTCGACGCTGGAAGGGGCGCCGGGATTGGCCGAGACGGGCTGCTTTTCTTCGATTTGCCTTTGTAACGTGAGGATCTCCGCTTCTTTATCCTGAAGCTTGGCTTCGAGTTGCTTCTTCTCGTTGAGAATTTGGGTCAATTGGCCTTCGGTAGCTCCGGTCTTTCCTTCACGCTCGGTGAGTTTGGCTTGCTCTGCCGCAATCGCAGATTCGCGCACTTTCAGGTCCTTTTCGTGCTGAACGCGAGAACGCTCGGCGGTGTCGCGGGCGGTTGTGGCTTCGGCTGCCGCGGAACGTAACATTTTCACTTTCGCAAGATTGAGCCCACCAAAAATCGCAGCGGCCAGGAGGAAAAAAACGGAGGCGCCGATCAGCGTTTTCGGAGTAGGAGCGAAATTGTCGGACAGGGGCAGCACAAACCAACTGTTTAATTGGAGCACCGGACAAAATGCAATCCTGGATTTCGTACGTTGCCCGCCGCGTTGCTTGCGCGCAGCATCCTTCGCCCGTATAACAAGAGCGTGGGTCAGCAGCACCGAGTTCGAACGAAACGTAGACGCCGAAGGGCGTATTTGAAACGGAAGAAAAAGACGACGCGTTCGAAACAGCGCGAATCACCGAGGCAGCGAAGCAGAAAAGAGCCGGCCGCGGCGGAATAGATCGACATCTCGCCTTCGGCACGCGCCCGATTTACAATATCGAGTGCCTGGGCGGTACCTCATTGTTGACGGTCACAGCATCATTTTCGCCTGGCCGGAATTGCGCAAACTCCACGCTCAGCGTCCGGCCCTCGCGCGCGAGGCGTTGGTCAAGAAACTCCGGCAGTATCAAGATTGGACGGGCGTGAATGTTGCGGTCGTTTTCGACGGACGCGGCGCGCGTGTCAGCGAGCAGTCCGATCCGCACGATGTGCAAATCTTCTACGCCCGCCGCGATCAATCCGCGGATGCAATCGTTGAGCGACTCGCGAGCAAATATGCCTCGCGGTTCGACGTGACAGTTGCGACCTCGGATTTTCTCGAAATGGAAACGGTCAACGCGAGCGGCGCGGCTTGCGTTTCGCCTGATGGGTTGCGCAAACTTTTGGAAGCAATTGAAAGGCGCTGAATCAAGCAGCTCCAGCGAGTGCTGGTTGCTGACCATTGAAAGTGACGCTGCGCTTGCGCTGCTGACACGTCGCAAGAACTCGCGCCAGCACGCAATAGAGTTGTTCGATCGGAAGATTCTTGCTGACGTAGCCGTTTGCGCCGGCGTGAAGAGCGGCATGCATTTGCTCTTCGTCGTAACCGACACCCGTGAAAACAACGATGGGGAGCACTGGATTCAATTCTCGCATAAAGGCGATGAGAGAGATCCCGTCTACTTTGGGCATCTTAAGATCGACAATCGCCACCTCGCAGTCGTTCTCGGACAGCCAGCCAGCCGTCTGGAAGCCATCGGTCAAAGCGCAGCAAGTGTGACCCCGCTGACGCAGATAGGTGACTAGGAACTTGGCGATACCAGGATCGTCATCGATGATGAGGAACTGGGAATATTCGCGTTTGGTCGGCTTCATGGTCTATAATTTCCATAACCACTAAAGCACTATCCTTGCCAATCTTGAACCGGCCTCGGCATTTTGCGCTGCCGGCTTGCGCCTCCCTATAGCCCCAGCTTTTTCTCGAGCGCTTTGACTCGATCGAAGAGCTTGCCCAACCGATGAATCCAGGCGATCTGGCGCTTCGCCTCGGGCAACGGGACAGCCGGTGAGCCAAACCACGCCCCACCGGGAAGGTCTTTCGAAATGCCACTTTGGGCGGCGATAATGGTGTTGTCGTCAATGGTGAGATGGCCAATGACGCCGACCTGCCCGGCCATCATCACCTTTTCTCCCACCCGAGTGCTGCCGGAGATTCCGGTTTGGGCCGCAATAATAGAATTTTTCCCGACGATAACGTTGTGCGCGATCTGCACGAGGTTGTCGACCTTCACCCCTTCTTGGATCCAGGTCCGGCCGAATCGGGCGCGATCAATGGTCGTGTTTGCGCCGATCTCTACGTCGTCATCGATTTGAACGATTCCGATTTGCGGAATCTTTTTGTAACGACCGTCGACGAATTCGAATCCGAAACCATCCGCACCGACGACCGCGCCGCTATGAATGATCACGCGCGCTCCGATTTGGGTCCGTTCGCGAATCGTTACATTTGGATAAATCAGGCATGATGCACCGATGACGCTTTCGTGTCCGATGTAACTGCCGGCGCCGATTACTGTGTTATCGCCGATCGTTGCGAGAGACTCGATGACGGCGTGCGGTTGAATGGAGACGCCGTTTCCGAGTTTCGCAGTCGGATCGACAACCGCCGTTGGATGAATGCCCGGCGCGAAGGCGATCGGTTTGGGCGCGAGTTTTAGAACGACCTGTTCAAATGCTTTCGAAGGGTTTTCAACTCGGATTTGCGCGGCCGAAATTTGCTCGGAAAAATCGAGCGGAACAAAGATCGCCGATGCGCGAGTCTTGCGAAGGCGGGACAAATAGCGTGGATCGGCATAAAAGGTGATCTCGCCCGGAACTGCTTCGGAGAGTGCAGCCGCACCGCTGATTTTTTCGGCCGGATTGCCGCGCAGTTCTCCACCGCAAAGGGTTGCGAGATCCTGAAGAGTAAAACTCACGTGGTTTGAATGAGCGCCAGTAACATCAGCGATGACGATGTCGATCTAAGCTTTGATGCTTGCGCGCACCGTGTCCAGTTGGCCGGCCGAACCGAGTTTCTCGTTTTTGTGCGCGATGAAGTTGGCATACTCCTCAACGAAAGTTTTTCCAGGCGGCCGAAAATCGAATTGTTCGGGATGATCGCGGAAGAATTCGCGATGGACGCGTGTCCACACCAGGCGCCCATCAGTGTCGATGTTTACTTTGGTTACGCCGAGTTTCGCCGCGGGCAGGTATTCTTCTTCGTTCACGCCACGCGCAGACGGATCAAGTTTTCCGCCGGCGGCGTTGATCCGTTCAACCTCCGATTTCGGGACGCTCGATGACCCGTGCATGACGATTGGGGTGGGGGGCAGGCCTGCTTTCTTCACCTTATCGCGGATTCCTTCAATCACTTCAAAGTGCAACGATTGTTGACCCTTGAATTTGTACGCTCCATGGCTCGTCCCGATTGCAGCAGCGAGCGAATCGCATTTCGTTTGCTTGATGAATTCGATCGCCTCGTCCGGATTGGTCAGGCAAGCGTGACCTTCATCGACGCTGATGTCTTCTTCCACCCCGCCAAGCATGCCCAGCTCGGCTTCAACGCTGATGCCTTTAGCATGCGCCTTGTCCACGACGCGCTTAGTGATCTCGACATTTTTCTCAAACGGCTCGTGGCTGGCATCGATCATTACCGAGCTGTAGAACCCGGAGGCGATGCAATCGTAACAAGCTTCTTCGTCGCCATGATCGAGATGAACGGCAAAGATTGCGTCGGGAAACATCCCCTCGGCGGTGCGAATGATCGCTTCCAGCATTCGCTTGTCGGCGTATTTCCGCGCGCCCTTCGAGAGTTGGATAATGAACGGCGCCTTGCTTTGCACGTTGCCTCGGAAAAGCCCGAGACATTGCTCCATGTTGTTGATGTTGTAGGCGCCGACAGCAAACTTGCCGTAGGCCACTTTGTAGAGTTGAGCGGTAGTAACGATCATAAAACGCGGGAAAAATGCTGATTTGCCTTTGCGAAGCCTCAAATCGCAGAGGGCAAATCGCAACTCGAAATTTTCGTTAATCCTGGCCGCTCGTTGCGGGCAAAAGCACGCTGACCTGCGTTCCTTTTGAGGTCGAATCGACTTCTACCCGGCCGTGATGATCAAATACCGTCCGTTTCACGATCGGCAGACCGAGACCCATTCCTCGCGGTTTGGTCGTGCAAAATGGTGAAAATATTTTCTCTCTTATTTCCGGAGAGATGCCTGTGCCGTTGTCTCTCACTGTGACGACCACTCCAGCGGGATGTTGTCCTTCCCGAACTGGTTTCGCCGAAAGCGTGATTCGCGGCTTGTTGCGATCCGCGCTGGCTTCGGCGGCGTTGGCGACAAGGTGGGCGAATACTTCGGCCAGGGCCGTTGCGTCGCCCAACACGCGCGGCAGATTGCTGGGCAACGACGTTTCCAATTCCACTTTCCCGTTGATGCCATAGCGAGACCGGGCAATTTCCACGCCCTTTTTGACCGGTGAGCGAACGTCGATTGGTTTAAGCACAAGCTCGGGTGGATGCGCGAAGTTGTTGATCTGGGTAATAATTTTATCCAGACGATCGACCTCGCTCACCACGATCTCGTTGAACTCCTTGCGAAAATCCGCGTCGTCGAAGCGCTCAGGTAGAAGTTGCGCGAAAGTCTTAATTGCCACCAGGGGATTGCGGATCTCGTGAGACATACTCGCGGCCAAGTCGGTCCAAAACGTCGCTCGATCGAGCAACACTTGTTTTTCGCGCAAAGTTTCCTGCGCAGTGAGATCCTGAATTACGGCGACCGCGCCAAGTGGCGAGCCGCTGTCGGCAAGTTGTCGCGTCTCTACCAAAAGCGATCGCCGGGTGTTGTTGTCGATCCACTGTTGCGGCGGCATCGGCGCTTTCGATTCCAACGTTTCGCGCAGCAAACCGGCGAGTCTGGTGCCGACACTTTCAACCGGTTTATTCAAAGCGGAGGCGCCGGACAGACCGAGAATTTTTTCCGCGGGCGGATTAAACCACCGAACAGTTGCGTCCTCATCGATGGCGACAATACCCGGAGGAATCGATTTCAGTAATGTTTCGGCCAGTGTTTTTTGGACAGTCGCTTCCTCATAAAGAAGAGCATTTTCGAGAATGGTAGAAACGTGCTCGGCCAGCGTCGTCAGGCCTTCGAGATCGCGGTCATCGAAGAGCTGCCCGGTGACGCGGTGTCCAAAGAAAACCCAGCCGATGATGGAACCACGCGCATAAAGCGGCACGATCGCTTCGGCTCCGAACATGTCGAGCGCGCGCCGCATGATTGCGCGCTGTCTGTGATCTTGAGTTCGCGGAAGATTGGCGCGGGAAATGAGATGGGCATGTAATTCAAACCAGCGCACCAGCGCATCGCGTTCTCCAAACTGCAATTCTTCGGTTTCGGGCAAGCAATGCAGCCCAGCCCGCAGCTGATACGGATCTCCTTTGCGGGTCCGCGAAAAAAGTCCGACCCGACTCACGCCGGCCGCATCAGCCAACGCTTCGACAATGGCTGTCACGAGTACGTCGATATTGTCCAAACGACGAAGGACTCGCGGAAATCGGAGCAACGGAAACGTCCGTGCCACATCGACCGGTTGATGCGCAATTTCGCTCTTGCGGGATACGTCCGGCGTGATTGTCGATGTTTCGCGCAGGTCGCGATTTTCCTGCGAGACTTTCAAATAATCGAAGGCGCGCCCGAGCAGCGCTTGAAAACGGCGCCG
The DNA here is from genome assembly GCA_035635435.1 of Chthoniobacterales bacterium. Taxonomy (GTDB): domain Bacteria; phylum Verrucomicrobiota; class Verrucomicrobiia; order Chthoniobacterales; family UBA10450; genus AV40. The sequence continues at coordinate 15,472 of DASQBB010000047.1, read as the reverse complement.
TTCCAAGCCGATCTCTTCTGCGGCGTAAATTCCAAACTGTTCGGCTTCGCGCAATGTTTCGGATTGCCCAACCCCGAATGCAATGATCAAAACATCGGGCTGTTCATTGTGGATTTGATCGATGAGTTCGCGGCATTCTTTTGCGCGCAAGTCCATCATTAGCACCGACGGGCCCGCCTGTTGCAGAACAGGCTCGAGACGATCGGGGTCGCTCACGTGCCGCACTTGCGACATCGTGCGCAGGAATGCTCTTGCCCGGCGAACAAGCTCGGCGTCCTGAGTATATAAGATGCAGATCGGCGCGGGCGTCATGCGGCAGCCACCTTGCTGTCAAACCGCATTAACGGGAGCAAAATGTGAAACGCGGTGCCCTGATCAAGTTCGCTCTCGACTTCGATCTGACCTCCATGCTCCTGGATGATCCCGTGCACAACCGATAAGCCTAATCCGGTTCCGTAATCCTTCGTGGTGAAGAACGGATCGAAGACGTGCGGAATATCTTCCGCGCGAATTCCTTCTCCGCTGTCGCGAATGGTGATGCGCAAGGCCTCGCGCGTCTGTCCATTCCCGCTGCTTTCGCCATTCGTATAAGTCAGGGCGCTGACCCATTGTTCGTCGGAGCGGATCTCGGTTCTCACCGACAATTCGCCATGCGTTTTCATCGCATCCATCGCGTTTAAAAAGAAGTTGAGGAAAACCTGCTCCAACTGATCGGCATCGCCGTGGATGGTATCGGTGTCGGCGCGCCAGGAGCGATTCAATTTGATGTCTTTTTGATAGAGCCGGTGGCCAACAAGCGTGAGCGCCTTTTCCAGAATCTCATGCGCATGGAGCTGTTTGAGAATTGGTTTGGCGGGCCGCGCAAAACGCAGCAGCTGATTAACCAGCGAGTCAATTCGGTCGATCTCGTGCCCGATCAAATTCGAAAACGTATCTCGGAAATCGGAATCCTGGTAACGCTCAGGCAGCAGCTGGGCGAAGGTTTTAAGCGAGACGAGCGGATTTTTGATTTCGTGCGCCATTCCTGCCGAAAGGGTTCCCAGACTGGCGAGTCGGTCGCTGCGGCGAATCTGCGTTTCGAGACGTTTAATCGCGGTGACGTCCGTTAACACCATCAGCGCGCCCAGTACTTGTCGATCTTGTCCGTGAAAAATCGAGGTGCTGGCGCGGATGATTACCTCACCGGTTCCGACCCGCAGGACGATCTCGCGGTTTTCCTGGCTCTCGTTTGTGCGCAAAGTGGTGATTAGCGGTTCTGCTAGCTCGAGCGGGAGAGCGCTCAGCGAACAGTCGAGCAACTCTTGCGAGTTTAAGCCGGTGATTTGACCGGCCTCGTTATTGAAAACCGTCACCCGATCGTCCGTTCCTGCGGCGATGACACCGCTGGTCAGATTTTCGAGTAACGTTTCGTTGTAGATCTTGGCGTTTTGGACTTCGGTAAAAAGCTCTGCGTTTTCAATCGCGACTGCGAGTTGCCCGCACAAAACCTGAAGTGCGCCTTGTTCGGTCGCGCCATAGATGCGACCGGATTTTCGCGTTCCAAGCAGCAACACGCCGGCCAGGTGATCTCGCGCGAAAATTCCCATCGCCAGCGCGATTTGAAGTGAATCCAATTGCCGCATCACGCGCTGAAGTTCCGGTGTAGGCCTCGCCCGACGCAGCTCATCCAAAACGATCGGCTCGCGATTCGACTCCAGTTCCGCGATCGTCGCCTGGTCGCGGGTCAGCTCCAAACAATAACGGGCCCCAGGCTCGACCATCGGATAACGCTGCGAAAATCCCTGCTTGTCTGGAAGCAGGATGAAAACCCGATCGGTCCCAACCGCCTCGGCCACAGTATTGGCGAAACGATCGAGCAAGTCTCGTAAAGTTGTAACCGATGACAATATTTTGGCCGCTTTACTAACCGTTGCGCGAAAATCGAGCTGGTGGGAGCCGATGAAAAGACGTTCCGCCAATCGTTGGGAGATACCGCGAGCAGGAGCCATGGCAAAGGCGATGACAATTGCGGCAGTCACGTGCGCGACGGCATGGGCATTTGGAATGGAATAACGCAGCGCGGTTGCCACCAGCCACCACACCAGCGCGTAAAGGGCGAGCAAATATGTGGCGAGCAATGCATAGGAAATAAATCGCCGCAGCAACACGCCAACTTCCATCATTTTGCGGGTCACGATGCCGTAGGCCACGATCGCGCTGAAAAGAACGACGCGAAGTGGCGGGAACCATGCCAACTCTGACCGGTCCACGAACAGTCCAAGAGCAAACGACAACATCGTTGTGCCGACCGCCACGGCGGCACCGATTAAAATGAAGGCGAGTTCCGCGCGTTTGCTCGCCGTGGTTCGTTTTACGTCGAGTCCGTAGTTTGCGAGCACGATGATGCCCGCCGCGATGAAATATCCAAAATAAAAAATGGAATGCACACCATAGAGCGGAGCGAACGCTCCCGTTCGCGGCGAGAATTGCGCCCCTTGAAGAAAAAAATTCGTTTGGCAGAAGCCAACGACTACGACTGAAGCGACGATCCATACCCACGATTGACCGAGAATCTCGCGCCAAGGTCGCTCTCCATTTTTGATCGACAACCGAAGGAGGTTAAAAACGGTCAGGAGCAGCACACCGAAGGCAGAGGCCTGCCGAATAAAGAAAGCCGCGGCAGGGGGCGTCGCCGCGGTCAATGCGTAATACAAGCTGCACAACCAACCCGCTGCCACTAAAGATAAGAGCAAGAACGACTGGTTCGACTTTCGATGTCGGTTGGCCTGAAAGACCACCAAACCGAGCGCCAACTGGACAAGCAGCGCGACCAGAATTGAAATGGTCGAGCTATTCATTGGCCGTTAACTCGATCCACCACCAGCGAGCTCGCGCTCCCGCCTAGGCCGCGAACATTCATTAAAATGCAGTTCAGTTTCGCTTTTCTTGCCCGCAATGGCACAAAGTCTAAATCGCAGTCCGGATCCGGCATTTCGCAATTGGTTGTTGGCGCAATCAGTTGGTCGCGGAAGCTTAGCGCGCACGCCGCCAGTTGCAGGGGACCTCCTGCCGCTAGCGGATTACCGGTGACACCTTTGATCGAACTGATCGGAATTGAATAAGCGCGCTCGCCAAAGACTTCCTTGATATAACGCACTTCGGCTGCGTCGAGAACGGGATGGCCCGGGCCGTATGCGGAAATGTAGTCGACGTCGTCCTCGGATCGGCTCGCATTTGCCAACGCCAGCCGCATCGAATCAGCCAAGCCCGACGCTGGATCGTCTGGGGCGCGGTCGCGTTGTGTGGCATAACCGGTGATCTCAAGGTAAATCCGCGCGCCGCGCGCTTGTGCGCGTTCGAGCTCTTCGAGCACAAACATGCCGGCGCCTTCTGAAATCACTCCGGTGTCGCGCTCACTATCAAATGGTCGACTCGCTTTTTCCGGTTCGCCATTGCGAAAAGAACTCAGGCCGGTTGCAATGAAACTCGCCATGCCGTGCTTAGTCAGCGGCGCGTCGGCGCCGCCAGCGATCGCAAGTTCTGCCGCGCCAGATCGAATCATTGTCGCGGCCAAAGCCACTGCATCCAAACCAGACGGACAGGCCGACGAAACTGTCGCCGCGTGCGCGCGCGCGCCGATTCGATCCGCGATTACGTTTGCGGCGGCCTGCGGTTTCGAAGCGCCAAGCGCTGTTGGAGCGATCGCGTCGATTCCGCGATTGTCCGAAACGCGAAAAACATTTTCGATCACATCCAACGCGCTCGTGCTCACCCCAACAACCACTGGCGTTGGGCTCGGAAAATTGGCTGCGTTAATTTCAAGACCCGCATCTTTGAGCGCCATCATGGTCGCGGCGTAGGCGAACTGAGTGTGACGCGCCATCCGTTTCGGTTTCAACTCCGGCTCGATGTAATCGTGCGGATCGAAATTTTTTACTTCGCCGGCAATCCGGCTTTTCAGATCGCTCGCATCAAATAATGTGATCGGGCCGATGCCGCTCCGGCCTGTCACGAGCGATTCCCAAAATTCCTCATTGCCGGTTCCATTCGGCGCCAGAATTCCCATCCCGGTGATGACGACGCGGTTTCGCTTCATTATTTTTGGCGTCCCATCGCCCGCAAACGGCTCGTGGAGAAAGTTCGAGTGTCTGCCGCCGAGCGGTCTGGGGGGATGGCGGTTAATTGATTGTCGATCTTTTCGGGCACGAACGAATCACCCGGGATTCTAAACGCTACATTAGCTCCAGTCATTATATTTTTTGCGTCCCAAACAGATCACTTATTCACCAAAGCCGAGAACTTATTCACAAGTTGCACCTTGCGTGCCACCAATTTCTGCTTCACCGTTCGCCCGGCTGAGCTAGATGAATTTGCGCCTGGTTTTTTTGCTTCTCTGTCCCGTCCGCGGCATGCCCCTAGCTTCTATTGCCGCTGACGCACTATGACCGCCGCGACCGAACTCCCCCAAATCCTTGTTATTGATGATGAAATGGGGCCGCGCGAAAGCCTGCGCATGCTCCTGAAACCAAATTATCAGGTGCACACGGCCGATTGTGTCGAGGCCGGCATCAAACTCCTGAAAGAGAAACAACCGGACACCATTGTCATGGACATTCGGATGCCAGGAGTGAGCGGGATCGATGGCTTGCGCCAAATTCGTGAGATCGATCCGCACTTATCGGTCATCATGCTCACCGGTTTTGGCGCACTTGAAACTGCGAAGGAAGCTCTGCGACTCGGCGCGAACGATTACATCAGCAAGCCGTTTGATGCTCGGGAAATGCAGCAGGTGATTGATCGCAATGTCGAACGCACGCGCGCGCATCGGACTAGCGAACATGCCGCCGCCGAAATTAAAGAGTTAAACAATCGTTTGCTTCAACAACTTGCGCAGAAGGAACGCCTCGCTTCTCTCGGGCAGGCTTCCGCCGAATTCGTTCACGACCTTGGCAATCCGCTCACGATTGTTTGGGGTTATGTCCAATTGCTCGCCAAACGGATCGAGAAATCGGACGGCGCCGATGGCGCGCAACAAGACGCCGCCTCGGTCAAAGAATTAAACATCATCGAACAAAACGTTCGGCTTTGCCGTGAGCTACTCACCATGTGGCAGAGTTACGGCAACGTCGAAGCTTCGCCGCCGAAACAAATTTCAGTCTCTGGTATTCTTCGCGAAGTCCTGAAAGGAATTGCGCCAATGGCGACTGAGAGCGGCGTCGAGCTCAACGCTACCATCTGCGAGGACCCTTGCACTCTTTTGGGCGACGCGGTGCAAATCAACCGCGCCATTCAGAACGTGGTCGTCAATGCCGTGCAAGCTTCGGCCGAAAAGAAAGGAAAGGTCACGGTGGTCTGCGCCCAAAAAGATTTCTATGTCGATCTTCGCATCGAAGATACCGGCACAGGGATTCAACCGACGCAACTCCCGAGAATCTTCGATCCCTATTTCACAACCAAGCAGGCCAAGAGCGGCACCGGGTTGGGTCTCTACATCACCAAAAAAGTCGTCGAGGACCACAACGGCTCAATAAAAGTAGACAGCACTCCCGCCGTTGGCACGGTTTTCACGATTCGTCTGCCGCTCTCGCCAAAGTAAATAGCCGGCTGGTTCGCAACTGCCGCAGTCGGCGGCAGGCTTTCCCGCGCGGTTTCACTTGTCAGTTCCCCCGCGTTTGGTTTTGCTGAACGCGTGCCATATCGCGTCGCGCCAATTTTTCTGATTCGTTTGGCCGGCGCCCCTTTCGACACGGTTGACCAGCTGGCGACACCCAAGACGTGTAAACTTGGCCGTGAGTTAGTGAATAGCCAAAGCGATCACGAGGACGCATTAAAAGCGCAGCTGGCATCCTCACTCGAACTCGAGCTCGCCTTGGTGCGCGCGAAACTCTGGAATTCTGCTCGAACTGTCCTGGCACCGTATCTCGTCTTCGCTGGCGGTGCTGTGCGCGAACTGCTTGCGCATTTACTCGACGTTTCTTACCCGGAAAATCTCAGCCGCCGTAACGCTCGATCCGGCGACCGCGAGCGCCATCTTCTGCTTTATCTTCAGCGCATCGCCGCGAAGAACGACACGTTTAGTGAGTTCGGACCTTCCGGCTGGGGTAAAGTTGGCAAAAAAGTTTCCGGCGTGGGACTGAAGCCGGAACCGAGTATCGCAAAACGCGATGCATTCTTGGAACGATGGACTGCTCACGCGATTGCGGCTGCGATTAACGCCGATCCCGAGCACTCAAATCCAAAATTGGCAGTGCCCGCGCTTGAACCACACGCCGTGGAGATTTTGCTCGAGGACGTGAAAAATTGGCTCCCAAGTCCTGTTCGCGACAAATGGTTGTCGATCTTGCAGGCATTAGTTGAGCTCCCAAGCAAATTCGTCGCTGCCACGGAAATTCAAGATCGACAATCGATCTTGGACGAAGCGCAAACGTCTTTGCAATCGATCGGCGCTGAACCAAAACATGGCGATCGGTTTCTCTACGCCGCGAGCAATCCGATCGGCGAAGAATGTTTTCGCGAATGTCATTTCGAAATTAACGAAGGTTTGATCGATGAGGTCGTGGTTCAGGCCGAACCTTGGATCGACCTCTGGCGCGACAGTTACGCGTTCATTGCTTCGCGCGTCGCCGCCGGTCTGCGCGGAATCATGGAAAAATCCGGTGCGAAAAGCGGAGTGATGCCGCTGCCCACTTTTCTACAGGCATGCGAAGCGGCGAAACTACCGCTTGCCGGACCAGGTTTGGTTGCGCTCGCGGTCATGGCCTTTCAGGAAGTGAAAGCTGCTTTTCGAAAACGATTGCAGCCACATGTCGATCTTAGCGAATACGAACTCACGGCCGAGGATTGCCATGTCGTCCGCGACAATTTCGATTACCCAAAGTTCGACGAATACACTTATCCGTCAGCCGATCTGCAATTGGCCGCGACTTCCACCGAAGCGATCGCGCGCGGTGATTACCAATGGATCCTGGCCGAGCTTCATCCGCCAATCGCAATCCTTCATCATTGCATGTACTGGAGTTGCCCGGACACAGAAGCGCTCAGTCGCGCGTTAGCGAGCACGACCTTCGGGCGTCCGAACTTTCATTTCGGTTTTTTCGCGGCCGATTTTACCGCTCACACTACCGTGCGTCTGTTCGACGCGATACCGGAGCTTTCAAACTTCGTCGCGCCGCAGCGAGCGCATCCCAATTGGAAAAAAATTTCGCCGACGGACGCTGAAGTTTATATCGATCAAACAACCGGCGACGTTTGTGTTCGCAAGATTGACAATCAAGAATATCTCGGATCGTTTGCGCGCGCGTGGGTGATTCCGCTTGGATTTCATCCGTTCCAGTTTGGAATGGCTCCGCACACGCCTCGGTTGCGTTGCGGAAAAGTGATCGTCCAGCGTCGCAGCTGGACGGTAAAAGCCGATGAATTGATTCCCGGCAATTATACGGGCGTGTCAACTCATTTGGTCTTCGCCGTTGAAAAACTGCGCGCCGAAAGAAATCTCCCGCGGTTCGTTTACATTCGTCCGACCGAGCAAGCATTGCGCCGGAGCGGAGCGGAAGGCCGCGATAAAGATACGAAACCAGTTTTTGTCGATCTTGAGAGCTATTTGTTTCTGGAAATTTTCCACCGCTGGCTCATGAAAGCGGGCGAAATCGAGGTGACGGAAATGTTGCCTGACCCACAACATTTGCTTTGGAAAGAACCGGATGGTCGCCACAGTTTCGAGCTGCGCACCTTAATTGTCCCGCGTTCATGAAAATTGTCGCGATCGCAAACCAAAAAGGAGGAGTGGGAAAGACCACGACTGCGGTGAATCTCGGCGTAGCGTTGGCGGAAAAGAAGCTGCGCGTCCTCTTACTTGATCTCGATCCTCAGGCGAACGCGACCAGCGCACTCGGCATGCAGGAAGTTGAAGGCGAGAGCATATACGAATCGCTGCTCGGCGGGGCGTCCATCGCTAACAAAATATTGCCAACTCGCCTCGATAATTTGTTCATCATTCCAGCCGATCTCGATCTTGCTGGCGCCGAAGTTGAAATTGCACGGATGCCGGATCATCTCACGCGCCTGGCCAGGACATTGTCGAGCTTTCGTTCCGATGAAACGTTTGATCTCGTCCTTTTGGATTGTCCGCCGTCGTTGGGCATTCTCATGACCAACGCGCTGGCCGCGGCCGACGAGATCCTGACGCCGATCCAGTGCGAGTATTTTGCGCTCGAAGGTTTGGTCAAAATTGTGCGCGTGGTCGAGCAAGTGCGCGATTCGGGCGCGAACGATCAGATCGAGATCGGCGGCATTGTCATGACCATGTTCGACAGTCGGACGAATTTGAGCGAACAAGTCGTAAACGAAGTGCGGCAGCATTTCAGCGAGCGCGTTTATAGAACGGTCATTCCTCGGACCGTGCGTTTAAGTGAAGCGCCGAGCTTCGGGAAATCGATTCTCGAGTACGACCCGAGCGGAGTCGGCGCCAGCGCTTACCGCGCGCTCGCGCGAGAATTTATCAAGCGGCACTCTCTTTTCCCTATTGCCCGGGAGATAGAGAGAACGCGTTTCTCCGAAAGCCTCGACAGATAGTCTGCTTCTCCAAACTCGATCTTGCCGCTCGCTTAAGACTTCGGCGTCGCCGACGCTTTTGGCGCCGGGCTCGCAGTTTTCCTTTCTGTCGGCCCAAGCTTTACAAATTTTGCTTCCAAAGTGCCGTCTGGGTTTTTCCAATAAGCGCCGCTCACTTCTTCGTTGTCGGCAACGTCTTTCATTGTTCCGGCCGATGCGCCCTTCATGATGCTCGTTTTGTCCGTGACTTTAAAAACTCGCGTCGCTTCTTTGCCGCTAATCGTGAATGTCTTATCCTTCTGATCGACCGCTGAAACCATTCCATGGAAAGGAATCGGTCGATTCACCTGCTTGCCCGGCGATGTTGATGGCGCTGGCGAAACAGAACTCGATTTTGTCGTCGTCTGCGCCGCAAGCGATAAGGAAAAGAGGAGGGGAGCAATAATAGTCGCCGCGATAAGGTAAGTTTTTGATTTCATAGATTTCGAATTCTCATCGGCTTGCACTAAACCGTGGGATTCTTGCGACGATTAAACCAGCCGTCCAAGCGAATGCAATTCCAAAGCTACAGCGCACGACTTTTGGGAGAATCGTTGCTGAAATCTTTTCTTCCCATGATATTGTTTTCGACTTCTCGGGGGTATAGCTCAGTTGGTAGAGCGTCTCGTTCGCAAAGATAAACGGGGAGATAGTCTCAAATTCGTCTGAAGCGATCTCACCTGCTCATACGAGGGAAAATCAGTAGTCTGAGCATGATCTCACGTGTTCCCGAAGGGGCTTAAAAATCGACGCCGGTGGACAAAATCGGTGGACAAAGCGGTAAGCGAACATTGACAGCTAAATCTTCCGCATAACGGGTTCGAGCCCCGTAGGCTCCGTGGGTAAATTTCCCGAACTCGGCGTTTTCATGACGGATTCATGACAAAAGCGCGCCGCCCTTCTACCGTCGAGTGAATAAATTTGCAGCTAGAAAGAGTTTGTTCGCACACTGTCTTTCAATCGTCCGTTTCCAGCTTCGATATAGCCGACGCACGACAGCGACGTGCTTCAATCAATCGACGTCCCAATGCTCGGATATCCTGCCGTCCTGCCGCGGAACATGTCAAACCCAAGCGCTTGGTGGTGATGACCGTCACGGCCCGGTCCACGTTTGGCGCACGTAGACGACGACCATGTCGTCCTCGCTGATCACATTCAACAACTCGCGCTTGAGCACCGATCTGGGATTAGTGCAATTTCCGGTGCGACTCGAGTCGCATTTGGGCGTCCACCCAGCCCGGGCAGGTGCCTTCTAAGTTACGCTTTCTTACGGTGATATCGGCTCCAAATTGATCTCGTAGGCGGAAAACCACATGCATGTACTGATGGAAATTCGCGTCGTCTGGATGTGCGGCGAAAGTTGCTGCTGTTAGGTTCCTGCAATTCTGGATGTGAACCGCATAGTCGGAAGGCGTAACGGAAAGTGAATCGAGCAAAGTCTTTTCCCATTCAGCATGCTGAGTCTCCTCGTCGGGGCCATGGATTGTCGTGTGGTTTCTAGCAAAGACAGCAAAGGCGATCGGGTGCGTCACATCCCTCTCCTTGTTTCATGACCGGTTTTTCCGGGTTGACAAAGTCCGCGAGAAAGTAATGAGCATTTAAATTCGCTGTGGAGACCCGCACGGTTCCGTCACTACCGGGTTCATGCGCGACCTCTCGAATGCCTGAATAGGGAGCGGAACCAACCATCACTGTTGCAGCGTGCCCGTTTCCCCTAAATGTCTTAAATCCAATCGCCAACGCTTTATCCGTAGGCTAGATCGAGGCCCGCTCAGATATTGATACCTATTTTTTGTAGGCCGACGCTAAATACCTTAGTGCCAAGCCAACCGCCGAAAACCCCAAGAATCGCTGCGCTGAAAGGATTGAAAACAAGGATATGCGGGAAATGTGGAATAAGGATCAAACCAAAGACTAGGAGCCAATAGAGAACAAATCCTGTCACCACGCCGATAAAAATTCTCGCCCGCTTGGCAGCCGTATCGATGAAATAAGCGACCAACCCTCCGATCAGACCTCCAGCAGCACACAGAATCAGGATAAGTGTTGGTTTAGCAACGAAGAGTTCTTCCTCATCCGCCCTTAAGTTAGGGGATTCTGCTAGGAGGCGTACCGTTCCCGGCAATGTCGGTCTGAATTGCGTCGTTACGCGAGGATGGTTGGGTTCAATAGTTAAGCTGGTCAGATCCAACCCTCCGCTACCGGACTCAATTGCCAACAAGACGTCTCGCTTTTGATTGTCGATGACACTATTTCCATTTGCGTCCGCGAGTTGGACTGCGACTTCAGTTGATTCGAACAATCCAATGTTCCGCGGGTTTGGTCGCATTTTCACTGCGGTGGGCCCAAAACCTATCGTTAAAGGAAGACCCGATACTCCTTTAGCCCATGGCACGGAGGACATAAACCTGACCCATACAGCAGCGGGCTTATCACAAGTTAGGCGCGCTTTGCCAGCGTTTTGACCTTTAGGAATAACAAGCGGATTAGGCTCCAACGGACCGACCGAGCTCATCACATAAATTAACATATCCAATGGGGCGACCTGATCAGGAGGAAGATTGGCATAGATCGTTGCGGCGTCTTTCCCGTCGGCCCATATTTTCCGCTCCGGCACGCACATGAAAGTTAGAGCGGGATTCCAATCAACGCGCCCCGAAGTAAGCGGTGCCGCGGGCGGTTCTTGAGCAGTACTTGAACTAGCAGAAAGCATGGCGGATTGCCCTTCGGCCATTGCCATCGCGGGCATTCCATCCAGGCCGATACACGCCAATCTTCTAGTCAAATGGAGCATTAACGAAGCTGTCGGAGAGGCGCTGGGTTTGACCGACGGCATGGGCGAAGCTTCAGAGGGAGATGCTGATGCCGAAGGCGTTGCCGAGGTAGATGGTTCATCCTGGTGTGTCGCGCGAACATTCAGCACCGAACCGCCGCTGGCCAATTCAGGAGTAGAGGCAAGCACTTTCACGAGCCCGGGTTCCTTCGCCGCCATCTCGACAGTACCGCTGCTCTCCCCTGCCTTAACGACGACCGTCGACGTCTCACTGTTGCCACTAGGCGACCGGCCTTCAACTTGGATCGTCACATCTTTCTTAGTATTCGCGGGTTTGTTTTCGGGATCGAGCAGATTAACCCGAAGCTTTGCTGTGGCGCCCGCAGATACCACAGTCGATTCCGTGACGACCTCAATTTTTGCCGGCGCTCCAGTTAGGGATTGTGCCAGACAGTTTATTGGAAGCTGCACTGCTAGGGCGGCGCCCCAGATCAGGAGTTTGGGCCAGAGTTTTATTAGGATGGGTCGTTTGATAGAAGTCACCTCGGAAACGCTTGGACCTACGGGAACAAAATGACACCCCGGCTAAACCAAACCCAGAAAAACAGTTGCGAAACAGTTCCGGCAATCGTGCCCACAAACCAGGAATCTCAGCTAGGGATTAAGCTGAAGCAGGCGCGAAAAGGTTGATTGATTATGCTCATATGAACATAAAATAGTGGGAACGTATTTTTTCCATGTCGCGCGCGCAAACGACGCTAGTTGGTTCAACCTCGCGGCAGCGTGGTTCGACTAAAAGTTATCTACCAGGGGGTCTGGTGGGCCCACTAATAACTTTGGAGGAGTTGGCGCGAGACCCGTTCATTGACACGACCCCGAGGCAGCTTGAGAAGATGGCGTTGGAATTTCGCGAGCGATGGGGATTCCGCATGAGGGTTCAGAAGAAAGCGTCCTGCTGGTTAGATCCGTTCGATTTGTCTTGGAGCCCTTTGATGTCGATGTGTCCATCGCCGTGATGTGGACACCGGGGAAAGTCGGGGTCTTCCGACTAAAGGCGACATATCCGTACGGAGTGCCGGTTCCGGGCCACCCGGACATAGTAGAGAGCCCTTTTCTCTCGGGAAAATATGTGGATGTGTCGGGCTTTTAGGGACAACCTGACGACATCATATCGACTACTGCAGCGGTTCGAGAGTTTCTGAAGATAGAATGGGAAACTCCGTTCACTTACGTTGGCGCCGTGATGGCCGCATTCGTCACGCTCATTCTCTTGTTTAGTGATTTTGTTAGTCCAAAGGAGATCATGACTTTTGTGATCGACAAACAGACTATGTTAGACGGCACTTCCGCACGTCGGGCGACTTCGGCGGGCACAAGGATTTCAATCGCTTTGTCGGCGGACAAACCCAAGTTAGCAAAGTACTACGTAGAGTGGGCTGCCGGTTTGAGACAACTTGTGACTAAAGGGATTCCAACAGTCGAAGAGGTTAGAGCGATCTTGCGAGTACGCCTGCCAAATCTCGCGCGGCAGTGGACCAGCAACAACGCTAACCGGGAGTGATCCATTTCATTTATATCAAACTCCGTGTAAAAGAGCCGGAATTTTCGCGCGCAACGGCGTCGCTAGGACAGGCCATTGCACATCAATTAATTGACGCTGCTGGTCGTTCCCGTATGGCGTGGAACGTTCTGTTTGCGGGTCGAAAACAAGAAATTGAAGAACTCGCCGCGGAAGCTGCGGCACCGCGAAAAACGATTTCTAATCCGCTCGTTAAAAATTTCATCCTTGAATGGGCGGGAAATATCCAATGGGTATTCGTCCTTCGCGGTGCGTCGATGCGCTTGAAATAAACGTGCCGAGTCATCATACAGAGCGTCTTTATTCACTGGGCGGCGTAGAATCATTTTCGCTCTTACTTGGCGATCTGGGCGACTTCTGTTCTGCGAGTTTGGGCAACAATACGCCCGATCGAAAATTCGGACTGATACTGAACTGTCCGGCGTGGCTGCGAGTGGCGTCGCGAGCCGAGTTCCAATGGACATTCGATCGACAGTTAGTCGAAGTGGTACAGCACGAAATGGCGCACTTTAAGTACCACGAAAAAGGTCCAAGGGCAGAAATCCATGCACATTGCCGCGGTATCGCCGCAATGCTCAGTGTAAACCCGCCACCTGTTATCGAGAATCTTCGCGAAGTAATTCGAGATTATCCTGAGCTTGCGAACAATCCCGAGATTGAGGAAATCGTTCTCGATGGCGCCGCAGCTAAATTGCGACTGGTTCGAATGTGGATGCACGTCCTTTCGAATTGCCGTAAAGAGTAAACCAAGCGATGAAGCCAACGGCCCTTGGCGAAATGAGTTCAGCGTATTTGCCACGACACCCTGCCTTCGGCTTATCTTTTTTTCGTTAGGTCTATGAGTCTGACCCTATGTCGGATATAATTGGTTTCCGATCGGATCAAGTTGTGCCAGTCCAACGTTAAGGGCCCGCTCTAGCCAAATGTTCTTGCATAAAGCGCCTCAGGGAGGGGTCGGCAATCCAGTGCCAGATTCTGATTGAACAAGCGCGATATCCGAACTGTTGATTATCCCGTTGACTGTTACGTCCTCACGGAAGTTAAAGGCGGTTACTGTCTGCCCCGATTGCGATTGTGTCTGAGCGATATCGCTAGAATTGACCACGCCGTTTGCGGTCGTGTCGCCAAGGAGTAAACCAAAGGTCTGACTGGCATTGAAGACCGCGCCAGACGAGTCAGCGACTCCGGTCAAATTGATGGTTAGATACTGCCCGTCGCACGAGTTCTCGCCAGTCAAGTTTACTGTGTATTGATTCGGGTTCGGCCCGATCGAGCTACTGCTTACACTTCCGCACGAGACACTGACGTTACCGACAGCCGTCAGGTTATTGGCGGACGTCAGGATTATCTGGTAGTTTCCCCCGGAACCGCCGCTGCGACATTCAACGCCACGCGTACCGGTGACGGGCAAGTCGAGATCGAATGTTCCAGCGCTCCCATGAAGCTTTCGCGACACAGCGCTAATAATACCAGGAAACCTGAAACTGCCGATTCGTGTCCTCCAGTTGAAATCGCTTGTCACTGAATAGTACTCGTTGGTGTACCAAAACGTTGTGTCATCAATGGGGTCGATACTCATTGCCGTGTAATCGCCCCAACGGGTGCCAGGAGTCTGGCTACCGCCACCATCGAAGAGATGGGCTTCGCCTTGAGATAAAGTATTTACCGGATCGGTTGCTAAGCGTCCAGCGTAGCGGATTTGCGGCGAAATGCTGGCGCTCGACGCGCTGTAACCGATAACAAGATTGCCACGTTTGTCCATGGCCGCGCTCCCCATCCAGCGCCACGTGCTATCGGGCTGGTAAGTGCTTTCTTGGAACACACTGACTGGTCCAGCGGTCACGTTGCGGAGCTCCACCCAACGAACACCTGCTACTGCGTTGTGCTTCACACTGTAATTCGCCAATAATGACTCATGGTCGCCGAAGTTTCTGTAGGCGAGTCGAAACATCAAACGATCTCCCAATGCGTCTAGTAAAGAAGATGTGCCAGCCTGAGGTACACAACTACTCGCGCAGACCGCATTAAAGCCCGCTGCCAAGGGGCTGGCGAAATTTATGAACGTTGAATTTGCAGGCGTTATGAAGTCAACGTGAAAGTGATAAATCTTGTACTTTGGTGTCGATTGACCCGGGAATTCCAAAAATGAATTTGGCGCGCCTGCCGGTGGCAAAGTAGAGCCGTCCAAATCTGCGGGTAACAATGAATATTCGGTGCTGGCCAGACGACCCGTGCTGATTACGATAGCTGGCGCGCCTGTGAGCATGCTGGCACGATCAAACGCATAGGGTTTCGGACCAAGAAAAGTGCTGCCGGACGAATCAAAGATATTCATAGTCATGTAGTATGCGTCAGGCCACACACCCAGCTTGGGATAGTCGACGAAATTCGAACCAAGGTGAAATCCATAGCGATAATATGTTCCGGTGGCATCGCTACTAGTTGAGACGGCAACACACTCATCGGTGGGGTAATTTACACCGGCGAATTGGCTGATGATCCATCGGTCTGCAAGATGATCATAGAGAACGATTGGATCACCCGACCCGTTC
>DASQBB010000046.1:0-29224 GCA_035635435.1 Chthoniobacterales bacterium | reverse complement strand
CAATTCGCCAAGACGCAGCTCGATCTGATCGTGCGCGAGTGGTACCTGCATCCGAACGGAAAAATTCCGGCCTACGAATGGAATTTTGACGACGTGAACCCGCCGGTGCTGGCCTGGGCAGCGTGGAGGGTTTACCAAATTGAGCGCAAACAAACCGGCAAAGGCGACCGCGCGTTTTTGGAAACGATCTTTCACAAAATGCTGATCGCGTTCACCTGGTGGGTGAACCGCAAGGACTCGGAAGGGAACAACATTTTCCAAGGCGGCTTCCTTGGACTCGACAACATCGGCGTGTTCGATCGCAGCTCGTCTTTCCCCGACGGCTCTCACCTCGAGCAGAGCGATGCCACCAGTTGGATGGGAATGTTTTGTTTGAACCTGATGCGAATCGCGATGGAACTCGCGATGGAAAATCACGTTTACGAAAACATCGCCACCAAGTTTTTCGAACACTTTCTCAGCATCGCTGGCGCCATGAACAATCTCGGCGGCAAGGGAATCGGCCTTTGGAACGAAGAAGATGAATTTTACTACGACGTTCTCCACACGCCCGGCGGACGTTACTTGCCTCTAAAGGTGCGCTCGATTGTTGGATTATTCCCGCTGCTCGCAGTGGACGTGATCCAGCCGCAACTCATCGATGCGCTGCCCGGTTTCAAATCGCGACTCGAATGGTACCTCGCGAATCGGCCTGATCTTTGCAGTTTGATCTCTCGCTGGGAAGAACCGGGCGCTGGTCAACGCCGGCTGGTTGCAATCACCCGCGGGCATCGCATGAAATGCCTGCTTCGGCGCATGCTCGACCCGAATGAATTTTTGAGCGACTACGGGATTCGGTCCGTCAGCAAATATCACAAGGACCATCCCTACGTGCTGACCGTGCGCGGCGAAACGAAAGTCGTGAACTACGAACCGGCTGAATCGCAGACTGGCATTTTCGGCGGCAACTCAAATTGGCGCGGCCCAGTTTGGTTTCCCGGCAATTATTTGCTGATCGAATCGCTCCAGCAGTTTCACCATTACTACGGCGACGATTTCAAAGTCGAATGTCCGACCGGTTCGGGCCAATTCATGCATTTGAGAGATGTCGCGAACGAACTTTCCAATCGTTTAATCAAGATCTGGATGCGCGATCAAAACGGCGAGTGCGCGTTCGCCCGCGCGTCACAACCCGGCCTCAACGGCTCACAAGATCGACAACGTTACTTGTTCCACGAATATTTTCACGGCGACATCGGAGCCGGGCTCGGCGCATCGCATCAAACCGGCTGGACCGGTCTTGTCGCCAAACTCATTCAGCAACAGGGCGAGTTCGGCACGATCGCGAGATGACTAATCAAAGTAATCTCCCGACCTTTGGTCGGCCTTGGAAGGGTCTCGTCGCTTCTTTATTGCTTTGGGGAGCCGGTCAGTTTTTCGCAGGTGCTCGACGACGCGGATTGATTTGGTTCGCAATTGGCATTTTGGGGCCATTGAGCTTGCTAACGCTTTTCAGTCTGCCATTCGTGCCCGCCAAAGCGGAGATGGTTCTACTCGGAATCGGAGTGTTTGCGCTGCTGTTTATGCTTTACGACTCGTACCGCCCAATAACTGCGTTGCACTGGTGGGGCTGGAGTTTGCTCATAATCGTTTCGTTAACACTCTCCGAGCTATCCTCGATTTTCCTTCACAGGATGTTTCACTTCTCTCATGTTCCGACCGCGGCGATGGCGCCGACGATTAGCCCGGGCGACTACATTTTCGTTTCGCGAAGCGCTTATTGGTTTCACCCCCCAAAACGTGGGGACATAGTTGTTTTTAAGACAAGCGGTATCGCTCAGATCGGGACGGATCCTTCCGGCAAAGAAATAATGCACGACAAACGGGTCGTTGGCCTTCCTGGTGACCGGATTGAGATTCTGGATCCAGAGATTCGAATCAATGGGGTCGAAATGAAATTCGGCGATCAGGCTCATCCGATCGAATATCGCTATCGAAACAAGGGCTCGGCAGTTTTCGCTGGCGGAAAGGAAACTTACGTCGTTCCCGACGGTCAGTACTTTGTTTTGGGAGACAACTCAGCAAATAGCTTCGACAGCAGATACTTTGGCTCGGTTCCTCGCGACGCGATTTACGGCAAAGTCGTCAAGATCTACTGGCCGTGGAATCGTATGTCGACACCGAGATAACTCGACTCGACCTTCGTCAAAGTGGGCTGCTAGTCGGAAACCTTTGGGACTAATCGCTTGTCTCCCGCTCGTCGCATCTCCACGGGAGTTCCGCGGGTGCAGTTATCGCACCAGTGGCGCTTGCTTCGTTCGAGACGTTTTCGCGTGCCGCAATTATCGCACACAAAAAGGTCGGTCTGCTTTTTCTTGTATCCCGGACGAATGGCCACAATTCCATAATTCGAAATTTCAATGCCCGGCGGATGCATCACGACCGCTTTTCCTGAGGCAACGACCTACGCGCGGTTATCAGATAAGCGCGAATTTCCAAACCGCGAGTCCCGTTACCAGACCGAGGACAATTCCAGACGGCACGACGTAAGGCGCGTCTTTCGATTTGAATCCGCTTTTAGCCAGAAAAATCACCAGTGCAAAGGCGAACCCGTAAAGCAAACCGAAACCTGCTGCCGGCAGCCACGTGCTTTGCTTTGTTAACGAAAGCGCTGTTGTAACGCTCACCAGAATTCCTTTTAGGATCGCGGCGAAGAGGATCTCGATCTTATACGGCTCTTTCGGCTCAAAAAAAATCCCGACGCCATCCAGCGCGCCGGCAATACCGCCAATGAGAATGACCAGACCGATATTCACTCGCTTTGTCGTGGTCGCCGCATGATGTGAATCGCGAGGATGCGGCTTTGATGACGCGCGAGCAGATAATCGATGAAATCGCCGATGATCGAGTTGGGTTTGTTACCGAGCTTGGTCACGACGCGGCATATCAACGTGTTGCTGCGGCCGTGCCATTCCAGATTGATCGCCCCGTGAAGATCGCGCGCGCTATGGATCTTCGCCCAGCCATGCGGGCGCCCCGGCTGCTTGGACCAAACTTTGATGAAGTTGAATTTCTTCTCCAATTTCGGATCGCGCATGATCTGGCTGCGCAACGATCCGCGCCCGTTCGCGATCACTTGAATCACGGTTTGCATTCAGTCGTTAGGTTCAATCGCGAGTCGACTTTTGCAATTTTTCTTTGGCTACGCGCGAATCCCGCCAATCAACGCGAACAACGAGCTTTAATCTCAGTTCATTCGTGTGAATTCGCGTGATTCGCGGGCAACAGCGACTGAAACATGACGCAGACATCGACATATCCTTTTTGCGGATGCCGAAACGCGCCCGGCAAAGTGCCGACGATTTTCATCCCGAGCTCTTGCCAAAGTTTCACCGCCGATTCATTGGTCGAGACGACAAAATTGAATTGCATTGCGCGAAAGCCGAGACGGCGCGCTTCTTTCAGGCAGTGCTCGCCCATCGCGCGACCGATCCCCTGCCCGCGCGTATTTCTTGCCACAATGAATGCCGCGTTCGCCACATGCGCGCCGCCCCCGGATTGGTTCGCGTGTAAAGTGTAACTACCGAGAATCTTCTTATCACTTTCGGCGACACAAACGTGTGCGCTGTGTTTAAACCAGTAACCGAGCGCCTGATCGCGCGGAATCTTCGGATCGATCGGGTACGTGTCGCCGGCCACGATCACTTCATGAAAGATTTTCCAGATCGCGTCGCGATCGAAATCCTTCGCCAACCGAATCTCAATGTTCTTTGTCATGTCGACCGAAGTGGAGACATCTCTCACTATTTCCGGATCATGGCGACATGCTCGCAGTTGGCGTAGGCGAAGCGGTTTGGGTCGCGGATGTTGCCCACGCGCCGAGATGTTTTGCGCGCGCTGCGCTTTCCAAATCGTCCAATCGTTCCATATAGGCCTTGCCTTTTTCTTGGTTAGGCAAATTGGGGGCGACTCCTTTCGTTCGCGCCAGACCTTCAGTGACCAAAATCTCGCCCAGACTTTTTCCATCGACTTCTACGATGACGTAATATCGGCTTTCGCGACCGCGGCCGCCGGCGGTCGCCCAACGCGTCCAGATTACGAACGGTTTCTGCAAAAGCTCTTTCGTCCGTTGTTTCGCCGTCTCGCCGGCTTTCATCGATTCATCCATCGTGATCCCGAAATATTTGCTTTGTTCATGCGTTCGTTCCGGCTGCCGCAAATTGGTCTCGGGCGCGTCAACGTAATAAAGCCGCGCGGTAAATTCTTTATCGCCGTCGCGGACACGAAAACTGTCGCCGTCGTTGGCCGGATTTTCAACGTAGCGACAATCAATCAGTTTGATCCATTCTTTTTTGTCGCCAGCCCGGATCTGCTCACAAAGCGCAGCCAACAAAATGAGCGTGACGAAGAGTCGCGCGATCATGTGCTCCGAACGTCTGCCCGCCGGGTGCTGGCGAACAACAAAGCCACGAGCGCAATCAAAATAGCGAGATCGATCGCCATGTGTTGTGGAAAATTCCAGTGTTCGCTCGCGTGCCCGAAACAACCGCAGGTGATGTCGAGGCCGCGCATTTTCGCGGCGATGGTCGCGCCGATGAAGACCGCGATTAACGCGGTTAAGATCGACAATCCACCGCGGTAAAGAAAACGGAAGATGACAGCAAGACCGCAAAAGATTTCCAGCCACGGCAAGTAAAACGCGAGCCGCACGCTGACGAACCAGGGGAGCGATTTGTAATTGTCGATATCAAGTCCGAACTGGACCGGGTCGAGAACTTTGATCACGCCGGCGTAAATAAAAATTCCGCCGACGATTAGATCGATGACGCGCCAAACAATGTTTGATGTCTTGCTTGTCACAGGTCACTCGTCACTTGTCACTTCTTCTTCAGCCATTCTTCCCAGCCGCCTTGGAGAACGAAGACGTCTTTGAGCTGCGCCTCGTCGCGCAATCGTTTCGCGACATCGCGGGCGGCGTTGCAACTTTCGGCGCTGCAATAAACGACGACTTTTTTTCCGGGGGACCAGTTTGGCAGAAATTGCGGCAGCAGTTCGCTCCAGTGATCTTCGTTCAATAAAAACGCGCCTGGAACATGATCCCGCCCAAATTCTTCGTCCGGACGCGCGTCGACCCAGATCGCGCCATCTCCCCACGCCCGCGCTTGATCGACAGTCACCAATTCCGACGCCGGAATCGGCGATTGCCAGGAAATTTTGTCGCGAAAATAAATCCCTTCGCCGATTGCCGGCAGACAAGCGAGCGCGATGAGGAGCAGCCCTTCTCGAACTGCGCGCAATTTCACCGGTCAGCGTTCCACGCCACCGGCCGGCGAAGCTGAAGGAATTGCCGCCGGTGTGGCAGTTTTTATTGCCGGCGCGTTGGGAACATTTGGCTTTAGCGCGGGCGGAGCTCCAGGTGGATTATTGATCTGCGCGTTCACGTTAAAAGATTTCGGAGCTTCCTTCGGATAATCGGTTTGAACCACCAACGCCGTTCCCATGGGATGGCTTGTGTCCTTCGGGGTGACTTCAATCGTCCATTCACCGGACGTCTTGCCCGGTTCGACTTTCGATTCAAAGTTCGGACTGTTCGATTTCACGGTGATGTCCTTGGCCGGAAAATCTTTCGAGGCCTTGATCGAGATTTTCTTCGGCTTGGGTTCTTCGCCGCTCTGCCAGTAAACAAAACTCGGCTTGATCTCGAGCGCCTGCGCGATATTCGCCTTGAGAGTCAGCACCGTCGTCGCCTGCGTCGGGTTCGGATCGTCCGTCTGCACCGTGACCGTCTTCATCTGCTGACCGGTGCGATCGCCAATATTAAACGTGGCAACGATCTCGCCCTTTTCGCCGGGGCTCACGACCTCTTTTTGGCTTTGCGTCGTTGTGCAACCGCACGACGCCTTCACTGATTTGAAACGCACGGGAGTCGTGCCGGTATTTTGATATTTGAAATGCGCGACTGCTGTCTTGTCGCCAACGCCGGGGTGAAGGTCGATGGTGTTCTGCTCCCATTTTAATTCAGCGTGCGCGGCCACGCAGAGAAAGATCGACAACGTGAAAGTCAGGGTTCGGGTTTTCATTTTTTCGAATAAGAGCGCTCAATATAATCAGCCACCGCGTCTCGCCAAGAGCGAGGTGAAACGCCGGTCAGCTTGGCATATTTCGCCGTGGAGAGAACCGAGTAGACCGGGCGGCGCGCGATCCAGTTTGCCTGCCCGCCGTAGGTCCGAGCCGGACTGGCGGTTTGGCGAAGGCGGGTCATGTCGGCCATCTTCGTTGGTCCAACCTTTTTCGCTTTGAGCGGGATGCCCAACGCGCGACAGCTATCGAGCGCATGTTGAGCGTACTCCTGCCAACTGCATTGGCCGGTGTTGGCGAAGTGTAAGACACCGTCGGGCACATCGACATCGAAGAATTGAGTTAACATTCTGGCGATATCATTTGTGTAGGTCGGGGTCGAGAATTTGTCCGCGACGGCGCCGATCTGCTCCTCTTCTCGCGCGCGTTTGATCATGGCGTCGATGAAACTCGGCCGGTCCGGACCGAAAACCCACGAAACGCGGACCACCAGATGCCTGTCCGCCGAAGCGTTGGCGGAGGCGGATCGATCTTGCGCGGCCAGAACATTTTCTTCCCCTGCTCGTTTTGATTCGCCGTAAACGCTGATCGGTTTGGCGGGATCGGTCTCGACGTACGGTTTCCGTTTCTTGCCGTCGAAAACGTAATCGGTGCTGAAGTGAATCAGCCTTGCCTTTTTATTCCGGCAGATTTCGGCGAGAAGCCTTGGCGCTTCCGCATTGATCGCAAACGCCGACTCGGGCTGCGATTCGGCAAGATCGACATTGGTAAACGCCGCGGCGTTGATCAGCACATCGAATTCCAGGTCGTCGATATTGTGATGAATCTCGCCAACATTCGCGAGATCGAGCTGGGAATGATTGAAACCGACGACGTCGAATTTTTCTCGATACTCGCGCATGAGCGCAGCACCGAGACGGCCGCCGGATCCGACGATGACGATTTTCATTCTTCTGTAGCGGCGCTCCATCAGCACCGCATTATTTTCCGACGGTGATAGACCGCCGCTACAAATTTAATACCGGCCAGCCCGCTCGAGCAACGGCTGCCACCACGCCTGATTGTCGATGTACCACTGAATCGTGGCCGCGAGCCCTTCCTTGAAATCTTGGCGCGGTTTCCATTTTAATTGCTTTTGGGCAAATGAGGAATCGATCGCATAGCGCCGGTCGTGTCCGGGGCGATCTTTCACGTAAGAAATCAAACTTTCCGGTTTGCCTAACTGTTTCAAAATCATTTTCACCAAATCGAGGTTTGCCATTTCGTTGCCGCCGCCAAAATTGTAAACCGCGCCCGGTTCGCCTTCGAAAAGTGCGGCCACAACCGCCGCGCAATGATCTTGAACGTGGATCCAATCACGCACGTTCATTCCGTCGCCATAAACCGGCAGCGGCTCGTTACGCAGCGCCTTGACGATCATAAGCGGAATCAATTTTTCCGGAAATTGATACGGCCCGTAATTGTTCGAGCAACGGGTGACGACAACTTCCTGTCCATAAGTTTTGTGGTGCGCGAGCGCGAGAAGATCGGCGCCGGCTTTGCTGGAGGAATACGGCGAGCTCGGATCGAGCGGAGATTTTTCGGTGAACTTCCCGGTTTTGCCGAGCGAGCCGTAAACTTCGTCCGTGGATATCTGAACGAAACGCTGGACGCCGTGTTTCCGCGCGGAATTGAGGAGGACGCTCGTGCCGATAACATTGGTGTGAATGAAATTCTCGGGGGAATTGATGCTGCGGTCGACATGCGACTCGGCCGCGAAATTGACCACCGCAAAAAACCGGTGCTCGAGCATGAGCGCGTCGATCGCGTCAGCGTTAGCAATGTCGGCTTTGAAAAATTCGTAGCGTTCGCCATGTTCCTCGACCACGCCGTCAAGATTGGCGAGGTTGCCGGCATAAGTGAGCGCGTCCACATTTGTGACCGCGGCCGGCTTGTAATGTTGCAAAATATAGCGAATAAAATTGCTCCCAATGAAGCCGCAGCCGCCGGTCACGAGAATTCGCACAGCAAGAGCTAGCAGCGCCGAGCCAAGCGCGCTAGCGGATTTTCCATTGCTCGGCGACTACTTCGAGACTTGGAGAAAAGCACTGGCGCAGAGCGAATGGACGCCGTGGCTCATCATCGGTCTCGCCGCATTTCTGCGTTTCTTTTTGCTCGGAATGAAGCCGCCGCATTTCGACGAGGGCATCAACGGCTGGTTTGTCGATCAAATGGTCAAGAACGGCTTCTACAAATACGACCCGACGAATTATCACGGGCCGCTCCATTTCTATTTGCTGTTGCTGTCGCAGACATTATTCGGTCGCAATTTGTGGGCGCTGCGGTTGCCGGTCGTGCTCGTCAGCATCAGTTGTGTTTGGTTAACGCTGAAATTCGAACCGTTCCTCGGGCGCACGGTCAGCCGACTGGCGGCCCTGGCGATGGCCGTTTCGCCCGGTTTTATTTTTTACGGGCGCTATTCCATTCACGAAGTGTGGCTAGTGCTCTTCACCATGCTCTTTTTCTACGGACTTTTCGGTCTCTGGAAATTTGGCACTGCGAATTATCTCTGGTGCGCCGGCATGGGATTGACCGGGATGATTCTCTCAAAAGAGACTTACATGCTTCATGTCGGCTGCGCGATCATTGCAGCGGGCGTTTGTTACGTATCGAATTTTTTTGGCAAGCTCGAGGATAAACGACCAGCCGCACAAACTTGGAATTATGTCGATCTTGCAGTTGTCGCTGGGACCAGTGTCGCGCTAATCGTGTTTTTTTATTCGGGAACGTTCTTTCACTGGAACGGACTCAAAGGTCTTTATCGCGCGTATAAACCCTGGTTCGAGACGGGCAGCCAAGGGCACGGGCACGAAAAGCCGTGGTATTACTGGCTTTGGCTCATCAGTCGGTACGAGTGGCCAGCTTTAGCAGGATTGCTGCTATGCCTCTTTGCATTGCAGTTCAAGACCGTCCCCCTTCGCTATCTCGCGATTTACGGAGTCGGAACGCTGATGGCCTACAGCATCGTCAAATATAAAACGCCATGGTGCATCATCAGTTTCATCTGGCCGTTTCTATTTACTTTTGGAGCGCTGGTGACGTTGGCGCCGGTGCGATTCAAACCGGTCACCTATCGCTGGTTCGGGCTCATCCTTTTTGGCTTTCTCGGATACGCGATTTACTACGCACAAACGCACAATTTTGAACATATCTGGCCATACACGTTCATCGTCGGTGCGGCGCTGTTGTTGCTCGCGCTCAAAGGTCAGGAGATTTCAAAAATTCTCGCCGGGGTGACGCTTTGCTTTTCTTTCGGCGACGCCATTTGGCTGAATTATTTTCGCTGCACGACCGACACTGAGCCGTACGTTTACGTCCAGACTTACAACGACATTTACAAATTCACCGATCCAATCCTGCAGCTGGCCCATTTCGATCCGCGCGCTTATCAATTGACCGGCCACATTATTCGCCCGAGCCCGTATCCTTTGCCGTGGATGCTCGGTGATTTCGGCCGCGTCGGTTATTACGAGAAGGACAACATGCCGGATAAACTGGACGGCGATTTTTTGCTCGTGCTGCAGGACAAGATCGCAACTGTGGAATCGAAACTCCACGATTCCTACTACACCGTGCCGGTCACGATCCGGCCCTATCAGGATCCTTCGAAGGCCTACTTCAGCGCCAGAATTTTCAAAAGTTTTTTCCCTGGAAAATGGCCGGATTTCACCGGACCCAAACCCACACCGACTCCAGCTGCCACTCCGGCACCGGCCGCTACTCCGGTAACGGCTCCCTCTCCAAGCGCGACTTCAAGCCAATGAAATGGCTCGCCGGCGGTTTAACATTTCTAAACTTCGCCACCGTTTCCGGACTCATCGTTGGAATGATCGCCGGCGGACTGAGCAACGTCGTGGCATGGATTGCGATTCTCTTAGCCGCCGCCTGCGCCGTTTGGGCATATCGTAAAACAACAGATCCAAAATCGGCCGCGGATATTTCAACTCAGGACCAATCCGCCTTCGCCAAGTATCGCACCCTGCCGATTTGGATTTTGGCCGGATTGTTCATGATCTTCGCGGGCCGTTCCTTTTGCTGGCTGCTGTTTGTGGATGGAACGGAATTAAAAATCCAGTCTCCGGTCAACCTGGGCGATCTCGGTCTTCACCTCACCCACATCAACTTTTTCGCCAACGGCGTGCGGCTCTGGCCATCGAACCCGATCTACACTTTTAGCGAACATCTTCGTTATCCGGCCGGGATCGATTTCTTCAACGCGCTCCTGTTGAAGGCGAATGTCGGTCTAATCCCCGGCCTGGTTTGGGTCGGGCTGCTCGCGTCGGTCGCGACCTTCTACGCGCTCTATCGGTGGGGCGCCGGGTTTGCCATTGCCGGCTTTCTTTTCAACGGCGGCTTCGCCGGCTTTCAGTTCCTGCGCAATTTCAAATTCGTCGATTATCAGGACGTCAACACCATCGCTTGGAAAAGTATTCCGCTGACGATGTTCGTGACTCAGCGCGGCCTGCTTTACGCAATTCCGGCTGGCCTGATTTTGCTCTGGCATTGGCGGGAGAAATATTTTCGCGCTGGCGAAGATCGACATCGTAACGGACCGCTGCCGTTTTGGGTCGAGCTTTCGCTTTATGCTTCGATGCCGCTCTTTCATGTGCACACCTTCATGGCGCTCAGCATCGTCCTAGTGTGCCTGTTTGTGGCGGGCGACCCCCAAATCCGCGGCTATATTCTGACTTTGCTGCTTAGCGCCCTGATTCCGACGGTATTTTTTGTCTGGCTTATCAGCGACCATTTCCACGCTGGTACCGTTATCGAATTCCATCCCGGCTGGGCCCAGAACGAAGGCGAATTCAAAATGCCATTCTTTCGTTTCTGGCTTTTTAATTTTGGAATTCTTGTGCCGCTGGCGTTGACGCTAGTCGGGCTTATCGCCTGGCAGGTGTATCAATCGCGCGAGACCAGACGATTCGAAATATCTGTCACGCTTGCTTTGGGACTCGGTGCTTTCATTTTTGCTTTCTGGCGGATTGGTAAAGCCGGATTCCGCTGGAGTTGGATCATTCTAATTCTGCTCGCTTTAATTTTGATCGCGTGGTCCGCAATCCAGTTCGCGAGACACGGCTTCGGCTGGAATAAAAAGCTGCCCGAAGAAGTCGCGTTCACTTTCGCAGCCGCCGCGATTTTCATATTCTTCTTCTCAATCAAAACCGCCCCCTGGATTTGGGACAATTTGAAGGTCGGAATTTGGGCTTATTTCATCTTGCTCCCGTTTCTGTGGCGGCAATTGATCGCGCAATGGGAGCTGCCGATTCGCGCGGCGGTTTGTTTTGCCTTTTTTGCGTCTGGCTTTGTCAGTTTATTCGGCGGTCTCGCCGCGGGAAAAGGAGGCTTCGGTTTTGCGCAGCGCGGCGAGTTCGACGCAGTCGGGGCGGCTGTTCGCAAAATGCCATTGGAAGCGCGGTTCGCCGCTTTCCCCACCTACAATCACCCGCTCCTGCTCCAGGGCCGGAAGGTGGTGATGGGCTACCCTGGGCATCTTTGGACCCAAGGATTCGACGATTACGGCAAAACGAACGACCTCCTCATCAAATTGATGCAAGGCGCTTCGAACTGGCGTGACCTCGCCCGCACTCTTCACGTCCGCTACATTTTTTGGGGACGCGAAGAAAAAACGAATTACGGCTCAAGCTCGCGTCCATGGGAAAAAACCGCCAGTCTCGCGGCATCGGGAACTTGGGGCGCCATTTACGACTTGGAGCGATCCGGTTCGCCCGCGGACGCAACCGCTCGCTGACTTTGCTCAACCCGCAGGGGGCAGCGCGTTTAACACCAACTGACCAGCCGCAACTTGTTTGCCGTCAATCAACGCTTCCACTTCAAATTGGAGCAGTTCATCCACTGCCGCCATTTTCCGCGCCCGTAAAACAATTCGCTCGCCCGGCCGCACGGCGCGAAAAAATTTCATTTGCCGAATCGCCGAGAGCAGAAAGCGCGGCGCCGCATTGTTTTCATGCCCTGACGCCGCCGCGATCCCGGCTGTTTGTGCGAGTGCTTCGGTCAGGATCACGCCGGGAACAAGTGGGTCGCCCGGGAAATGTCCGGCAAACATCGGATCGTCGCGCGAAAATTCCGTTTCACACTCGGCGGCGATGCCTGGCTCGCATGCGATGAGTTTCCGCACGAAAACAAACGGCGGCCGATGCGGCAGGCTGGAAAAGAGGTCAGAACTCAGAGGTCAGAGATCAGCTACCCGTTGACGAAGTAGGCGAACTTCCAACTTCCTCGCACCCGGGCGATGCCAATGCGGTAGCCATCGTAATTGAGCGACGCATCAGCGAATTGCGGCGGGGCGACCATAAAACCGCCTTTCTTCACAAATCGCTCGGACAAAATTCCATCCAGTTCCGGCCAAAGATTTTCCTGCTCCCAATATTGAAAAACGCCGGGACCGGCCATTGCCGGCTCGAGTTTGTAACCGAAATCTTCGGTCATCATCGTTTTTAGCGTCTCCACATCGCGCTTCGCTACCGCTTTGCGAAGCCGGCCAAGAAAAGCCTGGAAATCGACGTCGGTGCTTTCCTCGCGCAGTTTCGCCTTCGCCTTTTTCTTCAGCGCTTCCTTTTTCACCTTGTCTTTTTCTGTCTGACAGCCGGTCAAAACGAATGCGAGCGCGAGTAAACTGGTCAGCAGGATTCTCATCACGCTAAACGTGTGTCACGTTTATGATTTGGATTCAAGGCTGGAGGCACACGAATGTGTCGCCTTCGCCGGGTCCCGGCGTTGGGTTTGCCGGAGCTTGAAAGGGTGCGCGAGGAAGATCCAGTAAATCGCGCTGGCAAGATCGACAATCGAAGCCGGCGGACTCGTTAAGCGGAGCGGACCTCTGCGCAATGCGGCAAAAACATTTTTGATCGTCAACTCACTCGGCCGCGGAATACTGGTGTAATGACGCCCGAAAGCGTGAAGCTGGTGCGCGTCGGAGGTCGCGATGAGCGGTTTCCCAAATTGAGCGGCCACTTTCGCCGCCCGCCGATTCGGATTGAGCAATCCTTTGTGAAAATGACAGAGCTCGATCGCGTCGAAGCAATCGATCTCCTCCAGAAGACGAGCCCCGATCGACCCGCCCAGCACATAGAACGGATGTGGCGCGATGGTGAAGATCGAGAATCCACGGCGGGCGCGCAGCTTCCGCACGTCGTCGAAATTTCTTAACCCTTCAATCTCGGCCGCAGTCACGTTTAGAAGAATGATATCCGCGCCTTGTAAGCGCACTTCGGCGGCGGGGATCAGCAAAATTCCCATCGCGGCCGCATCGGCGAACACTTCCGCGCGATCGAACACCGCGTCATGCAGAGTGATGGCGAGGACGCCGAAGCCGAGCTCTTTCGCGCGCTCGAGCAGTTGATGCGCCGAATAATCGATCACGTCCTTTGGATCGTCGAGCGTATGGATGTGGAGATCGATTTTGATCCAGTCTTCGTTGTCGATCTTGCTCATGCTCATGCGCTTCCTCTTCCTCTCAATCTTAATCTAGCTCAAAACTGTCGAGCACGAGGTTGCTACTTGCCAGACCACGCCTTCGGCGGCAAATTCCGCGCGCTTCACACGCTCAATTTGCTCGGGTGGTGGAATGGCAGACACGTACGTTTGAGGGGCGTATGCCGAAAGGCATGCGGGTTCAAGTCCCGCCCCGAGCACCAAAGCTTTACCAGCTTAGAAAATTTTCTTACTGCCGAAAATTTTGGCCGCGAACGGTTTATCGTAAGTGCTCAAGAAGTTCTTAGAATTCTTCCATCCGTTCGGTCACCGATGGACGATCCCTTTTCGATGCCGCACCAGCGAAAAAGGGCAGATCAACCCGCGAATGGGAACGCCGCGAAAAACGAGGCCGGCGGCACCATCTGCGCTTTGTGCGGACGGGTGATTAAACCGGGCAGCGCTGCCGGCGATGAACCCGTCATCTACAGTGTCTGTGCGGCGTGCAAACGAATGCCGCACCGTAATCCGGGATCCACCGCGTCAGCTAGCTAGCTCCACCAGAATTGCTTTCTGGACGTGAAGCCGGTTCTCCGCCTGATCGAAAATTGTCTGCGCATGCGCTTCGAACGTTTTCTCATCGATCTCCTGCCCGCGGTGTGCGGGTAAACAATGCATTACCAGCGCGTCCGGTTTGGCCAACTTCACCACTGAATCATTGATCCAGTACGGTCCGAGCTCGGCTTCGCGGCGCGCTTCCTCCGCTTCTTTCCCCATCGACACCCAAATGTCGGTGTAAAGCACGTCGGCACCCTTCGCCGCCGCAGCGACATCGTCCGTGCACGTCACCCTGCCGCCTGCGCGCTCGAGCAATTTCTTTTTCGGCTGATATTTTTTGTGCGACGCGATCCGCAATTCAAAATCAAGCTTCCCCGCCGCGAACAACCACGACCGCGCGGTGTTTGAAACGCCGTCGCCGATGTATGCCACCACCGTTTTGTCGATCTTGCCGCGTTTCTCGATGATCGTGAAAATGTCGCCCAGGATCTGACACGGGTGTTCGTCATCGGTCAGCGCGTTGATCGTCGGGACACCTGAAAATTCCGCGAACTCCTCGATATCACTCTGCGCGTAGGTTCGAATAACTGCGCCGTGGATCATTCGCGCCAAAACGCGCGCCGTGTCCTTAATTAGCTCGCCCCGACCGAGCTGCGCGTCCGCCGCGTTCAAATAAATCGTTTCGCCGCCGAGCTCACGAATTCCGACATCGAACGAGACGCGTGTGCGGGTGGAAGGTTTGGAAAAAATCAGGGCCCACGTTTGTCCGGCCAACGGCTGCGCCGAAATCTTGCCGCGATTTGTTTTGAGCTCGCCCGTCCGCTGCAAAATCCGCTCGATCTCTTCGGCCGTGAGCTTTTCGATGCTGAGTAGATGCTTCATTTCATCCTCTTACTCGTGCTCATGCTCGATTCTCCTCTGCAAGATCGACAACCAACTTTTTGATCGCGCGTAAACCTTCCTCCGCCTCGCTCTTTCGCAAATTCAGCGCGGGCAACAATCGAATCACCGAATTACCCGTCGGCACGGTCAGGACATTTCGCTGGTGCAGTTCCTTCACAAGATCGACTGCCTTGAATCGCGGCTGAAATTCAATCCCGATCATCAAACCAAGTCCGCGCACAACCTTCACCACTCTCGGAAATCGTTGCTGGACTCCTTGTAATTCGCGCAACAGGAGATCACCGGTCTCTCGCGCGTTCTTGGCCAGATTCTCGCGTTCAATCACTTCGAAAACCTTCAAAGCAACCGCGCACGCCAGCGGTGTGCCGCCAAACGTGCTCGCGTGTGTGCCGGGCGAAAGAATGTTCGCAAATTTTTCCCGCACCCAAAACGCGCCGATCGGAAATCCGCCTCCCAAAGACTTCGCCATCGAGACCGCGTCCGGGACAAGATCGACATGTCCATTTTCGAGTATGCGCTGCCAGCTTTGAAATTTCCCGGTGCGAAAATGGCCGGCCTGCACTTCGTCGAACAACAACAGCAAATTGTGCTCGTCGCAAAGTTTTCGCAGTCCAACCAAATATTCCGGGGTTGCAATGGTGATTCCGCTTTCGCCCTGCACCGGCTCAACCAAAATCGCGGCGGTTTGCGGTGTGATCGCGCCGCGCATCGCTTCGAGATCGTTGAACGGCACTTGTTTGAATCCTGCGACCGCGGGTTCGAATCCCTTCTTTACCTTCTCCTGGCCGGTCGCGGCAATTCCAGCAAGAGTTCGACCGTGAAATGATTCGAAGGTCGTGATGATTTCGTAGCGGACGTCGTCGTGCCCAAATTTTCTCGCCAGTTTGAACAGGCCTTCGTTCGCTTCCGCGCCGCTGTTGCAGAAAAAGGCGCGCCCCGGCGCGATAAGATCGACAATCCGTTTCGCGAGCTGCCCCTGGAGCTCATTATAATATAGATTGGAGACGTGGGTCAGCTTTTGCGATTGCTCGGTCAGGGCCTTTGTCATTTCGGGATGGGCGTGGCCTAACGAGCAGACGGCAATCCCAGCAGCCAGATCGAGATAACGCTTTCCATCGACATCCCAAACGTAACTGCCGTCGCCACGCTCCAAGACCAAGTCGAATCGTGAATAGGATGGAACAACAAACTTCTCAAACGTCTCACGCACATGCTCTGCATTCGAACGTTGAGCGTTGAGCGTTGGACGTTGGACGTTTTCTGCTGTTTTCATAACACCACTTCGGTCCCGACTCCCGCGTCAGTGAAAATCTCGAGCAAAACCGAATGCGGAACTCTTCCATCGACGAACTGCACTTTTTCAACGCCGCTCTCAATCGCTGACAGCGCGCTGTCCACTTTTGGAATCATTCCCTCACCGATCACGCCGGTCTTTCGCAATTGCGGAACTTCGCCCACCGCCAGGTGAGTTAACAAACTCGCGTCATTTTTTGGATCGCGGAGCAATCCAGGCACGTCGCTCATGAAAACCAAACGGCGCGCTTTCAATGCAATCGCGGTTCTCGCCGCCGCGATGTCTGCATTGCAGTTGTAAATTTTGCCGTCATCGCCCAGCGCGGTGGGGCTGATTACCGGCGTCACGCTCCGCCGAATGCATTCGCGCAACGGCTCCACGTTCACGTCGCAGACCTCGCCGACGAAACCAAGATCGACATCGTTACCTTTTTCACCTTTTCCCAAAAATTTTCGACACCGGAAAATCTCGGGACCAGCAAAGCCGCGCGCTTTGCCGCCGAAATCCTGGATCGCCTTCACAATGTCGGGATTAATTTCTCGCGACAGAACGCGATCGACAATTTCTGCGCTCGCCGCGTCGGTCACGCGATAGCCGTGCACGAATTCCGATTTCACACCCGCTTCCTCCAATGCCCGCGTGATCGCTTTGCCGCCGCCATGCACCACGACCGGATTAATTCCGACCGCCTCCAGAAAAACTACGTCGCGTGCGACCCGGTGCCGTTCTTCGGGATCGGGCGAATCCATGAAACTGCCGCCGTACTTCACGACGAAGATCTGGCTGCGGAAACGCTGGATGTAAGGCAACGCTTCGAGCAGCGTCGCCGCTTTCGAAATGAACTTCTCCATTTTAGCCGCCGAGTGTCGCTGGATCAGTAATGTCGCCTTTGTTGAAGGCGACGTAATTTTCGGTGAGGTCGGCCGCGTAAATCACGAACTGGCCGCGGCCGCGGTGAAGATTGACGTGCAAATCGAACTCAGATGCTGAAGTAATTCTCGCCAGCATTTTCAAGGCGACATTTGTCGGACGACCACGACGAAATGCAAAAAGAATTTTGCGGCTGCCGGGTTGGGCGTAACCAACATCGACAGTCGTTTCATCGACATCTGCTTTGGAATATCCAAGCGCGCATAGAATTCGTCCCCAGTTCGGATCGCCGCCGCACCAGCTCGTGCGCACGAGCGAACTGTTGGCGATCGAACGCGCGGCCGCTGCCGCGTCCCGATCGTTGCGAGCGCCGCGAACATGCAACGCAACAAAACGCGAAGTGCCTTCGCCGTCGCGGACAATCATCTTTGCCAACTCGAGACATACGAAATTCAACGCAGCCTGAAATTGCGAACCCCGAATTTCGGATTTCGAATTTCCAGCAAGCCCACTCGCGAGCGCGATCACCGAATCGTTCGTGCTCATGTCGCCATCGACCGTGATCCGGTTGAAACTTCGCCCAACGGCTATCTTGAGAGCGCGCTTAAGAGCCGCCGGTTCAATCGCCGCGTCGCTGGTAATGAACCCAAGCATGGTCGCCATTCCCGGCTGAATCATACCGGCGCCTTTGCAGATTCCACCGATCCGAATCGTCGATCTTCCGATCTTAAATTCGACGGCGATTTCCTTGCGCCGCGTGTCGGTGGTCATGATCGCTTCGGCAACCTGGCGCGCGCTCGATGTCGATCTTGCAACTCGCGGCGCGCACGCGCAGATGCCGCGCTCAATATTTTTCATCGGCATGGCGACCCCGATCCGGCCGGTCGAGCAGACGAGAACATCGCTTTCATTAATAGATGACACTTTAGCCGCGAACTGAGTCATCCGGCGCGCGTCTGTCATTCCTTGACGACCAGTGCAAGCGTTTGCGTTTCCGGAATTCACAACAATTGCGCGTGCAAATTTTTTCGTGGCGCGCTGCCGGCTGATTTTTACCGGCGCGGCGCAGATCTGGTTAATGGTAAACACTCCCGCGACCGCCGCGGGCAGATCAGAAACAATCAAAGCGAGGTCGCGCTTTTGTCCTTTCTCCGAGCCTTTGCCCGTTCCCAGCCTTTTGATGTCGCAGAAAACCGCGGCGCATTTGAAACCGCGCGGAGCGCAAATCGAACCCGCAATTTGTCGAAAAGAATTTTTCAAATCAGCCCGGCAGTCTCGGGATAACCGAGCATCAGATTCATGCACTGAACAGCCTGACCGCTCGCGCCTTTGACGATGTTGTCGATCGCGCTCATGACAACGAGCCGATGCGTGCGCTTGTCGATCTTCCAAGCAATGTCGATGAAATTTGTGCCGACCACATTTTTTGTGTCGGGCAGACGCTCCTCGCCCAGCAAACGAACAAACGGTTCCTCGCCGTAGGCGCCCCCGAAAATCACTGCCGGATCCATCTTCACAACGTTGCCGGCGATATCGGCAAAAATTGTGGTGATGATTCCGCGATTTACCGGAATGAGATGGGGGGTGAATTGAATCACAATTTTTTCGCCAGCCAAAATCGACAATTCCTGCTCGATCTCGGAGAGATGTCGATGCTTCGGAACGCCGTAGGGCCGCACGCTTTCGTTGCACTCCGAAAAGAGATAATCCGTCTCGACCTTGCGCCCCGCGCCAGTGACACCACTCATGCTCGCGACCAAAATTGTTTTCCGATCGATCGCCTTCCGGCGAATGAGCGGTCGCAACGGAATGAGAATGCTAGTCGGATAACAACCGGGACAGGCGACAAGTTTGGCGTCTCGGATTTTTTCCCGGTAAATCTCCGGCAAACCGTAAACGGATTGCCCCAACAAATCCGGCGCGGGATGATCGTGCCCATAAAATTCCTGATAAACGGCTGCGTCCTTTGTCCGGAAATCGGCGCTAAGATCGACCACGCGCGCGCCGGCTGACAAAAGCGGCTTGGCAAATTCGGCAGCAAGGCCGTGCGGCAACGCCAGGAAAACAATACCGGCCTCGCGGGCGATTTGTTTTGGGTCCGGATCGGAAAACTTGAGCGTCGTCGCAGTTTTCTGATGCGCGAAGCGTGGGAAAACCTGCGCCAGCGATTTGCCGGATAATTGTCGCGACGTCGCCGCGACAAGATCGACATGCGGATGCGCCAGGAGCAGACGCACCAGTTCTTCGCCGGTATAACCGGAAGCGCCCACCACCGCGACCTTCGTTCTTGTCACAACGCGCAATGCGTATTCCGTCTCGCGCGGATTGCAACGAAAAGCTGCTAGTTCAGCGCTTGATACAAGCGCCGCTACAACGCAAGGTTCAGTAACCTATGGACGCTCTTTACCTTGTTGGGATCGCGGTGCTCTCCGTTTTCGGTTTGGTCTTCGCCATCATTCTTTTCAACTTTTTCGGAATCTGGCTCCGGGCGCGTATCGCCAATGCGCCGGTGGGCATGGGCAAAATGATCGGGATGCGCCTGCGACGCGTGCCGGTCGGATTGATTGTCGACAATAGGATCACTGCGGTGAAAGCGGGAATTGAAGTGGCGAGCGATCCGCTGGAAGCGCATTACCTGGCGGGCGGCGATGTGACTCAAGTGATCCTGGCGTTGATCGCGGCCGATAAGGCCGGCATCTCGCTCGATTTCAATCGCGCCTGCGCAATCGATTTGGCCACCAAAGGCACCGGCAAAACCGTGCTGGAAGCGGTGCGCACCAGTATCAATCCAAAAGTGATCGATGTGCCTAACCCTTCGATGGGCCGGACGACCATCGACGGTGTGGCCAAGGACGGGATTGGCGCGAAAGTGAAAGCGCGGGTGACGGTGCGCTCGCATCTCGATCGATTTGTCGGTGGCGCGACCGAGGAAACAATCATCGCGCGTGTAGGCGAAGGCATCGTGAGCGCGATCGGCTCGGCTGATTCTTACAAGGACGTTCTGGAAAATCCGGACCGTATTTCAAAAGCAGTGTTGGCGAAGGGACTCGACAGCAATACAGCATTCGAAATTCTTTCGATCGACATCGCCGACGTCGATGTTGGCGACAATATCGGTGCGAAATTGCAGAGCGAACAAGCGGATGCCGACAAGCGAATTGCCCAGGCGAAAGCGGAAGTGCGCCGCGCAGCTGCGGTCGCAGTGGAGCAGGAAATGAAAGCTAAGACGCAAGAGATGCGCGCCAAGGTCGTCGAAGCCGAAGCACAAGTGCCGATGGCGATGGCGGAAGCGTTTCGGGCCGGTCATCTCGGCATTATGGATTATTACCGGATGAAAAACGTGCAGGCCGATACGTCGATGCGCGACTCAATTGCGGGAGCGGACAAACCGAGAACTGAATAGAAAGTAAGAAATGGCAGCGCTGCATCTTGATAATTTGCTTTTCCTGTTGTTCGTCGCGCTGGCGATTTTTTTTCAAATCCTGACCAGGGCCGCGACCAAAAGCCGAAAGCGCCCAGGCGATACAACGCGAAGATCGACATCTCCATCGCAAATGTCTCGCCCGATTTCGGGCGATGCCGACGAAACAGATGAACAACGTATCCGAAAATTTCTGGAAGCGTTGGGTCAGCCGACGACATCCAAGCCGCCGGCGCCGGTTGCGCCGCGACCGACTTATCAACGGCCAACCGTTCTTCCGCACGTTCCGCCCCCGCTTAGATCGCCGTTGCCACCGCTCACGACGCGGCCGCCCGAGTCCGAGCCGGACTGGCGGTTGCCGCGCGAAATCAAATTACCGGGTCAAATTCCGCCGACGCGTGAAGCGAGACCTTTTCAACCAAGAGTTGCCGAAGCTCCCGCCTTCGAAGTTCAGCAGGGTCCAGCCCCGCCTGAGCCGCCTCCGGTGATTACGACGGCGGCTGAAGCTTACGCCATTGTGACCCAGCCAATCCCCAAATCTGCCGAAGCAAAAATCAACATCGCGACACTCCTAAGATCGACATCGGGTTTGCGGGACGCGATTATTTTGCGCGAAATTTTTGGGCCGCCTCGCAGTTTGCAGCCGCTTGATTTGGTGGGAACCGTTTGAGCTTCGCCGCGAAGTCCGTATTCTTTCGCTCCTTTTCGAACACGCCGGCGTGGCGGAATGGCAGACGCGCTGGACTCAAAATCCAGTGATCGCAAGATCGTGTGGGTTCAAGTCCCTCCGCCGGCACCAACTCCGCATGCTGAATCGCATTTTACAAGTGCCGGCCGTGGTCTTATTTTCGCGGCATGAAAACCCTCGCTCGCATTATCGTAGTTATTGCGCTTTCACTGTTCATCTCACAGCGCCTTTACGCCGACGCAGTCGCGACGTTGAGCGGCGTTGTAAAAGACGCCAAAGGGCAGCCGCTCCAAGGCGCTGAAATCCGGATTGCCGGTAGCGATCCAAGCAAGGTTGGAAAAATTCATACTGATGCTCATGGTCGCTACAGCTATCCCGGCCTGGAGACGGGCGTTTACAGCGTGAGCCTGATAGTTGATGGCGCAACCAAGGCATCAATCGGCAATGTTCGGACGCGGAGTGGCGAAGTTCAGACGCTGAATTTCGAGCTTCAAGGCGGCGCCGTGGCGAAACCGTTCACCAAGGGCAAACATTATGTCTGGGTCCCTGTGCAGACTGGCAGTCATCTTGGCCAATGGATGGAAGTGGAGGACGACGGAAAGGTGATGCCCTCTGGCATGGCCGAACGTTTGAACAACCAAGGGAACGCTCTGGTGCGACAGCTTCAGCTCAAAGGCGCCGATTCGCCGAACGTCCACTGAAATCACCGCGTCACGCGAGTTACCGGATATTATCTGACATTTACTTGCGCGAATAAGCGCGCCGATGTAGCATTGCACCTCTATGATCATCAAATCGCTCCAAATCTGTTTTGCCACGTTCCTCATTCCGGCCGCAGCGGCGTGGGCTTCCCCCGTCGGCCCCGCCCGGATGGAGGGCGATGTTAAGGATTCTAAGTCACAACCGGTCGCCGGCGCCGAAGTGCACCTCCGAAGCGCTGATGGAAGCGGGGAGAGAATCGTCAAAACCGACCAAACCGGCCATTACGGAATCGGAAACCTGCCAGTTACTGATTACGATGTGATCCTCTTGGTCAACGGTCAGGTCAAGGCGTCGCTCACCAGCATCAAAGTATTTAGTTATAAGCCGACGCTGCAAAATTTCAAACTGACCGGCCAATACGCCGCCAATATTCAAAAAAAACATACGCACATGGTCTATGTGCCGGCTGAGACTGGAAGTAACCTGAGTGGTCGCTGGGTCGAAGTGGACGACCAGGCTGGCGTCGCGGCTGCGGCGGCGGGAACAGGTAAGCTTGAACGCGTTTCAGGCGCAGCGTTACGACGGATGCAGGCTGGCGGCAATTCCGCCGGCAATTGACTCTTAACAGCAACTTAACTTTGAAACGCGCGGCTACGGCCGCGCGTTTTTTTGTAGAGGCGGAGATTTACCCCGAAACCATGTAGCCTTCTTCGCCGTGCTCGTTGATGTCGAGCCCTTGCCGCTCAATTTCAGGAGCGATCCGCAGACCGATAAACGCCTTAACAATGGCGCCAATGATCGCGCTTGCCACAACCGCGAGGAGAATCGTAATCCCGATTGCCTTTAACTGTTCGAGCCAAAGTGAGTGGCCGATAATTTTTTCCAGACCATTCTGCGCGGCTGCGGTTCCGGTAAGATTTCCATTCACGCGCGCCGTCGCAAGCACCCCGGTGAGAAACGCGCCCAGTGTTCCGCCGACCGCGTGCACGCCGAAGGTGTCGAGCGCGTCATCGTAATGGAACCACGATTTTAATTTGGTGCAGGCAAAAAAGGGCACAACGCCAGCGGCAACACCGATCACTACGGCCCCGGTTGGATCGACATATCCGCACGCGGGCGTGATCACAACTAGTCCGCCGACCGCACCGGAACAAAATCCGAGCACGCTCGCTTTGCCACGCAACACGTACTCCAGCATTGCCCAGGTAAAGGACGCGACGGCAGTGGCGAGCGTCGTGGTCGTAAAGGCGTTCGCTGCAATTCCATCGGCGCCAAGTGCGCTGCCGGCGTTAAAACCGTACCAGCCAACCCAAAGCATTCCGGATCCGACCATGCAAAGCACCATGCTATGCGGCGCCATGATTTCTTTTCGAAAACCGAGCCGTGGCCCGAGCAAAGCGCAAAGCACGAGTGCCGACCAACCCGAAGACATGTGAACGACCGTGCCGCCGGCGAAATCGATCGCGGTAATTCTGGCGCGCGGATTCCAAACGCCGTTCATCCATCCGTCGATCCCCCAGACCATGTGAGCGAGCGGAAAATAAACGACGAACATCCACACACCGACAAAGACGAGCACGGCCGCGAATCTGATCCGTTCCGCGACCGCGCCGATGATCAACGCCGGCGTGATAATCGCGAACATCAATTGATACATCGCGAAAATATTTTGCGAAACCCAGTAGGAGTAATCTCCGTTTGGCTGGGCATCGACTCCGCAAAGAAATGCAAACTTCAACCCGCCGATGAAGGGCGAGCCGCGCGAAAAAACGAGCGAATAGCCGACCGCCCACCAAAGAATCGCCACCAGTCCCGCGATCCCGAGACATTGCGCCAGAACCGACAGCACATTTTTTTGCCGGACCAAACCGCCGTAAAAGAGCGCCAGGCCCGGTAGCGTCATAAAGAGAACCAGCGCCGACGCGGTCATCATCCAGCCGTTGTGTCCCGGACCGGAACCGGAAATGTTGGAAGCAGTTTTGGCACTCTCCGAATCCGAACCGCGCGCGGAATTGTTTACGTAAGCTTCAAGATCGGCGACGCGTTGCTCGAGCGATGGGGACGCTCCCGGCGCCGGTGTGGCGGTTTGTGCCGGTAGGCCGTTCGCGAAGAGCAAGAGTGCAACGAAAATAAAAACGCGAATCAGCATGTCGATCCTACTCGCCAGCTAATAGAGCCGGCCGTCAAAGATCGACAAGGAAAACTCCGCCGAGCGATGTGGTCAGAAGGCGCTCAGCGGAGTCTTTCTCTGCCTCAAAGTTTGATGAGCGAAAAATTATCGGTGCGGTCCGGCGCCTGAGTCGAAACTTGATTCAGCGATTGAATTTCGGATTCGCTGTCGCCTTCGTCGTCAGAGTCGTTATCAATATCGACCTCTGCGTCGGCACCAGATCCCTGCGCGGAAATCACCGCCGGCAAATCGTTCTGCTGCAGTTTCTCGTAACGCTGCCGCACTTCAGCGGGAACTTTGTCCAACTCTTCTTTCGTTTCGACGGGGCCGCTGAATAAAAGCAATCCCTGCGGATCCTTTGCGGTCAGCACTTTCTTGCCCTCCACTTTTTCGATCCGCAGTTCGCCTTTATCGTCCGAGAAAACGATCTGCGCTTTGCCGATGTCGATCTTGGTTGTGCTCAATCCGCCATTATCGCGTCTCGTGACGTTGACATTTCCAGAAGCGCGACGGGCTCCGGCGCGTGCGCGCCTCGCTTCATCGCGGACGTGTTGGGCCTGATCGCGCATCTGTTGCACCATGTCCCGGCGATGCTGCGCTTGCTCGAGAGCACGCTGGGCTTCGGCCTGCGCCGTGACGACCGCGTCATGGATCATTCCCTGTTTTTCGTCCCCGAGTTGGTCCTTCAAATGATCCATCTGCTCTTTCAGACCGTTCATGCCGAAGTTCCCCCAGTCGTCCCCATTAAAATTGAAATTGAAGTGGGGACGGTGACCTCGCCCGAACTCTGAGCGTTCCGGGACTTCTTTTTTCGACAGCTTCACGCCGATTTTCTCCTCTTTACCTTTACGCAGGACTGTGAGCGTGACGGTTGTTCCTTCCGAAAAACTCCGCACCAATTTCGAAAGTTGATCCGGCTCGGTCAGAATCTGGTCGTTCAACATCTTGAGGATGTCGTTTTGTTGCACACCCGCCGCGGCGGCCGGCCCGTCCGGAACAACGTAGTCAACGACCAGGCCGAAACCTTTTGCCAACCCGAGTTGTTCGCTGACGACATGCGGGACATCGGAAGTTTCGACTCCGAGATAAGTGACCGGCACTTTCTTCTCATGCCGCTCGCGATCGCCAGGGCCGGGGCGCAGCTGACCGGGCTCACCCGGACCCCCGGGCGGCGGATTCGGTGGGTTCGGTGGATTAGGCGGCGTTTGGGTGAATGCAGCAATCGGCAGAAGCGCGATCGCGGCGATAGTTACAAGGGATTTTGTTTTCATAGTTTTATTGTCCTGAAAGTCCGAGGTGCGAGCCGCACGGGCGGGACTGGCGGTTTTCATTGGCCGGTAACTGGAACGAGCGAAACTTGTTCACTCGGGTAAGAAATTTGGAGCGACGCGCCGGTAGTTGGATTGCGCCACTGCAATGTCTCGCGGGTGTGCGAGCGAACGCGGCGCATCGGTTGATCCGAGTTACGGCTAAAATGAAGTCCTTCGTCACGGGTGTGATAAACAACCTGCGTCAAACCAGCCGGAACAAGCTGCGCATTTGAATTTGTGGAAAACGCCGGCACCGGTGAAAGCCCCGC
Organism: Chthoniobacterales bacterium; assembly: GCA_035635435.1. Classification (GTDB taxonomy): domain Bacteria; phylum Verrucomicrobiota; class Verrucomicrobiia; order Chthoniobacterales; family UBA10450; genus AV40. Next base: position 3,512 of record DASQBB010000046.1, on the reverse strand, counting down.
CAGTGAGGGAGTTTTCTTCGCTGGCCGCTCCAATCGAAGAAACGCGAACAGCACCAGCGCGGTGGCCGCAGCGAGACCAAAGCCAACCGATCGCCAATTAAAGCGAAACTTACGTTCGCGCGGAAGCACGCCGGCGGTGGATACATGCCGCGCCGTTTCGGTGCGAAGGTGGGTCGACCTTTCCGATGCTTCTTCGGCCAGCTCCCGCTCAATCCGCGTCATCAAATCCGCCGACGGCTGGACCGGGCGCAGTTTGCGCAGTTGCTTCTCGATGTCGGAAAAATCGTTCATACGGACGGTAGATTCTTTTTCAGGGTGGCGAGCGCGTAACGATATCGGGAGGCGGCGGTGTTCTGCGAAATTTCAAGCGTGCTCGCGATTTCGGCGAATGTGAGTTCGTTCCAAATTTTCATCACCAGCACCTCGCGTTGTTCGTTAGGCAAAAGATCGAGCGCGGCCACGAGCTGCCGCTGCGACTCATCTTCAATCTCAAAAGTCGGCGGTACTGTTTGATCGATATCGGCAATCGCCATGGATTCGCGGCGAGCGCGCCGACTGTCGCGCCGGAGAAAATCGAGAGCAATGGAGCGAACCGTCGCGTAAAGGAGACCGCGATTCGCGATGTCGTGGTGTTTTCGCCAGAAACGAACGAACGCTTCCTGGACAATGTCCTCCGCGTCGGCCGGCGATCGCGCCCATTGCCGCGCGAACAATAGCAAGCCGGGCGCGAGCTGAGCAAAGCAAGTTTTCCAATTTTCATCGGTGGCGACATTCTCCATGACCTTTTCACGGTCTTTTATAATCAAGACGCCGCCAAATCCTGTTTTTGTCTGACCCGGCGGATTTTGTCTTGCTTTGGACACCCGGCATTGAGACAACCGCCGGTATGAACTGGGTAGCAATAAACTGGATACCGATAATTTGTGCGGCAGCGGTTTACTGGGTCATCGGCGCCATTTGGTATATGGCTTTATTTGGAAAAATTTGGGCGGCGGAAATTCAGCAGCATGGAGTCAAGCTTGAACCCAGCGGAATGCCGGCGAAGATGATCGGCAACTTCATTTGCAATCTCGTCGCCGCCGCGATCATGGCGCGGTTAATCGCGAGGACGGGAATTGTCGATGTCGGCCACGGACTAAAGCTTGGCGCTGGTGTCGGGCTTGGATTTTCAGCGACCGCGCTGACCATCCAATATTTATGGGAGTCGAAACCGTTTAAGGTCTGGTTAATCGACTCCAGTTATCACTTTTTCGGCTGCATCGCGCTCGGCGGAATCCTCGCGGTCTGGCGATAAACTCATTTTGGCGGCAACTCGCGCAGAATCAAATTCCCTAACCAATCCGGATTTGCGATGCCTTCGCGGTAAGCTTGCAGCGATTCAACCGACGAATTCACGCGCAGGTTACTGTAGGTTTGATCGACATTCTGCCAGCGTTCGTGCCAATAAACCGCCGCCTTTACTCGCGGATAGCGGGTCCGAAAAAGTTCGAGCGCCTGCTTGATCCATTCTGGTTTACGAATTCCCGGTTCGCCGGCGGGATAAGGAAATTCGCCAGTCGCCCATTCCGCAATCATGATCGGTTTGTTTGGATCGAGTCCGCTTAATTCCTGATACGGCCAGTCGAGCAGCGACGTAATTCCGGGATTCGGTTCGTCCTTAAATTGCTGACCATAAACGCTCAGGCCCAGCCAATCGACGTAATCGGAGCCGGGATAATAAGCCGGCGCAAAATTCCAGGTGTCGAGCGGAGAGGAATAATTGTTAGTGTGAAACATCCATTTGACGTTGGTCGCGCCCCGCGCGCGGACGCGATCGACCACATGGCGATAAGCGCGCCGAAAATTTTCCGGGCCTTTCCAGTTATCGGCGGCGTCATCCCAGTCTTCGCTGCCGTAAAATGTTCCCGACCATGGAAACCAATCGCCGTTCATCTCCACCCCGAACGCCACAATCATTGGATGCCCGAACTCGCGCGCGCCATCAGCCCATTTGTCGATGTAGGCGTCCCATTTGCCGGCAATGATATCGGTGAGGTTGAATTTATCCGGTCCACGATTTTGCACGTACGGTTTGTCCCACGGCGACCAGAACACGAGCGGCAACGAGCCATGGCGCCAGACCACATTGAGGTTCGCGGTCGGAAAAGTTTGCTCACCCCAATAACTCGACGACGCGATGATCGCTTGATGTTTGCCGACCATCTGTTCGAAATCTTCGATCATCTCGAGCGTGACGTCGTCTTCTTCGTCTCCGAAATCCATAAACGCGCCGGTGTAAGCGCCATGTTCCGGAATGACGACTTTAACCGGGCCGTTTGGATCGACTTGGGAATTCGTTGGCGAGGACGACTTCTTGCAGGAACTGACTCCGACGCATGCGCCCAATAAAACGACTAGCCACAAATGACGAATGACGAATGACGAATGACGAAAAAACAAGGAATACCGAATGACGAAGGTCATGTCTTGCTTCGCCAGATTTTAGAAAAGATCAGGTGCAGTTCCTTCGCCTCAATCCACAGTTCGCGAGCTTGCGATTTTAGTTCTGGAACAGCGCGCACGACCATCCGCAGGAAGTGCTTTGTTTCGCGCGCTTCTTTTCGGCACGTGCCGATGTTCTTCAGGAATTCCTTCTTCGAGACAGCGTCATCAGCTTCAACATAATTCGCACCAACACTCGTCGCTGCGCCGACGAGTTGCGAAATGATACGACTGGTGACGGAATTCTGCGGGATTGATTTTGCAAAGTCGATGACAGCCTCCCCAAACCGACCCGTTCGCTCTTCCAGATCGTAAATGCGCTGCGTGGGAGCATCTTCGCGAACTACAGGCGTGTCCGATCTTCCCCAAAAGGCATCCTCGGCTGCTGCCTTTCGTGCTTCGGATTTCGTCATTCCTTCGACATTCGTCATTCGTGCTTCGTCATTCCGTGCGCGCTACGCGCGCACGGGAACGCTGGCGGTGCGTTCGAGTTTGCCCCAACTCACCCACGCGCCTTTGATCGCGCGCAAAATTGCTTTCCAAATGCAATAACTGAGCATCGGCCGATAAATCAGTCGCATCGGTAAAATTCGCCATGCGCGCGTGACCGGTTCGCGTTCCAAAATGCAAGCGAGCGTCGCGAGAATGACGTCCATGGACAGGAATGTGATCACAAACGGCAACACTGCCCGCCACGCGCCAAATGGAAGCGAGGCCAGCAAGAACAAATCTACCACCGGCGTCACCGCGACGAGAATGATTTGGAAAAACCAAACGCTCGGCAAACTAAACCAGCCGAGGGCGCGGTAACGCCAGTTGAAGACCATGTCGCGATGTTTCCAAAGGCATTGCAGCGTGCCGTAGGCCCAACGAAAACGCTGACGCGCGAGCGTACGCACTGTCTCGGGCGCTTCTGTCCAGGCGATTGCTTCCGGCACGTAAACAATCCGGTGGCCTCGCTTGTGCAGGGCCAGGGTCAGGTCTGTGTCTTCGGCTAGCGTCTCAAGGCTGAGGCCGCCCGCATCTTCAAT
>DASQBB010000045.1:0-53053 GCA_035635435.1 Chthoniobacterales bacterium | reverse complement strand
ACATCTCTAAATATTTCTGGACCGAAATAGCAAGAGATTCCTCGACTCCGCTCGGAATGACAGATTAGGAGTAAAGGTACTCGTCGTGATACTCGCGCTGAGGAGCGAACTGGACAGTTTGGTCGCCGCCGGTCTCGGGATACTCGAAGATTTTCCCTTCGTAATTGCGGATCACTATTTTTTCGTTGTCGTGATAGAGGATGTAACCGGGATTGATTGGCACTTTGCCGCCGCCGCCGGGCGCGTCGATGACGTATTGCGGAATGGCGTAACCGGTAGTGTGACCGCGGAGGCCTTCGATGATCTCAATTCCTTTGGCGACCGATGTGCGCAAATGCGATGAGCCGTTAATCAAATCGCACTGGTAAAGATAATACGGACGCACGCGGCACATGAGGAGTTTGTGGACGAGCGTTTTCATCGTTTCGAGATCGTCGTTCACGCCGGCGAGGAGCACGCTTTGATTTCCGAGCGGAATGCCGGCGTTGGCCAGACGCTCGAGCGCTTCTTTCACTTCAATCGTTAACTCGCGCGGATGATTGACGTGCACGCTCATCCAAAGCGGATGATGTTTCGCCAAAATCGCGCAAAGCTCGGGCGTGATCCGCTGCGGCAGAAAAATCGGAACGCGGGTTCCAATCCGAATGAACTCGATGTGCCTGATCGCGCGCAACCGCGTTAGCAACTTGTCGATCTTGTCGTCGCTAAAGATCAGCGCGTCACCGCCAGATAGGAGCACGTCGCGCACTTCGGTGTGTTGTTCGAGGTAACGAAACGCTTCTTCGAAATCGGTGTGCAATTCCTGTTCGCCGACACCGCTCACGACGCGACTCCGTGTGCAATAGCGGCAATACGCGGCGCAACGATCGGTCACTAAAAACAAAACGCGATCGGGATAGCGATGCACCAAACCCGGCACCGGCATGTGCGAATCTTCGCCACAAGGATCGGCCATGTCGTAAGGCGACGACCATGTTTCTTCCACACGCGGAATCACCTGCCGCCGGATCGGATCGTCCGGATTTTTGTCGCGCGGGATCAGATTGAAAAAATGTGGAGTGACGGCCAGCGCGAGTTTGTCGCCGGAAAGCAAAACCCCGCTGCGTTCTTCATCGCTAAGATCGACATATTCTTCGAGCTGAGCCAAAGACGTGACCCGGCTCTTGAGCTGCCATTTCCAATCATTCCAAAGTTCAGGCGCTACGCCTGGCCAATAGCCCGGCGCATGTGACACGAACTCTTTTCCATCGCCATTCTGAAGAGGTTCCATTTTGAGTAAGGGCGAAAACGCTAAGACGGCTCGGATTTGTGTCAACGCGCGCACCGCCAAGTGCGCCGCGCACTTCAATCGAGGCCGGATTTTGCCCTACTGAACGGCGACAACAGTGCCGATTGGAATTTCAGCAAAGAGTTTTCGGGCGGTTTCGCCGGGCAAACGAATGCAACCGTGTGATGCCGGATAATTCGGCACTACGCCTTCATGCATTCCGAAATCGAGACAGCTCAACCGCATGAAGTAGGGCATATCGACGTGATAAATGGTCGAGCGGTGATTGCGTTCTTTATCGGTGATAACGAAATAGCCACGCTTGGTGGAATAGCCGTCGCGACCGGTCGAACAAGTCGAATTTAAAATCGGCACGCCGTCTTTGATCAGCGCCATGTGTTGGGAAGCGAGCGAAATCTCGATGCGCAGCTTTTCGGGATCGGGTCCGCTGCCGAGGAGAATCTGCGCCGGCTGCCAATGGCCGAGCTCGGCCGCAAAATAAAGCGCGATCATCTTGTAACGGCCGGTGGCGCGGTTGCGGTCGGCGCCTGCTTGCAAGAGCGCGCGAACGTAATCAGTGCGGCCGAGTCCGGCCGCGAGCATCAGGCAGGTGACGTTGCGATCGTCCTCGATGTAATTGCGAAACGACTTCGATGGAAGCGAGTCGAGAAATTCCTTGTCGTACTTTGACGGCAGCATTGTGTTCGCGTCAGCGCCACACTCGAGGAGCGTCGTGAATAAGGGAACGTTGTCAGTGGCAATGGCGTAGGCCAACAACGGAACGCGCTTCCCTTCCGGCGTGGGCGGAGGAATGTGTTTTGAAAGCAGCAACCGCATGGACTCGCGATCGCCCGCGCGCAGAACATTGTCCAAAGCGTGCAACGCGCCGGCGCTCCATTGTTCAAGCCGCGGTAACCGTGAAAGAATTTCCTGGGCAATTTTTGTATTGGCGCTGCCGAGAGCGAGGCTCAGTAGTTCACCGCTGTCGCCGTAAGCCAATTCCAAGTTCGGCGTCAGGCTCAGAAGGAGATCGACTATTTCCAGGTTCTGCGCCGTGACAGCATAATAAAGCGCCGAATGATGGGCACGGTCTCTGTCAGCAATGTCAGTCACATGTCCGGCCAATGCGCGAACCAATTCCAAGTCGCCATGCATCGCCGCCACCATCAACGGCGTTACTCCCGCGTTGTCCGATAAGTCGGCGCTCGCTCCAGCATCGAGGAGTCTCCGCGCGACGATCCGATCCCCCCACAAAATCGCCGCGAAAAGTAAAGAGCGATCGTTCGCGGCTCGCGCGTTCGGGTTCTGGTGCTCACGAAAATAGCGATCGATCAGCGAAGTTTGATGCGCCTCCATTGCGCGAACGAAATCTTCCGCGGGAATAGGCTTGGGAGCCTGGCGCTCAAAGGCAAGCCATACAGAGGCAATCAGAAAGAGGGCCGCCAGTATGCTGACCGAGACCCGATTGACCTTTAATGAGCGCATATCCGGAGAGAGACCGACCGATAGTATAGCATCAGTCAAGCGGTTGCAATTCGCATGCCCCAAGGCAGCGCCCGAGCGGTGGACTGATGGGGTTGAACATAGCATGTTGCATGCTGTCCAATTCGAGAAGTCCATGCGCTTTCTTTCAACTTTTCTTATCGTTTTCATCACGAGCACGCTTTCAGTCCTGGCGGCCACGCCCGAGATCGCGCCGATGCCGACCGTTCCAGCAACCGCGGCCGAGCAGGGTAAAGATGTCGTTCATCAGTTGAACAATGCTTTCGCTAAAGTCTTTGAGACGGTCGCGCCGAGCGTTGTCATCATCGAAATCTCAAAGAAGAACGATAACGAAACCTCTGCATTCGAGGACCTGTTCTTTCAAGGCCCGCCGGACGAAAATAATCCGCGCCGAGACCAGCGAAATCTCCAGCCGATCCAAAGCGAAGGTTCCGGATTCATTGTCCGACCCGATGGTTACATTTTTACCAACTTCCACGTGGTCGAGGCCGCCGACAAGATCGACGTGAAATTGAAAGACGGCCGCGAGTTCTCAGCGAAGGTCGTCGGCACCGACGAGAAGACGGACATCGCCGTCATTAAAATCGAAGCGAAAGATTTGCCGACCGTGCAATTGGGCGACAGCGACGCGGTGAGGGTTGGGCAATTCGCGTTCGCGATCGGAGCGCCGTTTAAGCTCGATTACACGTTCACTTACGGCGTGGTCAGTGGCAAAGGCCGCAGCAAATTGCTCGCGACCAGCGGCTATTCGATCTCGGATTATTTGCAAACCGACGCGTCGATTAATCCCGGCAATAGCGGCGGCCCGTTGTGCGACATCGACGGCAAAGTCATCGGCATGAACACGCTGATCAACGGAATCAATCGCGGCCTTGGGTTCGCTATTCCGATCAACATGGCCAAAGACATTGGCGACGAGCTGATCGCCGGACGCAAAATCATGCGCCCGTGGCTCGGGATCCGAATCGAGACGCTCGGCGACGATCCTTCCATCCGCGAGCTCTTCAAAGGGATCGACAAAGGCGTGGTCGTGCGCACGATCGAAGCGGACGCGCCCGCTTACAAAAGCGATCTGCGGCCGTTCGACGTCATCACCCGGGTTGATGCCAGCGCGGTGGCGACCGATTCGCAGCTGCAGCACGAAATTTTGAAAAAGAAAATCGGTCAAAAGGTCGAGCTGACAGTGTGGCGAAAAGGACAAACGCTCAAGGTCCCGGTCACGACTGGTGAATTGCCGAATGAAATTTCGCGCGCTTCAAACGAGCCGGCGCGCCCGCCGCAAGATCGAGAAGAAGAAGTCGGAAAATTTGGTCTGCAAGTTCAGGAATTGACCAAGGAAATGGCGCAACGTTTCAAACTCGGCGTTCAACGCGGCGTGATCGTGACCGACGTGACCGAGAACAGCCTCGCCGCGCAACAGGGAATCGAACGCGAAGACGTGATCACCGAAGTCGATGGCAAACCAGTGACCGATGCAAAAACATTTCGCGAAGCGCTAAACAAAGCCGACCCGAAACGCGGCGTCCTTCTTTACCTCGACCGCAAAGGCAGCAAAACTTTTGCTGTGCTGAAAGCGAGTGGCGGCGAACCGCCGAGCGATCGCTAAGATCGACATTTAGCTGCCGCTCCGAACTTGTCTCTTCATTTTTTCCGCAATTTTCTTCACGTCGGCGAGTAGCGACTCCGCAATCGCTGGCAATTCACCGAGCCAAAAGGCACCAATCCTTAACCGCGGGAATTTCGGTAATGCCATGAGTCGCAGATCTCTCGCGATCTTACGACCGGGAAGAAAAACGGAGCTGCCAATGCCAAAACCCAGAGAGGTGTAGGTGTCGATTAAATCGAGGGACACGACTTCGATTGCCGTCGGCCAGTGCAATCGAAGTTTTTTCAAACCGGCGTGGAAATTTTTGGAAAGAACTTCGCCCGAAGGTAATGAAATCAACTTTTCAGTAGGTCGGCCATTTCGAAACAAATCTGTGATCGTGCGAATCCTGGATCGGCGTGGAACGACGAGAACCAACGGGAGCTGAACCAGATCGCACGCTCGAAATGAGCCTGCGGGCGGACTTTCGAGTTCGGTAATCGCAATATCAATCTCGCGGCGGCACAATAATTCTTCTGCGCTCGCTTGATTCACGTCGTGCAAAATAAGTTCCAAATCTGGATAGTGGCGTTTGTAGCCCGCCAGGATGGCGGGCAAATAATCGCGTAGAATTCGTCCTGGCGCCGCAAGCCTTAAATGCTGGTGGGCAAGTCCACGAACGTATGCCGGTAGATCGCGAAGTCCGCCAAAGAAAGCCTCGATCTCACTAAATAACTTTGCGCCCGCCGGCGTGACCCCGAATGGTCGACGGTCAAAGAGCCGCAGGCCGAGTGTTTTCTCCAGTTGCGACAATTGTCCGCTGATTGCCGGTTGCTGAATTCCATAAGGCATGCGGCGCGACGCCGCGCTGATCCCGCGATGCTTCACCACGTGATAAAAAAGCTCGAGATGGTGAATGTTAATCTGGAATCATCGCTTATATCGATGTTTATATCAATAATTATCGATTAACACAATTAATCGATTCAGCGGATCATGGTCCGTTATGAATATTTTCATTATTTTCGGAATCGCGCTCGGCTGCATCGCGGCCGAGCGGCTGTGGCCTGCTATGAAACTGCCACGGGTTAACGCCTGGTGGGGCCGCGTGATTCTGATCAATTCAATCCAGCTCGGAATCACTGTCCTGGCCGGCCAAACGTGGAACCGCTGGCTCAATCACTGGTCACTACTTCATCTCAGGGACGAACTCAGCGATTGGGTGTCAGCAATCATCATCTATGTCTTTTCGACCTTTGTTTATTATTGGTGGCACCGTTACCGCCATGAATCCCAGTTTCTGTGGCGAACGCTTCACCAGATTCACCACTCAGCGCGAAGGCTTGAGATTTTAACGAGCTTTTACAAGCATCCGGTCGAAATCTGGATCAACTCGCTCCTCAGCAGTGTAATCGTTTATCCATTGTTCGGCGGCAGCATACGCGCTGCCGCTTATTACACAGTCCTCATTGCTGTCGGCGAATTCTTTTACCACTGGAATATCAACACGCCTTCATGGTTGGGATACGTATTCCAACGACCTGAATCCCACCGGGTTCATCATCAGTTTCGCCATCATACGAACAACTTTGCCGACATCCCCGTTTGGGACATCCTGTTCGGAACATTTAGGAACCCAAAGAAATTCAAAGGACGCTGTGGCTATGAGCCATGGCGAGAAGATCGCTTTGAAGACATGCTCGCGTTCCGCGACGTGCACAGCGCAGACGTCGCAAAACTTGAGCCGCTGCATTTTTTGCCAACATGTATCGGCTGTTCGAAGCGTTGGGCTTGCACGGCCGCGAGAACGCCAACGGAGAACGCGTCGGTCGGGCAGAACCCATTTTCTCTAAAGGATTCGCTTGCTCGAGCGTTCGGTATGCTCGCGTTTGCCTACCCGTCTCTCGACGGCGCTACTCTGGTTCGCCTAAGCCTTGCGGCTACCGAGCGCGACCAGGACGATTCCGCCGACCAGACAAATGCCGCTAACGACGGGAGGAAATGAAATTCCGTGACCCTCGGTGTGCTTGATCTCGAGGGGTCCTATTTGCGCGTCTTTCTTTTCCTCGTTCCAACCGAGGCCGCCATAGGCGAAGCCGATAATGCCGACGACGATGAGAATGATGCCTACTATTCCAGCTGGTTTCACGGCACGGATGCTACAGCGGTCGACGGCCGGTGATCAATTGGATAATCAGAACGACCAGCGCGATGAGGAGCAGCAGATGAATGTAGGAGCCCAGAACGTGGAAGCCGATAAATCCAAGCAGCCAAAGAATCAGCAGAATAAGAAAGATGGTCCAAAGCATAAAAACCCTTTCGTTTGAGTTTGTTAACAATGCTTCGTTTCACCGCTCGAAATCGCGCTTACCGGAATTTGCGCGGGCGGATGTCGATCTCTTATTGGCCGGCTTTCTTGAGGACGGCGCGCAGGTCCCAACCGCTCTCTTCCAGTTGCTTCTGCGCCAAATTGTAGTCGCACTGCGTCAGGTCGGCGACCATGCGCGTCGCGCGGTCGCGTAATTTGGTGCTCGAAGTATTGAGGTCGATCATCAAATTGCCGCGGACTTTGCCGAGCGCGACCATCACACCAGTGCTGATGATATTAAGCGCGATCTTTGTCGCGGTCCCCGCTTTCAAGCGCGTTGATCCGGTTAAAATTTCCGGACCGACAGCCAGATCAATTGCAAGATCGACATCTACTTTCCGATCGCGGGCCGGATTGCAGCTGAGCAAAATCGTTTTTGCGCCTAACGACTTCGCCCGCGCGAGCGCTCCGAGGACAAAAGGCGTTCGGCCGCTCGCGGTGATGCCGATGACGACGTCTACATCTTTTACGCCGCGCCGATCGATTGCGAGCGCGCCGCTACTCCCCTCGTCTTCCGCGCCTTCCACGCTGCGATGGAGCGCGGTCGCGCCGCCGGCGATGATGCCTTGCACCAGTTCCGGAGACGCCCCGAACGTCGGAGGAATTTCGCTCGCGTCGAGCGCGCCCAGACGCCCACTGCTACCGGCGCCGACATAAAACAATCGTCCGCCTTTGCGGAGCGATTCAGCGACAACCTCAATCGCGCGGGCAAGATCGACAATCACCGCCCTCAAAGCTTCCCCGACAAATTTTTCTTCATCGACAAACAGCTTCACAAAATCCTGGGAGTTCATTGCCTCGAGATTTGCCGAGCGCGGATTGCGTTGCTCAGTTAATGCCGCGGCGAGGTCGTCTATTTTTTCAGGCGCACGTCCGGCATGAATTTCGGGCCAGCTCGGCATTTCCGCGGCCAACCAGGCCGCGCCAAATTCCGGCGCCCGCTCGGAATTCGCCACTCGCGCATCGGGCAGCGTTTTTTTCAAACGCCGCCGAAAGGCGTGGTTATAAATCGAGTCTCGCTGAAAAAGTCCACCGAGCAAAACGACTTTCGGTGCGAGGACGTGGAGTCGCGTCGCGACCGCTTCGGTGTACTCGCAAAGAACGCGTGCGCCTTCTTCGATAATTTCCATCACGCGCGAATCGCCGGCAGCCGCTGCTTCAAAAACGACCGGCGTCAGCATTGCCAGCTCCATTTTGTCGGCGGTCTGCGCCCAGCGCACGAGCTCGTCCAGATTATTCAGCGATAACGCGCGCAAGATTTTGGTGGTGAACTGGACTTCGCCGCGGTGGAGATCGTATTCGCGCAGAATCAAGCGCAGCGCTTGCAAGCTGAGAAAATAACCGCCGCCGGCGTCACCCAGGATGTGTCCCCAGCCGCCGGCGTTTTCGATTCGCTTGTCTCGACGACCGGTGATGGACGAGCCGCTTCCGGCGTTAACCACAATTCCATCGCCATGACCAAGGGCCGCGGCCAAACCGGAATCGCGATCGCTCCCGACCACAATTTTTGCCTGCGGCCAGACTTCAGCGCACAGCCGCGTGAGCGATTGTCGATCTTCCTCGGTGCCGCAGCCGGCCAGAAAAATTCCGGCGCGCGTGATCTCTTTCGGCAGCTCATTAAACATCGCGCGCAACTGATCGGCGGTAGCGAGGCGAAAGTTCGCGGGCGGCAATTTTCCCTGATCCAAGACGCGCATTTCATTCTCCGCGCGCTCGACCACGACCCATGACGTCTTGGTCCCGCCGCCTTCAATGCCCAGGATTTTTTCACCGCTGTTCATTGTCGATCTTTGCCCTGTTTGTATCATGCCTTATGGCCAAAGACGAGGCTCAAGGGGCGAAGCGAATCGCACAGCTCCGAGACGAGCTTAGGGAGCACGATCGCCGCTATTACGAAGAAGCCGCGCCGACAATTAGCGATCGCGAATACGACCGGCTTTACAAAGAGCTGGTCGACCTCGAATCGAAATTTCCAGACCTGGTAACGCCGGATTCACCGACTCAGCGCGTCGGTGGCAAACCGCTTCAGGCATTCGCCCAAATTCAGCATCGGGTTCCGATGCTGAGTCTCGACAATACATATTCCGAAGATGAGGTCGCGAATTTCTACAAACGAATCACGCGTCTTTTGCCGGACGAAAAAATCCCGGTGGTGATCGAACCGAAAGTAGACGGCGTGGCGGTGTCGGTGATGTACGAAAACGGCCGGCTCAAATACGCCGCCACTCGCGGTGACGGTTTGGTCGGAGACGACATCACCCAAAACATCAAAACGATCCGCTCAGTGCCGCACCAATTGCGCGGCACGGCGCCGAAGATTTTGGAAGTCCGCGGCGAGGCCTATCTCGACAGAGAGGGCTTCAAGAAACTGAACAAAGAGCGGGAAGCTGCCGGATTACCGTTGTTTGCCAATCCGCGGAATGCAGCCGCCGGCTCGCTCAAGCATCTCGATTCCAAAGTCGCCGCGCAGCGTCCGCTCGGAATGGTTTTTTACGGAACCGGCGCAACCGAAGGCGTAGATGTCGATCTTCACTCCAAGATTTTTCCTTTATTCAAGAAGCTTGGACTACCCACCCATGAGGATTGGTGGTTGGCCGATTCGGTTGAGCAAGTTTTGAATGCGATTCGCGACCTCGACGAGATTCGACATGACTTTCCGTACGAGACCGATGGCGCCGTGATCAAAGTCGATGCCCTCGAGCAACGCGAGCGGCTCGGCTTTACCGCGAAATCGCCGCGATGGGCGATCGCTTATAAATATGCCGCCGAGCGCGTCGAAACGAAGTTACTCGACATCAAAGTTCAAGTAGGCCGGACGGGGATTCTCACACCCGTCGCCGTGCTCGAGCCGGTGCTGGTCAGTGGCAGCACCGTCTCGCGGGCAACGTTGCACAACGAGGACGAGATCAAACGGAAAGACATTCGCATCGGCGATATCGTCGTGATCGAAAAAGCCGGCGAAGTAATTCCCGCCGTGGTCGAGGTCGTGAAATCGAAACGGCCGCGCAACGCGAAGCCGTTTGATTTTCTCAAACACATTCGCGGCAAATGTCCGGTTTGCGGTGGCGAGGTCCGCCGCGATCCGCAATTTGTGGCCTGGCGTTGCGAAAACCTCCATTGTCCCGCGCAAACAACAAGGCGTGTGGAGTTTTTCACGGCCCGCGGCGCACTCGACATCGAAAGTGTCGGTGGAATCGTGGCCGACAAACTGGTTGAGCGCGGTCTCGTGCGCGCGCCGCTCGATTTATTCGAGCTGAAGGTCGAGCAACTTGCGAAGTTGAATTTGGGAACGGATGAAGCTCCCCGCATTTTCGGCGAGAAAAACGCCACCAAGGCGATCCAGTCGATCGAACGCGCGAAAACTTTCCCGCTGTCGCGGTGGCTTTTTGCGCTGGCAATTCCCGACGTGGGCAAAACAACCGCCACGGACGTCGCGCGTTTTCACGAAACAATCGAGGACGTGGCGAATTCTAAACTTCTCCGTGACGTGCTCGCTTACCACGAAAGCAAAGGCGACAAGCAGGCAGCGAAAGAAATTGCTGAGCGATTGATCAAATCCGGTTTCGCCGAGCCATCGAAGAGCAAGATCGACAAGCACGGCGGCATCGTAACTGAAGTCGGACCAGTCGTGGCCAAGAGCGTCCTCGATTTTTTTGGGACGGCGGCGGGAAAGAAAATCCTTCAGCGGATGAAGCAATTGCGGATTCATCCGAAGAGCGAAAAAGTTTCGGCCAAAAAAATGGCTGGGTTGCCGTTGGCCGGAAAAACTTTTGTCCTTACCGGCACGTTGCCGTCAATGACGCGAGAAGAAGCAACGGCGAAAATCGAAGCGCTTGGCGGTCACGTCAGCGGCAGCGTAAGCAAGAAAACCGATTTCGTTCTCGCCGGCAGCGAAGCGGGCAGCAAACTCGACAAAGCGAAAGACCTCGGCGTCCGAATCATCGACGAAGCGAGGTTCCGGAAAATGTTGTAATTACGGCGTGCGTTCCGGCGACGACTGCAGGTTCAGCGGAATTGCGCGATTGGACAGGGACGGAGCAGCAAGCAACGGCGCGCGCGATTTGCTCGCCGGATGGAAATCGGCCTGCACATTGAAAGTGAGCTTTTCGTTGCCGCGCATCACCGTGATCGGCACGACATCGCCGGCGGTCAAAAAGAATGAGGCATCGAGAATATCTTCCGGCTCGCGCACTGGCGTCCGGCCAATTTGGAGAACGACGTCGCCTGGTTTCATGCCGGATTCGGCGGCGGGCGTGTCTTTCATGATTTCGGTGGTAACCGCACGCGATCCCTCGACTGGCGTAGCCGCTTCTCGAACGTTGGCGCCGATCCAACCATGGCGCGCCTCGCCGAAGCGAACGAAGTCGTTGCGAATTTTCTCGGCCGCCTCGATCGGCAACGCGTAGCAGGAGTTGTTTTCGAAACTATAGAGAAGAATGCCGACGACTTCGCCTTTCAAATTCAAAAGCGGCGCGCCGCCTTCGCCGCGCTGCGGCGGCAGATTTGCGCGCAGATGTTTCGTTGGAAAATATCCGCCGAAACATTTACGATCGAAGCCTGCAATCATGCCAAAGCTCGGGGTTTCAGCGAGATCGAGGGGATAGCCAATTGCAACGACCGGAGTCGCGATTTCAAGCTGCTCCGAGTTGCCGATCGGCAACGCCGGGCTGGCTAAATCAACTTTCAACAACGCGACACCGCTGCGGAGATCGGCCATCAACTGGCGCGCCGGATACTTTTTCCCTTTGAACTCAACGTTAATGTTCTCCGCTTCGCCACCGACCGAGTAAGCGGTGTAGAGAGTTCCCATCGGGTCGACAAAAAAACCGGTCCCGGAAAGCTCACCATGTTGATCGGTCGCTTTGATCTTGACGACGGCTTTGGCGCAGCGCTCGAAAACGTCTTTGACTTCCCGGCTAATGGTAGTCGCCGACTCCGGTGTTTGCTGCGCGAAAAGCGAAGCCGCCGCGGCGAGAGACGCGAATGTTGCCAGCAAGCGAAACCCCTGGCCCGACCTAGAACTTGAAAGTCGTCTCATAACTCACAGGCACGCTGTCGAGCACGTAGCGTGGCGTGCCGCTCCGGTGAGTTTGGGCGCTTTCCGTCGCATTGCGAAGCGACCGCGTGTTAAAGACCCGTGTCGCCACGGGCGATGCCAAAGTCCACTCCGGCTCAGTGCTGGCGGGCACGACCAACGCTGGTCGATCGCTCGCAGCAACCGTCGCCGGCTGTGGCGCCTGATAAATCCGCAGGGAAATAACTGCCGCGCAAACGAGCACGGCTGTGACCGCAACTGGATAAGAAGTGAGGGTTGAGAGGTTGAAGGAGAATACGAAATCGCGCGCCCGATCGACACAAATGCGCCAAAGCGGTTGCCGCAATAGTTCGTCACGCTGGCGGCGATGGAACTCGTGGATGAAATTTTCGAAGTAACCTGGCGACGGCTGTTCGTAACGTTTGAGGCGAAGCAGCTTCGTTATTTCGTTGTCGTTGAATTCGTCCATTGGCGTTGATCAAGTGACCGGATTTTTTCGAAACTCGTCTAGATAGTTTTGCAGTTGCCGGTTGGCGTAGAAAAGCCTGGATCGTACTGTGCCTTCTGAAACACGCAAGATTTTACTGATTTCTGCGTGGGGCATCCCCTGAATATGGAACATGGTGACCACTGCTCTGTGTTCATCAGACAATTTCATCATTGCCTCGTTCAACCTTTTTTGGAGCTCGGACAGGTCGGCTTCCCGCACCGGACTGCTGGAGGCGGTCGCCTCGAGGAATTCCTTGTCGCTTTGAATGTTGGAATCGACATCGTCCAGGCTGAGTTGGAAACGGCGGCCGCGTTTTTTGAGGAAGTTCAGTGTCATGTTCACCGCGATCGAATGGATCCAAGTGTAAAACGAAGATTTCCCGCGAAACCCGCGGATCGCCTTGTAAGCTTTTGCGAAAATGTCCTGCAACAGGTCGTTGGTGTCTTCATGGTTCGAGGTCATGTTGTAAACCAGCCCGTAAAGACGCGGCGTGTATTTCACCACCAGCTGATCGAAGGCGCTCGCGTCGCCTTCTTGGGTGCGCGCCACCAACTGCTGGTCTTCATCCTTCCGGGGCTCGTCCATCGCGTTTCTCTTAGACTTAACACCGGCATCCGACCCGGACGACAACAAATCGGTCAGGCGCCGGGCCGGCGGTAACGCGATCGCGGGATTCATGGCTTTCAATTATCGACGTCGATCCTATCAGTCGCGATTGCGACCGGCAAAAAAATACAGAAATTGCCCAACGGTAGCGATTAGAGCAGCAACATAGGTTAGGGCAGCCGCGTTGAGCACTTTGTTTACTCCGACCGTCTCCTCGCCTGATTGAATGATGCCCATTTGCTGCAAAATAATTTTCGCGCGCCGAGAAGCATCGAACTCTACGGGTAGCGTGATTAGCTGGAAGACGATTAGCGCAAGAAAACAAAACATCGCCAATTTGATTAAGCCGGCGATGTGAAAAACAAAACCACCGATGAAAACGAACCATAACATGTTCGAAGCAACCGCAGTGACAGGCACAATCGCCATTCGCAACTTCAGCGGCGCGTACGCTTTGGCGTGTTGAATGGCGTGTCCGGTCTCATGCGCGGCAATTCCAAGCGCGGCGACTGACGGCGTGTTGTAAACATTGCTCGACAAACAAAGCTTCTTGCTCGCCGGGTCGTAATGATCGCCGAGGAAGCCATCCGTTTGGACAACATCGACATCATGGATTTGCGCGGCCTGCAAAATTTCCCGTGCGCATTCCGCGCCGGTAATATTCGACGTCGCACGCACCTTCCCCCATTTACTAAAGGCGCTGCTAACGCGGATCTGCGCCCAGATGCCGATGATCAAGGGCACGCCGATGTAGAGGAGCCAACTGCTTCCGCCAAATCCGATTGGATAGAACATGCCGGTCGTAATCTAATTGCCTTCCTTAGACGCTCAACTGTGTTGCGCGTTCAGATTTCCAGCTGCTTGGGAAATCGCGAGAGAATCTTGCAGCCGGTCTGCGTCACCACGACCACGTCTTCGTGCCGGACGCCGCCGAGGCCGGGATAATAAAGTCCCGGCTCGACCGTGAGACACTGTCGATCTTTCAGGGTCACCTTTTGCAACCGAGGATATTCGTGAATCTCCAGTCCCAACCCGTGACCGGTGCCGTGGAAAAATCCGACGTTCTTTCCCTTTCGAACTTCGGTTGGATAACCGCGCTTTTTGAACAGCGCTTGAATTGCCTTGTGAATTTTCATTCCGTCGATCCCGGCTTTGATTTCCCGGAGCGCAAGTTCCTGTCCTTCTTTCACCGTCTCCCAAAGTTTGCGCTGCGCGTCGCTCGCGCGTCCGCGGACAACCGTTCGCGTCATGTCGCCCCAATAGCCGGTCTTCGGGTCGCGGGGGAAGATGTCGAGGATGATCAACGAGTTCGCGTAGAGCGGACCCGAGCCGCGCTCATGCGGATCACAGGCTTGATCGCCTCCGGCGACGATCGTATTCGTCGGCGTTCCACCGGCACGTAACATCGCGGAGTCGATTTCCGCGCGGAGCATTTCGGAAGTCAGTGTTTTACCCGACCAGCGCAATTTCTTTCCGGCCGTTTTCGACGCCTTCAAAACTTCCATCGCGCGCGCCAAACCGGTTTCGGTGATGCGAAGCGCACGGCCGATCAACTTCAGCTCATCGTCCGTCTTGGCTTCGCGCTCCGGCCAGAAAAGGCCATTGGTCGTGGCAAGATCGACATCGTCCTTGGCGAGCGCGCGGGCAAAGCCAAGCGGAAAATTCGCCGGCACGACCGCGCTTTTCACTCCACGTTTACGGAGAAAATGCGCCAGCACTTTTTCATAAGGCGGCGCTTGTTTCGCTTTGCCCTGCACTTCTCGCTCGAGTTGGTTGAACGAAACAAACTCGTCGACCTTGGCCGTCCTCCGGCCGCGGTCCATTTCCAGATCGCTCAAGACGATCGTGCGCTTTCCGTTTTGCTCGAGAAAAATGAACGGATCGCCCGCCCAAAATTTGGTCGCGTAAAGCATGTCGGCGTCGATGTCGCTGGGAGCGACGATCAAGCGATCTTGGATTTCGGATTTTGGATTTTCGATTTTCATCACGTTCGGCGCACTTCGAGTTGGCGGCGCAGGATCCAATAGAGCAATCCGAGCAGACCAAATGTGGATCCAATCAGCACAATGGTGTTGAAAACGAAGACGCTGATCTTGACCCCGAGGTAACGTTTCTCTGCGCCGAAGAAAACATTCGGCCGACTACCGCGGCGATAATCGCTTTGCTCCATCTCCGCGTTGGAAATCAGGTCGGACACTTTTTGGTTCACATAAACCTGCTCGGCCGTGACGGCGCCTTTGGCTTCTTTGAATGTGGCCGGGTCGAACGTTCGTTTTCGATCAAGCACCTGATCGATCTGTTTGAGATAACGATCGAGCTCGTCGGCTGATTTCGCTTCGAGACCGGACAGAACCGCCAGGACTTCTTTCAATTCGTCGAGCCGCTTTCCTTCCGCCGGATACTGTCGATGTTTCGCCACGATCGCATCGATCTCGCGCTGCGCGCTCTCCTGTCGGGAAGTCAGTGGATTAAGTTTCGATTGCGCCACAATCATCTCTTCGTACGACCAGCGCATCGGAATGAACTGACAGACGAATGGGACCTGCAATTTGCTGTCCATTTTTCTGCCGCGATCTTTGTTCGGATGTTCGTGAAACCAGCGGGTCAGCGAATAAACCAGGCTGAGGTTGCGGTTCATGTCCTCATATTTAATAAGAGCGCCGCTCATCAGGATCTGGGGAATCAAAACCAATGGGACGATGTTAGCCGCAGTTTTCGCGTCAGAAACGAACGACGAAACGAGAAGGCCGAGGGCAAGACTGCCAATTGCCGTCATGAACATCAACGCGAGATGGACCCAAAACATTCCGCGAATCTCCAGGATGTAATTACCGATCAAGACGAAGAGCACGCATTGGATCAGCGCGAAGACCGACAACGAAGACATCTTCGCGAAGATGTAATACGGCAATCGGACATCGAGATTACGCTCGCGTTGCAACACTGGCCGGTCGCGGATGATGTCGTCGGCGCTGTTGGTCAGCGAAAGAAACATCACCACCAGCAATCCAAGAAAAAGATGTGTCGGAATGTGGAAGGCCGACGCGAAATCGTATTTCCCGCTTTCCGAATAACGCAGGAGCGAGCCAATCAAAAGCGCCAGCACCGGCGCCGCGCAAGTGGTGATCCAAATGTTCGCGCGGTTGCGCAATTTGCTGATGAACGAGCGCCGCATCAGCGCGCGGAATTGCGTCCACTCGTCGTGCCAGCGAATCGGCCCGCGTTTTCGCTTTTGCACCGGCGTTGACGGCAACAGCGGCACCTGTTCGCGCCGGAGTGAAACTTGTTTGACGTCCTGGATCAGCCGAAACGCTTCGTACTTGTCGCGCCAGAACTCCGGCGAATAACGCCGCGCCGCCACCAACTGGCCCCGGCTGTTCTCCTCGTAAATAATGTCGCCGCTCAAATCGCGAAGCGGCGTCTCCAAAACGTCGAAGATAAATTCCGGCCGCGTGGTCCCACATGACGGACACGCTCCCAGGTCCGCGCCGAACTGATGTTGATGCTCGGCTTCGGCAAAATAGCGAAGCGTTTCGGTCGGCGTTCCGAAAAAGACGAGCCGGCCGCCTTTGTCGAGCAGAATCGCCTTGTGAAATAACTGAAACAGCTTCGAGCTCGGCTGGTGAATGGTGACGATGATGATTTTGTTGTGCGCCATCGAACGAATGATCTCGAGGACGTGTTCGGAATCTTTGGATGACAGACCCGATGTCGGCTCATCGAACAGATAAACGTCCGACATCCCGATCATATCGAGGCCGATGTTGAGTCGCTTGCGCTCGCCGCCGCTCAACGTTTTTTTGATCGCGGCGCCGACGACTGCATCGCGGCGTTCGCCCAACCCAAGCTCGACCAATTTCGCTTCCAGCCGGCGCATTCGATCGCGCCGGGAAAGATGCGGCGAACGAATCGCGGCCGCGAATTGCAAATTCTCGCCGATGGTCAAATGCTCGTCGAACGCGTCCTCTTGGGGGATGTAACTGATGTATTTCTTGAGGTCGTCCAGGTTTGGATAGAGCGAGCGACCATTCAAAAAAATCTGGCCGGTCGTCGGCTGAAGTTGGCCGGCCAGCACTCTGAGCAACGTGCTTTTGCCGCAACCGCTTGCGCCCATCACGCAGACCAGTTCGCCACGGGTGAGGGCAAATGAAATTCCTTCCAGACCGGTGTCGCCGCCCGCGAAACGATGCGTCACCTCGCTCACCTCGAGCGTGCGAATGATGTTGCGCTCTTCCTCGATGATGCGCTCTGAAAAATTGCAGCGCAGGAATTGTCCGACGTCGATCCGGATCGTGTCGCAATCTTTGAGGGGATATGTCGATCTTACCGCTACGTCGCCGACCAAAATCGGGCGGTCGGCTTCGATCACTTCCAATTGGCCGATGCGTTGGTCGTAATCGCAGAAAATTTTCAGCAAAACGTCGCCGCTCGTTCCAGGCGAAAGCAAAATGTCGTCCGGCTGAAGCCGGCCCGGATCGTTAGAAACCAGATACTCCGATTTCGAGGCTTTGAGTTGAAACCGGCCACCGAGCGCGCGAGCACGCCGGCGCAGATCGCTCAAATCCATTTCGCTGTCGTTGTGGAAAAGAATTTTGTCGTCGAGCGCCGCTTCCACTTGCGCGCCGGATTTGAGTGTCACGCCGTTGAGCACCGCATCAACGTCGCGCAACGCTTTCACCCGCACCTTCAATCCGAATGCGATCTCAAGCGCGCTCTCGCGCGTGCGCGCCCGCTCGAGACCCACTTCGTCCGCGTCTTTGTTTACCCGAACAAAAATTTGCGGGACGGAAACGTTTTTCTTGGCGTTGAAATACTGGGCCAGCTCCTGATAGGTCAGCACGTGGTCGCCGACCAAGATTCGCTGCCCTGGATAAATTCGGCAGAAGCCGCCGCGCACCAGCGGCCGGCCGCGTACGGAAACATTTTGGCTGCTGTAATTTTTGAGCAGGATCAGGTCGTGATAGCGAAACGCCATTAACCGATCGCTCTCGACCAGGTTTTTCATCCGCACGTCCGCTTTTCCGTTGCTCGCAAACGAGAGCGATTCCAATGGCGACGCGCCCCGCTGATAAATCGACGGGTCGGCATCTTCGGACGCGTTCAATTGATAAACGATGTCGATCGCCTGCGCCGCCATGCCGAGTTGCGACATGAACGAATAAAACGCGACCACCTGTTCCTGTTTCAGCCCGGCCTGCGAAATCAGATCGTAAAGTTGAACGCCGAGCATGATCTTGCGCTCGGTCGTCAACTGCGTGCTCAGCTTTTGCGCCATCGCCGACAGATCTTGTTGCTCGTAGAGCGCTTGCCGGAAAAGTTGGCGGAGCTCGGAGTAAACCGCTTCCGGATAATCGTAACGCAAAAATCCAAGACTCGAGTCGATTTCTTCTTCCAACAGGACGCCGTCGGCTTTGGAAAAACTCGCCAGCACCTGGATCAGCACCGGCAACAGGTTCGGACCTTCCGAAACGCTGCGCGGTTTGCGCAAGGCGCGCCGCATCAGGCGCCGGCCCTGCCGCCGCACCCGATACGCGAACGGCGTCACTTTTTGCACCGCGCGATCCAGTTTTTCCGCGACCGTTGAAACCAATTGAGTCATGTCTCGATCTAAAAGAGAAATTTTACAGGAATCGCGTCGTTAAGCAATGCAGCGTCGCCCAGCAACGTGGCTCGCGAAGCGACCTTTACGTTGTCAGATGTCGATCTTGTGCGAAGGTCGGCGACCGGCGAACCAACCTTCTTCTGAAAAATGCCCGCCCGGCTCGGACTCTGCTTTTTGCAATGCCACACCTTCATGTTAGCCTTTCTTCTCGCGAGTAATCGCACCCCTTATGCCACAATCCGATCGTAACTCCCAACGCGACAACAAACAGCGCGGTAACGAGCCCAGTTTTAACTGGCGCGGCGTCATCCTGATCGCGGTCGCGTTCGGCTTTTTCGCCCTCGCGATGCTGTTCTGGCGCGGGAACTATCCCCAGCTCGAAGACGTTCCCTACAATCGCTTCCTCGAGCTGCTCGATAATAAGCAAATCGTGAACGACAAAACTTCGACGCTCTCGTTGTTCGTCGAGGAAGGCAAGCCGACGCAAGAATTGCGCGGCAAGTACATCAAGCAGGGCACTGGCGGCGAGCAAAACATGCAAGTGCAATTTCGCACCACCATTTATCTCAATTTCACCAGCAATTTGCAGGACAAACTCGCCGCCGCTGGCATTCAACCGGCCATTCGTTCCGAATCGCACCCGTGGACCCAGGTGTTCGCGAGCTTTGCGCCTGTTCTGCTGTTGCTCTTGCTTCTTTATTTTCTTTTCCGCCAACAAATCCGCATGGCCGGCAAAGGCGCGCTCAACTTCGGCAAATCGAAAGCACGCATGCTCGCGCGTGACAAAAACAAGATCACCTTCAAGGACGTCGCCGGCGTCGAGGAAGCCAAGGACGAAGTCCAGGAACTGGTCGAGTTTTTGCGCGACCCGAAAAAATTTCAGAAACTCGGTGGCCGCATCCCGAAGGGCGTGTTGATGGTCGGCCCTCCGGGAACTGGTAAAACTCTCTTAGCCCGCGCGATCGCCGGTGAAGCGGACGTTCCGTTCTTCTCTATCAGCGGCTCCGATTTCGTGGAAATGTTCGTCGGCGTCGGCGCGAGCCGCGTGCGCGACATGTTCGAGCAAGGCAAGAAATCCGCGCCCTGCATTATTTTCATCGACGAAATCGACGCAGTCGGCCGTCATCGCGGTCATGGTGTCGGCGGCGGACACGATGAACGCGAGCAAACGCTGAATGCGTTGCTCGTCGAGATGGATGGCTTCGACACGCAAGAAGGTGTCATCATCATCGCGGCGACGAATCGCCCGGACGTTCTCGACCCGGCGTTGCTGCGCCCTGGACGTTTCGATCGCCAAATCACCGTCAATCTTCCCGACGTGAAAGGCCGCGAAGAAATTTTGCGGGTGCACTCCAAGAAAGTAAAACTCGCGGAAGGTGTCGATCTTGCAGTGGTCGCGCGCGGCACGCCTGGTTATTCCGGCGCCGAGTTGGCCAACGTGATCAACGAAGCAGCGCTACTCGCCGCCCGTCGCGGATTGAAAGGAATCACGCTCTCTGAATTGGAGGAAGCGCGCGACAAAGTTCGTTGGGGCAAGGAGCGCCGCAGCATGGCGCTGAGCGAAAAAGAAAAAACCAACACCGCGTATCACGAAGCCGGTCACGCTTTGTTGCTCGAACTGCTTCCGCACACCGAGCCGCTGCACAAAGTCACTATTATTCCGCGCGGCCCGTCGCTTGGATCGACCATGTGGTTGCCGGAGGAAGACAAATACACCAATCGCAAAAACGAACTTCTTGCCAGTTTGGCCGTGAAAATGGGCGGCCGCGTCGCGGAAGAAATTGTTTTCGGCGACGTTACCACCGGCGCCGCCGGCGACATCAAGATGGCGACCGCGATGGCGAGAAAAATGGTTTGCGAATGGGGCATGAGCGAAAAACTCGGCATGGTCGAGTACGGCGAGCACGAAGATTACGTTTTCCTCGGCCGCGAACTGACTCGCAACCGCGATTACAGCGAAGCCACTGCCGAAGAAATCGATCACGAAGTGCGCCGTTTGCTCGATGACGCGTATCAAACCGCCAAACAAGCTCTGATTGCGAATCGCAACCACCTCGACGCGATCGCCAAAACGTTGCTCGAATACGAAACGCTCGACGGCGTGCAGATCAAAGAACTGATCCAGTACGGCGAATTACGGAATCCACCGCCGACAGTGACGCCAACTTCGGGTGAAAAAATGCCGCCCGAAAAACCGCCGCGCCAGGTCGTAGTCGGTCCCGAAGCTCCGCCACTCCCCGACGCTCCCGGCGCGCCGGCGTAGTTCGCGCGTTTTCACTGTCGTTCTCCCAAATGACTCGGCGGAGAAAAATTCTCATCACCGCCGCAGTTGTTGTAGTTGTCGCGGCTGCCGCGTACATCGTCGTTCCACGAATTATGTTCGGGATTTCTCTCGGCCGTTTGGTTCGGCACCAGCAAGCTGAGATCGAGCAAATGAGACCGCACTTTAACTTGGCAATCGGGCAACGGCTAAGAGTTGGTCAGAGCATCGAAGACGCGAAGAAGATTTTGAGCGCTGCTGGACTCGAGTTTCTGATAAATGAAGAACAATCACCTCCGACACTAACATCCTTTTATCCGCCCACTCACGCTGAAGCTGGGCCGGGATTTCTAATCGAACTCAAAATCGACAATCAGAATCGAATTAGCAAGATCGACATCCAAGAAGTTACCGACATGCCATGAACAGTAACCAAATCGGCGTCATCCTGAAACGGTTCGAGTCGCCGGACGAAGTGCGGGTGATGCAGAAAGGGAAATTTGAATTGGTGCACATCGGCGGGATGACGATCGGGCGCGCGACTTACGAGCCCGGTTGGAAATGGAGCGAGCACGTCGGTCCAAGCGTCGGCGCAACGCGTTGTCATGTTGAACACGTCGGACTCGTGCTTTCCGGCACCGCCACGGCCGCGTTCGATGATGGTCGCGTTGTCGAATTACACGCCGGCGAACTTTTCCACATTCCCCCGATCCCGCACGACAGTTGGGTCATTGGCGATGAGCCGTACGTGTCGCTCCACTTTCTCGGCGCCGAGCATTACGCGAAATCCGAACGGCAATAAATTCGTCGTCTATTCGCGGCGTTGTTTCTCGACCAGGTGGCGCAGCTGGCGCTCCATCGTTTTGAACGCGTCGTGGATCACTTTGTTGAGCGGCTCGTGCGAGCCGTTGTCCATTTGCTTTTCGTCGCTCACCAACTCGTGGCGCGGCCTTACCGTCACATCGATCCGGCAACGATACGGATTGCCTTTGTGATGAGTGTGGTTCGGTTGCTCGATCGCGACGTCGCAGCGGTTGATGTGGTCGCAAAATTTGTCGAGCCGAGCGGCGTGAGTCATTACCAGGTTGTCGATCTTCTCCGATTTTTCCAGGCCGCGGTAGGTGATGTTGACGGGCAATTGCATAATTAAATATTGAGCTTAAATCGGACGAAGGGAACGAAAATGATTCGGCAGTTTCGCCGACTCCACTTTAACCAGATCGGATTTCACGTGCTCGACGATCCGGTTGCGAACGCGGTCGGGCAAAAGATCGACAATCGCCGAATGAATTTTGGATGAGGCGGCGAAGGCCCAGCCTTCCCTGCCGCTTCCGTTGACAATTTTGGCGATTTGATCGGCCAGCTCTTTGTTAATGCGGCGGTCAGTCTCGGTTTCAAGTTTACTCTCGGCGATGGAAGCTGCTCCGCGATGCGCGCCCGCGCTTTCGGTGACAGGAAAGCGTCCGGCCAAATCGGTCAGCTTGTCGATGAGTTTGCCGTGCGCATCGGTGATATCGAAGGCCTGGATCAATTTCAAACTCGGCCCGCGGGTCGGCGTTTCGTTGACTTGATACGCTTTCAAACTGCCGCGATCTGCTACGATGACGAGTGAAACCGGTATCATAGCCATAACAACATCTTAACTGACGACGCGGGAAAGGCGCGTCTCATTCTTCTATAATCAATTCGCGCCCCGCGACAAGATCGCGCGCTAAACAATCTTCTCGCACCAAGGGCACGAGGTCACGACGGACCGGCCCAAAATAAGTTCCAAGGAACTTTGTGCCCTTTGTGTCCGTTGTGCGAAACGTCTTATGTTTTCCCGCTGGCGCGCTCCTCGTCACCAGTAATCGCGGCGAGAGCTGCAACGGCGCGCTTCTTCCATGACTCGTGACGTGCGCGCGGTTGCTCGCCCCGGCTGAGCTTGAATAAACACGCGACTCGTCCGCCAAGATCGACATCGTCGCCAGACGAGAATTTTTTCGGGTCCTTGAGAAAGCCGTCCTCGTTCGTGGTATCGAGAATCTGTTCCCATTCGAGATGTTCCTCTCCCGGAAGCACGAATGCGACCGGTTCGTGATGCGCGTTGATCAAGAGAAGAAAGGTATCGTCGCGCACGGGTTCGCCGTGCCTATCCACCAGATCAACCGCGTCGCCGCTGACGAGCATTCCGAGACAACGCGCGAACGGCGAATTCCATTCCTCGTCGCTCATTTCGTTGCCGCCCGGATTGAACCACATCACGTCTTTGATCTCGCCGCCGCGGACGCGCCGGCCCTGGAAAAATTTCGGCCGGCGAAAAACCGCATGCTCTCGCCGCAGCCGAATTAATTTTCTGGTGAACTCGAAAAGCCGGTTCTGTTTTCCGTCACGCTGCCAGTTCAGCCAGCTGACTTCGTTGTCCTGGCAATAGGCGTTGTTGTTCCCCTTTTGGGTGCGGCCGAATTCGTCGCCGCCCAAAAGCATCGGCACGCCCTGCGACAAAAAGAGCACCGTCAAAAAATTGCGCTCCTGCCGCCGGCGCAAACTGTCGATGTTCGGATCGTCAGTCGGTCCTTCCACCCCGCAATTCCAGGAACGATTGTGATTGTCACCGTCGCGGTTTTCATCGCCGTTGGCTTCGTTGTGCTTGTCGTTATAACTGACCAGATCGTTCAGGGTGAATCCATCGTGCGAGGTGATGAAATTCACGCTCGCGAACGGCGCTCGGCCATCGTGCTGATAAAGATCAGGGCTGCCGGTCAATCGATACGCCACTTCGCCGATAAAACCTTCGTCGCCGCGCCAAAAACTGCGCATCGCGTCGCGAAATTTTCCGTTCCACTCCGAAAACGGCGCCGGAAAGTTGCCGACTTGATAACCGCCGTCGCCGACATCCCACGGTTCGGCGATTAATTTCACCTGCGAAAGAATTGGGTCCTGTTGAATGATCTTGAAGAAGGCGTGGAATTTGTCGAAGCCGGTGCCGTCGCGCGCGAGCGCGGGGGCGAGATCGAACCGGAAACCATCGACGCGCATTTCTGTGACCCAATAACGCAAACTGTCCATCACCATCTGCAACGTGCTCGGGCAAAGCGTGTCGATGGTGTTGCCGGTGCCGGTGTAATCTAAATAGAGACGCGGATTGTCCGCGAGCAGCCGGTAATACGCCGAATTATCGATGCCGCGAAAACTGACCGTCGCCCCGAGACGATTTCCTTCGCCGGTGTGATTATAAACAACATCGAGAATCACTTCGATGCCGGCAGCGTGGAGATTGCGCACCATTCCTTTGAATTCGATCACTTCCGCGCCGGCGTCACGGTTGCTCGAGTAACTCGCCTGCGGCGCGAAAAATCCGATCGAGTTGTAGCCCCAGTAATTTATTACTCCACGATCGACCAAATATTTCTCATCCAGATGCGTGTGCACTGGCAACAGTTCGACCGCGGTCACGCCAAGATTTGTTAGATACCGGATCGCCTGCTCGTTCGCGACTCCGGCATAAGTGCCGCGCAATTGATCCGGCACCTCTTGCCACAATTTCGTGAATCCTTTGACGTGCATTTCATAAATCACCGTTTCCGAAAGCGGCGTGTTCGGCCGGTTGTCGTCGCCCCAATCGAATCCGCCATCGATTACGACCGACTTCGGCATCGCCCAGGCGTCATCGCGCGAATCGCGCGCGAGGTCCTCGTCTTTATCGCCAACCACGTACCCGAACATTTCGTCCGACCAATTGATTTGGCCCGCAATCGCTTTGGCGTAAGGGTCGAGCAACAGTTTCGAATCATTGAAACGCAGTCCGCGATTCGGCTCGTACGGACCGGCCACGCGATATCCATAAAGTTGTCCCGGTCGCGCATCGGGTAAAAACACGTGCCAGACTTGTCCGGTTTGCTCGCGCAACGGAACGCGCGCGTTCTCATGCGGCGCATCGATGTTGTCGAACAGGCAAAGTTCGATCCCGGTCGCGTGTTCGGAAAAAATTGCGAAATTAACGCCGTTGCCAAGCCAGGTCGCGCCGAGCGGATACGGTTTTCCGGGCAAGGTCTTCACCGTTGTCATAAGGCGCGACGTTCTTATCTCTCACGCCAACACAACGCGCAATCCGCGATTCGCGCGATTAGCCGAGCTTGTGGTGGAGAAAAATCGCCAGCAAACCCAGACTGATCGCACCTGTAATCATGAGCGCGAGCGGCGAGGGTTCGGAGAAGGCGAGGAACAAGAGGAACGTCTGCATTGCTTTGACTGGCGGGTTTAGGCTAAGAATCGGATTCCAACGCAATAGTGGTCGCCACCCTGCAAAACTTTTCCTTTTATCAGCTTTAAAGCCACTTCATGAAAACAATCGCACGTTTCGAAACCGCTCGCTTCCAGCGGAATGCGCCGCGCCCCGCGCCGGTTATCGATCAAGTCATGGCCGAAGAACGCGCAGCCGCCTTTGCCAAGCGCAGCATTAAAACTTCGGCCAAGCTCGCCGGCCTTAAACTCGCCGTCTCGATGATGGACCTGACTTCGCTCGAAGGAAGAGATACGCCCGGCAAAATCGCATTCCTTTGCCGCAAAGCGATGCAGCCGCTCGATTCGCGCTATGAAGTTCCGTCATGCGCAGCGGTTTGCGTTTACCCGAACCTCGTCCGTTTCGCCAAAAAGTTTCTGGGGAATTCCGGCGTCAAAGTCGCGTCGGTCGCGACTGCTTTTCCAACCGGGCTGATGCCGTTGCGATTGAAGTTACAGGAAGTGCGGAGCGCAGCCAACGACGGCGCTGACGAAATCGACATGGTGATCAACCGCGGAAATTTTCTGACCGGTGATTACAGTGGCATCTTCGATGAAATCGCGGCGACCAAAGAGGCCTGCGGCGACGCGCACCTGAAAGTGATTTTGGAAACAGGCGAGCTCCAAACTTACGACAATGTTCGCCTCGCCAGCGAAATCGCGATGCGCGCCGGCGCCGATTTTATCAAGACTTCGACCGGAAAAATTTCACCGGCGGCAACGATGCCGGTCACGCTGGTGATGCTCGAAGCGATCCGCGATTATTTTTACGGAACCGGACTGCGGATCGGAATGAAACCGGCCGGCGGCATTCGCACCGCCAAACAGGCGCTCGCTTATCTGGTGATGTTAAAGGAAACGCTCGGCGACGATTGGCTGACGTCCGATCTCTTCCGGTTCGGCGCCAGCACCCTCGTCAACGACGTCTTGATGCAAATTGTGAAAATGGTCGACGGTAATTATCAAGGCGCGGATTACTTTTCGCTGCCATGAAAGCGCAGCGCAGAAAACGAAAAGTGGCGACGCGCAAGAAAATGCCGCGCGTTCGTACCGTGGTCGTGCGCGAACACAAGGCGATCAACTATCGGGTGGCGCTTCCGCCGAGCCAAAGGCGATTGAGCTTCGGTGACCGCTGGGATTACGCGCCCGCGCCCGAAGCAAGTAACTACATCAAACTCAAACCCCGTTATCAGCTTTTTATCGGCGGAAAATTCGTCGCGCCACGCAGTGGAAAATATTTCGAGTCGATCAATCCCGCGACTGAAGAGACGCTCGCCGAAATCGCGGACGCAAACGCGCGCGATGTCGATCTTGCGGTGAAGTCCGCGCGGCGCGCCTACAACAATGTCTGGAGCAAAATGCCGGGGCGCGAACGCGGGAAATATCTCTATCGGATCGCGCGCTTGATCCAGGAGAAATCGCGCGAACTGGCCGTGCTCGAAACGATGGACGGTGGCAAGACGATCAAGGAATCGCGCGACATCGATCTGCCGCTGGTGGCGGCGCACTTTTTTTATCACGCTGGTTGGTGCGACAAACTTCGGTACGCATTTCCCGGACGCGAGCCGCGCTCGTTAGGCGTGGCCGGCCAAATCATTCCCTGGAATTTCCCGCTTTTGATGGCGGCGTGGAAACTCGCGCCCGCGCTCGCGTGCGGAAACACCTGCATTCTCAAACCGGCCGAAACAACTTCGATCACCGCAATGCATCTTGCCGAAATTTTTCAGGAAGCGGAATTGCCCGAGGGCGTGGTCAACATCGTCACCGGCGCGGGCGAGACCGGACGCGCGCTGGTCGAGCATCCAAACATTGACAAGATCGCGTTCACCGGCTCGACCGAAGTCGGCAAACGCATTTTGCATTCGGTTGCCGGAACGAAAAAGAAACTGACCCTCGAGCTTGGCGGCAAAGCGGCCAATATTATTTTCGAAGACGCGGCAATCGATCAGGCGGTCGAAGGAATCATCTCCGGAATTTATTTCAATCAAGGCCACGTTTGTTGCGCCGGGTCACGCTTGTTTGTGCAGGAAGGTGTTTTCGCGCCAGTCATTCGGAAATTGCGCGATCGCATCGCCACGCTACGCGTCGGCAATCCGCTCGACAAAAACACCGACATCGGCGCGATCAATTCACGGATGCAGCTCGAAAAAATTTGCGAACTGGTCGACAGCGGCGTGAAACAAGGCGCCAAGCTGGTTCAACCGCGGCTCCGATTGCCCGCCAAAGGCTATTGGTATCCGCCGAGCTTTTTCACCGGCGTAACCGCCTCACACCGGATCGCACAGGAAGAAATTTTCGGACCGGTGCTGAGTGTGATGACGTTTCGCACACCCGATGAAGCGATCGAGCGCGCGAACAACACGCCTTATGGATTGAGCGCCGGCGTCTGGACCGACAAAGGCTCAAAGATTTTCAAAATCGTGAACAAACTCCGGGCCGGCGTGGTTTGGGCCAACACCTACAACAAATTCGATCCGACCAGCCCCTTCGGTGGATATAAAGAGAGTGGGTTTGGCCGCGAGGGCGGAGTCCACGGTTTACTACCGTATCTTACGCTCAATTAAGATGAACCTTCGCCGGATTAGACCCAAAGTTTGGACATTTCTCTTAAAATATCCAAAATTTGGTTCGAATTCTCGTTAGACGGATGTCACGTCTTCCTCGATTTCTTCTTTGTGTGTTTGCGGCAAGTATTCTCCTGTTCGCCGCGAATTGGATACTCGCTAGATCTAACGAATCAGTCGCCTTCTGGTTCTACTCGACGTCCATCGATGTGCTGGACAAGCTTCACCAAATTGGCCTTCCGCAGTTGACGCGTGAGGTTGGCTGGCCGGAACCCACACGTCTTGGCTCTCTTATTTCCCTTTTTCTTTGGTGGCTATTCTACTTCGTCATTGCCTTTGTTGTCGGCGCTCTTATTCGACGTTTCAGATTTCATGGCACGCACACCGTCTAACCAATCGATGAAGCCAACGGCCCCGTTGCGAAATGAGTTCAGCGTGTT
This sequence comes from Chthoniobacterales bacterium, assembly GCA_035635435.1. GTDB lineage: Bacteria > Verrucomicrobiota > Verrucomicrobiia > Chthoniobacterales > UBA10450 > AV40. Next base: position 25,073 of record DASQBB010000045.1, on the reverse strand, counting down.
TGCCACGACACCCTGCCGTGGCTTATCTCCGTCTCGTTAGGTCTCATGACGCCTAGTCGTGTTGCGACAGCCCTTATCTTCCTAGCACTGTGTCGTTCTAGCATGGCAACACCCAAAGAAGACTGCGAGAAGCTGATGAACTCACTTCTCCCTTTCGCCGAGAAGATGTTGCGCGAGCACGGCGAGTTTCATCCGTTCGGTGGAGCAATGAAACCTGATGGAGAGATCGTTCACCACGGGGCCTACACAGGCACTGAGCTCCCAAAGGGCAAAGAACTTGTTGATCTGTTGACGGAAGCTTTCCATCAGAGCGCAGTTAAGGGAGATTACATTGCCACAGCGATCGTTTACGATATTCGCACCATCCCTCCAGGCGAGACCGAGAAGACCGACGCGATTTGCGTGTCGCTAGATCACAGGGACGATTACTCCGTGAACGTCGCGTTTCCCTACACGCTCAAGGACAACGAGCTTTCGCTGAAGTCGCCGTTTGCGGCGAAGGGCGATGGAAAGATTTTCTCGAAGAAATGAGATCTAACCAAACGATGAAGCCAACTCGCGAAAGCTTTCGGAGTGGCTTATCTCGTTCTCGTTAGGCTCATGAACCCGACTTCCAGTGACACCGTTGTCCGCTATTCCATCAGCAACTCGATTGCATTTGTCGTCCTCGGAATCCTTCTCCTTGCGTTAAGTGGCTCAATGCTAGTCGTTGGTATTGTGTCGTTGTGGAGCCTGCTCGCGCTAGTGATGGCTCTTATTGCTATCGGCGGTGGATTGAAAGCGCTCGCTACAAGAAAGCGTTTTCCCATGATGCTGTCGGAGGACGAGTTGACGTTTTATCGCAAAGGAGAGCAGGTACGCGTCCCGGTTCCCGAGATCACACGGGTCTGGTACAATACACGAGGGATCGACAAACGAGTTTCAATCTCCCTGAGAGACACGACTGTGATCGATATCCCGACCGCTTACGGACTTGACCCCTTGCGAAAGAAGATTCAGAAGCGCTACGCTCTTTCAGATGCTCGATGAGTCTAATTCTCGTTAGGTCTATGCCGCGCCGGAATCCCACGAGAGCGGAACTCGTCACTCGCCTGTTCGCGCTTGAGATATTGCCGTTCGTCGGGGCCCTCACGTATTCGTACTTTCATCCACGAATGCTTCTCATTGCCCTTTCGGTCTATTCAGTTTGCGCTCTCACCAACAGTTTCCTATCCATCAGAGATGGAGTTGCACTTGGAGTATTCGGGATGCGCGAGGAGAGAACCGAAGATCGTTACTGGTTCTGGTATTGGGTCATCAGGCCCGCTTTGTTCCCTATTTTGATTCTTTGCATCGCGATCGCGGCTGTCGCCACCAATACTCTCGCATGGCCGCGGCATTGAACAGGCCTAACCAAGCGCTGGAGCGAACTCGCGAAAGCTTTCGGAGTGGCTATTTCTTTCTCGTTAGGGCTATGAAGCGCGTCCTCTGTTTTTTGCTTCTCCTGATTGCAGCGTGTTTGGCGATCGCCGCCAGTCGCGGCGATTTCGAAAGCCTCTCTGCCGCGGCGGAGAAGAAATACACTCTCTCCACACATGAAGGCTCCCGGTACGCGGAAAAATTTTCGGACTGGAGCACTGAACCGATGCTGCACGCGATGGACGTGTGCGAGTCCCATCCGTTTAGTAATCGGTACTGCGATATTATAGCAGTCGTCGCGGCGGACGGACACATCCGACGCTTGCTCTTCTCGCCTAGCAATTCGTATGTCGAGTGCGTGCGGAAAGACCTTCGGCTGGGCGCTGTCGCGCCGAAGCCGCCAGGCGATTCGTGGCCTGTTCAAATCCGACTCATTGACGGCCCGCGACCAAAGTACAAGGGAGAAGCATTCATCATGCTCTCAAAAGGTCACGTGCCCTAACCAGGCGCTGGAGCGAACCGCTGACCGGCGCGCAAATTTATTTTCAATGACTTCAACACTGAAACCCAAAGCACAGCTCGCTCTCGTCAGCGGTTCGCTCAGCTTATTCTCGTTAGGCCTATGACAGCACGCATCATCGTCGCGTTAGCAGCATTCATCTCGTTCGCGTCAATTCTTGCGGCCAGCACAGCTGACGCCGTGCTGGGCCGATGGAGCGACGGCAAGAACGCGCTCACATTCCAGCGCAACGGCATCGTCGTTAAACGCCCGATGCTCGGGCCAGGTCGCCCGGGCACGCCAACCACATTGAAGTATCAAACCGAAGGCGATCGCGTGATTATGACGGATTCGGCGGGACATAAGATCGTTTATCAGCTGCGCGACGAGTTCCTCGTCGGTCCGACTGGTCAGCAGTTGAAGCCGTGGGATCACACCACTGTCATATTCGCTTTCACAATGGCTCCCGACGGATCACGCCGCGACATCAAAGTGTTTAGGTACGAAGACCCGATGGATCGTCACGAGGTGAAGGACGCGCTCTCAGAAAAGGAGAAGCGAACAGGTATCGCGCTTATTGCGCAGAGAAAGCATCCCATTCCGAAGGAAGAGGTCGGCAAGACTAAGTATGATTTTATTTTGTTCGACAACCGCACGCGGCGCTACGTCCAATAGGCCTAACTAATCGCTGGAGCCAACTCGCGAAAGCTTTCGGAGTGGCTGAGCTCCATCTCGTTAGGCCCAAGAACGCAAATTACTCAGCTCTCGTGTTTGCTGTCGAGATAAAGGACGACGAAGGCGATGCCGAGGAGCGGTTGAAGAAGCCGCTGCCCAATGTTGAGGGCCAATGCCGGATAATCGAATCCGCGCGTTTGCAGACTCGTATTTATTTTTTGCAAGATCGCTTGCGGATCCTGGGTCTGGGTCAGCTGATTGAAGTACTCCTGCAACATTGGCCACTCGGCACTCAGTTTCGGCCAGAACACCGCGACGCTGAGAGCAATAATAAACGCGAACCAGATCGAAACGATAAACGCGCCGCGCCAGAGCGGTCGTTGATACCACGGAAGATCGCGTCCGCCGCGGGCGAGTTTTCTGCTTTCGCGGAGGGCGTCGGCCGCAGTCGCGTTTTCGAGCACGGTGAATTGTTGCCAGAAAAGAACGTTGATGAAAAACCGGCCGAACAACCAAACCTGAATCACGAGCAGCCCGAGCGCGAGCACGATCGAGAAAAGCGTCGCTGAAGTGACGACCATGATCGCGATGCCAAAAGCGAACAAGATCAGTAAAAAGAAAACGCCATAGACGAAAAGGGCGAGACCGGCCACGCGCGGCCAATATTTAACGGCTCCGTTGAGGACGCTGAGAAAGCCGATCCGATGTCCGGTCGCGAGTTCGGCGGTGAGAATCTGGATGCCGGCGATGTAAACCGGGATCAGAACAATTCGGAGCACGAGCATGCACAATCCGAACGCCACGGCGACGAGCGTTCGCAGGTCGACGTTCACCCCGGGCGCGGTGTCGATGAACCGACTGGTGAATTCGGCGCAGAGAATCGGGACGATACTCAGCAACGAGAGGCAAAGGAATTGGAAGAACCCTCGAAAATAAATTCGAAATGTTTCGACCAAAATGTTCCGACTCGGCGCCTTGCTCTTCGATTTCTGATCTCTGACTTCCTCCGGCACGCCGGAGCCTCGCGCGTAGGCGGCTGATTGCTGACTTGTGACTTCCGACTTCTGATCTCTGACTTCTCTCTGCACCGGCGGGGCTTCGACTTGAAACAGACCGGGAATGTCGCCGGCGGTTTTCCAAAGAGCCTCCTCCGCCGATATCACTACGGCGGCCGGGTCGACATCTACCATGCGCGCCGGATTCGTCGGCAGGACGCGACCATCGGTTTTCCATTCGCGCAAGGTCGCGAGATCGGCTGGGCCGTATTCTCTTCCCTCAACTCGGATGATCCATTGCTCGGGCATTTCCCCATCATTGGACAGGATTAACAGGATTAACAGAGGTTTTGCTAAACGAATGCCGCCTTGGATTTTGAAATCCCTGGAATCGAGTGAATCCTGTCTTCTGACATGAAGCTGCTCTTAATAGATGGGCATTACTACGTTTACCGGTCGTTTTTCGCGATCCCGAACCTGTCCAACTCCCGCGGCGAACCCACGAATGCGATTTTCGGCTTCACCAAAACGCTCCGGCTGATGCTCAAGCATCTGCAGCCGGAGCTGGGCGCGGTGTTTTGGGACGAAGGCATGCCGGAACGGCGAGTGAAATTGCAACCGGCCTATAAGGAAACGCGCAAAGAAATGCCGCTGCCGATGGTGCCGCAATTGGATTTCATTCAAAAACTGACGCCGTTGCTCGGATTCAAAAACATTTCGCTCCCAAACACCGAGGCGGACGATTTGATGGGCTGCTATGCGATGGCGGCCGGCAAGCGAAAAGGAATGGAAGTGATCCTGGCGACTAACGACAAAGATTTGTATCAATTGATCGGCCCGAGTGTGAAGGTTTACACCACGGCCAAGGCCGATCTCGCTTCACCAAAAGACGCGTTCGCTTTGCTCGGTGAAGCGGAAGCGACTGCAAAATGGGATGTGCCGCCGAAATTGATCGGCGATGTGCTCGCGATTTCGGGCGATTCCGTGGACAACATTCCCGGTGTCGCCGGTCTCGGGCGCAAGACCGCCTCCGGGCTCATTCGCGAATTCGGCGGCCTGGAGCCGCTGCTGGCAAACATCGACAAGGTGAAAAGTGAGCGAACGCGAGAAAAGCTCACCGCCGCTCGCGAACAAATTTTGCAGAACCGAAAAATGGTGGAACTCGATTGCGACACGGAGTTGCCAGTCCCCATTGACGACCTCCGGATCAAGCCGGATTACCCGGCGCTGATCGCTCAACTCGAAAAATGCGAATTCAAATCGCTCCTCCAAGAGGTCAAGGACGAGGCGGCCCGGGCCGGTGGTTCGACCCAAGAGGAGATGAAGTTGTAACTGCCTGGCGCAGTTGAGCCTGCTCAGTCCGAAAAAATCGTAAATAATTCGAACGCCGGCCCCCGGGCACTGTCCAATTTAACAGGTTAAGGCGATTCGGGCGGTTGCACGTTTTTGTATTTGCTGTTTCTCCTTGGCGTGCGCTGCCCGAATCTTTTTTTGCGCAGAAAGTCCTCTCAACTCGCGAATGCTTTCGGAGTCAATTGCGGTGTTGCGGCGCGCCCAGCCAAAATGGTTTGATAGCGGCTGCGCTTTATGCAGAGCGACCCTAGCCCGTTCGGCCTCCGCGGCTTCCTGATCGATGCGCCAGAGTTCGGCACGTTGCGGGGCCGGCCCAACGGCGCCATGATCATCGACAACGGAAAGATTTCAGAAATCGGCGACTACGACGATCTGCGCAGGCTGCGACCGAATTTAGTTCGTTGGATCGACCGACGAGGAACGGCAATTTTTCCAGGACTGATCGATTGTCACACCCATCTGCCGCAATATTCGGTAGTCGCGCGCGGCGAAAGCGAGCTGCTTCCCTGGCTGCGGCAACACATCTTCCCGGTCGAGCGCGAGTTTACCGGACCGAAAGCGCGAGCGGAAGCGCCACAGTTTTTTCACGAGCTGGTGCGCAATGGCACAACCACGGTCATGGCTTACGCGGCAATTTATGAGGACAGTTGCGAGGTCGGGTTCGAGGCCGCCAAACAAACCGGCATTCGGGCAATTCTCGGAAAAATGATGATGGACCTCGGTTCCTACGGGCAGCTTCAGCCGAAAAAGGTCCTCTCTATTTCACTCGTGGAGAGCGAACGCCTTTGCCGTAAGTGGCATCGGGCCGAAGAAGGCCGGCTCGAGTACGCCTTCAGCCCGCGTTTCGCAGTCACTTGTTCGGAAAAAATGATGCGTGGCGCTGCCGAACTCGCAGCCCGACTCGAAGCATATCTGCAAACACATCTGGCCGAAAATCGCGAGGAACTGGAAAAGGTGCATCACCTTTACATGAGCGCGCGCGACTACACCCACGTGTATGAAAAATGTGGAATGCTCACCTCGCACACCGTGCTGGGTCATTGCATTCATCTTAATCCGAGAGAGATCGCAGCCATCGCGGCCGCGCAATCCAGTGTGGCCCATTGTCCGAGCTCAAATCTTTTTCTGGGCAGCGGCCTGATGAAGTTGGACCAACTTTTGAAAGCCGGAATCAATGTCGGACTCGGTTCCGATGTTGCCGGCGGACCGGAGCTAAATATGTGGCAGGTGATGCGCGCGGCGATTGAAGTGCAAAAGGCGCGCAGTGCCTACGAACCAAACCTGCGACCGCTTCGTCCGAGCGAAGCATTTTATCTCGCCACCCATGGCGGCGCCTGCGCGCTCGGCAAAGCCAAAATCATCGGCACACTGGACGCCGGCAAAGAAGCCGATTTGATCGTTGTCGATCTTGCCGCGCTCCTGCCGTATCCAAATCAGAATGGTCTGGCCAAGTTTGCAGCTGAAGATGTGGTCGCGCTTTGCATTTACCGCGGCGGGCCGCAGGCCAATCTCGAAACTTACGTTCGGGGCAAATGCATTTATCAAGCGCCAAGCCTGACCGCCGCCACATGAAACCGGCCATGGTCGATCCAATCGAAATCGCCTTGCGCGAGGACATCGGCGAAGGCGACGTCACGACCGATTTTTTTGTTTCCAAGAATCAGCACGCGACCGCGCGAATTGTTGCTCGTGAGCGAGCGATTCTTGCCGGAACAGAAACGGCCGCGGAAGTTTTTCGGCGGGTCGATTCGGCATTAGACGTCGCCGTGCTTCAAAAAGATGGCAGCGAGCTCAACGATGGTGACAATGTGATCCAGCTTCGAGGAGAAGCGCGCTCAATTCTGAAAGCGGAACGTGTCGCGCTGAATTTTTTGCAGCGCCTGTCGGGAATCGCAACGCTCACACGAAAATTTGTCGATGCTGCCGCCAACGATCGCGTGAAGATTCTCGACACCCGTAAAACGACGCCCGGCCTGCGCGCGCTCGAGAAAGCGGCTGTCCTCGCCGGCGGCGGCGCCAATCATCGCTTCGGTCTCTTCGACATGGTGCTCTTGAAAGACAATCATCTCGCCGCCAGCACAGGATTCGACGCCTTTGCCAAAGCAGTGGGTAAATTCCGCGAGGCGCGACCGAATGTTCAAATCGAGGTGGAGGCCGATGCGCTCGAGCAAGTCCGCGCGTTTTTGGAAGTCGACGGCATCGATCTGATTCTGCTCGACAACATGAAACCGGCCCAAATTCGCGAGGCGATCGCGCTTGGCAAAAACAAAGTGAAATTTGAAGCGAGCGGCGGCGTTACGTTGAAAAACATTCGCCAGATTGCCGCCACCGGCGTCGATTACATTTCCATCGGCGCGCTCACGCACTCGCCGCGGGCCATCGATTTCTCTCTCGAGCTAACGCCGCTCGCTCCATGACAACATTCGATGCGCTGAGCGCCGACAAACTCCACGCCGATGTCGATGTTACAATTATCGGCCGCGAAATCGTTGTCCTCGACGAGACCACTTCCACGAATGATTCCATTCTAGAACGCACTGCGCCATCGACGCCGGAAGGGTTGGTCGTATTTGCCGAGCGCCAAACCGCCGGGCGCGGACAACGCAGCAATTTTTGGGAATCGGCCGCGGGCAAAGGACTCTGGTTTTCGTTTTTGCTTCGGCCGAAGATCGACATCGGCGCGTCGGCACGCCTGTCTGAGTGGGCCGCGCGCACGGTTGCCGACACGATTTCGAAAGAATTTGCGCTGCCGGCGACAGTCAAATTGCCCAACGATGTGGTTGTCGCCGGGAAAAAAATTGCCGGTGTTCTGGTTGAAATGCGCGCTCAGAAAAACGCGCCGCACATCGCGATCGTCGGCATCGGAGTGAATGTAAACCACCAACCACAAGATTTTTCAACAGAACTGCGCGCGCGCGCGATTTCGTTGGCGATGACGTTGGATCGACAAGTCGATCGCTATCAATTCGCAGTCGCGTTGCTGCGAAACTTTGATCGATCTTACTGCGAGACATTCGACACGTGAAACGAACCCTCACCTGCCGCAGACGGCTTCCTCTCCCTGAGGGAGAGGATTGAGGTGAGGGCATCACGCGGATTTCGGCTTTAAGTTTTGTAACGCGCGCAATTTTTCCAACGCGCGGCCGCTGTCGATTTCTTCGCGGGCTAACTCGATTCCCTCTTTCAGAGTCTTCGCCAGCCCGGCAACGACGAACCCTCCGGCGGCATTCACAATCGTCAGGTCGCGCTTTGCGCCGGTAATTTTTCCGGAAAGAATTCCGTCGATGGTCGCGGCATTTTCACGCGCGTCTCCGCCTTGCAACTCGCCAATCGGCGCGCGCGGAATGCCAAGCCAGCTCACATCCAGAACCGCAGATGTGATCTTGTCGTCGATGAGTTCTGCAACTGTGGTTGCGCCGCTCACGGAAATGTCATCCATCCCAGCGCCATCATCGCCGAGGCCGTGCACGACCCAGGCGCGCTCATGCCGAAGCTCGCGCAGAACCGCGGCGAAGATTCCAGTCAATCGCGGATCAAAAACGCCGATCAGCTGACGCGCGGGCCGCGCAGGATTTAAGAGCGGTCCGAGCACATTGAAAATCGTCCGGACATTTTGCCGAGCCAGCCGTTGACGCATTTCTGCCAGCGCCCGAAACGCGGGATGATATTGGCGGGCAAATAGAAAACCGAGCCCGTGCCGCTTGAGAGATTCACGTAATTGTTCGGGCGCGAGATCGATCGGCACGCCGAGTTGTTCGAGAACATCAGCGCTGCCGCAGCTGGACGTAACGCGTCGATTGCCATGCTTCACCACTACCGCTCCGCCGGCCGCCGCTACGAACGCGACCGTGGTCGAAACATTAAACAAATCGAGACCGTCACCGCCCGTGCCGCAAACGTCGATCATCGGCCCGGGCATATCGGCGGGGGCGATCATCGGATCGACCGCGCGCTTCATCAACGCGCTGACAAAAGCCGCAATTTCTTCGGCCGTTTCCCCTTTCTTGTGCAAAGCGGTCAGGAACTCCGCTTTCATCTGGTCGTCGACTTCAGACGTAAGTAGGAATGTGACAGCGTCACGGATCTCGCCGGCGTTGAGATCGAGGCCGTTGCGCAGTTTTTCACTGAGCGTATTCAAGGCGACGTCTGGTGCCCAGATTATGCCGTCTGCGGATCGATCTGGCGTATCCATTCGCGATAAACTTTCGGCGAAATTTCGGATGGTTTGATCTCGCTCCGCCCGCCCCAGAAAACGTTGGTGTAAGAAACGGGAATGCCGCACGACTCAAGATGTCGATCGATCGCGGCTTTGTGATCGAGCAGTCGTTGTTTGTCGGTGCCGTGGGCGACCGCCATGATGTTCACGTTCTTAAATTCCGGACCGGCTTCGCGCCAGTAGCAATGAGTGAGAATATGGTGCCGGCCAACTTCGCCGCCGGTTTCGATTTCGCGACCCGATGGTATCGCCCAGTGAAACAAGGCGTTGAAACGCGTAACGCGAACGCCGGTCTGCGACGGTTTCACATGTTCGAGGAATGTGGAAAAACGTCCGATGATTTTGCGCGCGCTTAAATTTTCAGCCACGCGATAAAACTCGTCCAAACTGACTCCCCCTTCCTTCGCCCGCGACGCCCACGGATTCGGGCGAATTTCTTCCGGTGCGAGTTCGCGTTTCAATGCGAGCAAAATGTTCCACTCGTGCTCGCTAAGATCGACAACCTCCACTCGAATCATCTTCGCGGGCGCGTCCGCTTTCTCTCCCGGTTCGATGGTCTTTCGCCGAACGTGTCCAACGCCAAGTGTGAAAATTCCTTTCGCCGGCATGATCCGGAATTTTTCAGCGCCGACTTTTCGCGTGAGCAGCTCGCAATGTTCTTGCAGCGAAAAGCCGTGCGGCACTTTCAGCGTCGTCCAAAGTTTGTATTCCGAGCCGGCGCTCGCGGTGTCGGTCGAACGAACGACCACGTGACCCGAAAACGGATCGCGCTGAAACATCCAATCAAACGCGCTCTCGATCTTGTCTTCGGGAACTTTCCACGCCACCAGCGCGCCATCCGCGAGATTGGTCGCGAGCAATGTTTGCCGGACCCGCCGGATCGTTCCGGCGCGGAGCATCGCGGCGATCCGCGCCATCACAACATCGACATCCACGCCCGAGCGGCGCGCGACTTCCTCGAACGGCGCGCGCACGAACCCTTCGATCTTGTCCTCCGAAATGGCGAGGATCTTGGCGTTGATCGGATCGTTGTGCTCGACCGGCAGCATCCGAATTAATCGAATGTCGGAGCGAGATTGTCCAACACGCTCCGAAAAAGATCAGTCGACTTTCTTTTCCTGATCGTTCACGCCCAGCCAATCGCGCACGCGCTGCCGGCGCAGCTCAAACGTTTTGCGCAGCTGCGGCCGCTGTTCCGGCGTCAGGATCGCATCGAGTCGATCTTCCCCGCGCGAGAGGATTCCTTCCGTCTCGCGCAAATCAACCGCGCGCAGATTGCTTAGCTCATCATCGATCTGCTGCAGAATCGGCCGGATTTTCTGCTCCTGATCGGGCGTCAGTTTCATTTCCGTGCGCCAGCGATCGGGCGTATTCGAAAACCAGCGCCGCGGATCCCGGTTCCGTCGCATTTCATCTTTGGCCGAGCCCATCACGAAAAATGCGCCCGTAACCGCACCCGCAACAAAAGTTGCAAGGACAAGCAAAACGACTTTCCATCGACTGAGCCCGTTCATGCTTACAAACATCAAAGAGACGCCGCTAAAAGCGATCTTTTTCGACGCGGCCGGGACACTCTTTCATCTGCCGCGCGGAGTCGGATATCACTACGCGCTCGTCGGCCAGGAAATCGGATTGAAACTGGATTCCCGACAACTCGATCGCGCATTCGTCGCCGCCTGGAACGCAATGCCGGCGCGGCAACCAATCGACGGACCGCGCGACGATGACGACAAAGATTGGTGGCGCCAACTTGTCGATCTTGTGCTCGACGAAACCGCGCCGTCATTGGCCGAGCTGGATCGCGACAATTTTTTCGAGATCGCCTACGAACATTTCGCCGAGGCCGGCGTGTGGGAGCTTTATCCCGAAGTTGTTGAAGTGTTGGAAAAATTATCTCACCGATTCCAGCTCGCGGTCATTTCCAACTTTGATGGACGACTGCGGATGATCGTGGAGCAGCTCGGCGTCTCAAAGTTTTTCAAACACGTTTTCCTTTCGAGCGAGCTCGGCGCGGACAAACCGGATCCGGAAATTTTTCGACGGGCATTAAACTTGATTCGCCTCGAACCGAACGAAGTTCTGCACGTCGGCGACGATCCGGAGCGCGATTGGAAAGCGGCCACAGCCGCGGGATTGTCGATCTTCCAATTAGACCGAAGAAAGAATTCGCTCCGCGATTTGCTCGCCATGCTAGAATAACGACCGATTCTCTGGGCCCACGAAACACACGAATTTCACGAAAAATATTTATTCGGACTAAGCGCTTCTGATTGATGGGTTTCGCGTGTTTAGTGGGAAAATCTTTTGGGTCGGCCGGGACTCGAACCCGGAACCAACGCCTTAAAAGGGCTTTTTTAGGTGATTCTAATCGTTTGTCACCTTCTATCGTGTGCCTATCGAGACCTAAGTCGGCTATTTTTCTGTTGAAAGTGTTACAGCAGGTGTGTGACAATCGATTTCCATGAATCGTCGAAAACGACCGAAACTGCCTCGCGGCATCTATCTTCGCGGCCGTCTCTACTGGCTCGCGATTCAAAGGAACGGCAAACGACACTTCATTACGCTCGAAACGCCCGACCTCGCCGAAGCTGTGCGCCGAAGTGAGATAATGCGCGAAAACCTTGACCTGGAACACGGTGCTCCGCTGAACGACGAGATCGATCGATTCATCGCTTACAAAATCCGGCAGCAGGAATACACGCGTTCCAGCGCTCTCACGAAGCGGAACAAATTGCTTCTGTTCGCTGCCTCGTTGCCGCCTGGTGCAACTGCCGCGACCGTGACGACAAGGCAGGTTCAACGTTTCTATGACGAAGCGCTCGAACGCACGGCGGACACGACCGCGCTTGGATATGTCATGGCCGTGCGTGCCTTTTTTCGCTGGGCAGTTGAAATCGCCCGAACCGCCCGTCGCAATCCGGTCAAGGACGTGAAACTCGCAAAAACGATTGGGCGAGCTCGCAAGGATTTTTGCCCTTTTGAGCTTCGCGACCGACTCATTCGAGGAGCGCCGACCGACGAACTCAAATTCATTTTGTTTTCCGGCTTCCATGCCGGTTTGCGATTCCAAGAAATCGTCGAAGCGCGTCCGTTCTGGTTCGACCTCGATGCCGGGAGACTTAACCTTCGGAAAACAACCACGATCAATTTTAAAGACCGCGAAGAACGTTCGATTCCTCTCACCATCGAGTTTCAGATGTTTCTTAAATCTTACGGCCCTCGCGATCCGTTCATGCTCCGGCCCGACGTGCCCCACGGAAAATGCCTTTATCGCTACGACTTTCGCGCGTCCTTCATGAAATACATGCGCGCACAGGGATGCGACTGGGTTACGCCGCATACGATGCGCCACACGTTTGCCAGTCTTTTGGTTTCGGTTGGAGAAAGCATCTATAAGGTTGCCGTCTGGCTCGGCGATGAAGTTGCAACAGTTCAGAAGCATTACGGCCACCTCACTCCCGACAATCATGGCATCGAGAAAGCTTTTTCTGAGCGCTCTCTGGCCTTCTCGACTTCTGGAAACTCTCCCGCGTCGAGCCGCGAACAGCACGCGTCGAGATCAACGCGTCGATAAAGCGTTAGCCGCTTCCTCTGAACGACTGGTTCGAGCCACCCAGCCTCAACAAAATGTTTCAGCATTCCCTCACCGCCGACATAATCCGCCGCATCGTTAGGCCGAAGCAACCTCGGCTGAATTAGTGCTGAAAAACGAGCCATTTGCTCGAATTAGAGCACATTACTGCTTGATTAGGAAGTATTATTTTGCTTCTTCGGCTCAGGCGTAACCACATCAATTGCCGCATTCACAGTATCGTAATTGCTAACGACTTTTGCTGCAGCCCTAATTCTTTGCCCAATTGAACGCGGCGGCCGTCCTGCTTTTACGTCTGCTTCACGCCTTTCCAAAACCTCGCGGACGGAAACATACGTTCTCCCGAGGAAATTGTGTCGAGTGAGTTTCCCAAGTTCTACGAGTTCCGCTACGCGCCGAGCGCTCACTTCCAACACCGCCCCGGCTTGGACATGGTTAAGCAGTCCTTCTTCACGCTTGCTCACACGGCTCATCTGTCGCAGTTCTGCTAGCAATCCGCTGCCCACAGCACGTCTCGGCTCGGTGCGAACGCCCGGGACGAAAGAAGCGCTTCTCATTTCAACTATACTTCACATTTCCGAAGTGTTTGTCAATGACAACCGCATCGATTGCCGAACTGTACCAAGCTGACTACCGTCCTACCTGTAAGCGACACCATCGTTGCAATACCATGACCAACCCGTTCTTAGCCATCTTCTTCGGTTGGTTTCTCGGCGTCGCATCCACGCTTCTATTTGATATATGGCGTCGGCATCGCGACAAATACGACCAGCAATTTGAGGCAATCCTGCTCACTGAAGTTGCTCTCCTTCTTCAGCGCAATTCCCTGTTAAGCATTATGCAGAAGGTACCCGCGGGCAAAAACCCGTTCACGAACCTCAAGTATGCAATCTTAAATTTCTCCTCGCAATCCATCGACTTCTCCAAGCTTGCTTTTCTCGGCAAAGAGTCGGACCCAGGATTGATACTTGCGTTGGACGTAGCGCAAGAGCTTTATCGCAATGCGACCAGAACAGCTGAATTGCGTAACAAACTCCTTGACGAATATCTCAATCATCCTGACACAAAAGTTGAGAGCTTGGACGACTCGGGTGACCAGGTGAGAGCCACAGGAGATCCACGCCTTGCGAAATACGTTAGACAAGCGAACGACCTTGTATGGGAGTCAATCCAGCGAGCCGAACGACAGAGCCACGAAACATTCAATCGACTGTACAAGTTTGCGGTGAAGAAATTTCCCAAAGAAAAAAAGATGCCCTTCGCGATTCCGAAACCGCCTCCCACTGCTCAACAAGCGAACGGATAAAACACCTTTGGCATTGCCCCAAAGGTGTAGCCAACAACTCTAGGAGGGAACAGTTGCTTCGCCTTCCGAGCATCCGCTCGGTTTCGCTGCCGGCGGGCGCCGACAAATCGCACGGATTCAGTTTTTGGCTTAATGCGCTAGATAAGCATCGCGATTGCCGGCATAATCAGATGTAGATCGTTCCCTGCACCGTGAGCCAGATCTTCATCAACCGCGATGGCCAGAAGCAAGGCCCATACACGTTGGATCAGGTTCAGGCGTGCGTCATAATTGGAACTCTCAAAGAAACTGATTCCGCATGGTATGACGGCTTGCCCGAATGGATGCCGCTGTCGTCGGTCATAACTCAACTCCAACAGCACGGGGAAAGCAGGTCAGACGATTGGCAGCGGAAGGTCCCGACACCTGAGCAAAAGGCTGAGCTGCGGTGCCTCGGTCTCAGAGTAAAACACGGTCTCACTCAAGGGGACTACCAAGAACTCATCGACAAAGCCTGCATCGATCCTACCACCAAATCAAAGTTAGAGGTGTTCCGCTTAAAGAAAACCAAGGAGAAAGAGTTTTGGGAGTTTATCCTAAAAAACAATTTCAAGTTGGGAATGGAGGTTCCGTCGCATGAGCAACTCCGTGAGACGATTGACTTTCTTCACGACAGCATCCCTGGCTGGGCGGCCGCGACCTCGCCCAAGCAGTTCGCTAAGATCATCCTTACACGCTATCCGAACCTGAAAGGCACTTGGGAGTCTCACCCTGGAACCGACGAAATTCCCGATTTTGGTGACGAGCAGGCGACCGAGCGACAATTGGCATATCTCAAGGACCTCGGCGCTCGATTCCAACCCGATATCAGTAAATCTCAAGCATCCGAGCTAATTGACCGGTGCAGAAACCGAGCATCTGACGCTCAGAAGCGGCGACTGTCCTTTTACGGGCTCGACTTCGACCCTGATATTACGAAAGAAGAGGCATCGACACTGATCGATTCCTACCGCACGCGCCACCCCGAAAGCGAAGATGCTTACCAGGAATGGAAGATAAGAAACAGAATCGCATAGACCGCTGCGGCTAGCTCATGAAGTACGTGTTCGCCATTTTGTTGGCGCTTTTTTACCTACAGGGCTCCATATCCGGCCAAGTACTATGGCTGAAAACGTCTTACGGAATGACCCCGAAGGAGGTCCAGCAAGCAGTTCCGGGGACCGTTGTTCCCAAAGACCCTGAGCAACTTAGTGGTAATGCTGTAGAAGGCATGCGGCTAGAAAACTACCCTGTTGTTGGCCGACCATTTCTCGTGAGATTTTTTTTTCAAGCCGGAAAGCTCACTGACGTGATGCTCGAAGGACCAAAGGAGGAATCTTCCGCCGCATACTTGGCGACATTTGATGCGTTGACCGACGTTCTCAGATCGAAGTATGGCGTTGAATCCTCTAAGAAGAGGCAAGACGAACCTGGATTCCTGCTTTTCGAGTCGAAGTGGATAGATGGAAAGACGGACATAGATCTTTTGTTAACAAGTGCCGGCGATGCCAGTTCTGGACAGGTTACCTATTTGAACCTCACATACTCAACGAGCCTGTCTAAGGAAGCCGAAAAATTGTAGAATACCCATAGAGCCAACGAATGATTTACAATCTCGCTTCCTCGAACAGCTCTACCAAACCTACACTCCTGCAAATGTACGCTTCCGTTCCTCACTTTCCTTGAACGCTGCTTCGAGGTATGCGTACAGTTGTGCCATAGACCATTCGCAATCCCTGGCCTCGTACCCCGCCATGACGCACTTCCAAACGTCGTCATTCGCAGCCATCGCAAGAAATTGTTCGCCTATAGTAGAAAGGCTCCACAAACTGTACTCCCACCGAAAGGGCCGTTTGTTCGCAACTAGGTGCGAGTCCCTAGAATAAGCTCCTCCCTCTGCAAAATTAGCCTCCAAAAGCAATTTGCGATGCGCGTCCAAGCTCGGCTCGCGCTGCAATTCGGCTGGCAACGGCAATCGCTCGGAAACTGACCGAAGCAGGCCACGCATAACGTCAATATTTAAGATCATGGATTCTATTCAGTCGGTTTTAATTTGCCCACAAACTTAACGACTACTTCCATATCAACCGAACGTTCTGCCGTTTTATTTTTATCGTCCAGTAGTGTTTCCGTCGATTTCCGTGTGACAAATCTGAGCGATTGCACCTGATACACATCATCGTCCCAATCGATTATACTTCCAACTTGCAGTGGAGGCGCGTTCTTTAACATGCCAACAACCCTTTTGTGTTCATCATCCCAAAGCCCATAAGTTCTTTTGAGCTCGGGCATCTCCGATGCGACACTGAAGGTCTGCTGAACGACCACATCAAGCTTAGCGTTGACGTCCTTGAGATCCTGCTTTTCGCAATCGCACAGACCGATTAGGACTCCGCTATAAAACAGGAGCCAACCCGCACGACGCCACCTCACTAGATGAATCCATGACTTCGCCATGACCGAACGAGAATTCCCTGCCATTTCCGGGAGAAGATACCAAAACCGACCCTCATCGCGCCATAATTTTTCCGGCGGCTGTTAGCAGCGTCGGCAATTTCTTTGCCCAGAAATCCGCGTCTAAAAACACGTTCATCGAACGCAGATTTCGAAGCCGTAACTTTTGGGGCAGTTTACCGCCTGCTGTTCGGAACCGCTTGCCCCAGTTAATATCGCTACGTTGAAACCAACCGCCGAAGGAGATGAGTTGCGCTGGTTTCAATCCGACCTGTCTTGCGACCCGGCGGATGCGAGTCTCACGATTTACTGACAGAATGTAACGACGAAAAGTGCGCAGCATAAACTTCGACTGTGGCTGATTGAGCGCGATTGTTTCCTCGCGCCCCCACGGAATGTTGCTTCTTGCGACCACGCCCCAATAACGACCGACTTTCATACCTGGCAACGTTTGATCGTTCTTCGATGCATACCCGCTGACGTAACGCATCGCACCCATTACGCTCCGAATCCTTTCGACCGACGTTCCCGCTTTGAAGTGTTTCTCATCCCCCGACCCAACTACTTCAAACCAAGCTTCGCTAATAAAATGAATTATTGCCCGAAGTCCGTCAGATTCCGGTATGCCCCAAACGAATGGATGAAAATGCGGAGCGCCGCGCTCCTGAAATTCGAGTTTCCAAATAAAGCCCGCCGTCGGAAACCTCCGTTCGAATCGTTGAGAGAAGATCTTGAGGTGACGTTTCCAAAGTTCGACATCCCAAGTCCACTCAGCTGGATACGTTAAAGTCAGAAAGTACGGCAGTTCATTTCGACACACGCTTGCAATCTTGCACCTGAGTCGCTGACGCGATCGCGCTGAGAATTCGGTGATCTCACCGCGTTTCGGCTGCTCGACTTCTCTGATTGTCCGTTCAAAAGCGCCACGAGTTTCCACCTTTGCTAAACTCGCGCCGCGAAAGAAGGTAACTGTTCCGAACGGTCTATTATGGCTCTTTGACAAGCCCACGACCGGCGCCGGCGCTGGCGCGCCGGCATCCGGCCGGAGCGTGTAAGATCGCGAAGGCTGGACGGTCAATTCCAACCTCCTGATTTGCGAAAGTGTGACAGCAGCGGTGTGACACCGGCCGTGATTGAATGAGTAAACTCAGAGAGTGGGTCGGCCGGGACTCGAACCCGGAACCAACGCCTTAAAAGGGCGCTGCTCTACCGATTGAGCTACCGACCCTCGGGAACAAGTTGTTAATCCACTTTGAATATCGTCGCAAGGTCATGATAATCGCGCCTTACCGCATGAAGCTCTTTGTCGTTCTGTTCTTTGCGTTGGCGTTGTCGGTTAATGCTGCCGGCTTCGATGTTGCGGCGAAAGCAACCAACCAGCTCGGTATCGATCTTCATCGTCAGCTTGCTCGCGGCGATGAAAATCTTTGTTTGTCGCCTTATTCGATTCAAAGCGCGCTCGCGATGACGTTTGCCGGCGCGGATGGCGACACGCGCACCGAAATGGCGCGGGTGTTGCATTTTCCAAACGACGGCGATGCGATCCATGCGTCTTTTGCGGCGCTTCAGAGTTCATTTGAAGAAATGGCAAAGAAGACGGCGAAGCTCGCTGAACAATCAAAGAAGTTCGGTGGACCAAGCGAACCGATCACGCTCGCCATTGCGAACCGACTGTTCGCACAAAGCGGCTACGACTTTCGCGATGCGTTCCGCAACTTGGTGAAAAAATTCTATGGCGCGCCGTTCGAGCCACTCGACTTCAAGAAAAACCCAGAGCGCGAACGCCAATACATTAACAAATGGGTCGCTGACCAAACGCGCGACCGGATCCGCGATTTGATTCCAGCCAACGGAGTTGATGCAACGATGCGCCTCATCCTGGCGAACGCGATTTATCTCAAAGCACCATGGGCAAATGAGTTTTCAGATGCGTTCACGAAGGCGAAGCCATTCCACGTTCACGGCGGCGCAACTGTTGATGTCCCGACAATGAACAACGTCAAGCATTTTGGATACGCGAAACGAGATAGTTACACTGCAGTCGCGCTACCCTATTCCGGAGACGAGCTGCAATTTCTCATTCTCGTTCCTAACGACACGAGCGGTTTGCGGTCGCTGGAATCGAAGCTGAGTGCCGAATGGCTGAAAGAGTGCGCGAAACTCGAGACGAAGCGCGAGGTCGATCTTTCATTACCAAAATTTAAATTCGAGCCACCAACCATTCCGCTCTCCGACAAATTAAAAGCGCTCGGAATGAAATCGGCGTTCGACGAACCGAAGGGCAGCGCGAATTTCGATAAAATCGCACCGCGCAAACCGGACGATTACCTCGCCATCTCCGAAGTATTTCACAAATCATTCATCGCGGTAGATGAAAAAGGAACTGAGGCGGCAGCGGCGACGGCTGTGGCGATGATGGCGAGAAGCGTGCGCATCGAAAAGCCGAAGCCGATCGAAATGAAAGTCGACCGCCCGTTTATTTACGCGATCCAGCATGTGCCGAGCGGCGCGTGCTTGTTCATCGGCCGCGTGACCGATCCGCGTTGAAGATCAATTCGGTTCTTTTGCTTTCACGAAGTTCCCAGTTAACGTTTCAATCCCAATCAAAGAACGAACATGAAAAAATCACTCCTGTCAGCAATTGTCGGTCTCGCTATCGTTGCGCTTATGCAAGGCGCGGAGACGCATACTCAACCCGCGGCCGGAACAGCGGCGCCGGATTTTAATCTGAAAACCAGCGACGGCTCGCAGGTGAGCTTGAAAGATTTCAAGGGCAAATGGGTCGTCCTCTATTTTTATCCCAAAGACATGACCAGCGGTTGCACGATGGAAGCGCATAATTTTCAACGCGACATCGATCAGTACACAAAAACCGGTGCGGTCATTCTCGGCGTGAGCGTGGACAGTCCGGATTCGCACAAGGAATTTTGCACGAAGGAAGGGCTAACTTTCAAATTGCTGGCTGATCCGGGTGGAAAAATTTCGGCGCAATACGGATCGACCATGCAATATCAGGGGACGACGATGGCGGCGCGAAATACGTTCCTGATTAATCCGGAAGGAAAAATCGCCAAGATTTACACCGGCGTGAAACCGGCCGAGCACAGCGAGCAGGTATTGAAAGATTTGGCGGAACTGAAAAAGAGCTAGTTATGGCGCAAGGTAAATCGATCGATTGCCGGGACTATCCGAGCGAAAAGGGCTGCACTCTGAAAATTTCCGGCACCGAACAGGAAGTGCTCGATGCCGCGGTGCAGCATGCAGTTTCGGCGCACGGTCACAAAGATCCAAAAGAGTTGCGCGACCAGCTCAAATCGATGCTCAAAGACTCGAACGACTGACCTGAAGATTTTCCCACCACGCCGACGTCTGTTCGTAATCGGCATCGTATACATCGCGGTCATTCTTGTCGGCAATTTGCCGGATCATCTCATTCTTTTTCCAAGTTCGAACCCAATCGATCCGAAAGGCGCAGTTCGCAAAACTGTTCCCTTCGAGGACGGCCAATTGGAATTATGGACGGCGAGATCGCGGCTGGTAGAGAAAAGCGGTCGTCCAGAGATTTACGTTCTGCGCTTCTACGGAAACGCTGATCGGGCTGAACGCTGGGTTGCGCTCGAAGCAGAAATGTGGAACGAGCGCGCGGTCGAAATCTGGGGAGTAAACTATCCGGGATTCGGTGGCAGCACCGGTCCGGCGCGTCTGAAGCGAATAGCACCCGCAGCGCTGACTGCGTTCGATGCGCTCCGGAGCGAAGCAGCCGAGTCTCCAATTGTGATTTTCGCTGCGAGCATTGGCACAACACCCGCACTGCACATCGCAACACAACGACCAGTCGCCGGTTTAGTGCTGCACAATCCGCCCGCGTTACGACAGATCATTCTGTACCAGCACGGCTGGTGGAATCTTTGGCTCCTCGCCGGACCGGTAGCCGCGCAAATCCCGCGCGAGCTCGACAGCATAGGCAACGCAAAAGCTGTGCATGCGCCGGCGATCTTCTTGCTCGCAGAGCAGGATGAGATTGTCGCTCCGCGTTTTCAACAACTCGTCGTCAACGCTTACGCTGGAGAGAAGCGAATCATACATTTACGCGGCGCGCACCACAACGATTCGATCGGAGGCGCGGCGCTAACCCAATTGTACGGTGACCTCGACTGGCTATTGCCGCGAAGCACGAATCGCTGAAATTGTCAGCCGATCTTTTTGCGGAAGAGGAGTGCGCAAAAGGCGAAGAGCAGGATCGACATGATGATGAGCACGAGCAGGTGCGGCCAGTATTCGAAGAAGTGCGCGCCTCGGAGAATGATCGCACGCATGAGCGAGATGAAATAGGTCGCGGGCATGAGCGAGCCGAGCGCATAGAAGATCCAGGGCATCGTTTCGCGCGGAAAAACGAAGCCGGAAAAGAAAACGCTCGGCAACATGAAGGTCATCGACATTTGCAGCGCCTGCATCTGGTTCTCGGCCTTGGTCGCGACCAGTAACCCAAGACTGAGAAGCGCGAACACGTAAACAAGTGTCGTGAACATCATCGCGATTACGCTGCCGTTGATCGGCACGCCAAACAGATAACGCATGATCAGAAAAAGAATCACCGCCATGGTCATGCCGATGCAGAGATACGGCACGAGTTTGCCGAGCATCAGGCCCCAACGACTAAGCGGACTCACCAGCAATGTTTCGAGTGTGCCTTTCTCGCGCTCGCGCACCACCGCCATTGCGGTCGCGAACGTCGTTCCGATCTGCAGCACGATGCCGATCACGCCCGGAATGTAAAAGTTCGGGCTCCGCATCGTCGGGTTGTAAAGCATCTGCGGCCGGATCTCGATCGGCACGTTATGTCGTCCGGTTTCGCGCAACAGTGATTGCACCGATTGGGTCAAGGTGACGCCGAGCGCGGTGTTCAGGGCCTGCAACGCCGTGGTTGAGTTCGATCCATCCACCAACAGTTGAACCTGCGCCGGGTAACCAGCACGAAGGTTCTGGGTAAACTTCGGCGGAATTTGCAGACCGGCATAGGCGTGGCCTTTGCGGATCTGACTCGACATCTCTTCGATGCTTTGGACTTCGCCAACGACGCGAAATGTCTCCGTGTTCACGAACCGGTCGATGAACTGCCGGCTTTCGACTGTGCGGTCCTCATTCAAAATTACCATCGCCATGTGTTTGACGTCGGTGTCGAGCGCATAACCGAACGCGATCATTTCCACGAGTGGCGGGAAAAACATGAAGAACAACGTCATCGGATCGCGCCAGACCACGATGAATTCCTTGAATAAAATTGCGCCGAGTCCGCGGAACGGTTTGCGTTTCATCATGCCGCCTTCTTTTCTTCGGCCGCCTGTTTCGCTGACAACGTCACGAAGACATCTTCGAGCGATGGACCGATCTCGTGGATCTCGGCGTGACCGATTCCGACACTGCGTAATTTTTCGTCAATCTCGGCGCGCCGCACATTTTCATCGACCAACAGGTGCATCGATTGTCCGAACACGGTGGCACTGCGCACGCCTTGCATTTGCCGCATCGCTTGGAGCGCGGTTGTGACATGATCGCAGGTGACATCGAGTCGCCGCGTCCCGGGCGGATTGACCTCGGGCATTTTCTTCAACTCATCCGGCTCGCCGCAGACGATCAACTTCGACATGTAAATATAACCGACGTGATCACAGCGTTCGGCTTCGTCCATGTAATGAGTGGTAACGAAAAGGGTCATGCCGCCGGCGGTAAATTCGAAAAGCAAATCCCACAGTTCGCGCCGCGCGACCGGGTCGATCCCGGCGGTCGGTTCGTCGAGAAACAACACGGTCGGTCTGTGCATAAGCGAACAGGACATCGCGAGTCGCTGGCGCCAACCGCCCGAGAGCAACGCCGCGCGTCGGTTGAGGTAGGGCCGCAAATGCGTGATCGCGATCATTTCATCACGGCGTTGATCGAGCGCACGTCCGCTTAACCCGTAAAGTTTCCCGGCGAAGATAAGATTTTCATTCACCGTCAGTTCGTCGTAGAGCGAGAATTTCTGGGACATGTAACCGATGATGTCTTTGATCGATTCGGTATCGCGCACGACGTCGTGGCCATCGATGCGGGCAGTGCCGTCGCTTGGCTCCAGAATTCCGCAGAGCATTCGAATTACCGTAGATTTTCCGGAACCGTTCGGTCCGAGGAATCCGAAGATCGAACCTTTGCCGACGTTGAAAGAAACATGATCGACTGCGGTGAATGTGCCGAAGCGTTTGGTTAAACCTTCGCACTCGATCATCGCTTCCATATCGATCTAACGGGACACGTTCGGGAAATAAACATCGGCGGCCATGCCGGCGCGAAGATGATCGTCATTGTTCGGCAAACGGATTTTCACACCGAATACCTGGCGAATGCGGTCCTCGACAGTCTGCACGTTCCGCGGCGTGAACTCCGCTTGACGATTCACCTGTTCGACCATGCCGGGAAAATCTTTTCCCGGAAACGAATCGACCTGGACACGGACTCGATCGCCGATTTTGACATGACCCAGCCACGGTTCGGGCACATAAACGCGGACCCACAGATGTTGCGGAAGCAGCAACGTCGCGACTTCGCGGTTCGCCGGCAACACGTCGCCCACTTTCACAAGAAGCACTTCGAGGATGGAATCCGTCGGGGCCTTGACTTGCATCTCGGCAAGCTGGGCGTCGATGTCAGCGAGTTGGGCCCGCGCCTGAATGACCCGCGTCTGCGCGGCCGCCACTATCTTTTCTTGCGCGGTGGCCGAACTGGCCGCCTTCTGCGCGTCAGTTGGCGAAACTACTTTTCGCTTGAGCAGTTCCTGCTGGCGTTTGGCTTCGTCACGCAGGAAGTCCAACAAGGCCACTTGCGACTCGGCATCGTGAGTAGCGCTGTCGATCTGAGCGACGGCGAGATCGCGACGCGCCTTTAGTTCGGCCGCATCCAACTCGACAATTGGTTGCCCGGCTTGAAGTTTGTCGCCCTCCTGCGCGAAAATTTTCTGGACGCGTCCGCTCATGCGCGGACCGACGTGCACCTCGTCCATTTCGATCGTGCCGGAGACGGCGTTTTTCCGATCTCCGCAGCTGGAGGCAAAGATCGACAATGCGAGCAACACCGCGCCACACCAGCGACTGTCGATCTTAATTCGTAGAAACAATTTCATCGCTAGTCGCATTGAGACGACATTCTTGCAAACATCAACGGCTCCGGTAAAGGAGTTCGAAATGGCCGGGTATTCGGACACGCCTCTCGCGCAGAAACTCGGAATCAAACCGGGAACGACCATCGTGGTGATCAATGAACCGCCGAGTTACCGCAAACTGCTCGGCAAACTTGATCAGGTAACATTTTCCAGCCGAATCACAGCCAATGCAGATTTCGTCCATCTTTTCACGAAGCGCAGAAGGGAATTGGAAAGTAAATTGTCGATCTTGCGCGGGAAAATCTCCGACAATGGAACGATCTGGGTCTCGTGGCCGAAAAAATCCGCCAATGTTCTGACCGACATCACCGAAGACGTCGTTCGCGAAGTCGCACTGCCGCTCGGACTGGTCGACATCAAAGTTTGTGTGGTCGATGAAACCTGGTCGGGATTGAAGTTGATGATTCGCCGCGAGAACCGAAAATCGAACAAATGAGAGCGCGCATTTTGGACCACATTGATTTGCGGGTGAAAGACTTTCAGCGAGCGATGAAGTTTTACAGAAAGCTGCTGCCCGCGCTTGGTTTCATCTGCGATCGTTCCGACGAAACCTGGGGAACATTCTACAGTGTTGGCCCGGACAAACCCTCCGAGTTCTTTGGTTTCACCGAAGATCGACATCATCAACCAAACGGCACCCGAATTTCATTTTGGGCAGACACGCGGGACGGAGTAGATCGAATTGCAAAACTCGTCCGCGAAATCGGCGGGAAAAATCTGGAAGGCCCGGAAGTCTGCGCCGATTACAGCCCGGGATACTACGGATTCTTCTTCGAAGATCCCGACGGCAACAAACTGGAAATCTGCTGCCGGGAAAATCCCGTCATTGCGGAGTGAAAGAGTTCGGCGAAGAGTGGGCGGATGAATGATCCGGCGCACGTCCCTGCGATTTTGCAGGAACCGCGCCGTCACCGCTATCTCAAAGTCATCGCGCTCTTCAAGATTTTCAAAGGCGTGCTCCTATTTCTGCTCGGCTTCTCGCTTCTCTTCTTAAACGGCCGGCCGGTCTGGCTCGATCAAATTTCCGATTGGGCGGACGATCAACTGCTTTTGCATCACAGCAAATACGTCACTTTCCTGCTCAACAAATTGCAGGACATCCTGGCCGGTGGCGCGCTCCGGGCAACTGGAATTCTGGCGCTTTTTTATTGCGGCGTGCTTTTTACCGAAGGGATCGGCGTTTACATGGAAAAACGCTGGGCCGAGTTTTTAATGATCTTCGCCACCGGCGCGCTGATTCCGTTGGAAATTAGGCATGTCTGGCACCGATTGATTTTCCACCGTCCGATTCTCGCTCCGATCCTGCTGCTGTTGGCGAATTGTTTCATTGTCTGGTTCCTCTATCTCGTGCTTAGACGCGACAAAGCGGAAAAGA
>DASQBB010000044.1:0-4319 GCA_035635435.1 Chthoniobacterales bacterium | reverse complement strand
CGCGCCATCAAACGCGGTACCGGCGAGGGCGTCGATGCCGCTAATTTCGAGGAAATCACCTACGAAGGCTACGGTCCCGGAGGCGTCGCGATTATCGTTGAGGCTGCAACCGACAATAAAAATCGCACCGCCGCCGAGATTCGCAGCATTTTCGCCAAAAATAATGGCAACCTCGGCTCGGCCGGCAGTGTTTCATACATGTTTCACAAGAAGGGGCAGATCATGGTTCCGCGCAGTTCGATCGACGAAGACCGCCTGTTGGAGCTTGTTCTGGAGGCGGGAGCTGAGGAGTTGACAACGGAGGAAGATCAGTATCTAATCATTACTTCGCACGATCGGCTCTACGCTGTAGCTGAGACTCTCAAAAGAGAAAATGTGACGACCGATGGGCAAAAGTTTACCTTCATCCCTGATAGCACGGTTCCGGTTGCCAATGAGGACGTGGCCCGGCAGGTGCTGCGTTTGTGTGATGCCCTCGAAGACGACGATGACGTGCAGAACGTCTACTCAAATCTAGATATTCCCGACGAAATGCTGGCCAAGTTGCCAGCCTGAAAAAGTAATTTCCTTTCGCTGAACCTGGCAGTGCGCTTGCCCCGGCGAGCAATCGGCCTCTGCAATTTATGAACGAAGAAAACCAAAACCAGCCGCCGCTGGAAACCACCCCATCGGCTGCTCCGTCCGAGCAGCGCCGCCCCCGTGGCCGCCGGCGTTATGGCCGCCGGCGTTACTACAACCGCGGCGATCGAAACGACAATTTTAACGAGCCCTACGGCGAATCCCGAAACGACGCTCCCGGCACTGCAACTGGCGATCCCGTTGCCACCGAAACATTGGAAGGTGCGCCCGAATCGGGCGAACAAGTCGAGCGCGAACCGGAGTTCGGTGAAGGCATCATCGAGATCTCGGGCAAAGGATTTGGTTTTCTGCGCGACCCGAAGCGCAATTTTATCCAAACGCCCCAGGACATTTTTGTCACCCCGGAAATTGTGCGCCGTTTTGGGCTGCGCGACGGGATGTGGATTTATGGCGAGACCCGCCGCGGCAGTCGTGGCCCGCAGTTGATTAAGCTGCTCACCGTTAACGGCGAGGATCCCGCGAAATATCAGGGTCTGCGGCCGTTCGAAGAACTGACGACGATCAATCCCAATAAGCGGATCAAGCTCGAGACCGTTCCCGATCGCTACACCACCCGCATCATGGATTTGATGACGCCGCTCGGCATGGGCCAGCGTGGTCTAATCGTCGCGCCGCCACGGACCGGCAAGACAACTTTGCTCCATCACATCGCCGATGCGGTCACAAAAAATCACACCGAGATGAAGCTGATCATTCTTCTTGTCGATGAACGGCCGGAAGAGGTTACCGATTTCAAACGGTCACATCCGAAAGCCGAGATCATTGCCAGCTCGAACGACAGCGACATTAAAAGCCACACTCGCGTTGCCCAACTCGCCATCGAGCGCGCCAAACGTTTGGTCGAAGCCGGTCAGAATGTTTTCATTCTGCTCGATTCGATCACCCGAACCGCTCGCGCGTTTAACAATGCGATGTCTGGCGGCGGCCGTACCATGAGCGGCGGTATCGACGCTCGCGCGATGGAAATTCCACGGAAAATTTTCGCCGCGGCGCGGAACACGGAAGAAGCAGGCTCACTCACGATCGTGGCCACGGCGTTGATCGAAACCGGCAGCCGCATGGATGAGCTAATTTTCCAGGAATTTAAAGGCACCGGGAACATGGAGATGGTGCTCGATCGCAAGATCAGCGATCAGCGCATTTATCCGGCAATCGACATTTTCCTTTCCGGCACCCGTCGCGAGGAACTGCTTTTGCAGGCTTGGGAGCTGGAGAAAATCAATTTGATCCGTCGCGGGCTGGCCGGCCACAAACCGGAAGAAGCGATTCAGCGTCTGCTCATGTTCGTGAAGAAATTCCCGACCAACACGCAGATGTTGAAAGAGATTCCTGGTTAAACCCTGGAGCGGCGGTCTATGACCGCCGAAGCGCATAGTGCGCCCATCGCTAAATGACGGCGGTCGCAGACCGCCGCTCCAGCAAGTCGAGTGGGAAGTTCTTCCGCCCGAAGATCGACATCGGCGCAAATCAGTCGAGCCAATCTTTAAATGGGTTGCGCTAATCATGGATCGATTGATTCGGATCCCGGGCGTCAAGCGCCGGCTAGGGCTGAATCCGATTCTCGATCTCGTGCCCGGCTTCGGCGACATCGCCGCGGCGTTGGTTTCGGTTTCGGTGCTCGTTTATGGGATCCGTCGCGGCATTCCGAAGATTTTGCTCGGACGCATGGCCCTCAACGTTCTCATTAACGAGGTCGTCGGCATCATACCGATCGTCGGCTCCGTTTTCGCATTTTGGTTTACCGCGAACACGCGCAATTACGACTTGCTCCGCGAGCACCTCGATGTCCCAAATCGCTCGACGAAGAGCGACAAGATTTTCGTTGGCGCAGTGCTTGGCCTGGTCGTTTTTGTCATCATCGCGGGAACTATCGGGACGTTCTTGATCCTGTACGCGCTCGCGAAGCTGGCTTCGGGCGGCTAGCCGGCTTTAATGTAGCGTTGGTAGAGCGCGTGGATCGTTTCCCGCGCAGCGCGGTATTCGTTCGGGAATAGATCGACATCCTCGTAGCCAAATCGCGTCGCCAATGTTTTCTGTTCTTCCGGTGTGGCGGGTAACGTCGAGATATTTTTGTTTTCAAATCGACGTAGTGCCATTTCAACGCGTCGCAGCAATTCATAACTTTGAGCTGCGCTCTTTGCGTCCGGACCTGAAATCACGTCACTCTCACGTAATCTTGTCAGCGCGCGTTGCCAATTCGGCTCCCAAATTCCCGAACGCATCTGCAACGCTTGGACGAGAAACTCCGCTTCGATCATGCCGCCGGCGCCGGTTTTGAAATCGAGGACGTCTGAGCCGCTGCCCCGTTCCCGCCGAATTCGCTCCAGCATAGTGTCGATCTTTGAAAAGAGATCGCCTTGTTTGCCGACCTCGCGCCAAATCTTTTGCACGATGTCGATGTAATCATCCTTTAACGGTCCCCTGATTGAGCGCGCCCGCGTCAGGGCGTGGATTTCCCAAAGCTGCGCGCGCTCGCGGTAGTAGGATTCGCAGGCTGCCAGCGGCGCAACGAGCGGCCCTTTTTCACCATCTGGCCGAAGGCGGGCATCGATGGCAGCGATTGTTCCTTCGCTACTCGGCTGTGCTACTGCCGTGACAAGGCTCTGCGCGGCGCGCGTGTCCTCGCCAACAAACAGCAAATCAAGATCGGCGCCGTAATTTATTTCCCGACCACCAAATTTTCCCAGCGCGACGATTGTTAATCCTTCACCACCTAACAGTCCGTTCGTAAACCTCAGGCACGCTTCGGCGAGATCGGACAATTCCGCGAAAATGATTGGCGCCTCCGCCACTCCGAGGACATCGCGCATGATGATCCGTAGCAATTGCCTTTGCCGATAAGCCCGAATCGGATCGAGATTCGTCGGGCTGCTTCCGAAAGATTCAAGTCGAGCAAAATGTTCACCAATGGATCGGGGCTGATTAAAGCTTTTGTCGCGGGTGATTTCTTCGAGCAATTGCGGCCGGCGAATCAGCAAATCGCCGGCGAACCGGCTGGCATCGAGAGTTTTGACCACCAATTCGAGCAGAGTCGGGTTGCTGGCGAGCAACTCAAAAAGCAAGCCGCGCAGTCCGTACGCTTCAACAAAGCGAACAAACTGATTCAAGGTAGCATCCGGATCGGCCGTCTTTGCTATTTGATCGAGAAGGGCCGGACGGAGTTTGGCAAACACTTGTTTGGTTCGGGGCGCCACGTGCGACGCCGAAGTCGGCTTCAATAAATCGGCTAGCGAACGCGCCGCCGATTTTTCGTCTTTGAACAATTTCAGATCTGGTAACGCGCCTTCTGTTGGAGCGGATAAAATGACTCGATCAAAAATCGTTCGAACATTCTGCATCGTTTTGTTGAGAGCGGCGGTGAATTCGTTAGCCGAATCAAACCCGAGACTGCGCGCGAGTTTGGTGAGAGCCGCCGGTTCGCGCGGAACGGTGTGAACTTGTTGTTCGGCTGCAATCTGCAATCGGTGCTCGACCTGGCGAAGGAAGCGGTAGGCCCGGTCAAGGTCGACAACTTCTTTTCGCGGGATGAGTTCCAATCGCGAAAGCCCGCGCAATGCATCCAGTGTGCTCGTCTCCCGCAAAAAGATATGTCGCCCGCCGTGAATGAACTGCAGCGTCTGGACCACGAATTCGATCTCGCGGATTCCGCCCCGGCCAAGTTTAACGTCCCGCTCCAGGCT
>DASQBB010000043.1:0-18194 GCA_035635435.1 Chthoniobacterales bacterium | reverse complement strand
GTTTGATCCCGCGCTCCCGCTCCAGGTAATCCAGCATGGCAATGAATTCAGCGTTCATAAAACATCCAGTCCGCAGACCAAAAGGAGTGGGACATCATTTCCCACTCCAATCAGCGCGGACTAGACGCTGAACTTACCCTTCTCGAGAGAGAGCGTCAAGCTGTGGGGTTGAACGACGCGCGCGAAGCGTCCAACATCTCACCGTCAATGACCTCGCGCGCTGGCAACCTGTTGATCGTCATTCTTGTTTGGGCCGCGCTTTATTTACCGGCCCTCGGTTCGCTCGCGATCAAAGGTGAGGAAGGCCGTCGAATTTTGCCCGGAATCGCGATGCTCGAAACCGGTAACTATCTTGTGCCGCAAGTGGGCGGTGAAACCTACTTTCGAAAACCACCGTTGATCAATTGGCTGGTCGCGGCGTCGTTCAAGATCTTCGGACGGCAAAACGAATGGACCGCGCGCATGCCGTCGGTGATTAGCGTGCTTTTGGTTGCGATCTCCTTTGTCACGGTCGCGCGCGCGAGTTTGGGTCCGCGTGGATCGATAATCGCCGCCCTGATCTGGCTGATGAACGCGGGAATCATCGAAAAAGGGCGACTTATCGAAATCGAAGGGCTTTACGTTTCGCTTTGCGCGCTCGCGATCATTTTCTGGTTGAGTTTCTGGGAGCAAAAAAAATCGCCGTGGCTGATCTGGACAATTCCGTTTGTTCTTCTTGGACTCGGCTGGCTCGCGAAAGGTCCGCTCCATCTTGTCTTTTTTTACGGCGTCGTCATTGCGGTTGTTTGGAAAGAACGAAAATGGAAAGCTCTTGTTCATCCCGCGCACTTCCTTGGCATCGTCATCATGCTCGGAATTTTTGCGGCTTGGGCGATTCCGTTTGTCCAGGCTACGAATCAAGCCACCGCCGCCACCAAATGGTCGGCACAATTCACCGGACGATTGCGCGGAACCGACTTTCAATTCACTCGATGGATTTTCAACATTCCGCACGGCGTTCTTTATCTTCTGCCGTGGGTAATTTTTCTGCCGCTAGTGCGATCCGAAAATTTTGCGGCGGAGAAAGATCGACAACTTGCGAAGGCGCTGACCTGGGGCGCGCTCGTCCCGTTAGTGATTGTCGATCTTGTGCCCGGATCGATTCCGCGTTACGCGATGCCGGCGCTGGTGCCCGCGTGCTGGCTGCTCGCGATGACGTTCCGCGAGGAAAATCTTCGCTGGCCGCGATGGCTCGGCGGCAAAGAGTTTTCTATTAACGCGCGGCGTCGCATGATTATCGGCATCGTTGTTCTGGCCTGCCTTGCCATGTGGACTTACGCGATTGCGGTCGTTCCAAAAATGGATCGGAGACAGCGGATCAAGCGTCTCGCCAATCAGGTTGAATCTTTGATTCCGAGCGGAGAAACCATTTACGCGCTCGATCCAAATTATCAGCCGATCTTTTTTTACATGCGCTCGAAGCTGGCTTACGCGAGCGAGATTGACGAGGTGCCAATGGACGCGCGCTATTTGCTGGTGCGTCCGGAGCGAGAGCAGGAGGTGCTGGAAAGCAATCGTTGGGCGCCGCGCCGTCCGCATCGCATCATGCGTTCGACCGATTATCGGAAAGAATCGATCTTGTTGCTCCAGATTGAATAAGGCGTGGCATTGACACTGCTCTGAGTTCGAATTAGTTAGCATGCTAACGATTTTCGACCTGTGAAGAGTGATGTCGATGGATTCGGTCAGCTTTTGCACGGCACGGCCCGCGCCTGGCGGCTGAAATTGGACGAGCGACTCAAACCAATGGGTTTGAGCCAGGCCAAATGGCGGACATTGCTTCATTTGTCAGTCGCGCCCGGTCCGTTGACTCAAGCCGAAATTGCCGCGCATCTCGGGATTGAAGAACCGACTTTGGTCACATTGTTGCATCGATTGGAAGGCGAGCGTTGGGTGGCGCGAAAAAACGCATCGCACGAC
This sequence comes from Chthoniobacterales bacterium, assembly GCA_035635435.1. Taxonomy (GTDB): domain Bacteria; phylum Verrucomicrobiota; class Verrucomicrobiia; order Chthoniobacterales; family UBA10450; genus AV40. Next base: position 16,235 of record DASQBB010000043.1, on the reverse strand, counting down.
CGCCGTTGCAAAACAGTGCATCTGGCTCCGCGCGCGCAACGCGTCATCGCGCAAATTAACACGACGGCGTTCAAGCTCCGCCACGAATTGTTGGATGACATTTCAGCGTCCGAACTTCGCACCTGCATCCGGGTGTTGGATTCCATCCGACAAAAAGCGGAGAAGGGGAATGGGAACGGAAAACACGCCGTCAGGGCTCGAGCTGGAAGGAACGGCCAGGACTGAGATGGGCACTCGATTAGAATCAGGAAATGGAGCCGCTACCGAAGTTCAGGAGACAAGACGAGTGAAAACAAATCCGGTCTCGAAGCAGCGAATTCCGCGCTGGGGTATTTTCCTTTTTGTAATTCTCGCGGCGTTCGCAGTCGCGCGCACGTTGCAGCGCGGAGTGGAAACGGCGAAGATGACGCAGCCGCCGATTCGGCCGGTGCTGGTGGCGAAAGTGATCAGCAAAGATGTGCCGCTTTATCTCGATGAAATCGGCACCTGCGCCGCTTACGAAACGGTCCAGATCCAGGCGCAAGTCAGCGGACAAATCATCGCGCGCCATTTTCAAGACGGTGCCGATGTAAACAAAGGCGATCTGCTTTTCACGATCGACCCACGACCGTATCAAGCCGCTCTCGAGCAGGCGCAAGCGCAAGCCACCTTAGACCAGGTGAATCTAAAGCGGCAGGCAGAGCTGCGCGCGAGAAACGTCACCTCCCCGCAGGACTTCGACACTGCTCAGGCAAACGCACGCAAGTCCGAAGCGGCGGCCGCGGCGGCTCAGGTGAATGTGGATTTTTGCTACATAAAATCGCCGATCAATGGCCGCGCCGGCTTGCGACTGGTCGATGTTGGCAATGTCGTGAGCGGCAATGCCGGGACCGGCGGCGCGGTTTTGCTAACGATCCAGGGACTCGATCCGATTTACACCGACTTCACCGTTGCCGAAACCGATTTGGCGTTGGTCAGGAAATATCTCGGCGGCCCGAACGTGAAAGTGCAAACGTTTTCGCCGGATGATAAAATTCCGCCGCGTCTCGGCGATTTGTATTTCATCGACAACGCCGTCCAGCCCGGTTCGGGAACGGTAAAAGCGCGCGGGGTGGCGCCGAATCCGGACCACGCGCTTTGGCCGTCGGAATTTGTGCGTGTTCGTTTCATTCTCGACACCATCAAAGACGCGCGGCTGGTTCCATCCCAAGCGGTGCAGGTCAGTCAAAGTGGTCCGTTTGTCTTTGTATTGAAGCCGGATAACACGGTGGACCTTCGGCCGGTCAAACCGGGGCAACGGCAAGACGGCGATCTCATCGTCGTCGAAAGCGGCATTCAGCCGGACGAAACAGTGGTCGTGACCGGACAGCTCGCGCTTGCTCCGGGAACAAAAGTCGAACCCCAACCTTACAATCCTGAAAGACCAAATACCGATCAAGCCCCCGCCGGCAAAAGCGCGATGTAAATTCTATGGATCGGTCCGATCAACATGATGGCGACGGCGCCTCGGATGGCGAACACGAATCGCAAGATCGACATCTTGTAAGATCGACATCCAGTTCGGCGCCGCCCAAAGAAGCGAAATTAGTTCCAGTCAAAGGCACCGGACTTTCGGGTCCGTTTATTCGCCGGCCGGTGATGACGATCCTGCTTACGCTGTCGGTCATCGTCGCGGGAATTGTGACTTACAACAAACTGGCGGTAAACGATCTGCCGGCGGTCGATTATCCAATCATTCAAGTTTCCTGCGCTTATCCCGGCGCGGACCCGGTGACGATGGCTAACAACATCGCCACGCCGCTCGAGAAACAATTCCTGCAAATTCCCGGTCTCGACATCATTACCAGTCAAAGCACGCAGGGCAACACCTCGTTGACGCTGCAATTTGTTCTGAGCAAAAGCATCACCGACGCGGCGACCGATGTGCAGGCCGCGATCCAGCGGGCGACCGGGAAGTTGCCGATCGATTTGCCGAGTCCGCCGACGTTTTCCAAAACGAACCCGAACGATCAGGCGGTTTATTTGCTCGGCCTGATGTCGGACACGCTGACGGACGGCGATCTATATAAGTACGCGTCCACGGCAGTGGCGCAGCGGATCGCGATTCTCCCGGGAGTTTCACAAGTAAATATTTACGGCGTGCAGGGCGCGATTCGGATCAAGGCGGATCCGGCGGCGCTGGCTTCGCGCGGGCTGACGATGGATGACGTCGCGAACTCGATCAAAGCGGGAACGGTTTACTCCGGCGCCGGACAATTCGATGGGCCGCATCGCAGCTTTGTTTTGCAGCCGAACGGGCAGATCGATCAGGCCGATGGTTATCGCAACCTCATTGTTGCGCGGAACAAAGACCGTTCGCCGGTCTACTTGCGCGACATTGCGGAAGTTAAACAAGGTGTGCAGGACGAGCGGACCTCTCGCTTTTTTTGGATGCGCGGATTTAATCCACCGGGCTCAATTGTTGTGCTGGCGGTTTCGCGACAGGCAGGCGCGAACGCGGTTGAAGTTGCGAATTCGGTCAAGGCGCTTTTCCCCGAGTTGCGCGCGAGTTTGCCGGGATCAATCACGTTCACGCCGGTGTTCGATCGTTCACAGACGATTGTGAATTCCGTCCACGATGTCCGAATGACACTGGTGATCGCTTTCATCCTGGTGGTGATGGTGATCTACGTTTTTCTCGGACGCGCAACCGACACGCTGATTCCAGCGGTCGCGTTGCCACTCTCGCTGCTGCTCACGTTCGCGGTGATGAGCATGCTCGGGTTTTCGATCAACAATCTAACTTTGATGGCGCTGACTCTCGCCATCGGGTTCCTGGTCGACGATGCAATTGTGTTTTTGGAAAACGTGATTCGTCGGGCCGAGCATGGCGAATCGATCCTGAAAGCCTCTTATAATACCGCTGGCGAAATTTCGTTCACGATCTTGTCGATGACGCTTTCGCTTGCCGCCGTCTTCATTCCGCTGGTGTTTTTGCCGGGATTGCTCGGCCGCATTTTCCAGGAATTCTCGGTCACGATCATTGTCGCGATTCTTGCTTCCGGTCTTGTCTCTCTGACTCTGACACCGTTGATGTGCGCGCGCATTCTGGGTGAACGCAGAGCCGGCCATAAACGCGCCCGGATGGAAACGTGGACCGGCAATTTTATCAAACGCGTGATCGACGCCTACAGCCGCGCTCTGGATAAATTTCTCGACCGTGCCTGGCTGGCGGTTCCGATCTTGCTCGTTTGCATCCTTGGTCTTTGGTTTTTCTTCACTCATTTGCCGTTCACCCTCCTTCCACCCGGGGACAGCGGTTTCGCCCGCGGCGTTTTTATTGCCCAGGAAGGTTCGTCGCCGGCGCAGATGCGCGAGTTCCAGCAAAAGGTGAATCAAAAAATCGAATCGGAACCGAGCGTCGCACAGTTTTTCACAGTCGCCGGTTCGCTATCGCGAAGCTCGTCGTCGCAAGCGATCATCTTTGCCATTTTCAAGCCGCGCGATCAGCGTGATCCGATCGAGCAATGCCTTTTGCGATTGCAAAAGTCCATCAGTACGATTCCGGGCATCACCGCGGTGATCTCGCCGAGTCCGGTGCTGCAAATCAACGTCGGCGCAACCAACCAGACACAGGGACAATACGCTTACACGATCAGCGGCATTGTTCCGCAAGACGTTTACGCCGCCTCGAATCAGCTGATGACGAGTCTGCGCGGGTTCAAAGGATTCGCTTCGGTGCGCTCCGATTATTACAACAGCACGCCGAACCTGAAGATTAACATCGATCGGGAGCGCGCTGCGACTTACGGCGTTTCGACTTCCGCGATCCAAAGTTTATTGAAGAACGCCTATTCGCAGAACTACGTTTATTTGATCAAACAGCCAGACGACCAATATCAGGTCATCCTCGAAGTGAAGGACGATGAGCGCGCGCAGCCGAGAGATCTCGACAATTTATATGTGCGGAGCAATACCGGCAGCCCAATTAACCAAAGCGGCGGCGGCACGGGGATCGGCGGTATTACTACTACAACTGGAACTAGTGCGGACCTCGTTCCGCTGCGTGCGGTAACATCGACGAGTCAGGTCGTCGGGCCGCAGGCCGTAAACCATTTCGATCAGTTCACCAGCGTTACGATTAATTTTAATTTACTGCCGGGCGTTGCAATCGGCGATGCGACTAAATTCATTGAAGATTCATTCGCGCAAGTGCACCAACAGTATCCGAGCATTCAAGCGACCTTTCAGGGCGAAGCGCTCGTCTTCCGGCAATTGTTCCAAGCGCTGCCGCTCCTTCTCCTCGCCGCGATCTTCGTCATGTACGTGATCCTTGGAATTCTTTACGAAAGCTACGTCCATCCAATCACGGTCTTGTTTCCGGCGATCGTGCCGGCGGTGGTCGGCGGCTTGTTCACCCTTTGGATTTTTGGATCGACATTGTCGCTCTACAGCGTGATCGGTCTCTTTCTTCTGCTCGGCATCGTAAAGAAAAACGGGATCATGGTGGTCGACTTTGCGTTGCAACGGATTGATGAAGGCTGGGACCTGCGCTCGGCAATTCATGAAGCTAGCGTCGAGCGTTTTCGTCCGATCATGATGACGACACTGGCCGCATTGATGGGCGCGATTCCGCTCGCGCTTGGTTTTGGCCAGGACGCGTCATCGCGTCGGCCACTGGGGCTGGTGATTGTCGGCGGCTTGATTTTTTCACAAATGGTCACTCTTTTCGTGACGCCGGTGATTTACCTTTGGCTCGAATGGTTCCAGGAACACGTGCTCGACAAGGTTCCGTTCCTGCGGAGCGCCCACACTCATCACGAAGGCGAGCCAGGCCCCGGAAAAGAAGGCGAATTGGGGCCAATTCCAGCCGCGGTACGCTAGCAAGCGCGACGGTAAGATCGACATCTCCGACCCGCCGCGTCTCAGTCGGCGCTTTTACCCCTTTTTTCGCGTCGAGTGGAATAAGCCGTGCTCTGATGGGGAACCAGTTTCCCGATCTTGAAACCACGCACGAAAACTATCCTGCTTACGGGAGTCCTCGGTGTCATTTGGGCCGGGGCGGTTGGCGCTGGTCTGCGCATTTTGATGACCTACGAAACCGCGCCCGGCCGCGTCGGCGCGGTGCCGACGTCCTGGCCGGCTGATTCTTCAATCCCACTCGCGAGGGACCGTCCCACGCTCGTGATGGCGGCCCATCCGCAATGTCCGTGTACAAGCGCGAGCATGGACGAGTTGGCGCAAGTGATAGCGCGCATTCAAAACAAAGCCCGCGCATACGTTTTGTTTTACACGCCGTCGGGCTCCGGTCTCGACTGGAAAAATGCCGACTTGCGTCGGACCGCTGAAAAAATTCCCGGCGTCACCGTATTGTCCGATGTCGATGGTGTGGAGGCGCAGCGGCTCGGCGCCAAAACATCAGGTCACACTTTCCTGTTCGATCGAAACGGCCGCCTCCTGTTCAGCGGCGGCATTACTGCATCGCGCGGTCATTCTGGCGATAACGCCGGCGAAAGTTCGATCGTGTCCTTGATCAATAACGGCACCAGCGGCCGAGCGAACAGTTTCGTCTTCGGTTGCTCGCTCACAGATCGCAACAGACAAGCCCCATGTTTGAAGTAGTAAAAAACGCGCTCGCGGTCCAAGTCGCCGCCGAGACTCCGGAGATGAGTACACAGGATGAGTGCGCCCGGCGCTCCGACGAATTGTTCGCGCGGCAACAAGACGAGATTTACCGCAACACCGATCAGCTTTTTGCGCGCCTCATGATCTTTCAATGGGTCGCCGCGATCGCGATGGCGCTCGTGATCTCACCTTACACATGGGCTGGACAATCAAGCGCAATTCACATTCACGTTTGGGCCGCAATCTTTTTGGGCGGCGCGATCAGCTTCTTCCCGATCTGGCTGACCCGAGTTTGGCCGGGGGCTGCCATTACCCGGCATATCATCGCCGTTGCGCAGATGCTAATGTCAGCGCTCTTGATCAGCGTCACCGGCGGACGAATCGAGACCCACTTTCACGTTTTCGGTTCTTTAGTCATTCTCTCTTTTTATCGCGATTGGCGCGTCCTGATCCCGGCGACAATTGTCGTTGCCCTCGATCATTTTCTTCGGGGTGTCTATTGGCCTTACTCAGTCTACGGCGTGCTAACGGCCAGCCCGTGGCGCTCGATTGAGCACGCGGCCTGGGTGATTTTCGAGGACCTGTTCCTGGTCATTTCATGTCTCCGCAGCATTCGCGAAATGCGCTCGATCGCCAATCGGACGGCCGCGCTCGAAGCGAGCGAGCAAACATTCCGCCAGATTTTCGAAGAAGGGCCGATGGGTGTCGCGGTTGTCGATCTTCAGCAGCGTTTCGTCAAAGTGAACAGTTCGCTTTGCCAGATGATGGGCTATTCATCCGAGGAGCTGATTGGAAAAAGCACGCTCGAAATAACGTATCCCGACGATATTGAGCACGACCACGATGTTGTGAACGAGCTTCGTGCCGGCGCAGTGCGCTCTGCGTTCGAGAAGCGTTACATTCGAAAAGACGGTGAATTGCTTTGGGTCAATCTGACGGCCGCGATCATCCGTAACAAAGAAGGTCGGCCGCATCACTACGTGACAATGGTGAAAGATGTCACCGAGCGAAAGAAGGCCGAGAATGCGCTTCACGAAAACAAACGCGAGCTGGAGGCCGCTGTTCGAGCCAACCAGTCGATCATGGATAATTCGCTGGATGTCATCTGCACAGTCGATGAGGAAGGTCGATTTCTTACTGTAAACGCAGCTTGCGAGCATCTCTGGGGATATACGCCTGCCGAACTAATTGGGCGCAAATATATCGACTTTGTTGATCCAACGGATCGGCCGAGAACCAGCCAAGCGGAGTCTGATTTAAAAGTCAGCGGAAAAGTTACCGACTTTGTTAACCGCTACCTGCGTAAAGACGGCAGTGTGGTTGATGTTCTCTGGTCGGCGACCTGGTCGGAGCAGAATCGGACCCTTTTTGGAGTCGCTCACGATATCAGTGAGCGAAGACGCTCCGAGGAAGAAATTCACAAGCTCAATCTGTCTCTCGAACGACGGGTTCAGGAGCGCACCGCCGAACTATGCGCCGCTGAAGAACGCTATCGCGCTCTCTTTGAAAGAAACCCCGAGCCGATGTGGGTGTTCGATCGCGAATCGCTCGCCTTCCTCGAGGTGAACGAGGCGGCCATCAAACATTACGGATTTTCCCGCGACGAATTTTTGGGGATGACGCTCAAAGATATCCGCTCAGTTGAAGATGTTCCGGCGTTGCTGGATGACGTCGAGCAATCTGGCCCCGACGGTGTATCGACTGCGGTCTGGCGACACCGCAAGAAAGATGGGTCGCTGATTGACGTTGCTATCACCGCCAATGATTTCGAATGGAACGGGCGCCCTGCTCGTCTCGTCCTCGCCATCAACATTACCGAGCGCAAGCGGGCGGAGGATGCGCTGCACGAGACGAACCTTGCGCTAAGTAACGCGATGCCAGGCATCTCAATCCTGAATTGCGATGGCCGGTACGAGCGTGTTAACGAGGCCTACGCGGAGATGATGGGTTATTCGACGAGCGAACTCGTTGGCATGGACTGGACGCCGACGGTACTCCTTGAAGACAGAAAGCAGGCAGTAGAGGCCTATGAACGTATGTTATCGGAGGGCAAAGCGGAATTCGATGTGCGTGCGGTGCGAAAGGACGGTTCGTTGTTTTACAAGCATGTCCTGATGGTCAAACGAACCGATGCGAGCGGAAAAGTTCTCGGTCACTATTGCTTCATGCGCGACATCACAGAGGAGAAGAAAGCGGAAGAGGCATTGCGGCAAACAGAAGAGAAATATCGAGCGATTTTTGAAAACGCGATCGAAGGAATTTTCCAGACCACACCGGATGGAAAATACATCAGCGTCAATCCGGCGATGGCCCGGATGTACGGCTACAGCTCGCCACAAGAGCTCACGGACAGCGTGGCCGATATCGGACGGACCGTTTATGTCGATCCTGAACGGCGAGTGGAGTTCAAACATCTGATCGAAAAACAAGGTTTCGTCGAGTTGTTCGAGTACGAAGTCTATCGGAAAGATGGCAGCAAGATCTGGCTCAGTGAAAATGCCCGTGCGGTCCGGGATGAAAACGGGGTCATCATTTATTACGAGGGCACGGTCGAAGACATTACTGAGCAAAAGAGAGTTAAGGAAGTAGAGCGGGCCAGCAAAGCGAAGAGCGAATTCCTTTCGCGGATGAGCCACGAGCTGCGGACGCCGTTAAATGCGATCCTTGGTTTTGGTCAGCTTCTGGAGCGACAAAAACCAACCGCCGTTCAGAAAAACCGCATCAGTCATATCCTGAACGCTGGACGTCATCTCTTGAACCTGATCAATGAGATCCTCGATATCGCACGAGTCGAGTCCGGCCGTTTCCAACTCTCGCTCGAGCCGGTCTTAGTAGAGCATGCCGTGGATGAAGCGATCGATTTGATTCGACCGCTGGCCGCAGAGCGCAAGATTGAAATTAAGCGAACGCCTTTGCTTGAGGCGTCTCCCAGTGTGCTTGCCGATCGACAACGTTTCAAACAGGTCCTGCTCAACATGCTTTCCAACGCCGTGAAATACAATCGTCCTGCCGGGCGCATCATTGTCGATCTTGTGCCGCAACCTCAGGAACGTTTTAGGATTTCTGTAATCGATGAAGGTCCCGGCATTCCTCCTGACAAACGCGCCCGTTTGTTTTCCCCCTTTGATCGCCTCGGGGCCGAGAACAGCGACACCCAGGGCACCGGTCTCGGCCTTGCTCTTTCCAAGCGTCTGACTGAAGCGATGGGTGGGACAATTGGCGAGGGCGGTCCCGCCATGGGTGCATGCTTTTGGATCGAATTCCCGATCGTCAAAGGTGTTCGGGAGCAGCTTGGCTCGAGTCGGACCGCGTCAACGTCGCTGGTCGGCCTGAACGGCGATGAAAAAACCTTGCTCTATATCGAGGACAATCTTTCCAATCTTACGCTCGTCGAACATCTATTGGGGGAATGCGCGCCCATCAAATTAATCAGCGCGATGCAAGGCCAGCTCGGTATCGAATTGGCCACTCGGCATCAGCCTGATTTGATCCTGCTTGATGTTCATCTTCCGGACATTAATGGGGCAGAAGTCCTGGCCCGACTCAAAGCCAAAGCGCGCACGCGCGATATCCCGGTAGTTGTCCTCAGCGCTGATGCCACCAAATCGCAAATCAGTCGCCTAATGTCCCTCGGGGCGGAAGATTATTTAACCAAGCCGCTCGATGTGGACTGTTTTCTGAAAGTTATCGAAGAACATTTTTGCGAGCCAGCGAGCACGAACGGGAACGGCGCATGAACTCGGACACGCTCCTTCAACGAATGAAAATCCTCATCGTGGACGACGAGCCCGCTAACGTCGCGCTGCTCCAGGAAATCCTGATCGAAAATGGTTATGCGCGGATGGAGTCAGTTCTCGATTCCAAACTTGTGCTCGAGACGTGCAAAAAATTTGAACCGGATTTGGTTCTGCTCGATTTAATGATGCCGCCACCGGACGGCTTTTCCATTCTCGAATCGCTCCGCTCTGAAGACGATGCAAGCTTTCTCCCCGTCGTTGTTCTGACTGCTGACACGAACGAGGAAACAAAACGGCGTGCTCTCGGTGCCGGCGCGACAGACTTTTTGTGCAAACCCTTTGATCATACCGAAGTCATTCTGCGCATTCGCAATCTTCTCAAGAGCCGGCACGCCCATTTGCTTTTGGATAATCAACGCGCCGCTCTTGAAGAAGCAGTTTGTGAGCGGACGGCCGAGTTACGTGCCACAATCGCGCAGTTACAAAAAAGAAGCGAACCGGCTTCGCAAAGCGTCTGATTAGCGCGGTTTCGTTGGCGTAGGGGGCGCCATCCACTTCGCGTCGATGATTTGGCTGCCGTATTTGAAGTGCACTGTTCCGTCCTCGATACCGACGACACGCAAAGTAGCGGGACCGGCTGGCGTTTTTACTTCGAGAAGATCACCTTCGGACACGCGCTGACCATTTACGATGGCGAGAGGGACATTTCCGAGCGCGATGGAAGTGACATGTATCATGTCTAAGCTGACCCACGCTTCCTGAGTGGGGGCCTCAGTGGCGGTGGGTGAAGGAGGATGCGTTTCCTCCGCGATACCGGCTTCGCGATGCAGCTGCCGAATCAGGTAGCCCGACCCAATCACGAATGCGAAGAAAAGCGCTATGGCGACGACGAAACCAATGCGGCCGACCGTAAAAAACCCAAACGGTTCTGGAGCGTCTCGTTCTGGTAATTCGACTGTCGGTTTAGCTTGCGAGCCGCGAGGATAGACGGAATGCGCCTTTGGTTCGTCCCTGCGAACCATGTGCAGCCCGTTCTGCTCGGAAGACTCAGGCACGCGAACGCGGTAAACTTGCTCCGGTCCAAGAATACCGTGTAACTCATAGTCTGCAATACCCGCCGCTGCTCATTGCGATACGCGCGCAGCTTTATTTATTAAACCGAAATGCGCGCGATGGTTCTCGAGAAAATTGGAAAACCGCTCGCACTGCGTGACGTCCCGCAACCGAAACCGGCGAAAGGACAACTTCTCGTTCGTGTCAGCGCCTGCGCAATTTGTCGGACGGATCTCCATATCGTCGACGGTGAATTGTCTAATCCAAAACTTCCGCTCGTTCTCGGCCATCAAATTGTCGGACGCGTCGAGGAAATTCCTTCGTCATTCGGCATTCGAGCTTCGTCATTCGCGGTCGGAGACCGCGTCGGTATTCCATGGCTCGGCTGGACTGACGGTGATTGCGCTTTTTGTCGGTCTCATCGCGAAAATCTTTGCGACCGCGCAAAGTTCACCGGTTATACCATCGACGGGGGCTACGCCGAGTTCACCGTTGCCGATGCGCGATACTGTTTTCATCTGCCCGACGAATACGGCGATGTCGAGATGGCGCCGCTACTTTGCGCCGGAATGCTCGGCTATCGATCCTATCGGAAGACGGGTGATGCGCGCCGGCTCGGCATTTATGGTTTCGGCAACGCCGCGCACTTAATCGCGCAAGTTGCGCTTTATGAGAAAAAAGAAGTTTATGCGTTCACTCGCCCGGGCGACAGAGCTGGCCAGGAATCGGCGAGAAAGTTAGGGGCGATTTGGGCCGGAGGCTCCGATGAAATGCCGCCCGAGAAACTCGATGCCGCGATTATCTTCGCGCCGGTAGGTTCGCTTGTCCCCATAGCGCTGCGCGCGCTCGCAAAAGGCGGCAGCGTCGTGTGCGGCGGAATTCACATGAGCGATATCCCTTCATTTCCTTATATCGATCTTTGGCAGGAGCGCGCAATTTGTTCCGTTGCCAACCTGACTCGCCGCGACGGCGAAGAGTTTCTCAAAATCGCGCCGCGGGTACCGGTGAAAACAAAGGTGGAAATTTTTCCGCTCGAAGAAGCCAATACCGCATTGGACAAATTCCGCGCCGGCAAACTCGACGGCACGGCGGTGCTCGTGATCTCTTCTTTCTAATTCTGTCTTTTGACGTCTACTCGTTGTCGTGCCCGCACAATTCCCTAACGAACAGACCGACACCGGCGAATTTCAGCGTCAGGAAGACGCGTTTCGCGAATGGATTTCAAATGATGGATCGACATCGTATCCCGCTGCGGCCGGCCGTTATCATCTCTACGTTTCGCTCGCGTGTCCCTGGGCGAGTCGCACCGTCATCTTTCGAAAGCTGAAAGGTCTCGAAAACGCGATCGGCCTGACGATTGTCGATCCGTTTCGCGATGAGAAGGGTTGGGCCTTTCGAGATCCGGAGCGGAGTCGCCCTGGTTCACAGTTAAACAAGCTCGATGAGTTCGAATCGACCGATGACGTCAATGGCTTCCACTATTTGAGCCAGGCTTATGCGGCGACCGATCCCGGGTTCGATGGCCGAGTCACCGTCCCCGTGCTTTGGGACAAGGAAACGAAGAAGATCGTGAACAATTGCGAGGACGACATTTGTCCGATGTTCAACCGCGTCTTCAATGAGTTCGCGAAAAACAAAGATGTCGATCTTTTCCCCAAAGACATCGAAGCCGAGCACACCAAGCTTTCCGAATTCATCTACGACAACATCAACAACGGCGTTTACAAAGCCGGCTTCACCACTCGCCAGCGAGCTTACGAAATTTCGTGCAGAAAACTTTTCGACGCGCTCGATGAAATGGAAAAACGGTTGTCGAAAAGCCGCTACTTATTTGGCAAGCGCATCGTCGAAGCCGATTGGCGCCTCTTCTGCACGCTCATTCGGTTCGATGTCGTTTATCACGGACATTTCAAATGCAATCTTCGGCGGATCATCGATTACCCGAATCTGCAAGGGTACTTACTGGACTTGTATCAGCAGCCGGGAATTGCCGAGACTGTCAGCATCGATCACATCAAGCGTCACTACTACATGACCCACGAGGAAATTAACCCGACCCGGATCGTGCCGCTCGGACCGATTGTCGATCTTGCGCAGCCGCACGGCCGCGAACGCATCTAACCCTTAGCGCCGCAGCTCATCGAGCGCTTTGCCGAGACGCTCGACTCCCTCATTGAACAACGTCGGTTCGCAGCACATTCCAATCCGAATGTGACTAGGCGATTCGAAGAACCGGCCTGGCACAACCGCAGCTTCGTATTTTTCAATCAGCAAAGCACAAAGTTGATCAGCATCCACATGGCGCAGCCGTGGAAATGAAGTTGTCCCGAACTTTGTCGGCGCAGGTTCTATATCATCGCGCGTTTTGAAAAAGTTATTCAACACTTGTCGATTCGCTTCCAGCATCGATCCCGCGCGTGCGGCAATTTTCGGAAGTTGATTCAACGCCAATACGCTGAGTCGCTCCATCACGTTCGGCGCGCTCGCGGCAAAGATATCGTCGAGTCGGCGAATTTTTTCGGCGAGCTTAGCTTCGGCGAAAATCCACCCGCAACGAAGACCGCTTAAGCCGTAGCCTTTTGTCAGGCTGCTGGTGATGACGAACTCCGGACCGAATGAAATGGCTGATGCGGGGGCATTCTTAAACATTGCCTCGAGATAAACTTCGTCCACTAGCACCTTTGCTCCCACGTTGCGCGCCATCTCGCCGACCTCTCGCAGCGTCGCCTCGTCAACTAGCGCGCTGCTCGGATTGTGCAAATTGGTCAGCACGATCAAGCGCGTGCGCGGCGTGATCTGCTTTTCCAAATCGACGATGTCGATCTTAAATCCGTCTTCGAATCTTCTCGCGAAGCGTTTGATCTTCGTGCCGAGATATTCGGCGATCGCGAGCAGGGGATCATAAGTTGGCTGTTCGATCAAAACGTCATCTCCGTGCTCAAGCAGCGCCGCCATCGCGAGATGATTTGCCATCGACGTGCCCCCGGAAACAGTGACGACGTTTTCGGGCGCGACTTGACGATGCTTCGCCAGCGCTTCAATCAGTGGGCGATAGCCATAAGCGTTGTCGCCATGCAATTCCAAATCACTAAGCTTCACGTCGAGTTTGGCGATCGGAAGATTCAGGATCCCGCTCAACGCGAGATCGTATTTCACTTTCTGGCGCGTCTTCGCCCAATGCATGAACTCTGAATTCGTTTTCGTCATTGTCTTGCGGCCTGCCGCATCCGCCAAAGAAGATAAACCGGTATTCCCGTCAGCATGATTCCCAAACCGATCGCGCTGTTATGCGGGTAACGATAAACCGTGCTGAAGGCAACGCCGGCGCAGGCGGCGATGAAAAACAAAGTCGTGAACGGATGGCCAGGCACGCGAAATGTTGCCTCGCTCCTGTTAAAGGTCAGTCCGGCTCGGACTCGGCGTCGAAAAACAAAAACCGTCGCGGCAGTCAGGGCGAAGAAGATTACGTCTACCGAAATAACGTAGTTCAAAATTTGTTCGTAGCGTCCTGACAACGTGATCACGATCGCAAGCGCGCCTTGCAACGCGATCGCGAAGGCGGGCACCCGCGCACGATTGAGTTTTGCCAGGCCTGAAAAAAACAAACCGTCTTCGGCCATAGCAAAATAAACCCGGGGCGCGGTCAGCATGCTTTGGCTGAGAAACCCGATGGTGGAGACCGCAATCCCAACCGCAATAATGCGCGCGCCGTTCTCTCCTAGCGCCAGGCGCATCACGGCCGACGCTGGAGTTTTCGTTTCGGCGAGGCCGAGTGGGCCTAGCGCGTGGACACAAACGAAATTTACTGAGAGATAAACGGCGATCACGCCAAGAACGCCAAACATTAAACCGCGCGGAAGATTTTTTTGCGGTTCGCGCACTTCGCCGGCCACAAAACACGACGTCTGCCAGCCACCGTACGCAAATTGCACTGGAATCAACGCCGCGCCGAACGCAGTCACCGAATTCCAGATTCCCGACGATGTCGATTTTGCGACGGCGGTCGCGGGCGGGCCGCTCACGCTTAACCCGAACGCGACCAGCGCCGCAATCGCGATCAGTTTCAAAATCATGAACAGATTTTGTGTCGTGCTGCCAGCCCGCACACCGAAGCAATTGATCACAGTTAAGACTGCGAGTGCGATTGCCGCGAGGAAGGCCGCGAAGTTATCGCTTGCCTGGGCGTGTCCGAGCGCACACACATATTTTGCAAAAGTTACCGCGACCGCAGCCATGCCGCCGCTTTGCGTGACGAGCAGCAAAGCCCAGCCATAAACAAACGCGAGTGCGGGATGGAAAGCATCGCGCAGATAAACATATTGGCCGCCGCTCGCTGACGTTTGTGATGAAAGTTCCGCGTAGATAAAAGCGCCCGCGAGCGCAATGAGTCCGCCGAAAGCCCAGGCGGCAAGGATTAAAACTGTGGACGGGACCTGTTGCGCGACGACGTAGGGATTAATGAAAATCCCCGAGCCAATGATCCCGCCCATCACGAGCATCGTGGTGTCGAAGAGCCCAAGCCGGCGCGCGAGATGCGCTTCCGAAGATGCGATCTGCGTCACTCTCTACGGAGTTGAATCTCGTTGACTGGCCTCACGCTTTCGCGTGGCCCGCAACGAAATCAGAATTGTGATCGTCAGGGTCGAAACAATCGCCGCAAGCGAGATGGGAACCGGGATCTCCACTAGGTCGCGCAAAATCATTTTCAGTCCGACGAACGCGAGGACCACAGCGAGACCGCTTTTCAGGTAGATGAACCGTTCGATCATCCTGGCGAGCAGAAAATAAAGCGAGCGCAAGCCGACGATGGCGCAGGCGTTTGAAGTGTAAACAATAAAAGTGTCACGCGTGATCGCGAACACCGCGGGAATGGAATCGACCGCGAAGACAAGGTCCATCACGTCGATGACGACCAATGCCAGCGCCAGCGGTGTGAGCATCCAGCGCCCGTCGACTTTGGCTTTGAAATGTTCGCCGTAAAACGTCGGCGTGACCGGAAAAACTGCTCGCTGGCAAACTCGCATGATCCAGCTTTGGCCAAAGTCTTGAGGCTCGCGTTCAACAAAAAACATCCGCCAAGCGCTGATGAGCAGAAAGCCGCCGAAAATGTAGAGAATGAATTCGAACCGCTGGACCAGCTCGATCCCGACCCAGATCATAACCCCGCGCATCACCAGCGCGCCGACAATTCCCCAAACGAGCGCGCGATGCTGCGCCATCCCCGGGACCTTGAAGTACTGAAAGATGACAACGAAGATGAAGATGTTGTCGACGCTGAGCGAGTACTCGATCACGTAACCGGTGAGAAATTCGAGCGCTTTGTCCGGGCCGCGGATTTTCCAGACAACGAGATTGAACAGCAGCGAAAGGCCGATCCAGATAAGAGTGCGATGGGCCGCGGCGCGCATGCTCAACTCGCGGCCGCGATGTTTGAATTGAACAAGATCGAGAGTTAGCGCGAGGAAAACGCCGGCATTAAAGGCGATCCAAAACCAGATACTTGTCGGCGACATCGTGCGTAGGGTTTCACGCGACGAGCGCGACGGCAATCGCAAAACATTGTCCCGCATGGCTTGCTACGGCCGACCTTCATCGTAGTTTGTCCGTCTCTCATGGACGCGGAGCTCGAGAAACTGGTTGAAGCCGGCAAATTGACTTCCAAAGCGGCCGAGAAACTGGATGCGCTCAAGCCGGGCACGTTTTGTCTGCACAAAAGTTGGGGATTTGGCCGGGTCGCGGAGTGGAATCTTCTTCTCAATCAAATCGTGATCGATTTCACCGGCAAAAAGAGTCATCCGATGCAGCTCCAATACGCCGCCGAGAATCTGACCGTTATTCCGGCCGAACATTTTCTCGCGCGCA